>JAUIIX010000113.1 GCA_030431515.1 bacterium
TGGATGATTTCTGAAGTTGGTAAGAACTACATTGAAGCTGATGCAGATACTTGTGAAGCAATCGACTTTTTGGACTTTTACGGTCGTGAAATGATTAGATACTCACAAAAGCAAGAATTAACAGGTGCTGATGGCGAAGATAACGACTATTTTTATATTCCACTTGGAGTTGGCTTAGTTGTTCCACCTTGGAATTTCCCATTTGCAATTTTAATTGGAATGGCAACTGCATCAATAGTATCTGGAAACACAATTGTTTTAAAGCCATCATCTGATAGCCCAATGATGGGTTGGTTGTTTATGGATATTATGAACTCACTTGGTTTACCTGCTGGAGTTATCAACTTCTTAGTTGCGTCAGGAGCAGAAACTGGGGATTATTTAGTTGACCATCCTCAAACAAGATTTATTTCTTTCACTGGTTCAATGGAAGTTGGAATTAGAATTTACGAAAGAGCAGCAAAAGTTAATCCAGGTCAAATTTGGTTGAAAAGAGTTGTTGCCGAAATGGGTGGAAAAGACGCAATGATAATTGATTCAGAAATCACAGATTACGAATATTCAGCTGACCAAGTTGTAAAAGCAGCTTTTGGTTTCCAAGGACAAAAATGTTCAGCTGGTTCTCGTGCAATAATCGACCAAAAAGTTTGGGATAAAGTTGTTCCTTTGATTATTGAAAAAACTAAAGCATTACAAGTTGGAGATGCGAAAGATAACTTCGCAAATGGTGCTGTAATCAACGAAAGTGCTTATAAATCAATCTTAAATTATATTGAAATAGGCAGCAAAGAAGGTAAATTACTTTGTGGTGGTGATGATGAAAATAAATCTGGCTGGTATATCAAACCAACTGTAATTGAAACAGGTGAAAATGATACTTTAGCAAAAGAAGAAGTGTTTGGTCCAGTTTTATCTCTAATCAAATCAAATGACTTTGAACATTCAGTTGAGATATTTAACTCAACGATTTATGGTTTAACAGGTGGATTAATCACAAATAATGAGGAAAAATTAGAAAGAGCAAGAAGAGAATTACATTGTGGTAATCTTTACTTAAACAGAAAATGTACAGGTGCCTTAGTTGATGTTCATCCATTTGGAGGATTCAATATGTCAGGAACTGATTCAAAAGCTGGTTCAAGAGATTACTTATTATTATTCATGCAAGGTAAATCAGTAGCAAAAACTAATAATAGAAGCGTTTAAATAATTCAAATTATTTAGATTTAATCAAAGCCACCTTTATGGTGGCTTTTTTTATGGATTTATATAATTCAAAGTTGAATTACTCATTAGTCAGAGCGAAGCGAAGAATCCACTGCCTGCTTTCCCTGTCATTCTGAACGAAGTGAAGAATCTCCCAAGCATTATCACCGTCTTTCATTGCACTTTACAAGCCCAAAACCCTCTCGAAGAACATTTACGCCGTCTCGAATAGTATTTACGGCTTCTTCTTTAACTCTTCTACTTTTAGTTTTAACGATATACATTGTTAATGTAGGATGTACAGTTCTAATACTAAACTAAAGAGGATTTATTTCAATATTTTTATATTTCTTTTTGCTGAATTCTTGAGCAAAATCTTCTCTGCATATATTTAATAATGTTTCTTCTAAAGTAAAAAAATCATTTCCATTCCATTTTTTTATATCAAATTTTACGTTATCATCTTTTCCGTTTAAATTTCGGGCTAAATTTGTTATTTTTCCAGCTTTATGAGTATGATAAAAGCAATAATACTCTTTGTCTGGCTGGTTAATTATATTTATTGGAAATAACTTTAATCCTTTTAATCCCTTATTTTCTATATATTCTTTTACTCGATTTGATATTGCAAATAAAAAGCTTGTTTCAAAACCAATAAAATCTGCCCAAATTCTACCTTTTTTTACCACATAATCTCTATTAGTAAGTAATGGAGAGTTTTCATTTATAAGTTCAAGCTCTTCATATTCACTAATAGGTTCTATTACTACTGCTTGATTTCTATAACCTACTTTTGTTTCAAAAGTATAAAATTTTTCATTCATATAATTCTCCTAATACATTTATTAATCATTTATTCCACCCCCAAAACCCTCTCGAATACTCCTTACGCCGTCTCGAATGGTATTTACGGCTTCTCGATTATCTTTAAAACACCAGAAAGAAGAATCCGTTTTTTATATAGGGGTTTCTATGTAATTTTTTTGGACTCTTCAATCTGATTATTTAATTTTCCGCCGTCTTTTCCCTGTCATTCTGAAAAAAGTGAGTGTCATTCTGAACAAAGTGAAGAATCTCCCAAGCATTTTCTACGTCTATCATAGCACTTTACAAGCCCAAAACCCTCTCGAAGAACATTTACTGCTTCTCGAATATCATAAAAACACCAGAAAGAAGAGCCAATACTTAATTTATTACAATTAAATTACTTTGGGAAGGCTCCTCAATCTGATTTATAAATTTTTATTTCATCTACTTAGTGTCATTCTGAACGAAGCGATGAATCTCCCAAGCATTTTCTACGTCTATTATAGCACTTTTCAAGCCCAAAACCCTCTCGAATACTCCTTCCGCCATCAAGTATAGAATTTACACGTTCTAAAATAGAATTTACATCTTATAGAATTTTTTAATTGTTTCTATAATCTAAGTAAACATTTGCTAAAATCAAATTAATATTTTCAATTATTTTAATTTACCATTTATTTTTATTATATTTGTAATACATAAATTAAGTTACACTTACATTTTAAAAAAATATTTATTTTATTAAAATTAAACTAATGGATAACTCATGAATAACATTAACTTTTCTATAACTTATAACCCTGATTATCATATTGTTTTTGTTAAGCTTATCAATAAGAACATTGATTTAAATCATCCAACAGAACATTTAAAAACTACGGAAATAATTAGAAATCTTCTAGTTGAAAATAAATGTAATCGAATCTTTTCTGATACTTCTTTAACTTTCATTCGACTAAGCTATGATGTTGAGTTGCATATTTTACAAAACTTTAATAAAATATACAACTACCCAAATAACACATTCCTTGCTAATTACAAGGGAGAATTTTATGATGAAGTTAATTACGTTCATCTAAGGAAAGTATTAAAAGATAATGATGTTACAAACATAGAGTTTTTTGGTGATTTCGACGAGGCATTGGAATGGCTCTTAAGTAAATAATCTTCCAAAACCCTCTCGAAGAACATTTCCGCCGTCTTCTCCCTGTCATTCAGAGCGGAGCGAAGAATCCACTGCCTGCTTTCCCTGTCATTCTGAACGAAGTGAAGAATCTCCCAAGCATTTTCTACGTCTATCATAGCACTTTACAAGCCCAAAACCCTCTCGAATACTCTCTACGCTGTCTTCTCTTTGTCATTCAGAGCAGAGCGTGGAATCCACTGCCTGCTTTCTTTGTCATTCTGAACGAAGTGAAGAATCTCGTTCGAATTATCTACATCTGTCATAGCACTTTACAAGCCCAAAACACTCTCAAATACTCTTTCCGCCGTTTCGAATGGTATTAACGCCAAATTTTCTATCACGTTAATCAAACATTTCTCGAGGTGAGATTATCCTATAGTTTAACCCGATATTAAAAGCTCTTGAAAATTGTAATTCAAAGTAATGCGAGTATCCAAGAACTAACCCTACTCTATTGTATTTTATAATTATATTACTTGAAACTTTAACACCCATATATTCTGGTAACCAATTAAAATTAAAATAATATGTTTCTGATGATAAAGAGGCAAATCCTAACCCAATATCAATATCTAATTTAAAAGGATAATTCATGTTGCTTTCAGGAATTAATACCGCTTTTAATCCAAACATACCTCCCAAACTAAAATAGTATTCATCACCATCATGAGTATATGAAATATCTTCCTCTAAATAAAAATAAATCCCTTTTTTATAATAATACATACTATATGAACGGTGTTTTAAAGACAATAAAGTATTAAAACCTTTTTGATTTGGAATATTGCTATAAATAATATCAAATTCTTTTACAAAATACTTGTAATCATCTTCTTCGGATATTGCTAAACAATAATTTAATAAAATAATAAGTAAAAGCATACTTCATAAAGTATTTTATGGATAAAATTTATTACAATAACTTTGACGATACTATATTATTTATATTTTCAAGTAGTTATAATTCTAAATTAACCATTCTTTTCTATTTTTTCTGCCTATAATAATGGATTCTTCACTTCGCTCTGTATGACTATAACTATCTTCCGAATTACTTTAGCTATTTAGAATATTATCTCGAGTGATGTAAATTGTTCGGAAGATGAATGATATAGTTCGGAAGATGACGGAAGTCCTTCGGAAGATGGCGTAAAGAGTTCGGAAGATAGTAAAAACGTCTCGGAAGATGACGGAAGGTATATTTGAAAGGGTTTTTATTATATTTGTGAGTTAGATTTTAATAATTAAAAAAAGGAAGTGTAAATGTTTGGATTAGGAATGACTGAAATATTGTTGATAGTTATAGTTTCAATAGTCTTGATTGCTACAGCTATGAGAAAAAGGCGAAATAAGCAAGATTGATTTGTTGCAAATTGAAAGATTAAAGATTGATAGATTTAAAATTATTGAATTTGAGGAATTATTCTTAATTTTGAGTGATTTTAATTGACTGAAAATGGATTTAATATGAATGAAATGAAAAAGAGAATTTTAAGTGGTGTAACTCCTTCTGGTTTTTTGACGATAGGGCATATTACTGGGGCTTTGAAGAATTGGGTTGAGATGCAGAATGAGTTTGATAGTTTTTTTATGGTGGCTGATTTGCACGCGATAACTACTCGACAAGTGGCTGCAGATTTGAGACAAAGGAGCTTAGATACGGTTG
>JAUIIX010000114.1 GCA_030431515.1 bacterium
GTGTTCACTTTTTTTTTCATGGTATTAAATATTAAAGATTACTTTTGCAAAGTAATTGAATATTAGAAGATTAAAAGCTACCGAAGGTTTAGTTCAACATGGTGTATAGTGCATACCCTGCGGGATACGCACCATACACAAACCGTTATATGCAATTTTCAGTTACAAATAGATAACAAATAAATTTTGAAAATTTCAAATAAGAAACAATATGGATAATCCCAAAGTTTATATTTCCTATGCATGGGGAGGAGAAAGTGAAAAAATTGTAGACGAGATTTGCAATCAATGTAAAGAGAATGGCTTAAATGTCATACGAGATAAAGAAAAACTTGGCTACAAAGGAAGTATTAAAGAGTTCATGAACGAAATTGGAGCTGGCAACTATATCATAACAGTAATTAGCGACAAGTATTTGAAATCTGAAAATTGTATGTATGAACTTTTGCAAATCTCTAACAACAAGAATTTTTCGCAAAGGATATTTCCTGTAATATTAGAAGATGCAAATATTTACAAAGCAATTGCAAGGATAAAGTATATAAAATTTTGGGAAAACCAAGTTAAAGAATTAGACGACGCAATAAAAGAGGTTGGTGCAGCTAATCTTCAAGGAATTAGAGATGATATTGATTTATATACTGAAATTCGGGGAACAATTGCAAAATTGACTGATATCATTAAAGATATGAATACTCTTACACCTGAAATGCATCGAAGTAGTAACTTTAACGATATTTTCAGAATTATATCAAACCAAAATCTTACCGAACAAAATACAATTGAATCCAGTATTGAAGAAACATTTGTAAATAAAAACTTAAAAGCAGACTGGGGCTATGCACCTGACATTACAAATTTCGTCGGAAGAATTTATGAGTTAGAATTATTGCAAAAATGGATTATTGAAGAAAAATCTCGATTAATACTAATTCTTGGATTAGCGGGTATTGGAAAAACAAAGTTATCGGTTAAGCTCGGAAAAAGTGGTATAGGAAAGACTGATTTGTCTATAAAAATAGCTCAAAATATACAAAATGAATTTAATTATATTGTTTGGAGAAAATTAATCAATGCACCTACATTAAGTGAATTACTTACAGATATTGTAAAATTTCTTTCAAATAATCAAGAAACTAAATTACCAGAAAAGCAAGGACTACAGTTCGAAAGAATAATGCATCATTTGAGATTTAAAAAATGCTTAATTGTCATAGATAATGTTGAATCTATACTGGATTCTAATAGTAAAACTGGCTATTTAGATGGGTATGAGAATTACGGTATGCTATTTAATCAGTTGGGTAATTGTTTACATAATAGTTGTGTTATATTAACAAGCAGAGAAAAACCGAATGAAATTGCGAAATTAGAAGGTGTTAATAGACCTGTTAAGGTATTAGAGTTAAGTGGCCTAAATTCTTTTGAAGCACGAAAAATATTTGAACAAATCGGTTCATTTCATGGAACAAATAATGATTATGATACAATTGTGGAACTGTACAACGGTAATCCACTTGCTCTTGAGCTAAGTGCGAGACATATTGAAGAAGTGTATTTTGGAAAAATTGCATCTTTCTTAAACTCTGGCAAACCTATTTTTAATGATATGCAAGAATTGTTGGAATGGCATTATGACAGGCTGAATGAATATGAAAAAGAAGTTCTATTATGGTTAGCAATTAATAGAGAACCAATTTCCATAGATGATTTACATAATGACTTATTAAGATACGATTCTAAAGATAATCTTCCATCAACAATTCAAAGTATTCAAAAAAGACTTCCCTTAGAGCGAAATCAGATAAACTTCACAATACAACCTGTTTTGGTTGAATACGCAACATTCAAATTAATATCTAAAGTTGGCAACGAAGTAAAACTCAACAAAGCTGATATTCAAGAATATTTGATGTCAGATTATGCATCAAATATTGCTAAAGAAATAAAGTCTGGCAAGTTCTATTTCTTTAGCAATTTTGCTTTATATAAAGCAACTGGTAAAAACCACATTAGAAATAGTCAAATACGTATTGTTATAAAACCCTTAATAGATAGACTTGTAGCAATTTTCGGAACCAAAGAATTACTAATTGAGCGTTTATTAACAATTATAAAAGGGCTTCAAACAGATATAATGATTGAAGATAACTATATACCTGGCAATATAATCAATTTATTAGCATATTTGAATTTTGATTTCACAAACTGTGATTTTTCAAATATGGTAATTAGACAAGCCTTTTTACAAAATCAAATTTTAAATAATGTAGATTTCACGAACTCAAAATTCATAAATACAAGATTTACACAATCTTTTGGCGCAATATTATCAACTTCATATAGCAATAACAACGAGTTACTTGCAGTCGGAAATACAACTAATAACATAGATGTTTATGACATCTATGCAAATACTTTATTATACACATTAATCGGCCATACTGATTGGATTTGGGCATTAGTATTTAATATAGATGACTCAATTTTAGTTTCAGGAAGTGAAGACAGAACATTAAAAATATGGGATTTAACCAATAATTCATGTTTAAGCACAATTCAACTTGACAGTCAGATAAGAACAGTAACAATTAACTCTGACAGCACTTTGATTGCTTGTGGTCTTGAAAATTCGAAATTTTATGTTATTGATGTTATAACATCTGAAATTTTATGGGAGCATAAAGATAACGATATGATAAAAACCGTCATTTTTTATCCTGATTATTCAAATATTCTTATCACATCTGGTGATGAAGGACTGATAAAATTTTGGAATATAAGTAGTCGTAAGCTTATTCATGTATGGCAGAATCACAAAGGAGCAGTACTTGATTTAGCTATTAGTAAGAATAAAAATTTAATGGCAAGCGCAGGCTCTGATAAACGGATTTTGATTTGGGACATTGACACTGGTAATATAGTAAAGGAATTAAGTGCACATAGCGATTGGATAACAAAATTATCGTTTTATAAAAATGATAATTTTATTATTTCTGGTAGTAAAGATAGTACAATAAAAATATGGGACGTAAAAAATAGTGTATGTATTGACACATACATCGAGCATACTGATGCCATAGTTTCTTTAGCTGTAAATGAAACTAAAAACATTTTAGCTTGTGGTAGCGAAGACGAATCATTAAGTATTTGGAATTTAAACGAAAGTAAATGCTTGAAAATAATTAATTCATATAATAATGCTATATGGAATATAGCTTATTCAGATAAGTCAAAATTAATGGCCATAAGTGACAACTACGAAATCTCAATCTATGATATTGATACCTATAATCAAATATTTAGTTTTCAAGAACACAGTGCAAGGTGTCGGTCTATTTGTTTTAATTCAGAAGGCAATCAACTTTTTAGTGGAAGTGAAGATAAAACTATAAAAATATGGGATTTAAAGAAGAAAACATCTATAAAGTCAATTCAAGCGCATTCTGAACCAATATATGCAATTGCATATAATGAAAAAAAGAATGTTATTGCATCAGGTAGTGAAGATAATACTGTTAAAATATGGGATTTAATCAATTATAATTGTGTGAAAGAAATTTCCAATGCACAATTTGCGGTTCGATGTCTTGATTTCAGTCCAGATGGTGAGTATTTAGCATTTGGAGATGATGATTTTAAGGTAAAAATTATTGAGATGAAATCATTTAAAACAATATATAGTTTTAATGACCACACTAACTGTGTTAGGGCAGTAAAATTTATTGATAATAAAACTTTGATAAGTTCCGGGGAAGATTCTGTAATAAAAATATGGGAAATTGGTCAAGATTCTGAAATCAAGACTTTATCAAATCACACAAATATGGTAAAGGCTCTCTCATTCAATGATAGTTCATTTATTTTTTATTCAGGCAGTGATGATATATCAGTAAAAATTTGGTCATTAAACGGCGAACTCATTTCAAATATCCAAGTAGCAGAGGATAGCATAAAAAGTGTTGAATTTATTAAAGCCAAAAACCAAATTGCAATAGGTGTTGAAAATGGAACTATCATAATTTGGGACATTGCTCAGAATGGCTTACATAAAACAATTACCCCAAAGAGACCATATGAAGAAATGAATATAACTAATATACAAGGCATTTCAACTGGAGATATTAATAACCTTAGAAATTTAGGTGCAATTATAAATTAAATAAACAATTTAGTCATGAGAAATACAGAATTAGCATTTCATTGGATATTAAATTTACTTGAAAAAAACAAAATTAATTTTCGGCTATCTGGAGGTTTTTCTGCTCAATTATATGGAACTAAAAGAGAATTAGCTGACATAGATATTGATTATGACGAAGAAAAACTTCCCCTAATAATGGATGATATTA
Source organism: bacterium (assembly GCA_030431515.1). GTDB lineage: Bacteria > Bacteroidota > Ignavibacteria > Kapaibacteriales > UBA2268 > JAJRPT01. Next base: position 4,353 of record JAUIIX010000114.1, read on the forward strand.
AAGATTATATTATCTATGGTCCTGAAATTTATAAAGATGAGAGTTGGGATTTACATCTAACAACACTAAACTATGAAGGTCAAGAAATTGACTTAGCAGGCACACATAATACAAGAATTTTTGATATTAATAATAACATATGGACTAATTTTATAACTGATTTTGATAACAATAACATTATAAATGTATTTGGGAAGGACGTAAAAGTTATAAAAAAAGAAGATTTAATAGCTTATAAGACAAAACTGTCAAGAGAGGTTGATATATTTGATATTAATGCAATAAAATAAAGCATATAACAGCAGTTTGGTCGTCAGTCTGGCAGGTAGCTTGTTCCGTTTCGTGTGCTTCGCCCACTCCACTACACAAGCCACCTGCCAGCCCGCCGCCAAGCCGTATTCGTTGTGTAGCATTAAAAAAACGATATCAGAAATTTTCATGAACGGCATATTCAGAAACCTACTTTTCATATTGCTCCTACCTGTCATTGTAGTCGGA
>JAUIIX010000043.1 GCA_030431515.1 bacterium
GAGAACATTTTATGCTAAAGGTCAAACTGGTCAGCAGTTATTATTAGGTGCTTACTCTGCACTTTCTAAAAATGTTCATAATGGTGGAGTTAAACTACACACTCGTAAAGAAATGATGGATGTTGTAGTTATTAATGGAAAAACTCGTGGAATTATTGTTAGAGATATGAAAACAGGTAAATTGGAATCTCATTGGGGAGATGCAGTTTTACTTGGTACAGGTGGTTATGGTAATGTATTCTTTTTATCTACTAATGCTCAAGCATGTAATGTAACTGCTGCATATAGAGCTTACAAAAAAGGTGCTTTATTTGCTAACCCTTGTTATACTCAAATTCACCCAACTTGTATTCCAGTTTCTGGAGACCACCAATCAAAATTAACTTTGATGTCAGAATCACTTAGAAATGATGGTAGAATATGGGTACCAAAAGCAAAAGGCGAGAAAAGACATCCTAATGATATTCCTGATAGCGAAAGAGATTACTACCTTGAAAGAAAATATCCTTCCTTTGGTAATTTATCACCAAGAGATATTTCTTCAAGAGCAGCTAAACAAGTATGTGATGAAGGAAGAGGTGTTGCAGCTACTGGCTTTGGTGTTTATCTTGACTTTAGAGATGCAATCGCACGTTTAGGTAAAGACACAATTGAAGCTCGTTATGGTAACTTATTTGATATGTATGAACGTATTACAGGAAAAAGCCCTTACAGAGAGCCAATGATGATTTATCCTGCTTCTCACTATACTATGGGTGGCTTGTGGGTTGATTATAATTTAATGACAACAATGCCTGGCTTATTTGCTTTAGGGGAAGCTAACTTCTCTGACCACGGTGCTAATAGATTAGGTGCATCTGCACTTATGCAAGGTCTAGCTGATGGTTATTTTGTTATTCCTTATACTATTGCTCCTTACTTAGCTCAAGGTGGATTAGAGCAAATTGATGAAACTCATCCTGAATTTAAAAAAGCAACTGAAGAAATTCAAAATAAAATTAATACTTTGATGAATATTAAAGGAAAACGTTCACCTGTTTCATTCCATAAAGAACTTGGACTTTTAATGTGGGATAAAGTAGGTATGTCAAGAACTGAAGCTGGATTGAAAGAAGCATTAGCAAGAATACCAGAAATCAGAGAAGAGTTTTGGCAAAATGTGAATATTCCTGGCTCTGGTGAAGATTTGAATGTTGCTTTAGAGCGTGCTACAAGAGTAGCTGACTTCTTAGAATTTGCTGAAATGATGACATGGGATGCTCTCGAAAGAGATGAATCAGCTGGTGCACACTTTAGAGAGGAACATCAAACTCCTGATGGTGAAGCTAAAAGAAATGACGAAGACTTCACTCATGTTGCGGCATGGGAATATACAGGTGTTGAAAATAAACCAAACAGACATAAAGAAGAACTTAAGTTTGAAAATGTTAAGCTTTCTGTTAGAAGTTATAAATAATTGAAAATAAATAAAGGTAATTTAAAATGAAACTTAAATTAAATGTTTGGAGACAACAAAAAAGTAACTCTGAAGGAAAGTTTGAAACTTACAATGTAGATAACATTTTAGAAGAAATGTCATTTTTAGAGATGCTTGATGTCTTAAACGAAAAATTAATTGAAACTAATTTAGAACCAATTGCATTTGATCATGATTGCCGTGAAGGTATATGCGGTGCTTGTTCAATGACAATCAACGGTTTTCCACATGGGAAAGAAACTGGAGCAACTGCTTGTCAACTGCACATGAGATCTTTCAATGATGGAGATGAAATATGGATAGAACCATTTAGAGCAAAAGCTTTTCCTGTTATCAAAGACTTAGTTGTCGATAGAACTGCATTTGATAGAATTATTCAATCTGGTGGATATATCGGTACACGAGTTGGAGCTGCTCCAGAAGCAAATGCAATTCCAATTAGAAAAGAAAATGCTGATTTAGCGATGGATGCTGCAGCATGTATTGGTTGCGGAGCATGTGTAGCGGCTTGTCCAAATGGAGCAGCTATGTTATTTACTTCTGCAAAAGTCAATCACCTTGCACTACTTCCTCAAGGGCAACCAGAAAGATCGAAAAGGGTAGTTGCTATGGTGGAAACAATGGAAAATGAAGGGTTTGGTGCTTGTACTAATCACTACGAGTGTGAGTCTGCTTGTCCTAAATCAATTTCTGTTAAATTTATATCTGATATGAATAAAGAATATTTTAAAGCCAAAATGTTTAATCAAACTGGCGTATAATTTTCTAATCTCTTAATTTCAAAACTCTCTTTCAGAAATGGAAGAGAGTTTTTTTTTGATAAAGATAGAAACGTGTAATCTATATTTAAAAAAAATATAGGTATTTCTATATAAAGCGAAAAAACTCCTAAATATTTGCACCCAAAACCCCTGAATTCTGGAATAATCATTTTTTGGGTTTAATGAAAAAAAGCCAAAACTAATTAATTGCATTAATTTCTTCCTTTATATATTACCATTAATCCCCTACCTAAAAATTTGCCCATTCCAGACTACATTTTTCTTTAGTAGGTAGAGTGGGGTTAAGCGATAATATCATTAACGACTAAAAATAATATTTATTTTGTGGAGTAGGGGTTGCTAAAATATAAATAATTAAAAAATATAATTTTAATCTCTATTAACTTCTAATATAAGTGGATGATAATTTTCTGGAATAGTTGTATTTGATTTTAATATCAAGTATTCCTCTTCCCATACATAAACATTATATAATCTGTTTTTAAGATTCTTAATATCTACTGATTCTAATCTAATTCCATCATTTTCATCAAATTCATTTGCAAATATTAAAATAAATTTATCAATTTTTGATTTTTCTATGGCATCAATAAGCTTAAAGAAATATGGTTCGCTCAAAATTTGTTTATTATATTCTTTTGAAATATAATAAGTTGTAATTTCTCTTAGAATAGGTCCTGAGTAAAATGGACTGACATCATTTTTAAAATGTATTATACCTATAAAATTTAATGAAAAATATTCTTTAACTATTTCAAGTCCTTTTTTAGATACTATATTAAAAGGTAAGTAATTATATTCAACATTAATTAAGTCAAAATCCTTTAATATAGATTCTAATTCTTTTTTGTTTTCATTATTATTGAGTCCAATTGCAATTACATCCATTTATCTTTTTCCTTTGGTTTTTACCGAATATCCTTCTACACCATAAAAACCTTTTAGTAATATTTTCACATCTTTATCCCTAAAATTTTTATTATTTCTTTATTTTCCCTACCTAAAAATTTGCCCTTTCCAGACTACATTCTTCTTCAGCAGGTAGAGTGGGGTTAAGCGATAACATCATTAACGACTACAAATAATATTTATTTTGTGGAGTAGGGGGATATTTATTCTTTTTAAAAAATCGCATTTCACCTATTAATTCCATATTATCTAAAGAATCATTTCTTTTATAAATTGGATAAATTAAAGTATCTAATATTTGCGATTGGCGTTGATAACTAATTGAAACTATGTGTTCAGTTAGAGCTCCACCACCACTTCCAGCATAATTATTTTTTCATAGAAATATTTATTTAGGATAATATTAAAAATATTATGTATTTTTGAAAAATAGAATTTGAAAATCAAAAACAAACCTTACATTTTACTAAGGAGCAGGAGAGATGTTGAAAATATTGTTTATTGCAATTACATTAATTTTGCTTTCTTGTAAAGAAGATTGCAAACAATCAACTTTAGGTGACGTTTCTGACAAGTTAGTTGCAGAAAGATTTTTACCTCAAAAAATTCAAGAAAATAAGCACATAATATTTGTTGATTCTTTAGATAATGAATTAATAATATCAAAAAACTATGATGATAGTTATGTCGAGTCATTTATGGCTTTGTCTTATTGTAGTGATGGATTAAAATCATCAAAAGCAGGGGAAAAAATACTTACTAGGTATTTAACAGGTGGATATCAAGGTTACTATTTTTTCAACGAAGGAAAAGACTCTAATCGTGTAAGCTTGGCTTATAATTTAGAACATATTTATTTTTATACTGAGAAAAAAAATCAAGATTCTATTTTTTACCACACTAGATTAAGTTTAGTATTTAGTTCAAGAAATTCATATTCTATGAATATAATTAAATTAAAAAGCTCTTTTTTATATGATGTGGAATATGAACTAAATGAAATAGAGATATTCCCACAATTTATTGCAGAAAAATTTGATACATTTTCTACTCCACTAAAAGAATATAAAAATATTTATAAAATAACTGATGAACCAATTTTTCCAATTAATCATGTACATTTAACAGAAGTTTGGATGAACGAGGAAGACCTATTTGTGCAATTTAAAATGTCAAATGGTCACATTTATTGGCTAAAGGAAATGTAATCCTAAACTATCAAGTATTTTTTTTTGTAGCTTAGTGTATTTCATTTTCTTTTTTTAAAATGTGTTAAAACCCTTTTCTCTATTACGAAGATTTTTATTTTTTAGTTTTTTGATTATACTTGTAAAATAATTGTTTTTTTAGACAGCCTCTGTGGGTCTGGTGGTATTTGATTTTCTACAAATATTGCACATCTCCGATGTGGCTAAGTCTAAACATCATTAACGACTACAAATAATATTTATTTTTTGGTGTAGGATTTAATAAAATTATTCCTTATAATTTCGGTATATAATCCATGATTTTTAAAAACTCAATGTGACTTAGATTATAATATTTTTCATCAAACTTTATTATCCCATCAGAATAGCTTGTAATTGAAATTGCTATTTTATTAGTTACTATTTTTCCAGAATATATTTTAATCAAAATTCGTGAATCAATTGAATTAATATTTAATTCTTTTTTGTTCTTTAAAATCAATTTAAGATCTTCTAATATAATTTTTATATGCTTTTCGGAATTGAATGTGATTTTATTAGAAAATGATAATTTTGGTAAACTATCTTCAATCATTGAATGTCTAAAAACAATATCTAAATCGATATAGTACATTTCTATTTTAGAAACATCATTAAACTTAACAAATGATGTTAATAAAAGCAATAATAGAAATATTTTCAAATTCATTTCAATCTCCCTTTTTAAAATTTTCAACTTCCCCTACCTAAAAACCTGCCCTATCCAGACTACATTTTTTTTGAGTAGGTAGAGTGGGGTTAAGACTAAATTTCTTTATCGACTACTTTCACAGAATATATTTAAATATATTGTAAACTATTAAGTATCAAAGTATATCCAAATATCTCTAATTAATAAAATAGTTGCAATTATAAAAGCAAAGGTGACACCAGAAATATAGATAATTGTTTGATGTCTATAATTAAAATTACCGAGAATTTTTCCTCCAAATTTTTCATCGTATTTTTCTGAAAATAAAATTTTTAAAAAGTTTTCATTTTTATCTAGCTTTTTTACACTTCTAATTAAATAAACAAGACATAAAAGTCCTAATACAAATGTATAAAGCGGAACTGATATATTGAATTTTTCAAGATATTCAGAAATAAATGGAAAAATTATTTCATGAAATGACATTTTTATCATAACTACTCATACCAATTACTTGTTCTAATTTTTTACACCCCTACCTAAAAACATGCCTTTTCCAGACTACATTCTTCTTTAGTAGGTAGAGTGGGGTTAAGTGTTAAAATCATTAACGACTATAATCATTGTTTAAATTAATGATAATATCAATAAAATATTTGATTTTATAAATATTCACCTTTTAAATTCGCTTCTAACTTCTAATATTAATGGATAATAGTCTTCAGATATATGAGTTTTGTTTAAAATATCAAAATAATGTTCTTGCCAAACGTATAAACGATAAAGTCTATTCTTTAATTCTTCAATTTTAATCTCCTCTTGTCTAACAATCATTTTTTTATTAAATTCAGCAGAAAATACTAAAACAAAATCTTTTAATTTATTTAAAATCATATCATCGATTAGATTAAAAAATAATGGTGAATTATCTTCATTTTTACCCCACAAATTTGAAAAATAATAATTTTCCATTTCTTCTATTAATATTCCTGAGTAGTAAGGAGTACCTTTTGTTTCTACACAAATTAATGAAGCAAAGCTAAAAATCCCATAAAAATCTTTTAATACATCTAAAGCTTTAACATCTTCAATTTCAAATTGTTTAAAATTATATAAAACTTCTAATGAATTATATTTATCAATGATTTTATTGAATTTTTGTAAATCTTTTTGATTATAAAAACCAAAACTAATTAAATCCATTTCTGAATCCCTTTTTTAAAATATAAATTCACCCTACCTAAAAATTTGCCCTTTCCAGACTACATTCTTCTTTAGTAGGTAGAGTGGGGTTAAGAGTTCGAGTACAAAGACTAATAAGATTGAAAGGACAATGCTGTTTTTCAAATGATTTAGTTTTAGGCGATTAAGCACTGGATAGATGACTAATAAATCACCTATTATTCGAGTTAGTAATAATGGAATTATCCATAAATGAAGGTCGAAAATACTTGCTAAAAGTATTCCTAACCAAAGTGAAACTGATGTTGTTACGAAAACAGATGCTCGCCAACCAAGACCTTTTCCGCCGACTGTCCAGCGATGATGTTGCTCAATATATTCGCTAACAGTGTGGCAAGGTTCAGTTTTTACTGTTGCATTTGGATTACAAATATAGTTTGCTTTGAAATTATTTTTGGTCAATGTTTGAAGTAAGGCAAGGTCTTCCGTTACTGAAAAAGGGATATTTTCGTAAGTTCCGATTTGCATATAAGCTTCTTTTCTGATTGCAGTGTTATTACCAAAACAACCAAGCGGTTGATTAAGCCCTAAACCACCTGCTGCCATTGTGTGCATAAAAAGCCATTCAACTTCTTGCAGATGCTCGAATAAGGAGCGAGATTCTCTGATTAAAGTATATGATGCAATGAAGTCTGATTTATTTTGAATAAATGTCATTGCAATATTTTTTATCCAATTTGGGTGAACTTTACAATCTGCATCTGTCATTAACACATATTCTGCTTGTGCATTTTTAATTCCGATGTCCAAAGCACCTGGTTTTCCTCGCAAGTTTCTATGTTCTCGGACCTCAGTTACATTGATTAACTTTATATTTTTGTGTTCTTTTATATATTTTTCAACTATATTTTGAGTATTATCTTCAGACCTATCATTTACAACTATTATTTCAAAGTTATCAACAGAATAATTTGATAGTAGTAATGATTCAAGGCAGTTAGCAATGTTCTGTTCTTCATTTCGTGCAGGAACAACAATAGAAAGAAATGGAAGTGCGAGATTTTCGTCTATTATGTTTGAAGATTTTCTTTCGAGATAGGCACCTACGTAAAATACTATAGCTCTGGCAGAGTATAATATTATAGCAATTATGATTATTAGTTCTAACATAGGTGTTTTTTAATTAATTAATATTCAAAATTAATACTTTATATTTAAAAAACTAAATTATTATATGACAAAAGGGAAAAAAGTTGATGTTTTAGTCGGTGATGTGGACTCTTCTTTGCGGAAATTAGCGGCTCCATTGGCTCTTGCATTCGTACTTAATATTTTAAATGGTTGGGTTGATAAGATTTACGTTTCTCGTCTTGGCGATATAGAACTTGCCTCTATGGGAGTGAGCGAACAAATCAGATTATTGATATTTACTTTAGGAATTGGCTTTGCAATCGGAACTGGTGTTGTGGTTGCTCGTCGAATTGGCGAAGGCAAACAAGACGAAGCAAATAATGTAGCAACTCAAGCACTTGCTACTATGTTTTTTTACTCTATAATAATATGTATAGTTTGTTTCCTATTTTTAGATGATTTGCTAAATATACTTGGCTATACTGGTGAATTAAAAGATTTTTCAAAAGTTTATTTACAAGCAATATTAATTGGAGCACCATTTAATTTCTTGATATTTCAATCAAATGCGATTGTTAGGTCAACAGGGAATACGGTTTTTCCTATGTTTATGATTGGTTTAACTATTATAATAAACGCCATTTTATCTCCATTTTTGATATTTGATATAATTTTAGATGAAGGATTGGGAGTCTTTGGTGCAGGACTTGCAACAGCGATTTCACAATTCTTGGGCTTTTTGATAACGATCTTTATTATGCAGAAGGGATATACTCCTGTTACCTTACAATTAAAAGGATTTAGACCAGATTTTAAAGTAATATTAACTATTATAAAACGTGGAATACCATCAACTTTGCAATACTTATCTTTGAGTTTCAATCGAATGGGAATGTTTGCCTTAGCTAATTCATTTGGTGTAAAAGTAGTTGCAGCTTATACATTAGGATTAAGTTTTGATTTATTTGTCTTTATGCCGATATTTGGAACTGCAGTTGCCGTTGAGATTATTTCAGGACAAAATAGAGGCGCAGGGAATATTCCGCGAATATTTGAGTATTTTTATTCTGCCATTAGACAAATTTCATTTTTTGTAATTCCATTTATGGTTATTGCTTTTTTTGGTGGGGAAACATTTGCATCTTGGTTTAGTGATGATATAGAGATAATTCAAGAAACGGGTAGATTCTTGTCAATTACATCAATGTCATATATGTTCTTTGCAGTTGGTGTGATGTGTACTCGGGTAATTTCAGGAGCAGGCGATACCAAAAGGAGTTTCTTTATTTACTCTGGCGTGTTGTTTGTGGTTCAACTGCCTCTTGCTTGGATATTAGCGAAATATCTCGGTATGGCTCAAGATGGGCTGTATTATGGGGTCTTCATATCCTACTTGTTCTTTATGTTTTTAGGATTGTACCACGTCTATCGTAGAAAATGGATGCAAATTGAGTTTTAATCTAAAAGATTAGATGGCTCGTCATTTAAGTGCTTTACTTAAATTCTCAATAATTTTATCCTATTCATAAAGCTTTAATTTGAAAAGAAAGATATTCAGAATTAGTGTTATTTTTAAATTTTTTAATAATATATTTTTCCTATGACAAGTATTCATTAATAAAATAGTTAATGGATTATTCAATATCGTTTAGTTATTAAATGTTTATAATATTTAATTAGATTTTTAATAAAAATTGGATAGTTTTATTAATAATATTCAAAAATTTACTAATTTAGTAATATTTCTTTATTCAATATTGAGTTTATTATGAAAGTGATTTATACTTTAGTATTTACGATATTATTTTATTCCTCATCTTTTTCTGCTGAATTTGAGATGGGTGTAAATTTAGTGAATGATGGTGCTTTTGTTAATATTATTAATCATACTGCAAGGTATAATAATGTAAGTGAGTTCGACGAACACGGTTGGCCTAAAACTGATTTTGATTTAGTCCTTCTTGATGGAAGACCAGCAACTGAATGGACTGGAAATATTGATGACCCTGAACAATATAGAGTTGATTACAGTGGGATATATAAAGCATCATTTGATGGTTTGGCAGATGTAACTGTCTCTGGTACAAGTGTTTCTATTGAAAATTTAGAGTATAATTCTGACGAAAACAAAACATATTTTGAAGTAAATGTAGGTGGTAGCCAAAATTCTAATCATGCTTTAGTTTTCCTTAGTTTCAAAAACACAAGAAAAAGTCCTAAAGGAATGAGTAATGTTGGTGTTACAAATCTTAAAGTTGTCCGTCCTGGTTATGAATTAGATAGTAAAAAAACATTTACAGATGAATATATTGCTTTATGCAAGAGTGCTGATTTTGCTTGTTACAGATTTTATAATGTGCAAAATATTTGGAATGGTGAGCCAAACTACCCAGAAAAAACTAAATGGGAAGATAGAAAAACTCCTTTAGATGCTGCTCAATTGGATTTGACGAATTTAAATGGTAAAAAAGATGGTTGGTCTTGGGAATATATTATTGAATTATCTAATATATTAAATAAAGATATTTGGATTAATATTCACATGTCTTGTGATAGCAACTATGTAGCCGAATTAGCAAAAATGCTGAAAGCACAATTAAACCCAAATATTAATATTTATGTTGAAAATAGTAATGAAGTTTGGAGTCCTACTCAATTAACTCATGGACCATATAATAAAGCAGAAGCAGATTTTTATGGAATTAATTTTGACCAGAATTATGCTCGCAGAACTGTTGAATTATCAAATTGGTTTGGAGCAGTCTTTGGTAAAAATGAAATCAATAAAAAAATTAGAGTAATCTTAGCTGGACAACATGCTTACAATGGTAGAAGTGATATTCAATTGAATTATATCAAAAATACTTTTGGAGAGCCAAATAAATATATTTATGCAACAAGTACAGCATTATATTTCCAAACAAGCAATGCAAATTCGACTGATTTAAGCGAAATCAATGATGGAATGTTAACTGATATAGAAAAGCAAATAAATGACAATACTTCGTCTGTTTATAGGTTAAACCATATAAGCAAAGCAAATACATGGAATTTAGTAGGTGGATGTACTTCTTATGAAGGAGGACCGCATGTTCCAGCTGGTGGCGGGCAAGAGAATTTGGGTAATTTGATAAATTCTCATAGAACTGAAAAGATGGGAGATGTGTTAAAGTATAATTATTTAGAGGGTTGGAATGAAATAGGTGGTGGACTTGCTATGCACTTTACTTTGGCTTCAAGTTATAATCGCTATGGATGTTGGGGGCTGACTGATGATTACACAAAACCTGATAGAAATTATAAAATGAAGGCAGTAAGGGATATTATAGATTCATATACAAGTGTCGAGTCTGATAATTTTACAGAAAAAATCAATATTTATCCTAATCCAACGTCTGAATTCCTAAATGTTGACGAATTAATTAAAAGCTATGAAATTGTTAATATGTATGGACTTGTCGTAAAGTCAGATAATTTACATATAGGAAGTAAAATTAACGTATCTACTTTAGTAAATGGGGTTTATATCTTGAAAGTAGGAAGTAATTATAGTAAATTTATAGTTTCTAAATAATTTGGAAAATCATTAGAACTATCTTATTTTTGTAATTAAAATTTGAGCAATGGAAAAAAAATCACAAAATATAAAAAATGTAAATAGTGATAAAAAAGTTAACAAATTGAATTTGGTTAAGAAGTTTGGTGTTTGGGGCTTTATGTTCTTTCTTGTGAAAGGATTAGTGTGGTTGGGAGTGTTTTTTGGTTTAGGTAGTATTTTTGTTTAATCAATTTTGAGACTTTCGTATCTTATTGGATAATTGCTTCTAAGCGAAGTAAAGTTATTTTTATCACTTTTTAAGATTTTAGAATCTTCTTCTATTTTCCTTTCTATTTTTGCTTTTTCAATTTGATTAATAATATTTAATGAATTAGTTTTTTCTACATCGTTAGTTTCTATTTTATAATTCTTATCTGCAATTCCACTTTCAAACATATCTTCCATTATCATATTAGATGCTTTTATTTTTGCATTTATTGAATGCCCAGCAATATGTGGAGTTGATATTTCAGAAATATCTAATAATGTTTGATTTATATTTGGTTCATTTTCCCAAACATCAGTAATTAAAGTTAAATTCTTTTCTTTTTTAATTTGTAATAATTTACTTTCATTTACTATTCCACCTCGAGAGCAATGTAAAAATAAAGAATCTTGTTTTATTAATTCTAAATTCTCATTTAATAAATTTTGTGATTTATACTTCCCGTCTTTAGTTAATGGAATGTGATTAGTAATTATATTAGAATTTGAAAGTAAATTATTTAATTCTTCATTTTTAAATTCTGTAAGAAAATCATAATTCGTATCAGAAAGTGGGGGGTCATTAATGATTACTTTCAAACCAAGTAATTTACTGTAATGTGCTACTTTCTTTCCGATATTACCAAATCCAATTATTCCAATTGTTTGAGATTCTGGGTTTATATTATTCTTACTTAAATAATTATGAATATTAATTATTACATATTCAGCAACCGAATTAGAATTGCATCCGATTGAGATAAAGTATTTTATATTTCGTGATTTAAGATATTCAATATCCACATGGTCAAAGCCAGCAGTTGCAGTTGCATAATATTGCAAAGGTACATTTTCTAAAAATTGTGAGTTAATTTTCAATGTTGAGCGACTAAGCAAAATATTGCAACTCTGTGATTTTAAGATTTGATTTGTTAGTTCTTTTGCTTTGAATTTAAATGATACAAATTGTGATAAAAACTCCTCTGGTAAAGGAATCAATTCATCATAAAATAGTACAAGTTTATTCATTTTAATTTAGTTCAGTTTTTTTAATTATTTTTAATTAAAAATATCGAGTTCTTTCCAGTCTTTACCGATTACTAATGTAGTACGGACGTATTGGGTAGAATCTATATTTGATATTACTAAAGAATCGTTAATGCCAACAGTTTGAGCAACTTTGTAAGCCGAACGTTTGTCGCCTAATCTATCAAAAACGATACATTTTTCAACTTCTTCTTTGTAGTTTCCGATTTCGACTACATCAAATTCTCTTTTTCTGAAATATTCTTTTAGTTTTGCTGCAATCCCACTTTCACCACATCCATTAAGTATATTAATTTGAATTGATTTATTATAATCGTCGTCAAGTTCATTATCAACAATCGGTGTTATCGGGTCGATGATAAATGTCTGATATACAAAGGAACTTAAAAGCACAAATGCAATTAGACTTAGAAAGATGAATGTAAATTTATTATAAAGAAGTTTATTCATTTTAATTTCCCCCAAAATTATTAGACTTGTATTGTCGCAAAAACAATGCCAGTAAAGTAGATTTTTAAGTAAAAATATAAGTATTTTATTAGTAGATTATTAACAAGTTGGAGTCCAATATTATAATGAAAAATAATTTTTTTATATTTGTATAATTAAATTATAAATTTTGGAAAAATTATGAAAACAATAAATGCAATTTTGATTGTGATATTATTAGTTGCTTTAAATCAAAGTACTTTAAACTCGTGTACAAACTTTTTAATCACAAAAGGTGCCTCTGTTGATGGTGCAACAATGATTACTTATGCTGCTGATGCTGGTGGATTTATGGAGCCCTTGTTCTTTCACCCAGGTGGAGAACATAAAGAAGGCGAAATGTTAAAAGTCTATGACTGGGATACAGGAACTCTTTTAGGCGAAATTAATCAAGCTAAGAAAACTTATCGTGTAATTGGAAATATGAATGAGTTTGGTCTTGTTATTGGGGAAACAACTTATACTGGTATAGAATCTTTACGAGATACTACTGGTATAATCGATTATGGCTCTCTTATTCGCATAACTTTACAACGTGCTAAAACTGCTCGTGAAGCAATCAAAACTATTGAAGAATTAACTTCTAAATATGGATATTACTCAACTGGTGAGAGTTTTTCTATTGCTGACCCTAATGAAGTATGGATTATGGAATTAATAGGTAAAGGTGTTGGAAATAAAGGTATTAACTATGCTGCTCGTAGAATTCCTGATGGATATATTTCTGCTCACGCTAACCAAGCAAGAATCCACGCTATTGATATGAATGATAAAGAAAATTGGATGTGGAGCAAAGATGTAATTGAATTTGCTAAAAAAGAAAAAATCTATGTTGAACGAGATGGTAAGTTTTCTTTTGCTGATACATACAATCCATTAGATCCAGGTGGAGCATTATTTTGTGAAGGTAGAGTTTGGAGATTTTACTCTTTAGCTTCTCCTTCTGCGAATCTTTCTACTGATAGATTTAGAGCAGTTAAAGATGCAGAGCCATATCCTTTATTTATCAAACCAGATAAAAAATTGGCAGTTGCTGATTTAAAAAATTGGATGAGAGACCACTTCGAAGGTACTGATTTTGATATGACACAAGGACTTGCTGCTGGTCCTTATGCTTGTCCGTATAGATGGAAAAATCTTACTTGGAAATTAGATGGCGATACGACAAAATCTTACGGGTGGGAAAGACCTATTGCTACTCAACAAAGTGCTTGGACTTTTATTTCTCAATCAAGAGCCGATATGCCACGTGAAATCGGAAATGTATTATGGTATGGTGTTGATGCTGCTTCAACTTCTTGTTATGTTCCTTTTTATGCAGGAAATACTTCAATTCCTTACTCTTATGACCATGGGAATATAGCTGAATTTTCTTGGGACGTTGCATTTTGGGTGTTCAATTCAGTAGCAAATAGAAGTTATTTGCAGTATAGTTTGATTATAAAAGATATTAATAAAGTGCAAGACGATTTTGAAAATAAATTTTTAACTATGCAGCCAAGTATTGAAAAAGCTGCTTTGGAAATGTATAAGACTAACCCAGAACTTGCTGTTGAATATTTGACTGATTATTCAAATAATCAAGCCGAAAAAGTTGTTTCGTCTTGGAGAGAATTATGGAAGTTTATCACGGTTAAATACAATGATGGATATATGAATGATGTTAATGTAAATAATGGTAGAAGCCCTAAAGGTGTTGGATATGACCAAGATTTCTTGAAAGAAGTAATTAGGTCTAAACCTGGCTACTATGACGTGGAATGGAGAAATAAATAATATTATCTTAGAAAATAATTTGGAAATAAAATGTTAACTGATATTGAAATAGCAAGACAAGCTAAGATGCTAAAAATAAATAGTATCGCTGATAATTTGAATATTAAAGAAGAAAATCTTGAGCAATATGGACATTACAAAGCTAAGATTTCTTTGAATGAAATTAATGAAGAACAAATCAAAAAAAGTAATCTAATTTTGGTAACGGCACTCTCTCCTACTCCTGCGGGAGAAGGTAAAACGACAGTAAGTATTGGGCTTTTAGATGGATTAAATAAGATAGGTAAAAAAGCAATTGGTGCTTTGCGTGAGCCATCGCTTGGACCAGTTTTTGGAATTAAAGGTGGTGCTGCTGGTGGTGGTTACTCGCAAGTTGTTCCAATGGAAGATATTAACTTGCACTTCACAGGTGACTTTTCGGCTATCGAAAAAGCAAATAATTTACTTGCTGCAATGATTGATAATAATATTCAAGCGAAAAGTGGCAATCTTGGAATTGACCCAAGAACTGTTATCTGGAAACGTGCTATGGATATGAATGACCGTGCTTTGCGTAGTATAATAGCAGGAATGGGTGGAAAAAATGGCGGTATGATGCGTGAAGATGGTTTTAATATTACTGCTGCTTCTGAGGTTATGGCTGTCCTTTGTATGTCTAGCGATTTGGAAGACCTAAAAGAAAGACTTGGAAATATCTATGTTGCAAATACTTATGACGGCAACCCTGTTTATGCAAAGGATTTGAAAGCGAATGAGGCGATGGCAATTTTGATGAGAGATGCTATTAAACCTAATTTAGTTCAGACACTTGAGAATAATCCTGTTTTTATTCATGGTGGTCCATTTGCAAATATTGCACAAGGTACTAATTCGATTATGGCTACTAAGATGGCAATGTCAAAAGGTGATTATGTAGTTACTGAAGCTGGTTTTGGAGCTGATTTAGGTGCTGAAAAATTCCTTGATATTAAGATGAGAGCAAGTGGTCTTAAACCAAGTTTAGTTGTGATTGTTGCAACTCTTCGTGCTTTGAAATATCATGGTGGAGTTGCTTTGGCTGATTTAGGAAATGAAAATGTTAGTGCTGTTGAGTCTGGTTTTGTGAACTTAAAAAGACATATCGAAAATATTAATTCATTTGGTTTAAATGTAGTTATAGCAATTAATAAATTCCCAAAAGATACTAATAATGAAATTAATAAATTAAAAGAATTATGTAGTAAATTAGGTGTGAAAGCCGAAGTTTCAAGTGCTTTTGTAAATGGTGGAGAAGGTGCGGTTGAACTCGCAAAAGCAGTAGTCGAAAATTGTAAGCCAATTGATAAATTAAACTTTACTTATGATTTAGATTTACCTGTAAAAGAAAAAATAACTATGATTTGCAAGAAAATTTATAGAGCTAATTCAGTTACATTTTCTGCTAAAGCCGAGAAAGATATTGATAAAATTAATAAACTTGGCTTGTCAAAATTAGCGATTTGTATTGCGAAAACTCAATATTCTTTTACTGATAATCCAAAAATATTAGCTGCTCCTGAAAATTTTGAAATAACAATTCGTGAAATTGAAATTGCTGCAGGTGCAGGATTTATTATCCCTATTGCGGGTGATATGCTTAGAATGCCTGGACTTCCGGCAACTCCAGCAGCTGTTGGAATGAGTATTAATGCACAAGGTGAAATTACTGGACTTAGTTAATAATTAATTTGTTTTATTAAAATAAAATAGTAATTTTGTGAAAGTATATTTTTATAATATCATAATTATAAGAGGTTTATTATGAGAAAGATTGGAGCTTTTGAGGCAATGTGGGCTGTATATTTTATAGTTCTGCTTTTACTGTGGATGATATTTGAAAAAGCGATGGGTTTGCATGATGTTAATATTGACAAACACGAATCGATGTCGATGTTTTTTGCTTTGATTGCAATTGGAACTTATGTTTTTTATATGAAAGCAAAGAGAAAACAACTCGGCGATGATGTAAATTATATGGATTTACTTTTTGGTGGAATTGCATTTAGTATTGGTGTTGCAATACTAACTCCTTTGGCTCAATATATTATTAGCGAGTTTATCACACCTGATTATTTTCAAAATGCTATAAATTATACAGTTGAAAATAATAAAAAGACTTTAGAAGATGCACAAGCATATTTTAATTTAAAGAATTATATATTCCAATCAACTTTATTTTCATTAGGTATGGGGATTGTAACTTCTGCAATAGTAGCAATATTTTTTAGAAAGAAAATTAAGGTAGAAAATTAATGACAATACCAGCAAGCAACCCAGAAGAATATCTAAGCAAAGTGCCCGAAGAGAGAAAAGAGTATTTTGCTCAACTTCGACAAGTAATTTTAGATAATTTACCAGATGGCTTTAGTGAAGTAATGTCCTATGGAATGATTGGCTATGTGGTGCCTCATTCGCTATATCCTGACGGTTATCATTGCGACCCTAAGTTACCATTGCCATTTATGAGTATTGCCTCACAAAAGAATTTTGTAGCATTCTACCACATGGGAATATACGCAGACCCAGAATTATATAATTGGTTTACAAGCGAATATCCAAAATACTCTAAACGTAAACTTGACATGGGAAAAAGCTGTATTCGCTTCAAAAAAGTAGAAGAAATTCCTTTCAAATTAATCGGCGAATTAGTTACAAAAATGTCCTCACAAGACTGGGTAAATCTCTACGAAAAGAATTACAAGAAGAAGTAGGGGGTAATGTCTCCATCCTATTTTTATTTTAAGGTGAAAATAGTTAATTTTGTAGTAAGTGTTTACTAAAATATTTATAAATTATTTGAAATATATGAAATATCCATTAGAAAACTTAACAGATACTGAATTTGAAAAACTAGTTGCATTAATTTGTATCGAGATTTTAGGAACAGGAACTGTCGTTTTTACTGATGGAAAAGATGGTGGAAGAGACGCTAAATTTTATGGAAAAGCTAATAATTTTCCAAGCAAATTAGAACCTTGGAATGGTAAAATTGTTATTCAAGCAAAACATACCGATAAAATTAATGCAAGTTGCTCTGATAGTCCTTTTCAAACAATTTTAAAAAAGAGTGTTCTACCAGCAATAAAGAAACTGAAAACTGACAAAAAGATTGAATTCTACTTACTATTTACAAATAGAAAACTTTCAGGTATTCAAGATGCAAAAATCGAAGATTTTTTTGATGAAAAAACTGAAATTGAAAATAGATTAATTGGATTAGAAACAATTGAACTTTGGTTAGAGCAATATCCTAACATTGCAAGAACTTTAAATCTTAATAAACTTTTACTTCCTCTAAGTTTTGACGAAAATGATTTAAAAGAAATAATAAATTCCTTTAGTAAAGTAGATAAGAAAAAAGGTGATTTGCCTAAAATACCCAAAAGAGATATTGAAAAGAAAAATAAGATAAATAATTTAAGTAAGGATTACTTTGATAATGTAATTAAAAGAAACCTTTTATATTTAGAACAAATTAGAGAATTTTTATCAAATCCAATTAATGCTGAGTATTTAGGTAAGTATGAAAATACAATTGATGATATAAATGAAGAAATTGTTGTGCATAGAGATGAATTTGATAAGTTTGATTTTATCATTAATTATTTATACAAGTTTATTTTAGAAAATAATCCAGAGTTAAAATCTAATAGAAGTTTAGTTCGTCTATTCCTGCATTATATGTATTATAACTGTGACATTGGAATTAATGAATAAATTATGTTAACACCAACAAAACATACAAACATTAAATATTCTGTAATATTTATTTCAGGAAAAATACTCCTTTGTCTATCAAAAGAAACCATAATCAAATATGACGATTTAAAAGAAAAGTTAATCCAAGAAATAGGAGTTAAAGCAAAAAACAATATAGATTTTGCATTAACTTTTTTATTTGCTATTGGAAAAATAGAGTATTTAAAAAACGTTGACGCAATTACTTTAATCAACTAAAAAAATGAAAATTAGTAAAATATATTCAAATAAAAATTTTAAAAACATTGAGTTTAATGAAAAATTCAATGCTATTGTTGCTTATATAGAAAGCGATAAGAAAGATGATACACATAATCTAGGTAAAACTTCGTTAATTAGAGTGATAGATTTTTTACTATTATCAAAATTCGAAAAAAATAATGATAAATTACTAGGAAATAATATATTTAAGGGACAGGACTTTTATGGTGAATTACAACTAAATAATGGTAAATTTCTAGTTATAAAACGCTCCATAAACACACCTACTAAAATATCTTTTAAACTAAACAATTCTAAATTAAAAGGTTTTAATTTTAATATAATTTGGGATGAAGAATTAACCTTTAAAAAAGCACAATCTAAATTAAATAATTATTTGGACTTTAATGTTTTACAAAATTGGAATTATAGGAAGTCGATAACTTATTTTTTAAGAAGTCAGCAAGATTATTTGGATGTTTTTAAATTAAATAAATTTCTTGGCAAACATAAAGAATGGAAACCTTTTGTTTTTGATCTGCTTGGATTCGATGGAAAACTAATTTTAGAAAAATTAGAAATTGAAGAAGAAATCGATGGTTTAAAGAAAAAAATACATATTATAAAGCAAGAAGCCCAAATAGATACATCTGAAAAAGATAGACTTGAAGGATTACTTGAAATAAAAAGAATTGAGCTATTAGAAATAAAAAAGCAAATAGATCAATTCAATTTTTATAATGAAGATATTAAAACAAATAAACAACTTGTAGAAGAAATAGATCAATTACTTCAAACGTATAATACTGATAGATATAGGGTGTCTTATGAAATTAATAAAATAGAGAAATCATTATTAGATATTATTGATGATATTGATGAAAAAGCTATGTCTCTTTTATTTAAAGAGGTAAACTTGTATTATCCTCAACAATTACAAAAGAAATATGATGATTTAATTAGCTTCCAAAGTACTTTAACAAAAGAGCGTAAAAAATATCTTTCAGAAACTTTAAGTTTATTAAAATCTGATTATAATCAATTAAATAAACAAATTAAAGAATTTGAATCTCAAAAAAGCGATTTATTATCCTTATTAACTCAAAAAGATAGTTATTATAAATTTAAAGAATATCAAAAAAAAACTGTTGGAATTGAAGTTGAAATTGAGCGAATTCAAGATAAGTTAAAGGCAATTGATAGAACTTTAATTATAGAGCATGATATTAAGCAAAAGAATGAATTAATAAATGATAAAATTTCACAATTAAAGGAAGCCTTATCCGAAAGAAAACATGCAAATATTAATAGAATATTTAACTCTATTATAAAAGAAATATTGGACACAAACGCTTTAATTTCATTAAAACCTAATGAACAAGGAAATATTGAATTTAATGCCGATTACCAAAATAAAACAGATTTATTAGAAACTTCTGAATCACAAGGTACTACTTATAAAAAATTGTTATGCGTTGCTTTTGACTTATCTTTATTAGTTAATTATACCAAAGAATCATTTTTTAAATTTGTTTATCATGATGGTGTTTTAGAAGGATTAGATGATAGAATTAAAGTTAGGTTTATTAAATTAATAAAAGAATTTTGTGAAGAATATAATTTACAATATATAGTTACTTTAATTGATTCTGATTTACCAAAAGATAATCCAAATTTAATATTAGATAAAGATGTTTGTCTAAGACTGAATGACAAGAATGATGAAGGTAAATTGTTTTTAAATAGTTTCTAATTTAAGAAATATTTTTAGTAAACAACATCTAAATAAAGGTTTATTTAAGATTTATACTCTTATTTAAGTAAATTATTAGCGTCAGACTTTTACACCAATACCACAAAAAACAACAAACAAAATGCCCAAAGAAATTAAAGAAAAAACAAGATTACATAGCAGAAATAGAAACAGAGAAAGATATGATTTAAGTGCTTTGTTAGTGGTTGAACCAGAACTTTCGAACTACTTAAAGCCAAATAAATATGGTGAGGATTCGCTTGATTTTGCAAATCCTAAAGCTGTGAAATTGCTAAATAAAGCATTGCTAAATCATTATTACGGAATTGAGTATTGGGATTTCCCTGATACAAATTTATGTCCGCCGATACCAGGAAGAGCTGATTATATTCATCATGTTGCTGATTTATTACGAGAAAATAATTTTGGAAATATTCCGACAGGTGATAGAATTACTTGCTTTGATATTGGTGTAGGAGCTAATTGTATTTACCCAATTATTGGCGTAACGGAGTATAATTGGAATTTTATTGGGTCAGAAATTGATCCGAAGTCGATTGAATCGACACAAAAAATTGTGAACTCTAATCCATCGCTTGTGGGTAAAGTAGAAATCCGTTTGCAAGAGAGAAGCAAGGATATTTTCTATGGGGTAATTGCTGATGATGAGATGATAGATATATGTATTTGTAATCCTCCATTTCACGCATCTTCTGAAGAGGCAGAAAAAGGTTCTCGACGAAAAGTTACTAATCTTACAAAGAAGAAAGTTGATAGCCCCATTCTGAATTTTTCAGGTAATAACGATGAATTAATTTACGATGGTGGCGAGTTCCAATTTATACTTAATATGATAAATGATATTAGAAATTATTGGGATAAATTCCTTTGGTTTACTACTTTAGTTTCCAAAAAATCTAACGTAAAATCAATATGCAAAAGATTGGAAAAAACTGGTGCCTTGACTATTAGAGTTATTCCTTTAGAAACTGGCAATAAATCAAGTCAAATTATTGCTTGGACTTATCTAAATAACGAAGAACAGAAAGAGTGGCGAGAAAGCAGATGGGATGAAAAGAAAACTAAGAAAGCTTAGTAATTTCTTTAATTTTGTACTTAGTATTAAAAATCTTCCTTTAAAAATAAAATGAACACAGAAGAAAAAGAAATTTCAGATGATACGTTAATGAATTCTATTCTCAATAAATTTGAGATTACAGAGTTAAATCCAATGCAAAAAGAGGCAGGTAAAACTATTCGTCGAAAGTCGGATATGGTATTGCTCTCGCCAACTGGTACAGGGAAAACCTTAGCATTTCTATTGCCTTTGATTGAAACGCTTGACCCAAATCTTGAAGAGATTCAGATACTTATACTTGTTCCATCTCGTGAACTTGCTCAACAAATTGAACAAGTTGTGCGAAAAATGGGGTCAGGATATAAAGTAAATGCAGTATATGGTGGACGTTCGGGCAACCAAGATAAGATTGATTTGAAGCATCGACCAGCGATTTTGATAGGCACACCTGGGCGAATTGCTGATAGATTTAGAAGGGATAGATATTCTTTGGATTTCATTAAAACTTTAGTACTTGATGAGTTTGATAAATCATTGGAAATCGGCTTTGAAAATGAAATGATTGATATAATTGAAACGCTGCCAAAAGTTCAACAACGGATTCTAACTTCTGCTACTCGTGAAGCTAAAATTCCTAAATTTGTTGGCTTAGATAAACCAGTTTTCATTAATTATATTAAAGAAAGCAATTCTCAACTAACAATAAAAACTATACTTACACAAGACAAAGATAAGTTAGATTCTTTAGGGAAAGTTCTTAGATTTATTGGTCATCAACCTGGTATTATTTTCTGTAATTTCAAAGATGAACTCCAGAGAGTTAGTGAATATTTAGATTATATAAAAGTTAAGTACGAGTGTTTTCATGGAGATATGGAGCAAATTGACAGAGGAAAAGCTCTAATTAAATTTAGGAATGGAACAAGTCAACTTTTGCTGGCTACAGACCTTGCGGCTCGTGGGCTTGATATTCCAGAGTTAGCATTTATACTTCATTATCGACTGCCACTACACAAAAACGAGTTTACCCACAGGAATGGTCGAACTGCACGTATGAATAGCGAGGGCGTTGCTTATATTCTGCATTACAAAAGAGAGCAAGTTGTAGATTATATTCGTGAAATCAATCCAGAAGAAATAAATATTGAGGAATTGCACGCGAGTAATTTACCTGCTCCAACTAAATGGACAACCTTGTATATCACTGGCGGAAGACGTGATAAAATTTCAAAAGGCGATATTGCTGGTTTATTTATCAAGCAAGGGGAAATTCAAAAAGAACAAATCGGAGTAATTGAACTTCAGCAGAGTTGTTCTTATGTAGGTGTACACTCTGATATTGCCGAAAAGTTAGTAGGAAAAACTAATAACACTAAACTAAAGAAGAAAAAAGTTAGAATAAGTATTATTTAGGAAAAAAGAATAATCATTAATTCTTCAAATAAAATAATTTAAATTATCTTTCGTTATTAAGCTAAATTTTAATCCAAAGAATATTTTGTTTAAATTCCTAGAGAAAATCAGAGCTATAAATGCTTATTTAATATTTACAATTTATTGTTTAACAATAAGTGGTTATAGTGATTCTCTTGTAGCTAATACTTCAGAAAGCTCAGATTATTCTTTTCAGCAACTTCAAAATGATGATATTAATTCAAGTCATTTGCTTAATATTTTTCAGCGTGAAAGTTCAAATATTCATTTCTCAAATTATTCTAAACACAATCCTAATAATTTAGAAATAGCTTCTTACGGCTTATTTATCAAATCAGAAAAAATGATAGCCGAAGAGTTTTCTCGATACTCAACTTGTTCGAGAAATAATTTATACAAAATTCAAATTACTTGCCTTTTTTATCCCTTTCATTATTTCTGGTAATAAATCTATAAATACTTTATGTCATTTATTAAAATGATGTTTCTTTTAAAACAGTGTAAGAATTACATTGTTAAACAAACTATTTATAAATTTTTAAAACAGGAAAAAAAATGGAATTTAAAACGTATCTCATTGGTCTAATAATACTTGCTATATTTTCTTTCCCTTTCGCTTATGATTATTTTAACAAAAAAAAGAAAGAAAACAAATTGCTTAATTCATTAAATGAATTAGCTAAAACTCAAAATTGTATAATAAAAAGACATGAATATTGTGGGAATTTTGTGTTAGGTTTAGATACAAATAACAATTATATATTTTTTTACAAGCAAAATGGCGAACACATTATTTCTCAAAGTGTAAATTTATCTGAGTTCAAAAAATGTTATGTAAATAATGAATCTATAACAAACAAAAGCAAAGAAGGAAGTTTTACCACTACTAAAAAAGTAGAAATTTGCTTTACCCCCAAACAAAGCAATCAAAGCGAAATAAGATTTCAACTTTATCATGAAGATTTTAATTCACAGTTAAGTGGCGAACTACAATTTAGCAAAAAATGGTCAGAATTTATTAATGACTTACTATTAAAAAACGAGTAAATGTTACATAGCCCAATTAATTAAAAATTGGGCTATTTTTTTTTCTTAACATAATAAACACCTACTTCTCTATTATAAATTTATTTGAATAATATTTATTTCCAGATTTTACACGATATAAATATAATCCTGGATTTAGACTATTGAGATGAAATACAGTTCCGGTATAGTTTTCTTCACTAATTACATTGCTACCTAACAAATCATAAATATAAACTTCGTCAATATTATTATTGCTAATTATTAGGTTATTTATTACTGAAATTGTATGTATTTCTTTATTTTTAGTTTTTAGTGTGTTTAAATTTAAATTATTTTTATAAATATTATCTTTACTTAAAAAGTAAAAAGAATGATTTGTTGAATCAAAAAAACTAACTGATGATTCATTTTTAATTGAAAATTTAAATAATTTACTTAAACTATCTCCATCTAAAACATAAAAATCTTTACTGTTTTGACCTAAAAACTTATTGTCAGATAAATAATAAACTTTTGAGTAATTAAAATCTCCTTCAATGTAATTATCTTCATCATTGATATAATCATATTTATTTAATACATTATTGTTTTTTTCAACCACAAATATATGTTTTTCATCATGAGCAAATGTTAATACTTGTTCAACTATTTTTAAACTATCAAAATAATGATTATATTCATCTATGTTAGAACCAAAATTTTTACCGAATACTTCACCTGATTGAACAATAATTAATCTACCTCTTTTTTCAGCGATTGCATTATTTAAAGGATTGTATTTTATATTTGAATTAATGTTCTCAATTCTAATCGAAGAAGGTGACGTTAAAGTATTTTTTAATGACCTTTCTATTTTAACTGAAGAAAAACCTATATCAATATAATGATAATTATATTTAAGTTTATCATTAATAGATTCAGCAATTAGAAAAGAATCAAAATTTCCCCATTTTATCCAAACAAAACTATCAAAACCCTTGCAGCCAGTATATATAACATCTTTATTTTCAATATCAAAGTAAGCTTCTTCAATATTCAAACAAAAATTATATGGTTCGATAAAAGTATTTGTGTAAGTAATATATTTTTCATTAATACTAAGTAATGGGTCAGAAAAAAAAACTAAAGTATCTATTAATTGACCTAAAAAATGTGGTGAGCTAAAACTCTTACTAAATTCACCAGAGTATTTATTATAATAGTTTATTTTTTCGCTATTAATTAGGATAATATGAGTAGTATCAATCGAATATCTCATTTCAGAAATATTCGTCATATCGTGATTTAACTTTAAGTAATCACCTTCTTCTATCCACTCACTTTTTAAGTAGGTAAATGATAGCAATAATACAATCAATATTCTCAACATAATAAACCCCTACTTTTCTATTATAAATTTATTTGAATAATATTTATTTCCAGATTTTACGCGATATAAATATAATCCTGGATTCAAAGTATTTAAATGAAATACAGTTCCAGTATAGTTACTTTCAC
Organism: bacterium; assembly: GCA_030431515.1. GTDB lineage: Bacteria > Bacteroidota > Ignavibacteria > Kapaibacteriales > UBA2268 > JAJRPT01. Next base: position 25,243 of record JAUIIX010000043.1, read on the forward strand.
TAATTACATTACTACCTAATATATCGTAAATATAAACTTCGTCAATATTTTCATTGCTAACAATCACATTATTAAATACCGAAATAGGATTGTCTTGATTTAAATTAACTTTTAGAAATTTGTAAATATCCATTAAGATTAAATACGTATTTGCAGTATCAATATCAAAATTTACTTGTGCTACATACTTATCTTTATTATTTGTTTTTGCACTTATAAAATTTCCTTTTAATTCGTCATATTTATATGTATATGAATCATTAGTATTTAATATTTGATATGCTAAATTTCCATCCTTTTTCCCAAATAAAACCAAATTTCCACCTAATTCTTCCATAACTTGGATTGAATCAAGTTCTATATTTTTTAATTCAGTTTCAGTTTTTGTAGTTAAATCATATTCGTAGATTTTGTTATTAGCCGATAATAAATATAAATGATAATCCAAACCAAATATATCTTTTATTGCTATTTTATTATTAAATTGAAAGTTAGATTTAACCAATTTATTATTATCATCTAATTTAACATTAAACCAATTATTTGATAAATCTTTATAAAATAAATTAACTTCTGAATTAACTTTTGTAATATAATATCTTGACAAATCTTTAAATACATCCTCATAGTGAACTACTTCTTCATTAATAAAATCAAAATAATAAAGTTGATGATTTTGAACAAAATACTTTTTATTATTTAGAGTTAGGGTTTCTGGATAATCATCTTTAAATGTTTTATAAATATTAAAACTTGAATTAATAGTATCAACTTTTATTTTATTGATTATCGTGCTATCTATTTCAATAAATTTAATATTATTAATTGTATTTAAGGAAATAACATTTTTATTGGAATCTATACTTTCTCTATATTTGTTATTAAAATTATCATTATAATATTTATAATTCAGTTCAAAATCATTTTCAAAATATTTTAAGGCATTTGAGTTATAATATAAAATAGGAATAATCTGAAAAGGTTTAAAGATATATCCATTCTCCAATAAGGAAGAAGATCTTTCTTCATCTACTACTTTGGTAAACTTTGTTTTATATTCCAACAAATTATATTTATTGTAATTTTGAGTAATTGAGTAAAGGTAAGTTGCTTTATTATTAATATAAGAGGCATGAAATATATCTTGAGCATTAAAATAATCAATATTTACTCTATTATTAGTAATTGTATTAAAATTAATTAAATTTGTATCAAATATAGTAGGGAATAATTCAAAATCTTTAATTAATGTATCTATTGAGTAATCATCACTAATAATTTGTTTTAAATTATATTTTCCATACTCTTTAATATTAATAGTAGAATCTTTTAAAAGACCAATATTATCATTATTTAATAACCATTTAACACTTTTAAAGTTTTTAACTTTATTAATAATTTTAACTTTAATTGGCTTATCTTTAGTTAAAATTTCAATATCAAAATCTGCTATTATATTATCATGAATTTCTATTTTAGTTTCATAAGTCTTTTCTAATAAACCTTTTGTTAAAGTTAGTTTTATACGATATGTACCTGCTTGTTTAAATGTAAAAGAAACATGTTTATTTGTACTTATTTTACTATTTTCAATTTCCCAAAGTACTTCATCGTATGTTCCAATACTTGTATTTATAAACTGAACTTCATTATTAACTATAGCGAATTCAGGTGAAGTAAAGCTTGCAACTAAGGTATCTAATGTATTAATATTTTTAAATTGCTTATATATATTACTACTATCTTTATAATAAAAAGTATAATTAGTAGAATCATAGAAGCTAAGGTCAGATTTAAATTGAGTTTCATATTTATATAATAAACTTAAATCATCACCATCTAACACATTTTGTTCATTACCACTAACACCCAAAAACTTATTATCTGATAAATAATATACTTTGGAATAATTAAAATTACTTGGAATAAAATTATTTTTATCATCTACATAATTATATTTGTTTAAAATATTCTTATTTTTTTCAATAATAAAAATATGTTCTTGATCATTAGCAAATGCTATAATTTGCTCAACTTTTTTTAAACTATCATAATAATGATTATATTCATTATAATCACTACTGAAATCTTTACCAAAAACATCTCCAGAATGCACAATTATTAATCTATTTCCTACTTGGGCGATAGCATTATTTAATGGATTGTATTTTATCTTTGAATTAATATTCTCAATTCTAATCGAAGAAGGTGACGTTAAAGTATTTTTTAATGTCCTTTCTATTTTAACTGAAGAAAAACCTATATCAATATAATGATAATTATATTTAAGTTTATCATTAATAGATTCAGCAATTAGAAAAGAATCAAAATTTCCCCATTTTATCCAAACAAAACTATCA
>JAUIIX010000115.1 GCA_030431515.1 bacterium
AAATTGGATTTGGTAAAATTATGCAACCTTTTAGATTGAGTTTGGTAGGTGCTTTAAAAGGTCCTCATTTATTTGATATAGCAGCTTTACTAGGCAAAGAAGAAACGATAGCAAGAGTGGAAAATGCCATAAGAACTTTGTAAATTAAGTTAAGCTGTTTTAACGTGAGTTCGATATAAAAACCATTTTTCACATAGAAAAAAGCAGAAAATTTAGTATATTAAAGTACTGAATTACAATAAACTAAAATTATTCTGCTTATGATTTCTAATAATAAAATTATTGAAATTTTCTGTAATCTAGACGATTTTATGAAAGAATTTGATGCTATTTTAACAAAACATAGCATTTCAGACACTTCACAGCCAAAAAAACGAAATAGAAAATTCAAAATGAGTAAAAGTGAAGTAATGACTATTATGGTTATTTTCCTCTTAAAGTCCTATCGCAATTTGAAACATTTCTATCTATTTTATGTGTGTAAACATATGGATAATTTTTTTCCAGATGTGGTGTCTTATAATCGATTTGTAGAATTACAAAAGAAAGTTATACAGCCTTTAGCTGTCTATTTAAAGCTTCATGGGTTAGGCAGGTGTTCAGGTATTTCTTTTATTGACTCTACCACTATTAAAGTTGTCATTACAAGAGAGAAAAACAACACAAAGTATTTAAAGGAATTGCAGAGAAAAGCTATGGAACATTAGGCTGGTTCTATGGTTTTAAATTACATTTAGTTTGTAATGACAAAGGGCAAATTGTTGATTTTCTCATTACTAAAGCCAATGTAGATGATAGACAACCTTTAAAGAATAAAAATTTTCACGATAAAATATTTGGAAAAATATATGGAGACAAAGGATATTTAGGCAAAGATTTATTTGATAAATTATTTGTCGATGGAATCCATTTAGTCACCAAATTAAGAAAAAACATGAAAAAGAAAGCACTTGAATTTATGGATAAAGTTTATCTAAGAAAAAGGGCTATTATAGAATCTGTAAATGATGTACTGAAAAATACGTGTCAGATTGAACATTCTAGACATCGTTCATTTGACAACTTCTTAGGGAACTTAATCGCTGGGTTAACTGCCTATTCTTTTCTAGAAGCAAAACCCTCTATTAAAATACAAAGATTTTTGCCTAATATCAGTGTTTCTTAAGTCGAACTCACGTTAATTTATTTTAAGCAAAAAAACATTCTAAGCAACTCCTAATTGTTTATAAGAAACACTTACGATAGCATTGGTATAGTATATTAATTTTAAGTTTAAAATTTAGTTTTTTACTTATTTGTGCTTACTATAATTTTTGAATTTAATATTTTATCGTCAGTAGTATAAATTTTGATAAAATATAATCCTGAGCTAAACCCTTTTAAATCCACCACATTTTTATTTTTGATTTGTTTCAATTCTCTACCTGAAATATCATAAAGAATCACTTTTTCAATATTTTGACTACTTATTTTTATATTTAAAATACCTGATGTTGGATTAGGATAAACAATAAAATCATTTAATATAGTATCATTTTCAATCTCTTCAACACTTAGAATATTATTTAATGTTCCGTAGTTATGAATAAATCCCCTAAACCAACCATATTCATTGAAAGTATAAATCCTATCTCCAAATTGACCTACCATAATTAAGTTTCCTTGGTTGTCAAATTGAGAGTACCAATTGTGTAAAAAACCTTTTACTCTAAAATGATTAACTACTACCCCTTTTTCATCAATTACCCTAATGCTATTTTCAGTTGCTGTACCCAATAAAATATGGTCGCCCCAAGTCATTAAAAAAGGATTGAATGAATCTATTTCTTCGCCATTAGCAATAATATCGAGATCATTATCAATTACTAAAGAATGATTATTGTCTAAATATAAAAACATATTGCCACTTTTAAATGTTTTTAGTGCTCTAATAAAACTAGTAATATTACTATAGGTATAAGTATTGTTAGTGTCCAATTTATTTATTCTTCGGTCAGAGCCATTATTGGTGCCAAAAAATAGGGTGCCATTATCATCTATTCTATAAGGACCTATTCCTCGGTTATTCCTTAAATTTCTAGTGAACAATTTTATCCCATTTTTGTATAAGAAAATTACATCAGGAGTATTATTTCTATAATCATCATAAGTGTAAAAGTAATTGTCTTTTCCAATAGTAAAAAAATCTAAAATCATTTCAGATCCAAGATTGATTTCTTCAATTAAGTCACCTGTGCTCTTATCTAATTTATATACAATAGTGCTTTCGGCACTGCTGAATCTATTTAATGCTAAGAAAATACTCTCTTCATTAACAAAGAATTTATCAGCAATAAAAGACTTATTGATAAATTCAAAACTACCATTTGGAGTAACTTTATATAAATCGTAACCAAGACCATAATTATCTCCAGCTCTTGGTAAATTAAGAATTAGATTGTTGTTATCATCAATAAAATAATCTATATCTCTACCTCCATGATTTACTAGATTGAATATATGATTAGGTATAGCCGACTCCCAAATTAAATTAAAATCTGAATCGTACTTAATTATTCTTTTATTTAGTGGAGGATTAGCACCACCTATTCCAAGATATTCTGGTCCCATTTTTTCTGTTACTAGTACAAGGTAATTATTCTCCTTGTCAACAATAATTCTTTGCTGAAAAGCCCTTGAAGTTCCTATACCAGAATAAGAATAAGTACCCAATATTTCATTTTCTTTAATTTTCTCGGCTTTCATATCCAGTTGAGTATAATAATCAGATTCAGGAAACATTTTTTCATAACTAGTTCCAATAGCAACTAGAGATTGATTATCTGTTTTTGAAAAATCAATTAGCTCAAATGTATTTGAAGTATTATACGAAGTAAGCTCTACCATTTCATTAGAAAATAAGCGAACATTTTCATTACTTGTAGTGATAAAAAAAGAATCGTCTTTGTTTTTTTTAAAGCCTGTACCTAAAAAATTACTTGAACTTTTTAAAACTTGTAAAGTGTTCTTTTCATCTACACCTATAAAATCAATAGAGTTAGAATTTAAATTGTTAGCGACAATAATATTTTCGTCTTTTTTATTGATGTAAGAATCAATTAAATAATAATTTGAGGAATTAGAAGTATTTATTGAATATGCTAGCGAATTTGTATTACTTATCATAGATAAATTAATCACCTTTTTCGTATCATTATCTAATTTATTATGACAGGTTAGGTAACAATTTTCATTTTTATCAATTTTCATTTTTACTTGATCTGGTAAGACAGAGGTTTTATAATAACTCTTAAATTCAGTATCTGTAATTTCAAGGGTTGTAACATTATTTTTATCTTGTATTTTATAAAATTTATAGGTGTATATATAATTACTTTCGTCAATTAGTTCTTTTGTTAAAAAATAATATTTTTCGTTTTTAATTTGTCCAATCAAGGCATCATGTTCTAATTCTAATGTAAATAAGTTTTTTATCTCTCCTTGGTTATTAATTTTTAAAAAATTAAAGCTATTTCTTCTATAATAATCCTTAGGAGAATAAACAAGGTTTAAAGAGCCATCCTCATTTAAGCTTGCGAACAAGTATCTGTAATCGAAATAATCTGAACCGTCTATATTTCCAATAGTTCTATTAAATATTACATTTCCATTTTCATCATATTTTGTAATAAAAATTAGCCCGTTTTCATTAGATTGATTGAAAGTACTTCTGCCTATTAGATAAATCTCATTATTAGAATTTATAAAAGATTTTACAGGAATGTCGTAAGATAAATCAGTTTCAATTGATAAGCGTTTTTGCCAAACTTTTTCAAGATCCTTATTAAGTTTCGTTGTAATTATATCAGTAAAGGACGAGTCCCTCTCTGTTGTACCAATTATGATGATATTTTTATTAGAATCAACATGTGAAAAATAAGAAACATCTCTATTTGTGTGGTGGTTTAATCCAAATGACTCCATTTTTATTGGAGTTATTATATCTTGAGCCAGTAATTGATAATTAAAAATGATAAGAAGACTAAAGAGTAGTAATTTTTTCATATGCAATTTTTCCTAATTTCGGTAGATTATAAAATATTTTAGTTATTTATTGTGGAATGTAATAATACATAATTTTATTACTCGTAAAAATTACCTGAACAAATTATTAATTATTCTTACTAAAGCAATATTCATTTATTAAAAAAGTAATTTTTTTTGGCTACAAATTCGGCTTTTTGTATGAATGCTGCCAAGTATGGAAAGAGCTTACCATCTACAAACTGTACCAAACCAAGTCCCGTCATGGCTTTGTGGTAGTCCACTTTGACAAGCTCCGTGTCCCCTTTTTTATTTTCCTTTTGAGCACTGCCCAATTTAGCCAACGGTAATCTTCATCTAAAATAAAGCTGTACTCTTTTTTCCACGCAGTTTTGCTTCGTCTAAATAGCGTAAGAACATTACCCATGAGGTTTGACCAATGTAATCTGATTCGTTGTCTGCTCCAGAATCTTTCTAAAGCAGGTCATCATGTTTTTAAAAGTTTGTTCAAAACTCATATTATAATTTCTTCTTTTTTAATTCCTTTTAAGTGTTGGCCTTTACTTTTAACCTCCTTAAAAGTTTACAACTCCAGTTTTACATTATAATTTTCTAACAAACTTTTATAGTTGCTAAAATCTTTTTTGCTAAACTCTTCTTTTTTAAATTCTATATCTCGCTGCTTACGCATTTTTAACTGTTTGATTGACCTTAAAAAGCGTCTTAAATCATTTTCATCTTTTAAGATTAAGCCCGGAACTTTTACATTTTTTCCTGCTTCATTTTTGG
>JAUIIX010000044.1 GCA_030431515.1 bacterium
AAGTTGATTTTGAAAGTATAAGAAATTCAGAAATTATTAAATTTTAAATTAATTATTTTTAAGACAATCATCAATATGTCTATTAAGGCTTTTATTATTACCATGAGTCTATATTTACTTTTAACATATTGGACATCATACATTAGTGTCTTTTGATGGGTTCTTTTCTATTGACTTTTTAATACTTTCATCTATTTATTGGTCTTTCTATTACTAAGTAGTGAAATTTTGTACTTTAATCCCTAATAGTCAAAGGTCTTTTTTTTGTATTTTTTTCAGTAAATTTATACTGTTTCTTATGAGTTGCTCTTGACTGTCTGTGTAATTTTTAAGTGTGATTGAGAATGATTGTCTATATATTGAATCAGATGAGTTGACACTTATAAGAAACATATTTGGGGTTTCTGGTATAACAACTATGATTGGTTTAGATATAAATTTTATTTTAGTTTATAAAGATATTGATAGTTTTTCTTTTGCTAATAGATATGGTAATGTATTATATAATAAAACTTATTTTAGCACATATAATGAATCAAATTATAATATACCTAAATATAAAAAAATTATAGATTATTATAAATATAAATGTTATCAAAAAAATTAGATTATATTAATAAATTTTTAAATTATAAAATTCATAATAAATGTTTATATATCGAATCTGATGAATTTATAAATGTAAAATATGTTTTTGGAATATCTAAAAAAACATTTGTTAGTTTTTTTGATATAGAAAATATTTGTTTATTAGTGAAAACAGATTATGGAAATTTTTTCGGTGTTTATCATTATAATGGAAAATTATTAATTCATTGTAATACTAATAATTTAGATTATAAAGTGGTAAGACCTAGTGAAAAAAATTTAGATAAAATATTAATTTATGGTAAAAAATTCTTTAATGAAAAATAATGAGATTATAAATATTATTGAAAAATATATAAATCTTGAAGTTTATAATAATTCATTATTTATTGAAGCAAAAACCGCTATTAAAATAATTCAGGATTTTGGATTATCTATTAAAAATTTGGACCAAATTTTTGACATTAAATATGTTATTATTATATACAAACGTCGAGGTGAATTTTTCATATATAGAAGAACACGAAAAAGATTACGGGCTAAAAAATCTTTTACTGATGGTGAATGGAAAATATCTGATTGTACTTACAGATATAATGAACGTAATTATTTTAAAGATATTAAAAATTACACAATAAAAAATTATTTTAATGCAAAACATTGAAATTATTAAAAAATATATAAATTATAATTTATTTTTTTGAACAAAGTTATGATTAATGAAATTAAATATTATTTAAAAAATTATGGCACAACAAATTTTTTTATTGATACTATTATTGTAAATTATAGTGAAATAAAAAATATAAAAGCAACATTTGGTTTTAGTATAAAAAAACTTGCTCAAATTTTAAATTTAAAAAAAATAGTTATAATTTATGATAAATGGTATTTTGTTATTTTTGATAATAATATGAATAAAATAGTTAAACTCATTAAGTATGAATCGTGGTCCGATTGGCAACGTATTACAAAAAAATGTCATGGTTGTCCTTTAAAACCAGAAATGAAAATAATTAGTGATTATGTTAAATTTTATTTAGAAGAGAATAAAAATATTTTTGAAAAAAATAAATTAATGAGATAATAATGAAAAAAGGATACACAACATATAAAAGTCAAAAAATTGTCTATGATTATATCATAAACAATTATCCTTTTAGAGATAAATGTATTTTTATGGGTTATAATGAAACAACTCCCATGGAAATTTTTGGACTTATGATTTCAGATTTATATGAAATAATGAGATTTAAATATATATGTTTACATTCTAAAACAAATTTCTTAATATATAAATATGATATTGAAGAAGATACTTTTGATAAAATACAAGATGGTTTTATAACATATGAAGCTTTTGAAAATAGATATATACCTAATTGGCATTATGATTTATTTATAGATTGTAATATTGATAATCTTATTGGTCATTATATTAATGATATATATTATGAAAAATACCCAAATATATTAGCTTATTATGAAAGATAGTATATTAAAATATAAAGAATTAAATCCAAATGTAGGATTTTTTACATTAAGTAAGATATTTGGTATATCCATTGAAGAAATTTTATTTTATTTTAATATAGAAAGATATTCCATCATAAATGTATTAGTAAAAAATTTAATCATTTATGATGAATATAATAACGAAATTTATTATGAAACTATTAATGGTTATTGGGAAAAATATCAATATGATGAAAATGGAAAATACCAAATATTTAAAATAGAATATATAACAGAATACTATAGAGAAAAAGTAACAATTAAAACAAAATATAATAATAAAAATCAATTAATATATTATCATGACCCATATTATTTACTTACATATAAATTTAATTATTTAAATAATCTTCTAGTTAAAGTAGAACGCTATTATAAAGATAATAATAAAAGTCGTTTAATTCTGGCAGATATAAAAGATATTACTACAATAAGAAGATTATGTGTTATACAAAATATTATTAATGATGAACTAATATTGGATAAAGACCTTATGGAAACTTATTATATGTTACAATATCTTAATCATAAATTATGAATAGTATAATTGAAATAATGAAACCGCAACTAAAAAAATTTATTGAAAATAATTCTATTCAATATGACGGTTGCTTTTATATGAAAGAATCAATTTATGATATACCACATCTAATGTTCGGTATACCATTTGAAATTAGTCTTAGTGAAATATTTGATGATACTTACTTTTTTTTATACGATAAAGAAATTGATTATTTTAGTCAAACTTATTTTACACCTTGCTTTTTTCTTATTAATGATAATTGTAAAATTAATAATGTAATACAAGAATATAGAATAGATAATGGAGAAAATTTATTAAGATATAAAAAACAGTTTTATATATTTGATGAAAATTACATATTTCAAAGATAACTATAAAAGTTTCATAAATGGAACCAAATGAGCATATAAAAATTTTATTTCGTATATTTGTAGAAAGTTTTATATGAGAAAATTATACTTAATTTAAGCCTTTTTAAAAGACCTATACACATTTGTGTACATAGATTATAAACCATCCCTAAAACCCTCTTAAATGATACTTAAAATGACTAATATGGTATTTTTATCATTACTTTTAGTTTATAGTTTGTACGGTTATAAGAATTTAAGAACCTATACACATTTGTGTACATAGGTGGTAAAAAGTGGGATTTTGTGTCACATAGTGTGGAGGAAAATTCTCTTAGAAAAAAATAAACGCTCTAAAAGGACTAAAAACACTGTTTTTTATAATGGAAAATATTTGCAATTAATAAATACTATAATGGAAAAAATTTTATAATTTCATATGAAAAATATCATATAGTAGAAAATTTTTTATATATAAACAAAAATCCTCATTTTCTCATAATAAGTTTGACCCGTTCACAGAGTTTTTACAAAATTTTAACATTTTTTTCTTGACATTTACAAAAAAATTTTTTTACACTTCACTAAAACAAATTTTTTTAATATGCAAATTATTTCTCGACTTTAACAAAAATTTAACATATGGGTTATTCTTATTTAGACTAAATCTAAACTTTGACTTTAGGGCAGGTTGGAGTCTACTCTTCCGGTGTTGCTGTTTCACCTCGCCCTTGAGTCTATCCCCATTGTCTTACAGTACAAATATAAGGCAAAAAAAATCCCCATACAAATAATATAGGGATTTTAACATAATTTTAACATTTCTCAAGTTTGACTAGTCCTTGGATTTATAGTCTTGTGTTAAGTATTACATAATTTTAAATTTAAAAGATTACTACTATCTATAGCTCTATACAATATACATTTGAGTAACAAATATACGAAATAAATTTTATATAAACAAATTTGGTAATTAGAAATATTTTATTATCTTTGTATTATATTAATAATTAAAACAAAATAAAATGGAATCATTTGATTATATAAAACAGGCTCACAAGGAATATAAAAAACTTGTGAAACAATATGAGGATATTGATAATCATATTATTAATATGTGGGAACAACAATTCTTTAAATTAAAAAAAGGTGATACATTTTATTTAAGGTTAAGAAACAATTTTACTGATATTGATGAAATGGTTACATTAGACAGAAATATGAATCCGATTTATTCAATAAGTAATAATCCTAATAATCATATAAATATAAGTTTACCTCTTATATTAACTAATGGGGAATTTTATAATTTATTATTTTTTTCTGATAAAGGTGAATTTCATTATATTGATTATAAGAATCCTTATTTAAAATTTGAAATAAGAAAAGAAAAATAATTTAAATAAAAAATATTATGATTTAAAGCCTTATAGTACATATTTTACTTTATCTAAAGTATTTGGTTTATCCCCTTTGGCTATTCATAAAATATTAAGTCCTAATAGAACACCAGAATTAAATTATTTTGTTGATAGTCACATTTATGATGATTATTTTACAATAACAATTTATGATACTTATGGTATGAATTTTTGGTATAAATATACTATTGCTTGTTTTTCAAGAAGTGGGGCAATTCGTTGTGCAGAAAAAAAAATAAAACAAATTTTAAATGATTATTTAAAAGATTAAAATATCGGGTAAAAAGTCAATAATTTAAATTATTGGGTAATTACCCAATAAATATATTTTTTAATTATTTGGTAGTTTAAATTATTTGTTTTATCTTTGTATTAAATAACAATTTAATAATTTAAAATTTACAGTATGAAAAATTTATTAGTTTTAATGTTAATCGGATTATTTGTAGTAGGATGTTCAAATGATGATTTTGATGAAATGCAAGCAATTTCTGATTGTAATTCACAAGTAACAAAAATTCTTGAAGATTACAAAGTACTTGCTCATCCTTATTCAAGTGTTCTTGCTTCGGGTGGAACTTTAACCTCGGCTGAATGGAATGAGTATGATGTATTATTAAAGAACCAACAAGCTGACATTGATGCTTTACCTTGTAAGCAATAAGAAAAACTTTAACAAATTAAATTAAAAATAACTTATCATTTATTTGGTAAGTTATTTTTGTTTTATTACATTTGTATAAGTTAATAATTAAAACAAAACAAAATGGATATACACAACAAAGTTAATCAAATGATGATTGACATTATTACACCAGAATTTTTAGAGATGGTTGAAAGATGGGCGCGTTATGATGGAGAAGATTTTTCCATAGGTGATGCTGATATTCTTGTATCAAATTTGGGAACTTTTGAAACATCTTCATCAATGCCTAAAATGACAGTTGTTAACGGTAAATTAAAATTTGATAAAACGAAAAAAGAGATACATAAAACTTATTATGATGTTACACTTATTAAAAATAGTGCTACTGTCTCTAAATATAATAAAAGAATTTTAATTGCTAAACGTTATGCAGATTGTTATTTGGGTGATGGTTTAGAGATATTAATGGAACGACCTGCGGATATTAAAGTATTTGCAATTGATGAGGATTATGATGAACACAAAGCAGATGATAGCCAATATACTTCTTTTCCAACATTGGAAAGATTAAAGAAAGATTTTGAAGCAGAAAATTATATGCCTTATCATTCATTAATATATAATTTTTGTGGTAGATACCAATTAAGTAGATACAATGACAATTCAGATAGGATTGCATGTTATACTGGTATTGCTATGGATTTGGAATCTTTAATGTGTGTGGCATCGGATAAGATTAAACATATAGAGAATATTCCAAGACTTAAAAATGTTACCGATGTTGAAAGGAAAGATTTAATTAAAAAATAAAATGAATTATAAGCAAAACAGATTATCAAGCAATCCAAAAGAAAAGGAAATAATTAATTTCTTTGAAAAAGAATTTTCTGATTTAGATATTTCTTTAATGGTATGTGGCACTTTAGATGGAAGAACGCCAGTTAAATTTTTAGATGAGGAAGAAATTAAAATTGCCAAAGGAATGATTCAATGGTTGGGTTCTCCTGTGGGTCAAGGATTTTTACGTGAATGTAGTTTTGATATGAGACATTTAACGGATGATTATTTGTTAAAGACTACAGAATTTACTCCCAGAGATTTGCGTATATTAGCTTCAATGCGTGGTAATGTAGATTTATCAAGATGCAAAAGAGGTGATATTTTAATTTCGGCATTAGGTGGTAAATTAGAATATATTGAACCATTACCCGAAAGTGATTATTTTGACCATAGGGTAAAATACTTAGGTGAGGATTTAGGCGAAGGTACAAGAGCCAATGACGGTTATGTATTTAGGAAAAATCGTAAGCCTGAGACTGACCACGATATAGTAAGAATAATTAAATTAAGATAAATTATGACAATCACAACTCAATTAGAAAAAAAGATTACACAAGAAATGGAAGATAAATATTTTCCACAATTTGAAAAACAAGCTGGTTACGTAGGCAATGGCATTTATAGAATGACAGGTACAAATTTGTTTTCTACTTGTACCAGAGAGTTGTTTTTAATGTTTATTGCTTCTAGTGAAAAAATTGAATTTAATATAAATTAATTATGAATAATATTAAACAATATAAAAATATGAGTGATGATGATTATCATAAATTTTATTTAGAAAATCGTCAAGTTCAATACGAACAAGAAGCTGAAAATTTTGTTCAGGGAGAAAAAGAAAAACAAGAAAGTTTTGAAAGATTTATTAATGTATTTGTAATATGTTTATTTTTAATAATAGCTGTTTTTAGTTTCATATTTCATATTAATTCAAATTAAAAAATTATGGAAGATAAAACAATAATTTATATAGATTCTTTAGGGGGTAAAGTTAGTGATTCAGTAAAGGTTTCAAATTTTATCAAAACCAATTTTACCCCAAATATTTTAATTAAAATTAATATTACCCCAAGTATTTCAAAATTTAATTTAAAAAACATTTGGTAGTTACATTTTTGTTTCTTACATTTGTATTAAATAACAATTTAATAATTTAAAATTTACAATATGAAAAATTTATTTAGTTTACTTTTAATCGTTGGTTTATTTTTTACTTCTTGTTCCTCAGACTCTTCTGATGATGTACCGCAAGAAGAACAAGCAAAAGTTGAAATCGTTGGAACTTGGGAAGCTACCGATGAATGTATTTCAGATACTTGTTATGGTATTGGTGTAACTTATGACTTTCTAAAGTTTAATAATGATGGTACTATTACAGAGGGTAGAGATTCTACTAACAATGAAATTATTTTAACTTATACACTTGATGGAGATAAATTAAAATTAATGGAAAAGCAAAGTGATGGTAGTGTATATACTACTTTTAATCGAGTTCTTACCATTAATGAAAATGAATTTGTTTTTGAAGAATATGCAGATGATAATGGAGAACATTTTGATATTGAACGTTATTATTTTGCTAGACAATAAGATATAACAGAAAAACAGTTAAAATTTATAAATAACTCTACTATTATTTGGTAGAGTTATTTTTTTGTTGTACATTTGTCAAAATTAAAAAAATATAATCAACTATAAATCAGGGCTTTATGAGATATACAACAATTTTATTAACATTTTTAATTTCTTTTTCTATGTTAGGACAGGAGAAAGAAAGAGTTCGAGTAGTGAAATATAATCAAAAATATGCACTATTAACATTAAATACGGGTGAGAAATTAAAACTTATTCAAGAGATTAATGAAAATGGTACACATGTTATGAATAGTAAACAATATAACATGTATAAAACTAATGATAAGCGTAATATTAAATATTATCATAAAAAAACATTACGTACTCGTCCAGTAAAGATTTCTGATTCATTGAGAAAAGTTTTATTATCTAAAGGTAAAACTAATAGTGATATTAAATCAATTGAATTGGATAATTTTATTAATAATAATATTAGTTTAGAATATTGGGTTAATAAGGATGGAGACCATTTAATACTTAGGCAAAAAATGAATTGGCGAACTAAGTTTAAAAAAAGATAACTTTAACAAATTAAATTGAAAATAACTTATCATTTATTTGGTAGGTTATTTTTGTTTTATTACATTTGTATAAGTTAATAATTAAAATAATGTGTAAAAAAATATGTACTTATAAAAGTAATACGGGTAGCACAAAACATTATAGTAACTTATATGGTTCTACTCCTTATGGTAACTATCTTTTATTGAAAGAAAAATATAAAACCAAAGACACAGATTATTTATTAGCAGAATTTTATGGAGTTAAAATTTGTGCTAATAAATTCAAACAACTATTATTTAATACAAATTTTTTATTTAATTTATTATTTAAACATGGGTCACTTACTTGTGTTTATTGTGGGAAACCAAATTTAGTAATTTATCATTGGAATGATAATAATAAAAAACGTTCTAATATGGCAACGGCTGACCATTTTAATCCAAAAGATAATGGTGGAGATGCATTTAATATAGATAATTTAGTTGTTGCTTGTTATAGATGTAATAGGAAGAAAAGTAATAAATTATGGAGTATACGTAGTTTAAGATATTTAAATTTTTACGGTAATTTCAAAGAACAAATTAAAAAACTTGTTTATTAAATATTTTTTTTTTACTTTTACAAATATTAATTTTAAATATAAATAAAATGAATACTACAGAAAAAAAAGAATTATACTCTACTGATGTACAACTTGAAGCAATTAAAAAAGCTATTCAAACAGAACTTTTGAAAAGAGGTTTTCAAGCCCCTATAGTTAAGATAGAGGAAAAAACTTCAAGTAGGAGTTCAAGACATAGAATAGAATTTCATACAGAGAAATTTCAAACAACACCTGTTTTGTTTGAAGAACTGAGAGTTCAAAATTTTTCATCTGAAATATATAAAGAAATGGATGATGAAAGAGAAGTAACCAAATTTTATATTGGTGTTAATGTTGCCTATAATCATTTTAATTTAGGTAGTAATAGTAGTGAACTTTTTACAATTAGAGGTTGTTTATCTGAAAGAGGAATTTATAATATAACAATTAAATAATTTATTTATATGAAACGAAGAACAATTTATTTAGCAATCATTTTAATATTTGCAGGATTTTTATTATTTTCTTGTACAGAAAATCAGAGAGCTAAAAAATATGGAGGTACTGCAACAGTTAAACTACCAGAAGGTACAAAACTTATTGAGGCGACTTGGAAAGGTGATGACCTTTGGTATTTATATCGACCTAGAAGAGAAGGTGAATTAATAGAAACTTATACTTTCAAAGAAGAATCTAATTTTGGAGTTATGGAAGGTAAAGTTATTTTTAAAGAAAGGTAATTAATGAGATATTTATTTTTTATTTTATTTATTCTATCTTCCATATCTTATGGTCAAGATAAGAAAATTATGATAACTCATAATTATGAGAATTATTATATCCTTACTAAAAAAGTTTATAAAAATACTAAACCAATTTATATTCGAGGTTATAAAATGTATTTAACTAATGAATATAAATTGGAGCATGTTAATACGAATATTTTATATAAATTATATTCTTATTATAGTAAGGATGGTAAACAGGAACATTATGTAATAAAACCGATACTTTTATGTTGGACAAATAAGAGTTTATTATATTGTATGCGAAAGAAAATAAGGTATACTTTAATAACATAAAATTTTTAACAAATTAAATTAAAAATAACTTATCATTTATTTGGTGGGTTATTTTTGTTTTATTATATTTGTAATGTAATCAAAAACAAATATTATGAAATTAACAGATTTTAAATTCAGTGAGCAAGATAAAAAAAGAGATTTTGTTCGGGAAGAAAAAATAGAAAAGAAAATTAAATTTTGTTTAAAATATTTGGTAAAACATTTACCTGTTAATAAACTAAAAAAAGATAATTCATTTGATTTTAGTAAACTTAAATTTTATGAAGGTAAAAATTATAAATGGTATTTCCTTAATAATAAGGAAACTACTATCTTAGTGAGACAATATTCAACACATTTTACATTTTTTGTTAATCATAAACATGAGGATGACTATAAATCTAGATTAAGTGTATTCACTATTTGTGATAATCGTGATAAAATGGATGGTAATATTAGTGATGGTTATTTAGATGATAATTTTCAAAGTATTCAAAAATATTTACCTCAATTAGTTAAATTAATTGAAGATAATCACGTACATTGTCTTTGGAATCCGTTATCATTTGAAAGACCAGATTTTACTGATGTTAAAATTGCTATGAATGGTGAAAGTGTTATTTATTTAGATACATTACTTTTTGCCTGTGATGAAATCTTTTCTACTTACATTGTAACTTATGCTCAAAATGAAGTATTAGAAGAAATAAAAAAATATAAAGTTGGTGATACTTTTGGGAATTCATATGTAATTACTAGAGTTGAAACTGAATTTTCAAAAGATTATTCAGACCCTAATTATCATGGTGTTGGTTTAGAATTTACAAACAATAATTTTCCTGATAGTAAACCTCGATGGGCTGATGTATATTCTATAGCCAATTATTATTCTGATGATTTATATAACGAAAGTAGAGTGTTAGAACGAAATGTTATGGATTTCGTATATAAAAATCATGATAAAGTTATGAAAATTGTAACTACTCAGGAAAAACAAGATTATCTATGGATGTTTGTTGATAATAAATATATTGAACATATGCATAATCTTTATACAATTGATATTGAAGAAATTGAAATTAAAATATTTGCTAAATGTATTAATGAAGAATTTAGAAATTTTATTAAAACCTCATATAATATTAAACAAAAAAATAATTAAAATATATTTGGTAGTTACATTTTTGTTTCTTACATTTGTATAAGAAATAAATTAATAATTTAAAACAAAACAAAATGAAAGCAAAATTTTTAAAAGAAGTTTACGAAAACGTTATCCAACCTAAAATTATAGAAATGGCAATTGAATGCACATTACCAATGGATATGAATGAATTACATTACTTTTATTTCGAGGATGAAATAAAAAAATATCTTAAACAAAATACTAATAGATTTGCTTATGAAAAAGCAGGTGAGATATTATCTTCTTATGATGGTATGACCCTTGAAGAAGCCGTTGAGACTATTGTAAACTCAGATAAACTTGATAGTGAAATATTAGATTTTGTTCACGAAGATATTGTAGTATGTCAAACTTATGAGTATGATTTTACAATAAAAACATTCCTTGAAACCATTGGGTATGATGTGAATTTGAAAAAATAAATTTGTCATTTTAAATAATTTTTAGTAACTTTGTTTATTAAAAGAGTTAAATATGACGAAAGATAAAAATGGTGGATTAAAACCTATGTCAGTAAGAAAAGTCATAGGTTTTGATACCACAAAGCCCCGAAAAACATATAATCAAGTAATGACCAAATGTTTTAGGAATGTATCAGATACTAGAGTTTTAAATAGTATCTATAAACAAATGCAAGAGAAAGTTATGAAACAAGATGAAATGTTTAAATTTATTCCACCAACAAAAGCAGAAGAACTAATCCAAAAAATAGATGAAAAATTCTTTTCAAAGTAATATGACAAAACAATATATTAAGAATTTAGAAACTTTATTACACTGTATAAACAGTATATTCAAAAATATTAATGCTGGTGGGTGCGGACATTTTGCACTGATGTTAGGAAAGAAATTAAAATTAGAAGGACATAAGGTAAAAGTTGTATGTCTTCAAAAATTTTGTGAAAATGATGATATCGAAGAAATTAAAAAAATTTATGAGTTAGCACCTAACGATTTAAAAGAATTAAATAGTAAAGGAGCTTACTTAACACATATTATGTTAAAGGTAAACAATTATTATATTGATAGTACAGGAATTTATAATAATAGTAATATATATTCTAATTTTGAGGAAGCTGCTCAAGTAGATTTAAATAAATTAGAAAATTGGTGCAATTCTGAAGGATGGGTAAAAACTTTTGATATAGCTCAATTACCGAAAATGAAATATTTAATTGACAAATATTTTAATCAGGAAATAACATTAATGAAAAAGTTTAGTATAATGGTAGAAATATTTGGTTAATTAAAATATGTTTCTTACATTTGTATAAGTTAATAATTTAAAAGAAAACAAAATGAAACCAGTTTTAACAAATGAACAAATAGTAGATTACTTAATGGGTGATTTAGATGCATATCAAGAAAATATTCGTGAAATGTTAGTGGGAGTAATGGCTTCACAAGCTATGACTAAAATTTATTGGGATGCGTGGTTTAGAGGTGCTACGGGCAAAGATTTAGAAAATGCTGATAAAGGTATTATTTACAAACCTGAAAACAAAATGTATAATATTACAAATCCTCAAATATCTTTTGAGATATATGGAGATTACTTAGATGCAGAAATTAACTTTGGTGCTTTAACACTTAAAAGAGGTGACAAAGAATATATATTTGATTCTATGACTTCAATAAGAAGTGAATACAAAGGTTTTACTGAATTTGAGGTAAACATTGCGGAAGATAAAGAAATTTTTGACGAATGTAAGTATGATTTAGAAGAAGTAGATTTGTTTTCAGACGATTTAAGCGCAGAATTTTATATTGGTGGAGATGTAGAGCCAGAACAAATAGAAAAGCTTAGATTTAGTTTTACATACGGTTCTATGACTAAAGTAATTAATGTTAAACTTGAAGAATAATGGTAAAAGTATATTTTCAAGACAAAAATAAATATAGTTATATTGTTGCTATATTTGATGATGAGCAAACGTATATGGATTGTCTTCCTATCTTAGAAGCCAGAGCCAAAAAAATGGGTCAAATAGTCACAGAAACTATTGATAGTAAAAACGATATTGATAATCTTTTAATAGAATAATATGAAAAAATACGAAAAAGTTTTAACTTTTGTCCCTTTAATAGGAATTTATTATACTATAAAATATGATAATATCATTAGTAAAATAGGACATTTTTATCAACTTATAATGTGTTTAACAGTTGGTAGATTGATAGCATACATTTGGTTTTGATAACCGTTTGGTATTATTAAAAGTTTTTATTATCTTTGTAAAACTATGAAATTAATGAATAATATAAAAAATATTTTTAACATCTATAGTAGTGTTGTGGATGGTGTATCAAGAGTATTAATATTTTTAAGACCAACAAAAAATAATTGGTCAGCCCTTGCACAACCTACTAAAGATTGTCCTATGTATGCTTATCGTGAGAGATTAGATGGTGGTTATAATCAAATCCCTGTTAAAGAATTATCAGAAAATAATAAAAAAGAAATTTCTGAAAAACTTGAAGATGAATTTGGTGATTTAAAATAAAACCCTTATATTTGTATCATGCTAACAAAGGACCAGATACAGGCACGTTTTGAATTAGAAGTATTAGAGCCTATTGTAAAAAACTTTGAAGATAGTAACAAACAAATTACATTAACAATTGTTACAAAATTATGGTTTGATTATATCAGAATTTGCTATAAAGCAGGAGATATAAATAAACATCAATACTCATCATGGGTATTACCTGAAAGTTATAAGAAAAAATTTAAATAATATATAAGATTCATTTTGTTTGTTTTATTGATTAATTGTAATGGGCACCGGTAACAGGTGCCTTTCTTATTTCCATACACTTTTGTGTCCATAGATTTGGATAAATAAAATAAAATACTTATATTGCATAAGAATATATTAAAACCTAAAAAATTTATATTATGAAAAAATATTTTTTAATTACATTATTATTTATTTCCTTTAATTGTTTTTCAGAAGATGTAAAGATAACTTATTGGGAAGATAACGAAATGACTATTTTAATTGATGGTGAAGAAACAGATTATTTTATTGTGAAATCTGAATTAGTAAATTTTGTAAAAACTATTCAAATTAACAATAAAGAATTATTTTTAAATCAACAAATTTTATTAAAATCTTTTAATGGAAAACAAATAATTGTACTTAACATTTATATTAGTAAAGATGGTAGTAAAACAAAATATAAAATAAATAATTTGGTAATTTAAAAAAGTATTCTTATATTTGTATCATATTAATTAAAAACAAAAACAAAATGGGTGGATTTACCGAAATTAAATTAAAAGATTGTTCTAATGAGAACATTGAAAAACAAAATCAATTATTAGAAGATTTTGGAGTAGCCAGAAAATATCGTTTTTATTCTGAATCTGATGTGATTTGGGAATATGAAGGTTTTGTGAAAGGTACGGGAAGTTTCCCAGAACATTTATTTCCTAAAGATAAAATTAATTCTTATGAAGATTTTACAAAATATTGGAACACAAAAAGTTTAGGTTCTTTATTTTGTCCTGAGTTTGGTACATTAACCTTTGATTGTTATTTTGGTCGTACAAGTAAAAGAGCTATGCGAAATATGGGTAAATATATTACTGACAATCATAATGAAATTGAAAAAGTTTCAGGTTCTTTTAGTACTTTTATGGAAAGAGGTATGACCAGATTAGAACGTCAAATAATTAATGAAGAAAGTAATATAAAAAATATTTGATTATTAAAAAATATTCCTTATATTTGTATCAGTAAAAAATAAACATGCTTCTTGCTGTTCGGGAGAAGTAGACATGTTGCCTTTCTACGGGAAGAACAGACCAACGGGAGTTTCTTTTGGCTAAGAATTTGGTCTCTAAAACCAATAACACGGGTTCGATGCCCGTAACTCTCACAAAGTAAAAAAAAATATAGAAATAATTTGGATATTAAAAAATAACTTTCTATATTTGTATCAGTTCTTTGAAAAATGAGATGATAAACATAACTGGATAATACGTATGCTTTGGGGTGCGGATATAGGTTCGACTCCTATTCATCTCACAAATGGCTGAGTGGTGGAATTGGTAGACACGGGGGACTTAAAATCCCCTGCTCAGAAATGGGCGTGTGGGTTCGAGTCCCACCTCGGCTACTGTAATATTTTTTTTTTAAGAGAAGTCATAATTCTTAAATTGTTCTGCTAGTCGGAAAGTCTTAAAAAAAAGTTTAAAAAACATTTGCAAGATAAAAAAATAATACATATATTTGCAGTGTTAAGTTAAACAAAAGTTCTTAAACATATTGAATAGATAATTTTTTCTCCATTGAAATTTATAGATGAGACTAAAAAAATTTCGTTCTTATAAGTAAGATACCACTTAATGCACAATAAAAAAAAGTTTGCATTGCAAGGTGCATTATGCTTAGTGAAAAGGAAATCAACTAAAATATAAATAATGGTACTTTCTTATCGGTTAGTTAAGTTACTGATTTGATGCCAAACCGTAAACAATAGTTGTGAAGTTTTCTCTTTTTTGGTAGAAAGAGTTTTTTAAGTGGTAGACTTTGGAAAAAAGGTTCCACGATGTTTAAAAAATTATCTATTCATAAATTTGGCAGGGTAGCTCAGTTGGTTAGAGCACAGACCTGAACAGTCTGGTGTCGATGGTTCGAGTCCATCCCCTTCCACAAAAGCACAAAGTGCACACCTGATAAATGGCGGGTATTCGTCCACAGGGCTTGGTAATAGAGCAACGAAACAAGATAATGGAAAGATAGCTCAGTGGCGTGGTAGCAATACCCAGAGCAATGACCTGAACAGTCATGTGTCGAGTGGTTCAATTCCCTCTCTTTCCACAAATTTCATTCGGGTTTTTGGTTAAATATTGACAAGAAATAACCTATCAAATAAATGATAGGTTATTTTTATTTTAAAATAATTTAAATTTTATTTGGTCATTAAAAAAACGTTTCTTACATTTGTAATGTAATCAAAAACATATTAATAATTTAAAACAAATATTATGGGATTAGACATGTATCTTTCAAAGAAAACTTATTTAAAGAATTGGGAACATGACAAAGAAAACAATTATTCAGTAATTGCTAGAAATAATGGTAAAAAAATAAGTCATATTCAAAAATCCAGAGTTTCTTATGTAATAGAAGAAATTGCTTACTGGCGCAAAGATAATCATATCCATAATTGGTTTGTAACTAATTGTCAAAACGGTGAGGATGATTGTAGAGATGCTTATGTAAGTAGAGAACAATTAGAAGAATTAATACAACTGTGTAAACAAGTAAAAGATTATTTAGACACTTGTGAAAAAGAAGTTGAAACTCACGAAGATTTTTTCACAAAACAACCTTTTGAGTATTATAAATTCAAAGTAGACGAAAATGTTATGAAAAAATGTCTACCTACTGTAAGTGGTTTCTTTTTCGGTGGTACTGATTATGACAAATGGTATTATCAAAGTTTAGAAAATACAATACAAATGATAAAAGAAGGTTTTAAAAATATCGACATTGACGATTATAACGTTGAATTTTCTTACAGCTCTAGTTGGTAAAATTTTAACATAAAATAACTTATCATTTATTTGGTAAGTTATTTTTGTTTTATTATATTTGTATCATAATCAAAAACAAATGATAAAATGAATTATAAAATACCATCAAGTTTATTAACTACAAAAAGTTACAAAACCCTTAAAGGTGAGGAAAAAGGATACACCACTTACATAATGTATTTATCTCCTTTCAAACAAAACGATAAAGGTATTAATCTATGTTCACACGCTAGTGAAGGATGCGCAGCAGCTTGTCTTTTTAATAGTGGTAATGCTAGATTTAATAAGATTCAAAAAGGTAGAATAAATAAATCAAATTTTTTCTTAGCCAATAGACAGGCGTTTTTAAAAATGCTTTATATTGAAATTGCACAAATTGAAATCAAACATAAGATTGAGGGAACTAAATTTGCAATTCGTTTAAATGGTACATCTGATATTAGATTTGAAAAATTTAAAATTGTAGATAATAAAAACATATTTGAACTATTTCCAGATATTCAATTCTATGATTATACAAAAAATCATTTAAGATTTAAATACGATATTCCTTCAAATTATCACATTACTTTTAGTCGTTCCGAGACTAATGATAATGTTTTACATTCAGTACTTGAAAAAGGTATTAATGTTGCAGTAGTATTCGACAAATTACCTAAAACATATTTAGGTCGTGAGGTAATTAACGGGGATAATGACGACCTTAGATTTTTAGATAAAAAGGGAGGTTATATCGTAGGACTTACATATAAAAGAGCCAGTGTTAAAGGAGGTGCTATTATCAATGAAGAAGCTTTTAAAAGTGGGTTTGCTATTAATATAGAAGAAAAAAAGACCGTCAATGTATAGGCGGTCTATACCATACACTTTTGTGTCCATAGACATAAAAAAAAATTAAATAAAAATATTTACTATTAACAATAATTTATTATATTTCATTTATAAGTACTTCCATAGTACGAGTAGTTTTTGTTTGTTTTGATTATAAAATGGTTATCTATCAAAGGTAACCATTTTTTATTTAATTTATTTGGTTTATTAAAATATGTTTCTTACATTTGTATAAATTAATAATTAAAATAAATTATATTATGGTAGGTAATTTATATAGAAAAAATTTAAAAAGAATCTTAGTAGAAAAAAATCATGGTGGTGGTTATTACACTACGAAACAATGGTTACCAAATCAAAGTAGTAAAACTGTAAGTGTTTATAAAACTGATTTAGACACGAAAACCATAAAAGATTTACATTTTATTTGTAATATTATTAAATAAAATTAAGTATTTATTTGTTTATTACGGTTTTTCCGCGTATATTTGCATAATAAACCACAAAATATATGTAATATGGAAGAATTGAAAATTTTTGCTACTATAATGGCTATTGGAATAACATTAGGGTTAGGTTTGGCAATCACTGCGTTAGTTATTCAATTGAGAAAAGATAAAAGTTTTAAAAATTTAACGAAAGCAGCAAAAGGGGCAACACAACATACTAATTAAAAAACTTTATCTTCACATAAGAAAACTAACGATTTAGAAATAAATCGTTTTTTTTTTATTTAATTTATTTGGTAGTTACAAATTTGTTTCTTACATTTGTATAAGTTAATAATCAAAAACAAATATTATGAGAACTATTAAAAAAGAATTAGAAACATATACTGAGTTACATTGGTGGAATATGGGGAAAAAGACAATATCTCATAAAGGAACTTTAAAAGAATTACTTAGTAATCACGGTATAAAATTTACTAAAAGAAAAACTGAGACAGAAGGAATTTATACATTTAATTTTAAATCTAATTATAATATTAATTTTAAAATTAATGGTACTATAGGAGATTTTACTCATTATGCGAAACAAATGGTACAAATGGAGTTAGTGCGTATGGGTGATAAATCACAATTATATGTTAGTGGTTGTTGGAGACCAACCGTAAATGTAAACTTTTAATAATAGCAAAATGAGTACAATAAAATATAAAACTATTAAATGGGGTGTTTATATGTCACCCCAATCAGGTAACAATGAATTTGAAAGATATGTTGTCGAATCTTTAACAGATTTAGAAAATTATATTAAGAAATTCCCTAAAATAAAAAGTGTTGGTCTTGATGATACAATAAAGAAATATTTAAATAAAGGTAAAATAATTTTACTAACTGATACAACATTTTCAGGTTTTCCTTCTTGGTGTACTGAAAGTGAAAAAACAAATACACATCCAAGTTCATTTCATAGAGTAAAATTAGGAGAAATTAAAAATAATTAAAAAAATATTTGGTAGTTAAATTTATTTGCCTTATATTTGTATCATAATCAAAAACAAACATATATTATGAAGAAAAATCAAAATCAATCAGATATCGCACTAGCAATAGCAATGATGAAACAAGGTATTTGGTTATTTAAATAATATTACTTTTCATTTTTTTAAATTTCGTTTATCACGTAAGCCGGAAATTATTTTAAAGTTTCCGGCTTTTTAATTTGGTAAATTGAAATTGTTTTCTTATCTTTACAATGTAATCAAAAACATAAAAAAATGGAAAATCAAGAATTTTATACACTAGTAATTACTCAAAGTAATGATTTTTATAGTTTAGGTAATCTTTATGATATGAGTAAAGAAGTGCCATCTTTTGTGAAAAAAATAATGGTTTTGGAAAAAGAATTGTTAAATTAATAATAAAATAAAATGACTAAAGAAGAAGTACAAAAAATAACTGAAACAGCAAAAGAACAATACAGACAAGAAATATTTTCAAGTGTTGAGATTGAAGAAAAAGATTACTTAAATCTTCCTGAAATGATTGATAGTTGGTTATCTTATCAACCTGAAATCGTAAGTGTAAAAGGTGATTATATGGTTTTACTTGTTGTAACCCGTGAAACTGTTAATTTATATCGTTTATATAGATTTTTTAAAGTTGGTGGTAAATGGGTGTGTAGTGTTGATGTTAAAGACGAAGATTCAACCGTAATTATTAATAAATTAATGCAATCGGTTGAACTATAAAATAAATTAATTTAAAAATAACCTATCATTTATTTGGTGGGTTATTTTTTTATTACTATATTTGTAATATAATTAAAACAATATCAAATGAGTACAGAAAAAACAGAAATAAGAATCCCAGTAACTACAGTAGCTGCAAAGGTAATTAAAAAATTAAATGAAGCAGTTAAAAATTCTCCTACAGGAGTTTCATTTGCTCGTATTAATGGGTACACCAATTCAAATGGGGAAAAATCAAATGTTACAATTAACATTGGTGTTAACTATGGTAATGTAAAACAAAAAGATTTAGAATACTTACAGGAATTAGATGTAACTACACTTGTAAGAGAAGCCGACGAAGAAAAAGAACTTATTGCACTTGATAAAGATTTATTAACAGAAGCAAAAGAAGCCCTTTTAAAATCACAAACCGCACCAAGTAAAAACCAAAGCAAAGCGCAAACAGATGCATATACACGAATCGAAGGTGCGTCACAATTAAAAGTACATAATGAAACAGGTAAAATATATCTTGAAGGATACCAAGTATCAAAAAATATTTTAATTGAGGGTGAATATAAAAAAGTAAATTCACGACCTTTAACTATTGCAAAGAAAGAAATTAAAAAAGGAATGCGAGTTAGTAAAATCAGACAATACAAATTAGATGAAATTAATAATCTTTCAATTTCTGGTGATACTATCGAATTTATTGACCATACAGTATAAAAAGAATAAATTAATTTAAAAATAACCTATCATTTATTTGGTAGGTTATTTTTGTTTTATTATATTTGTAATGTATTAATAATTAAAACAAAACAAAATGTATAGTGCAGAAAGTTTAGAACAAGAAAAAGTTAATTTAGATGTTAAAATAACTCAAACTGTTTGGTTACATAGAGGTAATAATGATTTTATTACTTTTGATGATGAATTGAAAAAAGATAAAAGTAATTTAAATACAGTTTTAGAATACTTTTTAGATACAGGTGAATATGACCATTTGCCATTATTAGAACAACGAAAAAACGATGGTTCTACGCAAGATATAAGAGTTTTATTTATAGATAATACAGGTATTAATTATATCATTGAGGACGATTTAAAAAGTGTTAAAATAGCTGGGTTAAATGATTTAGCCAGTTTAAGGGATAAACTTTTTCTTTTACGTTGTATTGAAGAAAAAATATAAATTAATTTAAAAATAACTTCACTATCATTTGGTGAAGTTATTTTGTTTTCTTATCTTTATAATGTCAATAAGTACAGGGTCTGATTTTTCTTTAAAATCGAAAGAGTAGACTCCAACACACCCTTATTTTTTTATAAGTTAAAATTATGTTAAAATGCTTATAATTACAGATATCCGTAAGGAAATATTTAAAATTTGTTGTATCTTCATAATATGAAAAAACGAGCAACACACAATATACACAATATTAAAAACGTAACTAATAAAATTAGACGTGACACTTATAATAAAACAATTAATCGAACCAAATCTAAAACATTAAGAGAAAATAGTTTTTATAAATTATACTTAATTAAATCAACTAAAGAATATTTTATTTTAGATAAAAAAAGTGGTATATTATCTGACCCAATAGGACAGGAAATAATAAAAAATACTGAGGTTATTATATATGATAATGACCACTTTAAAAGTAATTGTTTTAAAATACTTGATTCACAAGGTAAAATAAAAGTAATTAAAGAACCAAAAAAAGAAGAAGTAAAAGTAGTGAAAACTGAGATTATTGAAAAAAAAGAAAATATTTTAATTAAATTATTTGGTAGAATAAAATTATTGTCTTATATTTGTAATGTAATCAAAAACAAATAATAAAATGACTTATTCATACGAAAATATAACACTTAATGTAAGTAACCTTAATGACATTAATTTTACAGGAGATACTGAATTAACTTTACAAAGTAATTTTGTTGCAGAATTGATTGAAAATGCTTGTACATTTAGTAGATTCTTTTTAGAATTTCAAATGGAAGATTTATATTATGAACTTGAACAAGATGAAGACCTAATAATTAATCATTTTAAAAACTTAAACGAAGAAATAATAGTCACTAATGCTGATGCAATAATAGCTGTTTATGAATATTGTTTAAATGAAGATAAAGAATTTATTTTTGATGTTGAGACTGAAAATGTAAGTTGGGTAATACATGACATTTTACATGCGGTACATGATGCAGCAGGTTGTACAATTTATGTAGAAAGTGAAATTGAAAAAGAAAGGATTATAAAATCTTTAGAAATTACTAAAGAACAATTTCCAAATGAATTGCCAGATTTTATGTTCTTAGAAGATTTAGAAAGACAATTCTATGAAAGATTTAAAACACATCTTAATTTAGATGACTTCAAAGAATTTGAAGAAGATTATTATTAATAAATTAATTAAATTATTTGGTAATTTAAAAAAGTATTCTTATCTTTACAGTGTAATAAAATATTAATTAAGAAATATCCTCTTTTAGGAGAACCATAAGGAGTTAAATAAAAGAGGATATTTAATCAAAAATAAAACAAAAATGATAACAGTATTTAAAGCAGTAGGAAATTATTTAAAAGAGTATTTTTCAGATATTAAACTTTCTGAAATAACATTCAAGTCATTAACCAAAGCAGCGTCTAGCTCTGTACAAAATAACGGATAGTATTATGAAAAAAATAAATGTTTGGGAAACCACCGATAAAAAAGTATTTAAAAATTACGCAGAAGGTAGCGACCATCAAAGTAAATTAGATATTATTAGTATGTTAAATACTTTAGAGAATATTAATATTGATAATGATTTATTAGATATTCAAGATTTAGATACTTTTACTTTAGAAACTCTTAGAAGAATAGGAAGAGCAGCCAACGATATTTTAAAAGACTAAATTATGTTTGTAGAATATACAGAAGTTAACGGTACATCTTACAACGTTGAAACAAACGAGGAAGTAATAAAAGTACTAGAACAATGTAGAAAAGATAATACACGTATTGTATTAGATTATGGAGACACAAAAACAGGTGAAAGTTGGAATGAAATATATGACGTAACTGGTTATGTAGGGCGAAGTATGGGAAGTAAAAAAGTTCCCTTATTAGTTCATAATTCCCGAAGTCTTGGAGGTGGGGAAATTCTAACACATTGTATCATAGGTATTAAAACTTCCAAAGGTAAAAAAGAACTTTATAAACTAAAAGTATAATGAATAATTTAATTAAAATATTATTTCTTTTAGTATCAATACAAACTTTCTCACAAGTGGGAATGCATAACACATCTATAACCATAAAGGATAATTCTTTTATGGTTTTTGGTAACGTTTCAGGGAATGGAGAAATAAAAGTATTAAGAGCAAATTTTAAAGCATATACAGTTGGTTGTAGTGTTGAGGTGGTAAATATACAAAGTATAACAAAATACTTTCAATCTTGTATAAATGATAATTCAATTTATTACCTATATGATTTAACAGGAAAGTATCTTAATCAAACAGGATTACTAAAAAATCTATTCAAAGATATTAAACACCCAAAACTTTATAACACACCATTAATCGTTTATGTTAATGGTCGTTATTATAAAAGAATATTCAAAAGAAAATAATTTAATTAAATTTTATTTGGTGGTGTAAAAACTTTTTCTTATCTTTACATTGTCAATAAGTACAGGGCCTGAATCTCACAAGGATTTGGAAGAGTAGACTCCAATCTACCTTTATTTTTTTTATAAGGTCCAAATGTTAAAGTTTTGTTAAAATTAAAATATTTCATTTAAATTATTTGGTCACAATTATAAAAGGTTATATATTTGTATTGTAATCAAAAACAAATAACAAAATGAAAATCTTTTTAACACTTACAATTTCTTTCCTTTCAATTATGACACTTTTAGTTTATTTATCAATTAACGCTCATAAAAATGATGTTGAGGTATATAGACCTAATTTTGAAATATTGAAAAATAATAACTTAACACAACCTTTCGCGAGTGCAACTTATTATATATCAAAAGAAGAATATAATAAAAACCCAAATAAATATCAATTAGTAAAATAATTTAATTAAATTATTTGGTAGTATTAAATAATTGTCTTATATTTGTATCAGTTAAATATTAATAATCAAAAACATTAGAAAATGGAAATTTTAAAAAACCTTAACGATTTTAACGCACCAATTCAAGCAATCGAAGAAAAACTTTTTGATGTACAAAAAGTACAATACCCATCACCAATGGAAGGATTTAATCAGCCAAAAGCGTGGGGAATCTACAAAACTACAGGAGGTCAAGAACTTGGTACAGTTGGAAGCCGATATGAGCCAATACAACCAAAAGAATTTTTACAATCTTTAATTAGTGGTGTGGTTGAATCTGGTCTTGATTTGGATATATCCAAATTAAAATATGATGAATATTACGGAGGTGAGAAAATAGCTTTTACTCTTCCCCTTGAAACAATCGGTTTTAAAAATGATGCAAAGGTAGACGATGTTATTGAAACTTATTTAACATTTACAACAACATTTAACGGTTCTGGTTCTTCTACACTTGGGATTTTTTCAAAAAGACTTATTTGTACTAACGGTTGGACTTCAACAAAAAAAGATTGTTACGCAACTTATAAGCATACAATTAATTCAAATGTAAAGGCACTTATTCACGCTAACGAAATAACTAAAATCGCTAACGTTGGACTTAAAAATCAAATTGAAAGATTTAAGTTAATGAATGAAACGCAAGTAACTAAAGCGCAACAAAATGCACTATTAGAAAAAATTACAGGATACGACTTCAAAAACTATAAAGAAGCAAAGCACAAAACCCGTTCAATTATGGATAAGATTAACGAATCCGTAGCCATTGAGCAAAGAAGAACTGGTACAACACTTTGGGGACTTTTAAACGGTATTACTTACTATACAAACCACGTTGCAAGCGAAGGAAAAAACCAACAAGAATATATTTTATTTGCCAGTGGTGCAAGACTAAATAAAAAAGCTGAAACAGTTTTAACTGACGTACTTGTAAAGTAATATAAAATTTAATTAAAAAATATTTGGTAAAATAAAATTATTGTCTTATATTTGTAATGTATTAATAATTAAAATAATAAAAAAATGAAACGATTTACTTTTTTTGACAAACATTCAAGTGCTTTTATTACGCTTAAAGCAAATAGTTTTGAAGAAGTAGAAAAAACTTTATTTGAAACAGTTAAATATCAAAGAGGTTGGTATGTTGAAGATGAAGAAGGAGAAGAAGATTATTAATATAATAATTGATGAACTGGGAACAAATAATAAAAGACAGTAAATATATTGAAGAAAAAGTTAACCCTATGGGAACTAAAGAACCACATAAACTTTTTCAATATGATAGGGTTGTTAAGGATTATAATACAACAATTTTAGTGATAAGAACTCATATGTTAACTGATTTTAGATATACTATTTATTCACCAAATGGAGGTATTGAAAACGATAAATATATGGATATATATTTAAAATTAAATAAATTAGAAAAAATAAGAGAGAAGGAGAAAAGAGATAAAAAAGCAAAGGAGATATTTAAAAAATTAGTATTGGAAGATAAAACAGAAGCAAGTTTAATTTTAACTAATTTTTGGGATTCTAAAACAATTTATCATTGGTCATTAGATAAGATAAAAAAATAGTATTTTTATTTGGTAAAACAATATAAATTTTGTATATTTGATATATAATAATCAAAAAATAAAAACAATTAAAAAATGATTTTAAAAACAGATGAAAATTTAGGTTATCATAGTGAAAAAGAAATTAATAATTTCACTCATCAAGATTGTAATGATTATTTAAACTGTCATACCAAAGAAGAACTTTCTAATATGTCACTATTAGAAAAAATGAATTTAATAAAAGAATTAGAGTATAATTTTCAAAAACAATAAACACATGGAAAAATTAGCAATTTTAAGTGAAGCTTTAGAACAAATGGGATTTGATTTAAGCGGATTAAGTTTTGATGATGCAGTTAGTTTAAAGGTTGATGTTGAAAAGGTTGTTAACTCGTATGTAAACGAACCAGAATAAAGAATAACTTGTATAATGGAACTATATTAATATAGTTCCATTATTGTTTTTGCAAAGGTTTTTAATTCTTCTTTATTAGCATTACTTTTCATCTGATTAGCTAAAATAGAAATAACTTGTATATTGTCTTTAATATAACCCTTACTTGGGTCTATTTTATCAAGTGAAGCGGAATAATTTGACCTATCACTATTATTATATTCTAAAGGTATTTTTAAATAAGGACATATTCTAACTAATTTAATATCTTCACTATTAATATTAGTTTCTATTTTATTAACCTTTGACCTATATTTAGCACCTGCACAAAGTCTATTTCTTATCTGACTACCTGTATTTTCTTTCATTATTTTTATAGTCTCCCCATATTCATCATAAATATTATAAATAAAATCATCATTTATATACTTTTTTTCTTTTAATTTATTTGGATAGTAACGTATTATTTCGTATATTTGTTCCATAGTTATATTGTTAGTTTGAAAAATAACCTCACATCTATTATCATCAATAGGTAAGTTATTGTCAAATTGTCCCACAATATAAACTAATGTATCTAAGGGATTAAAGAAATATTTATTATATAGTTCTTTTCCTCGTCTGTTTAATTTACGTTTAATTAATTTCATAGTCATGATACAATAATAGTAATTAAATATAATATATGCAATGATATAAAAAGAAAATGTACCATATAAGGAACGGAGGGAGACCCTGTGACCCCTTCCCCCATTGTCCCCCCCCCGTCACCCCTCTTATATACCCCCCCGTTAGCCCCTTTATAATAGCGGTCGGACCTGTTCAGAAAAATTTTCTGGAATTTTTTTTTGTAAAAAATATGGACCTTATAAATTTTCCTTACCCTAGATACTTTTTTACATTTTACAAACGGGCCTTATAAAAAAATTTTTTTATAATTTTTTCTGGGGATTTTTTTGTTAATGTAAAATTAAAATGTTATATTTGTAAAATTAATGAAAGACATTATTTTAAAATATAAAAAATTAAACCCTTCCATGGGATATAAAAACTTATCTAAGGTTTTTGGTTTACCTATAAAGGATTTACTTTCCATATTAGAAATTACCAACTATTCTATAATACCTTCATATGATAAATATATAGCGATTTTTTTATATGATTTAGAAATTTATGATAATAAACACCAATTAATATATGAAGAATGGTTAAATAGTTATGACGCACAATCTGATGGTAAGAACTGGAAAAAATATGAATATGATAAAAATGGTAACTTAATTTATCAGGAAAATGCAGACGGTTATTGGTTTAGATGGGGTTATGATGAAAATGGCAGAGAAATATTATGTGAAGAGATAGGTTTTTCAAGAAGTAGAAAATATACTAAAGATGGTAAATTAATTTATGAAAGAGATAATATACGAAATGAGTATTATCATCAACACTTTTTTATATATGTAAAATTTAGAATTACTTTATGGTTTAAAAAGATATTAAAAATAAAATGAATTATATTTCAAAACCCAAACCACCTACCTTCTATGAGATAAAAAAACATTATGGTGGTCATAATTTTATTTTAAATCGTCATGATTATTTAGAAGTTGGTGATAAAGTTATGATATTTCATACTAATGAGACTGTTCAATATGGTACCGTTGTAAGTAGAAAATCTGAATGTTATAAAGGTATTAAAATAGTATGTCACCATAAATGTGGATGGAATGTTAATATTAATGAAAAAAGTATTTTAATAAAATGCCGAGAGTAAAAAAAAGATTAAAAGAAATGGGAAGAAGTCCATATCATCATCAAGTAGAATTAACTAGAAACTATTTAGCTACTGGTACAAATAGTTTACCGATAAAACAAGTTGTTTATATATCTTCAGAAAAGAATATAATGTGTATTCAGGGTACATATATAGATTTAAATTTAATAAAGTCAATAGATGAGGATACATATT
>JAUIIX010000116.1 GCA_030431515.1 bacterium
ATGGACTCTTTACTCACTACGTTCCGTTCAGTAGTAATCTATATATTTTTAATTAGCTATATATCATATAGTTATAATCTACCCTTTCATAATTTTAACATTATCTTAAACATAATATAAAATAATTTGATTTCGGTTAAGAATATTTATGTAATTTAAGATACTTAAAATTTAAAGAATATTATAATTCGCACGATTAATATTCTCACAACTTGATAATAAAGAAAACTTGATTTATTTATGGCTATTACTTTAAGAAAAGAAGAGCTTTCCTTCGGATATAATTATATTATTGGACAGAACAGAGTAAAATATAAAAATGCTCTATCTCGAATATTGGATATTGAAGAACTTGAAAAGTTTTTGAATGAACTAGAAGAATTTTACGTACAATTGCCTGAAACTGAAGATATTTCACTTTATTCAGATATAGGGGTTGTATTATTTCAAGACGTTAGAAATCCAGATTCGTCAAAAAGAAATGATATGATGACAAAGGATCATGTTGGTGGTGATCAACAATTTATTAATAGTTCATTAAAAAAGAAAGAGTGGCTATATGAACTACTTAATAATAGAATTAATGAACTTCGGAGAGTCAAAGATTTGATTAGTGCGAATAAAAAGCAAATAGTCACTGAACTACCCTTTTTAACAATTGAAGAGATATATGACTTTCTAAACTTACATTTTAAAATTGATGTAGAGAAGGATGAGTTTATTTCCTTAGATAATCATTCATTTATTACGATAAGTGGTAGTTCATATAGACTTTGGAAAAAAGATTTTCCTAAATATATGATAGGGTATATGCTCAAATATTTCTTTGAAGAACACATTGAATTTCATAAAAGTTTAATCTTCAATTATGTAGGACAAGGCCTCAAAACAGACCTTTACTACAATGAGAGTTTAAAGGCTTTAAGAAACAAAGAAAGGGAAATTAAGAAAGGCGAATCATCCGATAAGGATTTTAATATTTTTAAATCAAATTTTGAAAAGCAAATCAAATTATTTTTAAATAACAGACAAAATTAAAAAAACTGCTTAATCCTACTAAAAACTACCCCAAATCCTACCCCTTTTCCAGTCAATCAAGATTTCAAATAATACCGACTTTGCACCTAATAATAATTCAATTCAAAGAATTTATTTTTTTAATAACTTATTTATAGGTGTCAAGATGGAATCGAATGAAAAACGATTACAAACTATCCCAGAGATTTGCCATAATCTCAATATATCGTCCACTACTTTGTGGAGGTTAAGAAAAAAAGGTGAAATACCGTTCATAAAGGCAGGTAATACTGTTTTGTTTGACTATAATGAAGTAATTGCATCATTGAAGAAAAGCAGTAGCTTAGGAGGTTTAAAATGAAAATAACAGAAATAATAGAAAACAACTTCTTTTTGTTACGAGATACTATATATGACTTAGGAATTAGATTAACAGAAGTATCTGTAAATATTTATCCTAATAATCATAAGAATTTTCTTAGCGGTAAGTTTAGTGAACACAGAATTACACCTAGAGATAAAGTATTGATTGTAGAATATCTCAAGAGTCAAGTAGGTGAGGCTGTATTTAATCAATCATATACTAAAGAACT
Source organism: bacterium (assembly GCA_030431515.1). Classification (GTDB taxonomy): domain Bacteria; phylum Bacteroidota; class Ignavibacteria; order Kapaibacteriales; family UBA2268; genus JAJRPT01. The sequence continues at coordinate 1,611 of JAUIIX010000116.1, forward strand.
TGAAAGGTATAAATAGTATTTAGCAAAAAGGAAAGTATAGAATATTTTTAGGATAGTTTATTATTTATAAAAAGCCAACATTTTTAATGTTGGCTTTTGTTAATTGAATAACTATTGATTTTTTAATAAAGAGTCATTCTAATACTTGCTCCAATTCTGGGGTAAGCATTTAGTACTGTTATATTTATTTCCTGGTCATTATAAGTAGGATTCGATGATGTCAGTATCACTTCATTATATGAAATCCCATTATCTTTACTCAAATTCAAAACAACTGTATAGTTTCTTCCTGAATCATCTGGACTTGCTGCTGAAAGTAATTGTACAACTATTGAATCATCTATTTCAATGTTTTCTCCAATTTTCAAATCTAGTATCATTATTTCTCTATCTGTAGAATCGAAATCTATTATTGTATCTCTACCTCCACCACCTTTTCCATCTCCATGTCCTGTCGGATCCCAATCACATGATGCCAGAGACATTGTAATTAGTAATGCTATCAGAATTATTGAATATTTGTTCACTAAAATCACCTATATAATTGTTAAAATATCTTTTCTAACTGAATTAACACATCAAAGTTGAAATGGCTACAAAAAATAGAATAATATTATTTTTTGATAAATTTTCTGAACTTCTGACTATTGTCATGATAGGTTAGTTTAATTATATATATACCGCTCATTAGATTTCTTATATCAATACTATTATGATTAACAACTGATAATAGCTTAATCCCATTTACATCTAATATTTCGATTCTCTGAATTACTTTATTACTCCTGATACTCAAATACTCATCACTTGGATTTGGAAATAATTCTAACTCTTCATCATTCAAACTTTCAATTACTTCAGAAGTTACAAAACTGATAGGTATAGAGCACTCTGGGTTATGAGTAACTAAATATCCTTCAAAATTGATTGGTAAAGTAGTCACACCTTCCTTATAGACCATTTTATAGCGATTAGTGTCACCTGCTTTAAAAGGAAAAAAGTAACTCCACCTGTAGTATTCTGTATCTGTAAGTGTATCTCCCTGTAAATCAACTAATGCAAAGCTTATATAGCCTGTGTTATCTCCAGTCAATTCATCATAACTCATATCAAAATAAAATCCTTTTCTAGGCTCATCCCAAACCCAATCATCAATTATAGTATCTTGGAAATTAAATAAATGAAAAGTGCCACAGTCCTGACTATATAGATTAAGTCCATACATTGAAAATAACAAAGTAAGTAAAAATAACTTCATAAGAGCTCCTAATTCATAAAATTAAATTGCATATCGTAATAATAACAAATGAAATGCTTTTTAGTTGCATTATAGTTTAAATATTAAGTCTGTATTTAATCTATCCTATTTCAGGGAATTTGAGAAATATCACAAGTATTTAGCAAAAAGGTAGAATAAGGCGTAGTTCAATTAAGCAGGTTACTAGCATCAACGTTAGTAGTCTGTCTTTTTATGTTAAATTGACTTCCATTTAGTAGAAAATTGATAGTTTTATATTGGAATAACCCTCAAAGTCCGCTCAATTCTATACTTTTCATCGTTTGGACGGCGTATTAGAATCTTCGCAAATCTGTTAGCAGTAATAAACTATCTTCTCCTAACCGTTAAACGCCATGTTTTATCCTCTAATGTCGTCAGATACGGCATTTTAATGAATTTTATTATAAAAATGAAGACAATTTGAGCAACTTAAACGAATAGAGGAACCAACAGCACAACAATATTAACTATGAAGATGGAATCACAATACCAAAGAAGAGAAACAAGACCGTGGTTTAAGGAAGGTGCTATAATAACAAGACAATGTTCTTATTGTTTGTGATATAACTTTGTTATACAAATGCTCGTATGTTTGGAAACATCGTAACAGTAAGATAAAACATTATGAAAAACATTAATCTTAAAACAATAATTAAAGCAAAGATATTACTTGTAATATTATTTTCATTTCAAATCTTAGTCTGCACAGGGCAGGTAAAAGATAAAAAAGTAAATACACAAACAATAATTTCAAATCAAAACACAACATTTCCTCAAATTCATACTAACTTAAATGGTATGGTAAGAGAATTTGTTAGGACAATGCATCAAGACAAAAAAGGGAACTATTGGTTTGGTACCAATGGAGATGGAATTATACGCTATAATGGGAAAATACTTGAAAAAATTACAATAGCAAATATTAGTCCTCATTTCAGAGTTTTAGAGATAATAGAAGACAATGTAGGAAATTTATGGTTTGGTACATCAGAAGGACTTATAAAATATGATGGGAAAGAATTTAAAACATTTACTAGAAATGAAGGATTGCAGGATGAGGAAATTTGGGGCTTAGCAATTGATAGAAATGGGCTTATTTGGGTCGGTTCGGTAGACGGGGTTAGTCATTTTGACGGAGAAAAATTTATGCCGTTTTCTTTACCTGACTCAATGGTTGAAAACCCAAAGCCTATGCTATCAAGAAAATTGGTTTTTAAGATTATAGAGGACAAAAATGGAACTATGTGGTTTGCTACTGACGGAAATGGGATTTTTAAATACAAAAACGGGAAGTTTGCTCATTTAACAAACAAAAATGGACTTACTGATAACAATACTGCTGATATTTTAGAGGACAGACTAGGAAACATATGGATTGGAACTTTTTATGGTGGTGTCAGTAAATTTGATGGTCAGTCCTATTATAACTTCACTAAAGATGGTATTATTGAAGGAGATGAATCCTATAATTTTTACGAGGACAGTCGTGGGAATGTTTGGTTTACAGCAGAAGGTTATGGAGTTTACCGATATAATGGCAAAAAATTTGATCAATTTACAACGGAAGATGGATTAACTTCAAATGTTGTTCAAAGTATCTTCGAAGATAACAAAGGGCAAGTTTGGTTTGGAAGCTGGCAAGGAATAAGCATTTATGACGGACAAACAATTATGAATGCTAAAGATAAAGAACCTTGGACGAACTAGAATTAAATTTTGTTTTCAAGATGAAATAACTGTATAAAATTAAATCAACTTTAATTAATGGAACGAATAATAAACCAACAAAGAGGTTGGAGAAAAAATGTTAAAGAAGAGGAAAAGACATTGTTTAGATTAATTCATAAG
>JAUIIX010000117.1 GCA_030431515.1 bacterium
GTGATAGAGGAACAACCGACATTGAAAGGTATGATTTAAATCCAAATCTACCTATTCTACATGGTTTAATTGACCATTTAGATTTAGATAAAGTAAAAAAGGCAAAAACCAATAAAGAAAAAGCACCTTATCTGTTGCCTATGCTAGGAACCGAAACCTCCTCAAGAAGACTAATGGAGTCAATGGTAGAAATTGGAAAAACTATTACAACCTGGCCACAATTGGCATCAGGTGTAATATTTGGAGGAGGAATTTGTACTGACGTTTGCAGAAGAATTTTACTAAATCAATTTACAAAATCCGGTAGATATTTTGTTGATATTGAAGATGAAATAAATGATGACGTAGTAGATTATATAATATCAAATAAAACAAAGAAAGGATAGGGGTTATGACAAACTTAGTACATAGTTATAAAGTTCTTGCATTTAGAGCCGTAGATGAACCAGAACTATGTTTAAATTATGTCAAAGGACATATAAAAATTTTAACAGATTATGGAATAGAAAATATTACTTCTAACAACAATATATGGATAAACAATCCAAATATTTATTGCCTAGGGTTATTTTCCCTATCAGATGAATTATTAGGTGGTATAAGAATACAGCTTGCTGATGGGATTCATCCATTACCAATTGAAACTGCAATAGGATATATGGATGATAAAATATATAGTCTAGTAGAAAAGTATGCTATAAATGGTGGAATAGGAGAATTATCAGGTCTATGGGTAGATAACAGATTAAAGGGTTTAGGAATTGGGTGGTATATGGTAAGAGCTGCTATAGCATCTTCAAATCAACTTAATTTCAGAACTATGATTGGCATATGTGGAGATGTAACTCTAACAATGTTTAATAATGTAGGCTTTATTGTTGAAAGGTCTTTAGGAAATAATGGTACTTTTCTTTACCCTAATGAAGAATTAACTGCACATGCCGTTGGAATTTTAGATGCAGTAACTTTAGACAATGCACATAAATATGATAAAGAAATTATGGTTTCACTAAGAAATCAGATAACACAAACTCGCATAGAAATTGATAAAGGAGTTAATGTAAAAATTGATTATAATTTAAAATATCCAAAAGTTGTTAGTGCAAACTATAAACAGAAAACAACTATAGGTAATTAGCTTTATTTATGAGAAAAATTAATCTACTATTTCTTATTATAACTTTAGCTTTAACACATTTATTAAAAGCTAAAGATACAATAGAGTTCATAAATGATAAAGAGTTGATGGACATTAGCTCCTCTCTTTTAATTTATGAAGATAAGTCCGGTGACTTATCTTTTCAGGAAGTTAAAGAAAAGGAATTTACCCTTACAAAGTCAGTCGTTCCCAATCTAGGAATATCAAAGTCATACTTTTGGGTTAAAATTCCAATTACTAATAAAACAAATACTGAACACTTATTTCTTGAATTGTCATTACCAATTTTAGACTATATTGAATTTTATTACCCACCAGATAATAATAAGTTTAAAGTAATAAAAACGGGAGATGAATTTGAATTTAAAAAACGAGAGTATAAAGACCCTAATTATTTATTTGACTTAAACATCAAAAAAAATGAGACAAAAACATTTTACTTAAAACTCAGAAGTAATGAAGCTGTTCAACTTCCAATAAAAATTGGTAAAAAATCTAACATCTACAATCAAATAAAAAATCGAGATATATTATCAGGGATTTATTTTGGTGTAATGTTGGTAATGATTTTCTACAATTTATTTTTATCCTTTTCTGTTAAAGATAAGAGCTATCTTTACTATGTTGTATATATAATTTGCATACTACTTACCCAAACAAGTTTACAGGGGTACACTTTTCAATACCTATGGCCAAATAACCCAACAATAGGAAAATACAGTCTAATCATATTTCCTTCTTTATCTGGTATGACAGGTATGTTTTTTATGAACGTATTTTTAAAAACAAAAGAGTACTCCGTTAGGTTATACCGAATTTCAATATTTTTGGTGCTACCATATTTGTTTTCTATAATTATTTCATTCTTTAATATATTTGATTTAAGTCAAATTATTATTCAATTAAACTCAGGGATTATCTCTCTTTATTTATTAATAACTCCCATTATTATATATAGAAAAGGCTTTGAACCTGCAAAGTATTTTATTGTAGCATGGAGTGTCTTTTTAATTGGGGTTTTTATTTTCATTTTTAAAGATTTAGAAATTCTTCCTTTTAACAATTTCACTAGATATACAATGCAAATAGGCTCAGGAGTAGAAACAATACTTCTATCATTCGCACTAGCAGCACGAATAAATATTTACAAAAAAGAACGTTTAGAGGCACTTGAAGAGAAAGAAAGGATAGTAAGAGAACAAAACATCATATTAGAAGAAAAAGTAAAAGAACGAACAAAAGAGTTAAATCAAGCTTTAACTAATTTAAAACAAACACAATCTCAATTAGTAGATGCTGAAAAAATGTCCTCTTTAGGTCAATTAACTGCCGGCATTGCCCATGAGATTAACAACCCCATTAATTTTGTCTCTTCAAGCATTTCACCACTAAGACGAGATATTAGCGACATTGAAAGTATAATTAAAAAATACGAAGAAATTAGTTTAAATGATGATTTAGAAGAAAAATTAAAAGAGGTAGAAGCCTTAAAAAAAGAAATAGATTATGAATATTTAAAAACAGAACTAGATACTATCATTACTAGTATAGAAGACGGAGCAGAAAGAACTAAAGAAATTGTAAGTAGTCTTAGAAATTTTTCTCGCCTTGATGAAACTGAAATTCAAAAAGCTAATATTAATGAAGGCATCGAATCTACCTTAGTTTTATTAAAAAATAAGTTAAACGGTATTGTCCTATATAAAGAATTAAAACAGCTTCCAAGTATTGAATGCTACCCAAGCAAGCTTAACCAGGCTTTTATGAATATTATTGATAATGCTATCGGAGCCATAAAAGATAAAGGGTTAAAATCAGGCGAAGGAAATATTAACATAAATACTGATTATGACGAGCAATATGTTTACATTACCATTAAAGATAATGGCATTGGTATAGATGAAAAAATAAAAGACAAAATATTTGAACCCTTTTTCACCACAAAAGATGTTGGTAAAGGAACTGGCTTGGGATTATCAATTGTATATAGTATTATTGAGTCCCATAATGGAGAAATATCAGTTGAGTCTAATAAAAATGAAGGTACTCAGTTTATGATAAAAATTCCAAATAAAGGGTAATTAATGGCTAAAATTAAAGTGCTTTATATTGATGACGAAAGGGTAAATCTTTTAGCCTTCAAGGCATCATATAGGCTTGATTTCGAAATATTTACAGCCACATCTGCAGAACAAGGAATTGAAATATTAAACAATAACTCCATAGAAGTTATTATAGCCGATCAGCGAATGCCCGGAACTACAGGAGTTAATTTCTTTGCATCCATACTAGAAACACACCCTAACCCCATAAGAATATTAATTACGGCTTACAGTGACATTAATGCCATAATTGATGCCATCAATAAAGGAAAAGTATATAGATATATTACCAAACCCTGGAATGAACTAGAATTAAAATCAGCTATTGAAAATGCTTACAAAATTTATTTATTAAAAGAACAAAATGCCAACTTAACCAGTAAATATCAAAAAGTCTTCACCGAATCAACCGACCCTATTATTTTGTTTAATATTCTCGGTAAAATAACTGATTATAATGAATCAACCGTAAAGCTTTTAAACTACTCTCCTGAAAAATTACGTTCCACCTACTTCAGCGAACTAATACTAGATAGAGACGATGCATTAAGCATACTAAAAACCATTACGGAAAAAGGCACTATTAAAGATTACGAATGTCAGATAAAAACAAATGATGGAGCTGTTAAAACTTGTTTAATTTCAGGTAATTCAATAACCAACAATTATAAAAAAATAGCGGGCTATCAAGCCATTATAAAAGACGTATCTCTCCTTAAAGAAATAGAAAAAAACAACCTAAAAACTGTTATAGAAACGCAGGAAAACGAACGAATGAGGATTGCACAAGAATTACATGATTCTCTGGGACAAAAACTAACTGCAACAAAAATTAATCTTAACTTATTACAAAGTAAAGCTGCCGAATGCACTGAGAATAATTTATCATCAGATTTTTTAGAAATACAAAACATACTCAACTCGGCTATTAGTGAAATCAGAAATATTTGCTTCAATCTAATGCCATTTACGCTTAAAAATAAAGAGCTCTCTGTATTACTTGAAGAGAACATATTTAATACAGAACAGTTTAAAACTACTGAGTTTGACCTTAATATTGATGGAGATGAGCCTGATTTATCTGTCAATTTTAAAATAAGCATTTTTAGAATTATTCAAGAATTTGTCACCAACTCATTAAAACATGCCAATCCAAAAAGAATTTCACTCACCATTTTCTTTAAAAAAGAATCTCTTCATATTTACATAAGAGATGATGGAGATGGATTTGATTATGAAAAGCAATTGGAAAATCCAACCGGTAACGGAATTAACAATATTATATCTAGAATAAAGGCTTTTGAAGGAAGATATAAATTCACAAGTAAATTGTCTAACTTTACCGAATTAGAAATTCATTTCTTAATAAAAGATAGAACAAATGACAAATAAAAGAGTAAAGCTACTTATCGCT
>JAUIIX010000045.1 GCA_030431515.1 bacterium
TTTTGCCACTCCCATTTTCACCATAGATAAGGTTGATAGAGTCTGAGAAATCAATCTCCGAATGAGAATGATTCCTCAGATTAGATATTTTTATGTTGCTGATTTTCATTAAATTAGATTTTCTAACTCGTCCATTAATGTATTCATTTTAGTAATCACAGCATCAATTGTAGCTTTAGAAGTCATATCAACTCCAGCATCTTTAAGTGTATCAATCGGATATTTAGAATTACCTGATGACAAGAAACTCATCATTTTACCAGCTGCAGGAAGTCCTTTTTCCATAATATTTTTAGATAAAACCTCAGAAGCGGCAAGACCCGTAGCATATTGATACACATAGAAGTTGTAATAAAAATGTGGAACTCTAGCCCAAGTGTGAAATTCTTCTTTGTCATCTGTCATTTCTGGTCCATAATATTTCTTGAAAATATCAGTATAATGATTTGTAAGCATTTCAGCATTTAAGGCATTACCTTTTTCAGTTATTTCATGAGTTAGCAATTCAAATTCAGCAAATTGAGTTTGTCTGAAAAAAGTAGAAACAATTTTGTTAATATAAGTTTCAATCAAATTCATTTTTTCAAGTTTTGAAGTCGAGTTATAATACAAATATTCGTGAAGTAAATTTTCATTTGTAATCGATGCAACTTCAGCAGTGAAAATAGGATAAGATGCATAAACTGTTGGCTGAACTTGTCCTGTAAAATAACTGTGCATATTATGTCCCAATTCGTGAATTAGCGTCGAAACGTCATTCAAAGTTCCGTTCCAATTCATCAAAACATAAGGGTCAACACCAACAGTAACTCCAGAACTATATGCTCCAGAACGTTTTCCTTTAGTTTCATAAACATCAATCCTGCGATTATCAAAACATTCTTTAATTGCTTCAATATAATGGCTACCCATTAGAGTAAGTGTATTAGTTACAATGGCTCTTGCATCTTCAAACGAGTAATCTTTCTTGCTATCAGGAAACAAAGAAACATACATATCATAGGGATGAATGTCATCATATTTTAAGATTTTCTTTTTCAAGGCAACCCATCTGTGCATACTCGAAAGCCCAGCATTTGCACTATCTACCAAATTATGATAAACCTCAAGTGGAATATTATTTGGCTTCAATGCTGCTTCTAGAGATGAGGAATAATTCTTAGCTTTAGCATTGAAAACATCTGCATTCATTTTTCCAGTAAAAAGCGAAGCAAAAGTATTTTTTAAGTTCATATACGGCTTATAGAACTGACGATAAACTCTTTCTCTGTAATCCCTGTCATTAGAATACATTGCACCATAGAAAATTGCTTCAGAAATTTCCTCATCTTCGCCCTTTTCATTTGTAGTTTTACCATAGTCAATTTCAGTCGCTTTTAACAAAGAAAAAGTATTATAACTTGTTTGCAAAGCGGGACCTGAAAGAGCTAATAATTCTTCTTTATCAGCCGACAAAGTATGCTCTTTCATTCTCAAAATATTCTCAAAGAAATGTTTATAAATTCTTAATTCTTCTATATCTGCCATATATTTATAAAGAGTTTTTTCGCCAATTTCAAGAATGTTTGGAGTAATAAAAGCTGTCGCATTTTGATATTTACTCACAAGTAATTTCATTCTACCTTCAAGATTTTGAAAAGTAGAATTATTCAAATCTAGATCTTTAGATAAAAAAGCATATAAATATAATTTACCCAACTTGTTAGATAAATACTCATCAAGTTTTAAAGTTTTGTGTAAGTCTTCACCAGAGTTCTTAAAAGTAAGTTTATAATCGGCAAATTTCGGAATAGAATCATCTACAAATTTAAAATCATATTCCCATTTTTCAATATTTTCAAATATTGCTTCCAAATCCCATTTATATTCCAAAGGAATTTCTTCTCTTGTCTTATATCTCATCATTATCCTAAAAATATTTAAAATCTAAAATACAAAAATAAGGATTAAAAATTTAAGATTATATTGATTGTTTATTAATTTGTATTGTAAATTAGAGCGTAGTATTTTAGATGCTGTGATTTTGAATCTCTCTCATCATTCAGAAGGAAGTTGAATTATCTCTTTAGCATTATCACTAAAAATAATCTGCAAAACACTAAAAATCTGGACAAAAATAATTTCCGTGTTTTTTGAATTTCCTTATAATTTATAATATTATTATATCTTACAGCTGGACGAATTTATATAGCAATAAAGTGTCAAGAATTTTAGCTCCTTTTGTGTTAGGTGAAAATATACAAAATTATAAAGAGTTAAGGCTTTTATCAAGGTTTTTGTTTGGAATATATTTTGTTTATTTTTTTGAATATGTTGAAGATAAGTGGAAAAAAGCGAGAAACTACCCCGTCGCTGACGCTATTTTGAGACGAAAGCATTGCGTCTCTATAAAAAAAGGAAAAATTTAAGAAAACAGCATTCTAAATTCTTCCCCGATGAGGAAGGACTTGAAAACAAGAGGGTTATGTATATATTCTGACTACAGGGTAGTCTAATATCAATAGTAAGAGTTAAATCATAAAATTACTGCTCCGTAGGAGTAGAATATTCTTCTAATAAATATTTATCATCGAATCTTATTTCATAAGCTTTCAGAAGATTTATGTAAACTTTTTTTTAACTTGTTATTTTGTGATGTTCTTTTTAATTTTCTATTAATATTAAACTACACTGGAGTTTTAAGAGAAGACAAGAATTGTTGTGAACGCAAATTTGCTATCACTACTTCTTATGGTAGATAACTTAGCTACACACAAAATAACTCACTTCCCCTCACAACTCCAAATAATCCAATATACTAAGTTCTGAGAAAATGCTGTCTCTTTTCATTATGTTTTTGATGTCGGATTTCTCTTCGGGTAGTAGTTTATCGTCATTTGCAATTCTATCGATGTATGAACATAAGCGTAAGAAGTCGCTGTAATGATTGACTACTCGCATCTCTGCATAGTCGGCTGCACTTCCGTTGTGAATCAAAAATTCCCAATCTGATGATTGCAATAGCATTAGTTCTTTTAATGTTTGATTTAAGTATGATAGTAGTGTTTTATTTGCTTTCTTGATTTGTTCTTCGTCAAACTGTGCAAGTAAATTTCTGAATTTATTTTCTGCATTATAGATTATTTCCCAGCACCATTTTACTTGGTCATTCATCCAAACGCTGTGATTATTTTTTTCTCCCCAAGAACCCTCTGGAATTGAAATAACAACTTTACTTGGATTTTCTTGTAAATTGTTGCTCGCAGTTTTCATATCAATATATGGAGAGTGATGTATTCCTTCTATCATTCTTTTTATAAACTCTGGACCTTCAAACCACCAATGCCCAAATAATTCGGTATCAAAAGGAAGACAAATAGTAGCATCATCACCAGTTCTATTTTTGAAATCTTTGCAAGTTTCTTCCAAGTGATGGATAAAATGATGAGTTTGCATATCAATTTTATCTTTTATCCATTCAGGATTATACAGTTCTTTGAATTGCATATCAAGTTTGGTATCTGTAACTCTCCAATATCTTAATTGTGATTTATCTTGTTTTTTGTGAAAATCTAAGTAATCACCATGACCAGGGTAACCGCTATCTCCACTCCAAACCTGCATAGCCAAATCTTTATGCCTTCCATAAAATTGAGTTGCTCTACCAGTAACAGAATGTTTAGACTTCACCCAATATGATTTCAGTATATCAAGCTGATTATTATGAGAAAAAGTTTCCATAATTTCACCACCTACTATCATATCTTCATCTACAAAAGTATAAGCCATTTGATTTTCATCTAATAGTTCTTCAATACCTTTTCGTTTATGTTTTTGATTATAAGGTGAAACTGGGATTAAAGTTTGCCAAGCATAAGCAGGTCTATAAGCACATTCAGGCATCCAAGTTCCTTTTGGCTCAACTCCAAAATGTTTCTTATGATTTTGCTTTGAAACTTTGATTTGCCAATCAATACTTTTATCAGTTGGTGCAAGCGGATAATAAAGATGAGTTGCACCACAAGTCATAATTTCAATAGATTGATAATCTTGCAATTCTTTAAATGCTTTAATTACTCCACCATATTCTTTGTAGAGGTCAAGTTTTTCTTGATACCATTTTTGCCAGTAAATTGCTAAACCGATTTTTTGTTGTGGTTCACCCCATTTCATAAATCGAATTTCATCTTTACGAGCAAGGGTAATTCTTTCTTCGCAATAAGTTATGAATTTTGCGTCATAAGTTTTGTGTGCTAATTGTTCTAATAAAACAGGGGAGAAGCCAATAGTGATATTAGCACTTATATTCATTTGAGCTAAATCTTTAAAAGCTTTAATCAAAGGTAGATAACATTCTGCCACAGCTTCGTGAACCCATTCTTCACCGTGTGGCCATTTGCCGTGATTTAAAGCCCAAGGTAAATGAGAATGTAATACAAAAACAACATTTCCTGATTTCATAATTTTTCCTTTGATTTTATAAAGCAAATTTACTTATTTTATTCTCAAATTCAAAAGAATTAAAACAAAATCATAGAAATATGTAATTATTTTTTCTAAAATCTTTTTAAATCTTTGATAAGCAAAATTTAATTCTTAATTTTGTAAAATTATATTTAATAAATATCGGAAAATAAAATGAGTGTATTGGTTAATAAAAATACTAAAGTATTGGTACAAGGAATTACTGGTGCTGAAGGAACATTCCATACTTCACAAATGATTGAATACGGAACTAAGGTTGTAGGTGGCGTAACTCCTGGAAAAGGAGGTACTAAATACAAAGGTTCTGACAAAGGTCAATTTAAAAAAGCAGTTCCAGTTTTTAATACAGTTAAAGATGCAGTTGAAGCTACAAAAGCAGATACTTCTATTATTTTTGTTCCACCTCCCTTCGCAGCTGATGCTATATTAGAAGCAATTGCTGCAGGAATTAAATTAGTTATTTGTATCACGGAAGGTATTCCTGTTAGAGATATGATTACAGTTAAAGCAGCTTTAGAATCATCAGATACTAGACTTATCGGACCTAACTGTCCAGGTATTATTACTCCAGGTGAATGTAAAATCGGTATTATGCCTGGTTTCATACATCAAAAAGGTAGAGTTGGTTTAGTTTCTCGTTCTGGTACTCTTACTTATGAAGCAGTATCTCAATTGACTGCTGAAGGATTAGGACAAACTACATGTATCGGTATTGGTGGTGATCCAATTATTGGAACTCAATTTATTGATGCTATTAAATTATTTAATGAAGACCCAGAAACTGAAGCAATCGTTATGATTGGTGAAATTGGTGGTACTGCTGAAGAAGATGCAGCAAGATATATCAAAAAACATGTTAAAAAACCTGTAATTGGATTTATCGCTGGTAGAACTGCACCTCCAGGTAGAAGAATGGGACACGCTGGTGCTATTATCTCTGGTGGAAAAGGTGGAGCAGAAGATAAGATTAAAGTTATGAAAGATGCAGGTATTCACGTTGTTGATTCTCCAGGTCATTTAGGAACTACTGCAAGTAAAGCATTAGGACATAAAGCTCCTGCTAAAAAAGCAACTGCTAAAGCTAAAAAAGCTAAATAATTTTTAATGATTTTTTTAATATTACTTTAAATAGGATTATAATAATGTCGAATAAAACTCTTGCAATAATAAAACCAGATTCAGTTGGAAATAATGTAATCGGTGAAATAATTTCTCATATTACAAAAGCTGGTTTCAAAGTTAAAGCAATGAAATTAACAAAACTTTCTCCAGAACAAGCTGGTAATTTTTATGCTGTTCATAAAGAAAGACCTTTCTACCAAGATTTAGTAGATTATATGACAAGTGGTCCAGTTGTTCCACTTTCATTAGAAAAAGAAAATGCAGTTGAAGAATTTAGAAAATTAATCGGTGCTACTGACCCTACGAAAGCTGAAGATGGAACTATCAGAAAGATTTTTGGTAAATCAATCGAAAATAATGCTATCCACGGTTCTGATTCTGATGAAAATGCATGTATCGAAACTACATTCTTTTTCTCATCTTGTGAAAGAGTATAAATTTAATAGAAATTAAATTAAGCACCCTAACTAATCTTAGGGTGTTTTTTTATGTTAAAAAAATTAGAAAATATTGATTCTATTGTCAAATTTAAAAATCCTTGGTGGACTTATAAAATTGATAATTACAAAATGCCGAATGGAAAAACATCGGAGTATCACTATGTTTCTACATTTGGTTCTACATTTATAATTCCTATTACTAATGATAATAAATTTGTCCTTGTTGCTCAATATAGATACTTGAATGAAAAAGTATCTTTGGAGTTCCCAGGCGGCGGACAAAAGGAAAATATTTGTCCTGTGGAAAACGCAATCATAGAATTAAAAGAAGAAACAGGATATACAAGTAACAAAATTAGTGAAATTGGCGTATTCAATCCATATAATGGTGTTACTAATGAAATTTGTAAAATTTTCTTAGCAACAGACCTTGTAAAAGGCGAAAGCAATCCAGAAGAATCAGAACAAATAGAGATTATAGAATTATCTGAAAATGAAATAGATAATATGATAAAATCTAATGAAATCTGGGACGGAATGACTTTAGCAGCTTGGTCGATTTTCAAATCTAAAAAGAGTGAGTTTTTATGATTTACTTATTACTTATATTATTTAGCTTTAACTTATATTCACAAAGTGATAAAATTATGTCATCTTCTACAAATGCTTCTGGTGTTTTAGAATATGATATAAAGTTGTATTTCCCGTTTAGTGTCATTCATCAATATAGAGTAGATGAAGAAACTGATGTAGAAAGAACTTATGAAGATGGAACTCCATATACTTATAAAAAACGTCAGACTTGGTATGTAACTTTTGTTGCACCGAATATCAAAGGTAGAGACGGAGAAAAGAAAGTATATGTAACTATTGATTCATTAGATTATGAATTTAAAGATGGAAAATATGATGTAAAATTTAATAATACAAGTGAAGGTATTCCTCCTGGACATGTATGGGATTTTGAAAAAACATTCTTTTTAAATGGAAAAGAATTTGATATGTTTTATGATTCATATAATAAAGCATATAAAATTGAAAGCGAGAGATTTGATGAAGATTTAAAAATGGTTAATGATTATGCAGCAAAATCTGATGATTTCAGAGCAAAGTTATTAAAAAATAGATTTGATGCAAATGAACTAATATATATTGCTGACCCAGTAAAAAATATTTTACCCCCTGGTAAAACATCAATTGATAGTACTTGGTTAGTTGATTTCAAAACAGATGTTGATTTTGTTACTTTTAATAATGTAACATCTGCTACATTATCTAAGATAGTTGATAGTCATTACTTTATCAATATTAAAGCAGATACTTTGTATTGTATAGATAAAGAAATGATAATGGATAATATTAAAAAAGTTGCTAAGATAGATGCAGGATTAGCAAGTGGTACTGCTGAAATGAAGATTTCATCAAAAGGTCATATTAAATATTTGACTACTCAGTTTGATGCTGAAATTTATGGTAAAATTGACAATATTAAATTTATTGAGAAAAAGAAGTCAAGAGTTAGTTGGAATCTTGTTGGTATGTGGAAACAATAATTAGTAAATATAGATTAAAAATAAAATTAAAAAAATTATGGATTTTTCAAAATTGGGTCAGATGAAAGAGATATTCGAAAAAGCAAAAGATATGCAAGAGAATATCAAGAAGATGAAAGATGAATTAGATGCTAAAACTTTCACTGGTGAAAGTGGAGGTGGAATGGTAACTGTTACTATGAGTGGAGCAAGAAAATGCAAGAAGATAGAAATAGCTGATATATGCTTGCAAGATAAAGAAATGATGCAAGATTTAATAGTAGCAGCTGTTAATACAGTTATCTCAAAAATAGATGAAGAATATAAAAATGAATTATCAAATAGATCTGGTTTGCCAAATATGGGGGATTTACCCTTTTAATTATTATGATAAATTCTTCTGATTCAATACAAAAATTAATAGAGCATTTTGCTTCTTTACCATCTATTGGTAAAAAAACTGCTCAAAGATTAGTATTTCATTTATTAAAAAAAGATAAAAACTATATTCAAGATTTTGCGAAATCTTTAATTTCAATATCTGAAAATGTTATTTTATGTTCTTCTTGTAATAACTTTGCAGATACTGACCCTTGTCCTATTTGCAGTTCGCACAAAAGAAATTCAAATATAATTTGTGTGGTCGAACAACCATCAGATATTATAGTAATAGAGAAAACAAATGAGTTTTTTGGTAAGTATCACGTCCTTCATGGATTATTAAATCCTTTAGATGGTATAACACCAGATGTATTAAAAATAAAAGAATTGCTGCCAAGATTAACAGAAGTCGATGAATTAATATTAGCTTTAAATCCAACTATAGAAGGTGAAGTAACAATTCAATATCTATCAAAATTAATAAAGCCATTAGATATTAAAATATCAAGAATTGCTCGTGGAGTACCGATTGGTTCATCTTTGGAATTTACTGACCAAGCGACAATATCAAATGCTTTTGAATCAAGAATATATATTTAATTAACGCATCAGTTTATCAAGTTTACTTCTTTCAACATTAATAATTGTTGCATGATTACTTGCACCAAAAATCAAACCACCACTTGGCTTGAAAGTAGGTATGATATTATAATTTGGAGTAGCATCAATCGACATTGTCGAAAGTAGTTTTCCATTATCTTTATCTACATAAAAAACACCTGTTCCTCCATCTCTTTCACCGCTGAAGGCAAGTACATCTTTAGCAATAATTAATGGAGAAGGAATGTTTAGGTCAACTGTTAATGACCATAATTTCTTACCCGATTTATTATATTTATCCAAATAAGAAACAGCAATACCCAAACCAGCATTTGAAGAAATTGTATATATGTTTTCCTTACTATCAACCGATATATGCTTTATTGTTATGTTACTTTCGATTCTATAGACTTCATTCCCTTTTTCGTCTATACAATAGAGTCGAGTAAGTAGTTCGCCTTGCAGTCTAAATAGAGCAGGAATATAAGTTTTATCTTTTTTAGAAATTGGAGCCATATATAATCGTCCAAGAAGACTTTTTGCAAATATTTCTTTGTCATCTTTATAGCAATATAAAGTATCTTCAATATCGAAATCATTTTTACTTGTTGCAAAAAATAAATATCCATTATCATTAATTGAAAATTGTCTTATTAAGTCATTATCTTTATTAATATTTGTTATTATATTTGAACTGGAATCAAATACATTTATTCCATAATTAGTTGATGATGAATATATTTTATTGTCATATAATATTAAGTCCGACATTAAGCATAAAGAAGTATCAAGTTGAGGACTTTTCCAGTTAAACTTAGGATTTCTTCTATCACTGATATTATATGAAGCTATAGAGCCATTATTTAATGGAATATATATATTGTCATTTGCATCAATTGCAGGGTTAGCAATAGCATAGTTCTCGCCTAAATCAATTGAACTCATCACTCTATCTGCTATAACAATATGAGCTTTATTATCTTTAGAAAAATAAACTAAATTATTTTCATTTAACATAAATGGTGGAATAATAAATCCAGAGCTATCTTGTTCATTATCAAATTTTAATTCTGAATCAATATAATAATTTGAAAATACATCTGAAATATGTTCAAAATCATTTGATCGAGTATGCCCGCCATTTGAAGAATTAAATGCTGACTTTTCTTCTGAACAAGAAATCAGTATAAGCAACAATAAAGTTATATATTTCATAAATTCCTAACTAATCTAAATCCAGTTGAATTAATATTATTTGTGGGGATAGAACGATTTGATTTTCTACAATAGATTTTACCTAAATTAAAAGCACCACCTCTTTTTACACGGCGTTGACCAGAATTTGGACCTACTGGATCTATTACTTCATTTAGATTGTAATCTACAGCATAATTATCCCAACACCATTCCCAAGCATTACCATACAAATCACTTAGACCTATTTGGTCTTTAATTTTAGTAGAAACTAATTGTGCATTATATCCAGAGTTATCATTATACCAAGCATAATTATCAATAGAAACTTCATCAATATTAGCTAAGAAAGCAATGTATTCCCATTCGCTTTCAGTTGGTAATCTCCAACCATTTGCATCATAATCGAAATAAACATTTTCACCTTCATAAGAGTAGCAAGTATCTAATCCATATAGTTTAGAAATTGAATTGCAAAATAATATTGCTTCATTCCAACTTATGTTTGTAATAGGTAAATTGTCATTTTTAATTAATGAATTATTATAAGTCCTTATTAAATTCCAAGTAGATTGAGTTAATTCTGTTTTTGCAACTTTAAAATCTCTACTAATTTCAACTTGTCTTACATTTCTTTCATCTAAAAATCCTGATTCATTTCCCTGTGTAAATGTTCCTGAAGAAATATCTACTGTCTCAATTTCAGGGTAAGGCAAAATAGTTGTTTCCATTTTAGCAACTACTTTGTTTTCTAAATTCACCCAAATTTCTGAGTAGTTTGCTTTAAAATCTAATTTAAATTTAATTAGATTAGGACTCCAAAGAATCGCTTCATTTGATGAAATAAGTAAAGAATCTGAATCAGAAATAAATACTAAAACTGAAGATTGACTTTTAACACCGAAGCCACTTCCTTCAATAATAATTGTATCACCTAAATAAATTTCATTAGGCGAAATTGATGTAATAATTGGATCAGAAGTCGGCTCATCTATTAATCCTTCACCACAAGAAATAAGTATAAATACTAAAAAAATACAAGTAAATTTCATTCTAAACATATTTATCTTTAATTTTAAAAAATTAAAATTTAAATTAATGATATTTTTCTTAAAAATAAAATAAATGAGTCTAAAACTTACAAATATTAGTAAAAAATACCCAAATGGCGTAGAAGCATTAAAAAATATTCATTTAGAGATAAAAGATGGTGAGTTTTTAGCATTAGTTGGACCCTCAGGTTGTGGCAAATCTACTTTGCTAAAAATTATTGCTGGATTAGAAGAAATGAACTCTGGTAAGATAGAAATTAATGGAATTGATAAATCAAATGCAAAAGCATCTGATAGAAAAATTGGTATGGTTTTTCAAAATTATGCTCTTTATCCGCACTTATCAGTTTTTGATAATATGGCTTTTCCTTTAAATATTAAAAAAGAAGATAAGAAGACTATAACTGAAAAAGTAAATAATATTTCAAAGATTTTGGAATTAGATACTTTACTTGATAGGAAACCAAAAGAATTATCCGGAGGGCAAAGGCAAAGAGTTGCATTAGGAAGAGCATTAATTAAAGAGCCAGATTTATTTTTATTTGACGAGCCATTATCAAATTTAGATGCTAAACTTCGAAATAGTATGAGAGATGAAATAGTTACTATTCATAAAAAAATAGGGATAAGTTCAGTTTATGTTACTCACGACCAAGTAGAAGCAATGACTATGGCAGATAGAATTGCAGTTATAAATAAAGGTGAAATTATGCAATTTGACACGCCTTTTAATATTTATAATAAACCTGCTAATCTATTCACGGCTGAGTTTATTGGTTCTCCAAAGATTAATACATTAAAATTCAAAATAGAAAATAATGAAAGTAATTCTAATATGATTTCAAATGAAAATGATTTGAATTTGCAAGATGGTGAATATACTTTAGCTTTTCGACCAGAAAATATTGAATTAAATTCTGATGGAAAGTATAAAGCAAAATTGATTAAATCAGAGTTTTACGGAAATGAATGGATTTACACTTGTGAGATAGAAGATAATAAGATTAAAATAAAAAGCACAAATGCAATTAATTCTGCTTTAGATTCGTTTATAACTTTTAATTATAACAAATATTTAATTTTTGATGCAAACGGGGATTTAGTCAGTTGATAATGTTTCTATATATATTTATTTTCAATATTTTATCAGCAGATATTACAGAAATTGAAAAAGAACTTAGCACTGAAATCAGTACTAACAATAAGTTAAAAATCATTTCTGAAAATAAAACAGACTTACTTAAAAGTAACTTGAATAAAGTTGAAGATATTATATTAAAAATTGATTCAACAATTAATCAAAATTATAATGATTTAGATATAAACTATCTTTTTGATACTTACTATACTTTATCCTTGATTTATAAGAATAAATCAGAATATGAATTAGCAATAGAATATAATTACCGTGCTTTCCAATTTGCAGAAAAATCAAATGTAGCACAGTATTTAGCTCAAACATATATGAATTTTGGTGAATTGTATATCCTCCTGAAAGATTACAAACAAGCAACAGAATATAACTTACTTGGAATAAAATTTTGTGAAGCAAGAAAGGACACTAAAATTAAATATAATTTTCTATTTATGTTAGGACAAGTCTATTATTATATTGAAAATTATAAAGATTCTGAAAAATATTTATTGTCTGCTTTAAATGAAACTCTTGGAAAAGATGATTTTAATACTATTGCAAAGATTAAACTTTTTCTTGGAAGAGTTTATTTAGCAAATAAGGATATAGAAAAAGCAGAATATAACCTACTTTCAGTTGAAGTATTAGTAAATAAAATTAATAATCCTAAATTGCTTGCTGAAATTTATCGTGAATTAATAATTGTTTATTCTTATAAGGATAACATTGATAAAGCACTTACTTATACTAATTTAGCTTTAAAACAAATTAAAAATATAGATAATATTGAATTAATATCAGATATTAAGTTAAACGCTGCAAAATTATATATTAGTTTAAAAAAATATAACGAAGCAAAAATTTATTTAGATGAATTAGAATTCAACATTGATAATAATAATAATATAAATCAAAAATTAGAATATTATTTTATAAAAATGAACATTTTTGAAATGATGGGTGATTATAAAT
This sequence comes from bacterium, assembly GCA_030431515.1. GTDB lineage: Bacteria > Bacteroidota > Ignavibacteria > Kapaibacteriales > UBA2268 > JAJRPT01. The sequence goes on from JAUIIX010000045.1 coordinate 12,893, forward strand.
CAGCTTATGAAATTCAAAAGAAATATTTGATGATAAAAGATGATATGATTACTGAAACTAAAGCATCCGCAATTAACGATGCTCTGAAAAAATATGAAACAGAAAAGAAAGATAGAGAGAATCAACTTCTAAAACAAAATTATGAAGCTGAACGTAAAATTGGCTTATATTTTGGAATAATTATAGTTACGATAGCTGTTTTAGTTACTTTATTAGCTTTATTCTTGTTCTTTAGAAATAAGAAAGAAAGAAAAACAAATAAATTATTAAAAAGCAAAAATATTAAAATTGAAGAACAGAAAGAAAAATTAGAATCTTTAAATAGAGAATTAGTTGATAGAAATGTAGAAATCGAAGAAATCAACAAAAACCTTTTTGAATCAGAATCTGAATTACGAGAATTAAATGCTACTAAAGATAAGTTTTTATCAATTATAGCCCATGACTTGAAAAATCCAATTGCTGGAATAATGTTGACTTCAGAATTACTCGTGAATTATTTAGATAAATTTGATAAAAAGAAACTTGAATCTAAATTAAATGAAATAAATAGAACCTCAGTAAGATTAAAAGAACTTCTAGAGACATTGTTAGAATGGTCAAGAGCTAGTACAGGACAAATACCTATTAATCCTCAAGCTATAAATATTGACGATATGGTAATCCATATCTCACAATTATTTACTTCAAATCTTGAAAATAAAAATATTGATTTATCAATTGAAAATCCTGCTTGTTGTAGAGTTGTAGGTGATGAAAAAATGCTCGAGACAATCTTGAGAAATATTATTTCAAATGCAATAAAATTTACTCCAGAAGGTGGAAGAATTATTGTATCAACTGAAGATTTAGAAGATAAATTGAAAGTAAAAATAAAAGATTCGGGAGTTGGGATTCCAAAAGATAAGATTGCTCAACTATTTAGTATATCATCTAATTATTCTACTCTTGGCACTCAAAAAGAAAAAGGTACAGGTCTTGGCTTAGTCTTGTGTAAGGAATTTATTGATTCTAATAATGGTGAAATAACAGTAGATTCTGAATTGGGTAAAGGCACTACATTTTCGTTAACATTCCAAAAATTTACTAATTAATGAAAAATATATTTTTTTTAGAAAAGTTGTTTAATCAAGATAGTGAAAAAGGCATAATTAACTTTGCCTCAAAGTTTTCATTGTTTTCACTTATTCTTGGTTCATTTGCACTTACCATTTCACTATCATTGCTCGAAGGATTTGATTCTACTATACACAAATTAGCTTATAAATTTGATTCAAATTATCAAGTTTCAACTTTTAATAAAAGCACTTATGAGTTTGATAATAATATAATATCCAAAATAAACAATGAAGAACAAGTAGAAAAAATATACCCTGTTATTAATAATTATTCTTTGATTAAAAGTGATAAAACTATAAAAGCAGTAATAATTAAAGCTGTTACAAATGAATATCTAAATGATAAATTTGATATGAGTTTCAAAGAAGATAATTCAATTATCATATCAAAAACATTGAAAGATGAAATTATTAATGATAATAATAAATTAGCATTGTTTTCATTCCCAGAATCTGATAATTACTATAACTATAAAGTAAATAGCTTTAATGTTGATGATACTTACGAAACTGGATTTTCCGAATATGATGAGAATATAGTATTTATTAAATTATCAACTGCACAAACCATATTCTATGATGGATTAAACCAAGTTAATAATATTGAATTAATTACAAAGGAAGTTTCAGACAGAGCTTTTCAAATATCACTTGAAGAGAAATTAGGATACCCTTTTCTTGTTAAATCAACTCAACAAATACACAGTGACAAGTTTTTATGGATTGAAGTTCAAAAGCAACCAATTCCAATCGTATTAGGTTTGATAACACTTGTATCTTGTTTTGTGGTAATTAGTTCATTGTTAATAATGATAGTAAAGAAATTCAAAAGCATAGGAATACTCAGAGCGTTAGGTATGAATAAATCAGATTTGAGATTGTATTTCATTTCTTATGGTTTAACTCTTGGATTGAAAGGGTCATTAATTGGAACAGGAATAGGATTAGCTTTACTTTATATTCAGAAGTTTTTTGGAATTGTAAAAATTCCGAATGAAATATATTTCTTAAGTGAACTACCAGTTGAAATATTACCTATAAATATAATAATAATAATTGCAGTATCAATAACTTTGACCTTACTTGCGACTATTATCCCAGCATCAATATCTATTAAATTAGACCCAATTAAAGCAATTAAATTGAAAGATTGAATGATTTTAGAACATCCTATAATAAACACATTTAAGGTAGTTCATTTCTGGAATTATTGCCAAATGATCAATATCATGATTTGTTTTTTCAATAACTTCTATGCCAACATTTTCATTTTTAAAGGCAAGTTCATTACATTCAATAAACTCTTTCTCACTAACTCTAGAAGAGCAAGAGGCAAGTACTAAAATGCCTTGTTTATTTACTAATTTAGAACCTAACTTTGCAAGCCGAGTATATTGTTCCTTTGCTTTTTTAATTTCACTTTCTTTCTTTGCAAATGAAGGCGGGTCAATCACTACAACATCAAACTTTTTACTGTCTTTTATTAGTTGATTTAAAGCAGTAAAAGCATCATCACAAATAAAATTAAATTTCCCTGTATAAGTATTAAAATTCAAATTATCTTGAATAGAATCAATAGCCTGTTTGCTTATATCAATACTCGTAACTTCTTTAGCTCCATTACACAAAGCATTGACTGTAAAGCCCCCATTATATGAAAATACATCTAATACAGTTTTACCTTTTACGAGTTTTCCTACTTTTTTTCTATTCTGTCTTTGGTCTAAAAAGTATCCAGTTTTATGACCATTAACAACATCTGCAATAAAATTCAATCCATTTTCTTTAAACACAACTTTAGAATCTTCTAAATTACCAACTAAACATTTGCCATTAAAAAGATTAAATCCCTTAGCTTTTTCTTCGATATTACGAGATAATCTTAGCACAATATTATCTAAACCAATTATACTTTTTATACTTTGAAAAATAAAATCTAAGTATTTAACCCAAATCATTGAGTAAATTTTAATAACTGCAGTTTTATTATAAACATCAACAACTAAAGAGGGTAGAAAATCATTTTCGCCATAAATCAATCGATAACTATTATTATCTTTATTTATTAATTCTCTTCGTTTACTAAAAGCATCTTTTATTTTATCTTTGAAAAAATCATTATCTATTTCAATTTGCGTATGAAATTGAAAACATTTAATTTTAATAACTGAATCTTCATCATAAAATCCACTTGCTAAAAACTTATTTTTCTTTGTATCAAAAATAATTGCTAAATCACCTGTTTTCGCAGGCTTATTTTGCTTAACAATACTATCTTCGAATATCCAGGGATGTCCCTTCTTTACCATTCTCTCTGCTGCAGGTTTCAGTTTTATAGCTATTTTATTCAAGTTATTTTTAGTATTTAAGATTAATAAAACACAAAATTAATGAATACTTATCTTTTAAGTATAATTTTAAATAATTATTCTTGTAAAATTTAATAATTATATCTTTAAATAAGACTTACTATTATATAATTTCAAAATAAACTATTTAGAATTTATATTAAAATTGTTTAATTTGCAAATAATTATATAACAAAGAGGTAAATTATGAAACGCAAACATATACTTTTTACTATAGTTCTGGTATTTCTAAATTTTAATAATTTAATTTCTCAAGAGCAAACAGCATGGTCTTGGGGTGATAATACTTATGGTCAACTTGGAGATGCAACTTTTTTAGGGCAGTTTATTCCTAAGCAAATTGATAATAATGAAGACTGGAAAATGATTTCAAGTGGCGATAATCATTCTATTGCAATTAAAGAAGATGGTTCACTTTGGGCGTGGGGATTTAATGAATCTGGTCAACTTGGGAATGGTACTCTTATTAATCGAAACACGCCTATAAAAATAGGAAATCAGAAAGATTGGGCTTATGTTTCTGCAGGAGCAAACCACAATGTTGCAATTAAAGTTGATGGAAGTATTTATGCATGGGGTAATAATGAATATGGTCAACTTGGTTTAGGAAATCAAAATAATGTTAGCAACCCAACCAAAATTGGAACTCAAACTGATTGGAAGACAGTTCAATGTGGTGGTTATCATACGCTTGCACTTAAGAATGATGGAACACTATGGGCTTGGGGAGACAATGAATTTGGTCAATTAGGTGATGGTAGTTTCGAATTTAAAACTACTCCATTAAAAATTGGAAATGAAAACTGGTCAAGTATTTCTGCTGGCTTTCAACATTCACTTGCAATTAAAAATAATGGAACACTTTGGGGATGGGGAGACAATGATTATTTTCAATTAGGTATTGAAGATAACTCAGTTTATTATGCAACTCCTTTTCAAGTTGGTACTAATAGTAATTGGAAAGCAATTTCGGCTGGAGCATGGCACTCTATGGCTCTTGACAATCAAGATGATTTATGGACTTGGGGAGATAATGAATTTGGTCAAATTGGAAATAAATCTACGGGTATTAGAGAAACACCTTTAAAATTAAATACTTCTAATAAATGGCAACAAGTTGAAACAGGTACTTGGAATTCTTATGCAATTGACCAAGATGGATATCTATGGATTTGGGGAGATAATGAGTTTTTCCAACTTGGTGAAGCATCTACTGACTTTTACTCAACTGAGCCATTAAAAATAAATTCATCAAATAATTGGAATTTTGTTAGTGCTGGAGAATACCATATAATTGCTCTTCAAAATGTTGTTAAAACCTATAACATCTCAGGTAAAGTAATTGAGAATAGTATTGGTATCAAAGATATTGAGATAAATAATTCTATTGAAAGTAAATTTACAAATGTAGATGGAGAATATAAATTTGAAAATCTGAATGAAGGATCATATACTATTACTCCAATTTCTACTTTATATACATTTTCACCAGAGTTTACCGTCCTTGATTTGAATAGTGATAAAAGTGATGTTGATTTTATTGCTACAAAAATAGTTGCAAAAACTTTTGATTTATCTGGTAAAATAACTGAAAATGGTAATCCTCTTAATAATATTACTGTTAGTAATGGTTCATCTATTGCTAAAACTGATGTCAACGGAATATATATTTTTGAAAAATTAGCTCAAAATTCTTATACAATTACACCTATTACAAACGGATATTCTTATTCTCCACAAAACAGAGTTGTTAATTTAGATGAAAATAAAAATGATTTAGACTTTGTTGCAACTAAAACAACTGAAACCTTTAAAATTAGTGGACTTGTAACAGAAAATGACAAGGGATTAAAAGGAATTGAAATTAGTAATGGTGAATTAAAAGCAACTACAGATGACAATGGATACTATGAATTTGCTAATTTATTAGTTGGCTCATATACAATTACACCAATTACAGATACTTATACCTATTTCCCAAAAGTAATATATATATCTTTACAGAAAGATGTAGAAAATGCTAATTTCGAAGCTACTGAAATAAAACTATCGGTAGAAAATAATGAAAATTCAACAATAAAAGTTTACCCTCAACCAAATAATGGAGAATTTACATTAAAACTTAACGCAAATATAAATGATGAATTAAAAATCTATGATGTAAATGGTCTCTTAATATTTGAAAAAAAATTAAGTAGAAATTACAAAAATGAAGACCTAAAAATCAAATTAGACAATATTTCAAATGGAGTTTATATCATCGAACTTCAAAAAGGAAATGAGTTTATTTATAATAATTTGTTGATTGAGAGGTAAAGGTACTCAATGAAAATAAATAAATTCAAAATTAAGATTTTATGGGCTTTCATATTATTCATAATTTTGATGATATTTTTAGTATTATTTGTAATGTTATTATTTTTAGGAAGTGTACACAATAAAGGTTTCTCAATTTTCATTTCTTTTACTTTGCTATTGTTAGTACTATTTTTTGTTATATATTTAAATTTATCAAAAATAAAAAAAATTAAAAATGATATGAAGAATTATAAAGATATCATCTGACAATTGTAAATAATACGTTTACTAACATATTAAAATGTGGAGAAATAACTATATAAAACTATCCGTCATTCAGAGCGAAGCGATGAATCCATTGTATAAAAAATCTTCTATTGTAGGGAACGGACAGAAAACCTCAAATCTAAAATTCGCAACTATAATAAAGAATAAATGAGATTCTATAAGCTATCTTATAGCTCAAAACCGTTCCTAACATATTTGAAAATGAAAAACAGTTCTTTGCAAAACCGAAAAAAATATAACCTCATTCAAAGCGAAACATGGAATCCATGAAAAACTCTACGTCATTCTGAACCTAGTGAAGAATCACACAGTAACACCAAAGGACCTTATACATTAATCGAAAATTGCGTCTTTAGATGCAAAATGTTTGTAAACAACAAAACCCCACCAACACAAAAGCACCATAGGTGCGAAATGTTAACTAAAAAACATCATATTTTCAAAAATAAATTATAAATTTTTAATGTCTTATTTGCAAGATTAAGAAAATTTGCAAACAAATCACAAGAAGGATTTATTCCTGCACGTAAATGTACCTAGTCAGTTCTGAGAGATTTTTTTAAATTCATTAAACTCAAATCTTCGATTTCGTTGTTTTTTTTTAAAGAAAATTGCAGTATTTGCAGTATTTGCAGTTTTTTGCAGTGTTTTTTTTAAGTATTTTAGTATTTTTAGTATATATTGCATTTATAAATTTTTGTTGTTAAAAGCTTTATACGATTTCTGCAGTATTTGCAGTAAAATCGGTGTTTTTTCGTTATTTGTAAGAACTGGGTTTAATTAACAAGTACAGTAAATCACACTCTGTCGTACTGATAGCTCCCTTCATTGAATATAAAAAGAAGATTGATTCTTCACTTCACTCAGAAAGACAAGGCAAAATTAATATATTAATTTTTTATATAAAGATTTTTATTTTAAAATATTTGTAATTTATTTTTAAAAATACTTGCTTTTTGATTTCTGGGTGATTATTTGATTATACCTCGAAATGAAATATTTTAATTTAGATGAAAATAGATGGATTTCAAGATTTACTCAGAAAAGCAAAAAAAAGGAGCCGAAGCTCCTTTTAATTAATATTTTAAAAATATTTTAATTTTTATAACCAGACCAGCAAATATCTAAATTACGTGCTGCTAATGCTTCATCTAATCTTTTTAAAGGAGTAGAGTGAGGTGCATTTCTAACTAAATCTGGGTTTGTTTCAGCTTCATTAGCAATAGCAATCATTGCATCTGAAAACTCGTCTAAGTTTTGTTTATTCTCAGTTTCAGTTGGCTCAATTAACATTGCTTCAGGTACAGTTAAAGGGAAATAAACTGTTGGTGCATGGAATCCATAATCCAATAATCTTTTACCAATATCTTTAGTTGTAACTCCTAATTTCTTTTGTTTATTACCACTAATGATAAATTCGTGCATACAATGATCGTCAAATGGAACTTCATAATAATCTTTTACTCTTGCAAAAATATAATTTGCATTTATAACAGCATTTTCAGAAATACGTTTTAGACCAACTGCTCCGTGCATTCTAATATAAGTGTAAGCTCTAACTAAAACTCCAAAATTACCATAGAAAGAATGAAGTCTTCCGATAGTTTTCTGATTACCTAAAGATAATCTATATTCTTCACCTTCTTTTACTACTTGTGGTTTTGGTAAATAAGGCAATAATTTTTCAGATACACATACTGGACCAGCACCAGGACCACCACCTCCGTGAGGAGTAGAAAAAGTTTTGTGTAAGTTAATATGAACACAATCAAAATCCATATCACCAGGTCTTGCTATAGAAAGAAGTGCATTAAAATTAGCACCATCCATATATAATAAACCACCACATTCTCTGATAATTCTTGCTACATCGTCAATTCTTTGCTCAAATAATCCTAAAGTAGATGGATTAGTAATCATAAATCCAGCAACATGAGGACCAACTTTAGATTGCAAATGTTCTATATCAATTCTACCATTTTCATTAGTTTTAATAGTATCAACTTTAAAACCAGCAATAGCAGCAGAAGCAGGGTTTGTTCCATGAGAAGAATCAGGTACTAAAATAGTAGTTCTTGCTGTATCATTTCTATCATCGTGATATGCTTTGAACATAGACATACCAGCAAATTCACCTTGTGAACCAGCTGCAGGTTGCAAAGATACACCTTGTAATCCAGTAATTTCTTTTAAATGTTCACCAAGTTCATACATTAATTGTAAAGCACCTTGAGCATATTTATCGTCAATCATTGGGTGTAATCCAGCATAACCAGAAAAAGCAGCAATTTTTTCATTAATTTTAGGGTTGTACTTCATAGTACACGAACCTAAAGGATACATACCTTTTTCAATATTAAAATTTTTGTGTGATAAATGTTGAAAATGTCTTGCAACTTCTATTTCACTAACTTCAGGTAAACGAGCATCATTTTGACGTAAATATTTACTCGGAATAACACCTTCAGCACTAACAGGTACATCCAATTTTGGTAGAGTATATCCTTTTCTACCTTCAACTGATTTATCAAAAATTAAATTTTCCATCAATATTCCCTATATTTTAATTAAATCGAGAGTTAATGCAATTTTTGCAGCTTCTTGTTCAGCTGCTTTTTTAGATTTTCCTCGTCCTTCCGACAAAGTTTTATTATTGACGATTACAGCAATTAAAAATTCTTTATTATGATCAGGACCACTTTCTTCTATTACTTCATATTTTGGTTGAGTTTGCAGTATTAACTGGCATTTCTCTAATAACATACTTTTGTAATTATCACTTACCGTATGCTCAAGTTCGAGCATAATAGGAAGTAATTTAGATTTTACAAATTTTCTAGCTTCTTCAAAATTCTTATCTAAGTAAATAGCTGCAACTAATGCTTCTACTAAGTCAGATACAATAGATTCATATCCTTTTTCTAAATTATTTTCAGCGTGGCTTCCATAAATTAAAAATTTATCAATTTTTAGTTTTGTGCCACAATAAGCTAAAGTAGAGTTTTTAACAAAAACACTTCTTAATTTAGTCAACTCACCTTCTCTCCATTCAACATTATTATGAAAAAGATATTCGGCAATAATTGCTCCGAGAATTGCATCTCCGAGGTATTCGAGACGTTGATTATCTTCATCTAATTCAATGGTCTCATCAGCAACAACTGACTTATGAGAAAGTGCTTGTTCAAAGAACTTCCAATTATCGACTTCAAAGCCAATAATAGATTCTATCTCTTTTTTTTGAGCTTCTGAAAAAAATCCAATTTCAGATTTTACTAATCTGAGATTGGATTTCTTGGAAAATATATTTTTAAAAATGGAAATTATAAGTTTAAACCTCAATAGGATTTAAAACAAATAGTAGCATTATGCCCACCAAAGCCAAAAGTATTACTTAAAGCAACGTTAATCTTTTTCTCAATAGATTTATTAGGAACATAATTCAAATCACATTCAGGGTCTGGTACATTATAATTTATTGTAGGAGGAATAAAGCCGTGCTTAATAGCTAATGCAGTAGCAACTGCTTCAACTGCACCTGCAGCTCCTAATAAATGTCCTGTCATTGATTTTGTAGAACTTACAAATAAGTCGTAAGCTTTATCACCAAAAACAGATTTAATTGCAGAACTTTCTGATTTATCATTGAAAGGAGTAGATGTACCGTGAGCATTGATATAATCAACATCATCAATAGTAACACCAGCGTCTTTCATAGCTAACTTCATTGATCTAATAGCACCTTCTCCACCTTCTGCTGGAGCAGTGATATGAAATGCATCATCAGTTAAACCAAAACCAGCAACTTCAGCATATATTTTAGCACCCCTTGCCTTTGCGTGTTCTTCTGTTTCCAAAATTAAAATTCCCGCACCTTCACCTATAACAAAACCATCACGAGTTTTGTCAAATGGTCGAGATGCAGTTTTATATTCATCATTATTCTGAGATAATGCCTTCATAGCATTAAATCCACCAACACCCATAGGGCAAACAACAGCTTCACTACCACCTACAACCATTACATCAGCGTCACCTCTTTGAATTAACATCAAAGCGTCTGCAATAGAGTGAGAAGAAGTAGCACAAGCAGATACAGTTGCATAGTTAGGTCCTTTTAGTCCCCATTTAATTGCAACATGTCCAGCTGCTATATCTGATATAAGCATTGGAACGAAAAAAGGAGAAATCCTATCAGGTTTTCCATCTCTTTTGTATAGATTTTCTTGTTGTTGATGGTATGAAGTCATTCCACCAATTCCAGATCCAATGATAACACCGGCTCTTTCTCTATCTATTTTTTCTAAATCCAATCCAGAATCTTGAATAGCTTGGTGAGAAGCTTCCATTGCATATTGAGTAAATAAATCCATCCTTTGAATTTCTTTTCTGTTAATAACTTCTTCATCAGGATTAAAATCTTTTACTTCACATGCAAATTTTGTTTTAAATTCAGTAGCATCAAACTTAGTTATAGGACCTGCACCACTCCTACCTGCTAATAATCCTTCGTGAAATTCACTTAAATTATTACCAATTGGTGTTACTGCTCCTAAACCAGTAATTACTACTTTTGGATAATTATAATTCGGCATAAGATCTTCTAGATCGTTTAGTTATTAATTTAATTTTTCGTTTAAGTAACTTAATACTGCTCCTACAGTCTGAATCTTCTCTGCATCTTCATCTTCAATAGTTAAATTGAATTCTTTTTCAAATTCCATGATTAATTCAACTGTATCTAATGAATCCGCACCTAAATCTTTAGTGAAAGAAGCATCATCAGTTATTTGTGATTCTTCTACACCTAATTTATTTGCTATTATTTCTGTTACTTTTGCTTTTACGTCTGACATATAAACCTCAAAAAAATTATTTTAAAAAAACATTTACATTGCTAAGCCACCGTCAACGTGCAACACTTGACCGGTAACATAATTTGAATCATCTGAAGCAAAAAATCCTACGACTTTTGCTATTTCTTCACCACTTGCACCACGTTTCATTGGAATATTATCCAAAAATGCTTTAAGTTGATCTTCATCTAACTTTTCAGTCATTTCTGTCATCACATAACCTGGAGCGATTAAATTTACTAAGATATTCCTTGTAGCTAATTCTTTAGCTAAGGATTTTGTAAACCCTACTAAACCTGCTTTAGAGGCAGAATAGTTTGATTGACCTGCATTTCCTGTTGTTCCAACAATAGAACCGATATTAATAATTTTACCTTTTCTTTGTCCCATCATAATACGAGCAACCGCTTTAGCAGTATTGAAAGCACTTTTTAGATTTATATCTATTACAGTGTCCCAATCTTTTTCGTTCATTCTCATTATCAAATTATCTTTAGTTACTCCTGCATTGTTTACAAGAATATCTATACTTCCAGCTTCTTTATGAATTTCTGATATGATTGTTTGAACATCTTCAAAATTTGAAACATCACATTGTTTATATGTAACATTTGAATTACCATTTTCTGGAATACTTCTACTTAAAGAATAAACTTTAGCACCATTTGCAGATAAATGTTCACAAATAGATGCTCCGATTCCTTTACTTCCACCAGTTACAATTGCTACTCTTTTTTCAAAATTAAAAGACATATAATTCTATTTTATTTTTTAATAAATGTAAAATTAAGAAATTTTTTGATATTCTTCATATTTATCTATACCAAAGATTTCAACATCACTAATTGTTCGTTTTGTTAATCCTTGCAATACGTTTCCAGCACCGACTTCAAGATAACTTGTGAAACCATCATTTTTTAAATTTTGTAATGTTTGAGTCCATCTAACTGGAGATACTAACTGAGCGATTAACAATTCTTTTAACTCATCAGAGTTCGAAGTTGCTTGTGCATTTACATTAGTATAAACAGGAACTTTTGCATTATTAAAACTTAAAGAATTAATTTTATTTGCTAATTCTTCTTTTGCATCATTCAATAAAGGTGAGTGGAATGCTCCAGATACATTTAATTCTTTAACCATTCTTGCACCTCTATTTTTAAACTCGACACTTACTTCACGTAGATAATCTCTTGATCCAGAGATAACTACTTGGCCTGTTGAATTAAAATTAGCAGGAACAATAACTTTTCCTTCACTTTCATTATTCAATTCATTACAAATTTCTTCTATTTTTTCGTCTTCCATACCGATTACGGCGAACATAGTTCCAGGTTTTTTTTCTCCTGCTTCGAACATTAATTTACCACGTAGTGCAACTAACTCTAAAGCATCTTCAAAATTAAGAACACCTGCAGCATATAGAGCCGCATACTCACCAACCGAATGACCAGCTGTAGCATCATTTGATATTTTATCTTTAATCAAATCATACACTATTGCAGAATGTAAGAACAAAGCAACTTGTGTATATCTTGTTTCAGTTAATTTCTCTTTTGGTCCTTCAAACATTATTTGACTTATATCAAAATTCAAAATATCATTTGATTTAGCTAATATTGATTTAACACTTTCAAGATTATTATAATAGTCTTGAAGCATACCAATATACTGAGAACCTTGACCTGAAAATAAAAAAACTTTTTTCATAATTTCAAATATAATTAATTTAATTTAAAAAACAATAAATATAATTAATCCATACTCCATTTTAACCAAATAGCACCCCAAGTGAAACCAGCTCCAAAACTTGAAATAATCAAGTTATCACCTTTTTTCATTTGTTTACTATCATGCCATTCAGATAGACAAATAGGGATTGTAGCAGCAGTAGTATTTCCATATTTATTAATATTTACCATTACTTTATCCATAGAAACACCCATTCTGTCAGCAGTTGCAGAAATTATTCTTAAATTTGCTTGATGTGGAACAAGCCATGCAATATCTTCAGATTTTAATCCGTTTTTATCCATAATTTCTCTTGAAACATCAGCCATACCTTTTACAGCGGCTTTAAATACTGGTTGACCATCTTGATAGATATAATGCCAATCATTTTTTACTGTTTCAATTGTAGCAGGTTGTGAAGAACCACCAGCTTTTTGATTTAAGAATTTTCCACCTGCACCATCTATTTTTAAAATCTGGTCTTTATATCCCAAATCTTCATCTTCTATTTCTTCTATTAAAGTAACACCTGCACCATCACCAAATAAAATACAATGACTTCTATCATTCATATTCATAATTGATGACATTTTATCAGCACCACAAAGAAGAAGTTTTTT
>JAUIIX010000046.1 GCA_030431515.1 bacterium
GAAACATGGACCTATTGCTTTAATTGATGAAAATATGCCAGTTGTATTTATTGCAACTCAAGATGAGATTTATGATAAAGTATTATCAAATATTGAAGAAGTGAAAACAAGAAAAGGTAAAGTAATCGCAATTGCTAATGAAGGTGATGAAAGAATACAAACTGTTGCTGATAGAGTAATTTATATACCTGATACTTTACCAATGTTAAATCCAATTTTAGCTGTGGTTCCTCTTCAAATGTTGGCATATTACATTGCTTTAAAATTAGAATGTAATGTTGATCAACCAAGAAACTTAGCTAAATCTGTTACAGTTGAATAATTACTTATTAGGAAAAAAATGAAACAAAGTCAATATTTTATACCAACTCTTAAAGATGTTTCAAATGATGTTCAAATGACATCGCATAAATTAATGTTACGTGCAGGTTTAATGCGTTCTATTGGAGCAGGGATTTTCTCTTGGTTGCCATTGGGCTGGAGAGTTATTGAAAAAATAAAAAAAGTGCTTCAAGAAGAAATGAATAAAATTGGAGGACAAGAATTTCACTTACCTGCTTTAAACCCAATAGAGTATTGGGAAGAAACTGGTAGGGTAGAAGCAATGGGCGATGTAATGTTCCATATCAAAAACAGAGATGGATTAGTCCTTGCACCTACTCACGAAGAAATTATTGCTTTACATGCTAAACAACATATTAGTTCATACCGTGATATGCCAATGGTTTGGTATCAAATTCAATCTAAATTTAGAAATGAACCAAGACCTCGTTCTGGAGTTTTGAGAGGCAGACAATTCTTTATGAAAGATTCTTATTCACTTGATACTTCTTTTGAAAATTTAGACATTAGTTACGATAAACATTATAATGCTTACAAATCTATTTTTGATAGATGTGGAATCAAATACTTTATAGTGGGTGCATCGTCAGGTGCAATGGGTGGTTCTAAATCTCAAGAATTTATGGTTGAAAGTGATTTTGGAGAAGATGTTTGTGCTATTTCTGATTCAGGATATGCTGCAAATATTGAAGTTGCAACTTCAGATCTTAAAGCAATTGAAAGAAATAAAGATAATTTTGAAGCAGAAATCTTTGAAACTCCAAAATCTAAAACTATTGATGATTTAGTTAAAGATTTTGATTTAGATGAGCAAATTTGTGCAAAGTCTTTGATTTATATTGTCGATAAAAAAGCAGTTATGATTCTTATGAGAGGAAATGATGAGTTAAACATTTCTAAAGTTGAATCATTTTTTGCTACTACTGACATTCGACCTGCCCATGATGAAGAAATATTAGAAATTACAGGAGCAAAAGCTGGCTCATTAGGACCAATAAATCTATTAAAGAATATAGATGTTTATGCCGATAATCTATTAATGAATTGCAACGGATTAGTATCTGGAGCAAATAAAACTGGCTATCATTACAAAAATATAGACTTAGATAGAGATGCTAAAATTGCAAAATATCAAGACTTTAGAACAGTCCAAAGTGGTGAACCTGATATAATAGATGGAAGTACAATTAGTGTTGTAAAAGCTATTGAACTTGGACATATATTCAAACTTGGTACCAAATATTCTGATGCTATGGGTGCAAAATTTCTTGATACAGATGGGAAAGAAAAAAGTATCGTAATGGGTAGTTATGGTATTGGAGTAGAAAGAATTGCCGCTTGTTTTATTGAACAAAGTTCTGATGATAATGGAATAATTTGGAATAAGGAACTAGCTCCCTTTGATGTTCATATAGTTGGTATAAATACTCATAAAGATCAGACTGTTAGCGATTATTGTGATGAATTATATTCAAAATTTAATTCAGAAAATATTGAAGTTCTTTATGATGACAGAGATGTTTCACCTGGATTCAAATTCAAAGATGCAGATTTGATAGGAACACCTATACAAATTATAGTTGGGTCAAGAAGTCTTAAAGAAGATTTAGTTGAAGTTAAGATTAGAAAAAATAGTGAAAAAATAATGATAAAAACTAATAAAATATTAGATTTTATCAAAAATAATTAATAAAAAAATTGGAATTTCTAAAAAACTTAGATAATTTACGATTAATTTTCTTACAAATTTTAAAATGTAGGTAATAATATGGTTAATAAAGATGCTCCTATAGCAATAGTTGAAGATAGTCCTCCTATTAGGAAACTATTTTCTACTGTACTAAAAAAAGCAGGGTTTAATACAATTGAATTTGAAAATGCCAGTGCAGCACTTGAAGGACTCAAAAATCAAGAGGTTTCTACTATTCTATTAGATATTCTCTTACCTGATAAAAATGGAACTGAATTAATCGAAGATTTAAGAAGTATAAAGAATTATAAAGATATTCCGATTATTGCTGTAACAGGATTTGCCTTATCTAGTGATCAACAAAAATTTATGAAGCTTGGCTTTGATGGTTTCATTGCCAAACCAGTTAATATAGCTTCATTCGCAAGTGAAATCACAGATATACGTAGTAATAAATTTGACAATTAATTAAATAGGTTATACTAATGGCTGCTAACTCTTATGAAGATGTACTTAAAGATGCCTCGAGTACAACGTCTAATAAAAATATTTTATTCAAATTTTCTAAAACTTATCCTGCATGGATTATATTAATTGTTGCAATTGTTTTAAGTTTTGGTTTGATGTATTATGTTCAATTCACAGTAGATTCTGAAAATCAAAATAAATTTGAAAAAGCTACGAGTTCAGTATTAACTCGGATAAAAGATAAATTTAATTTGAACGATCAAGTTTTAGGATCTATAAATGCAATCTTTAGCTCTTATGTAGTTCGAGATGTATTTGAATTAAACGCCTCGACACCGGCTAATACATATCCTTCTATTAGAAGTATATTAAGAATTCAAAAAGTAAACCAAGAAAGATATGAGGACTTTATCTACAATACTCGTTCACAAGGGTATTATGATATGGTAATTCATCCTCAAGCAGAAAGAGAAACATATTATTTAACTGAATATGTTGTTCCATTTGAAAAAAATATGGATTTATCTGGTTATGACTTTGCTTCAGATAAAATAGCAACGGAACATATTGAAAGTGCTGCAAAAGACAATAAAAAAATAATGACTCCAGTGTATAATGTTAGAAAAGACACTTTAGGGTTTTATTTAATAGCACCTCAATATGAAGTTGGGTATCCAATAGAAACAGAAGAAGATAGGATACAAAACTTTAATGGAGCATTAATAATTGAAATTGAGCCTAACACATTTTATACAAATGCTTTAGGGAAAGGAATATCTTCCGATTCAACAATTATTTTTGATATTTACGAAAATTTAGATGGTAAGAAAAATATAATTTATAGTTCATTTAATAAAAATCTTTTAGATGAAGGATATACACCAAGTATAAATGAAGTAAAAGAATTTAACTACCATGATAAAATATTAAGTGTAGATTTCAAAACAATTCCAAATTTTGGTGGAGAGTTTCAAGAATACTTACCACTTATATCATTAGCAGTTGGTCTTTTAGTTTCACTATTCTTATTTGGATTTATCTTATCTGTAATTACCAGTCGTCAACGTGCATTGGAATTAGCTGATCAAATGACTAAATCACAAAGACGTATCGTAGAATCTTCACAGGATATAATTGCAGTTTTAGATTTTAATGGTGTTTGGAAAACAATGAATAGAGCATCTGAAGAAATCTTCAACACCGGTGCTGATGATATGATTGGTGCATCAATAGATGATTTATTTGTTGATAAGCAAGATTCTCACAAGTTTTATTCATTGATAGAAAGTTCTATGAATGACTATACTGAGAGATTTGATATTCAAATGAAATCAAAAGGTAAAAAAGATAAATGGGTTAATTGGTCTTTTACTGTATCTCAAACAGATAAATTAATTTATGCTATTGGTAGAGATATCACTATTGAAAAAGAAGCAGCAAAACATCAAGAAATTAGAAACAAACAAGTTCAACTTGCTGAGCAGTTTTCTCGTGAAGCAGGTGAATCAAAATCCTTCTTTATGACACAACTTTCTCACCAATTAAGAAACTCACTTACAGGTATTTTAGGTTATTTAGAATTAATTGAAAATGGATTCTACGAAAATGAAGAAGAAATGAAATCATTTGTTAATATGGCTTCGATGTCTTCTGAAGAAATCTTCCAATTTGTTTCTGATATTGTTGATATCACAATAGCAACAGATGGTGAAAACAAATTGAATTTATCTACAGTTAGTTTTAAAGATGTGTTTGATAATGTAAATTACAAAACTTCACTAACAGGTGAATTAGATGGTATAAAATTAGAATATAGTGATGACAATGCTGATGCACATTTTGTTGGTGATAAAGATGTTATGAGCCATACATTAACATTAATGTATAAAACTCTTTCGATTGGAAATCATGAAACTACTATTCAAATCAATGCTGCTGACAATCCTTATGAAGGAGCTATGGAAGTTCAGATGCTTGGTTCAGAAAATGGTAAATTAGAAAAAATGATTGAAATCTATAAAGCTCAAAAAGATGATATCATTGATGCTTTAGAAGAAGATATTGATGATATTCTACTTAATTTATCAATTATTGAATCAAACATTAGAAGATTAAATGGATCTTTTTCAGTTGAAACTTTTGGTGGAGATGAAGGAAATGTATTCATGGTTACATTACCTATGAACCAAAATCTTAAAAAAAGATAAAATAAACCAATATTTATTTAAATGAATACCCCTTATTATTGGGGTATTTTTTTTGTTTTTGAAACTTTGATTTTTTCATTATCGTATTATAGTTGTTAATTATAAACTATAAAGGAATTATCTTATGAAAAAAAGAGTTTTATTTTCTAGTATGCTCTTAACTCTTGGAGTGTCGTTAAGTGTATTGCTTTTCTCAAATTTATTTACATCAAACTCAAATTCGATTTTTGCTCAATCTAAACAATTAGGTGCAAAATCAAATCCAATTCAAGCTGATGAATTCGTTACTAAATTGAATAATGCCTACAACAAAGTAGCGGAATCAACACTACAATCTGTTGTTAATTTGGAAGTAGAAGTAAGTTATGAAACCAAAATTCCAGAGGGTATGGAAGAATTTTATAGATTCTTTGGTAAACCTCATTCAAATGGAGAACAGAGAAGAATGGGTAGTGGTTCAGGTGTCATTATTAGTGATGATGGTTATATAGTAACTAATAATCACGTAATTAAAGATGCAGTAGATGGCGGAATTACAGTAACAACAAACGATAAAAAAACATTTACTGCCAAATTAATTGGAACTGACCCTTTGACTGATTTAGCTCTAATTAAAATAGATGCAAGTAACTTGGCACCTGCACATTTTGCAGATGTAGAAGATATTAAAATCGGTAATATAGTAGTAGCAGTTGGTTCTCCTTTAGGGTTAAATGCAACTGTTACAAGTGGAATAATTAGTGCTATATCAAGAGGTAATATTGGTATAATCGGAAGAGACATTGAGCAAAAAGGTGGAAATGCTGCAATCGAAAACTTCATCCAAACAGATGCACCAATCAACCCTGGAAATAGTGGTGGGGGATTATTCAATATCAATGGTTCATTAGTTGGAATCAACACAGCTATCGCCTCACAAACTGGTTCATACATAGGTTATGGATTTGCAATTCCAATTGACCTTGTAAAATCAGTAATATCAGATTTAATGGAAGATGGTAAAGTAAGTAGAGGATATATTGGAGTACAAATTAGTTCAATAGACCAAAAAATGGCAAAAGCACTTGGGCTTGATGAAGTAAGTGGAGTATTAGTAGCAAAAGTAATGGAAAATTCAGCAGGAGAAAAAGCTGGAATTGAAGTTGGTGATGTAATACTAAAAGTTGATAGTAAAGAAGTTAGAACTTCTGGTGAATTGCAAAATCAAGTTGGTTTACGTAGAGCAGGTGATGAAATAGAATTAACTATTTGGAGAGATAATAAACTCATCAAGAAATCAGTTACATTAAAAGGCAAAGATAACGAAGATATATCAAGCAGTGCAGTAGTAGGAGATGAAGACGCAAAAACATATAATTTTGATAAACTTGGTTTTAAGGTTGAAAAAATACCAACAAGTACAAAAGAAAAATTAGGGATAGAAAATGGAGTAATGGTATCAGAAGTAACACCTTACAGTGAAGCACAAAAGAGTGGCTTATCACGAGGAGTTATCATAACCAAAGCTGATAAAAAAGACATTTCATCACCAAGTGAATTAAAAAGTATAATAGATAAACTAAAAGAAGGTGATGCAATCTTAATGCAAGTTCAATACGAAGAAGTATCTCGTTTAATCGCTATTGAAATCCCTAAAACACAGGGCTAAATTTTCTTCAAATTATATTATCTAATCAAAAACCGACTAATGTCGGTTTTTTTTTATCATTATTTAAATTCGATGTTAATAAAAATAAATAAGCTTTTAGATTTGCTCTCACCCTTCAGAATAAAGTGAGGAATCCATGTTTTCGGTAATTGAGCCAAGTCAAAATGCAGAAATATTGCAGTATTTTTCATTATTTAAAAGAACATTTTTAGAATCACAGATTTTAAGAAATACTCAGATTACTCGGATTAAAGAACAAAGGTATAGGAAATTCATGAATTTCCCTTACAATTGACAAGTTATTTCTGCAGTTTTTAGCTCCGCTGAGTTTGTTGTGTTATCCTGCCGATGAAAAAATTTGCAGTAAAAATGGTGTTTTTTTCGATTTTTCAAAGGACTGGGTTCAGAATTACGTTTGCAATTTCTGGGAGATTCTTCACTACGTTCAGAATGACGTAGAGTTTTTTTTGGATTCATCGCTTCTCTATGAATGACCTATTTCTGCAGTATTTAGTTCCGCTAAAATTTTTGTATTATCCTTCGGATGAAAAAATTTGCAGTTTTTTGCAGTGATTTTCATTAATTTTGAGAAACCCAACCTAAATCCTTCCTCGTCGTGGAATGACTTGAATACAAAAAACACAAATACACAAAATTATTAAGTGATTTAGTATATATCAAGTTTCTTATTTTAAAATATGTATAATTTATTTTATCTAAAAATTGGATTCATCGACCCATAATATCATTCGCCAATCTGCTTTGGAATTTTCTCGTTTTAGTCGGATTTTGGCTCGACCTGTGATGTTTAATATGTCCGATTCGGAGAATGTTACTTGTAATAAAAATAGACGAGTAGCATCCCATGTTGTTGAGTCGCCATCTGAAAAGAGATAATCGTTCCATACTAAATCTACATATCTTGAACTGGTGAATAATCCATGTGTTTTTCTGATGTCTGTTTCTCTATCCCAATTTAGTTCTGTGTTTTTATCGTAGTCTTGGTAGGAAAAAACAAAATCTTGATCTAATAATTGTTGATATATTATAGTATCTCGGTAGTTATATGCTAATGAAAAATTTTGAAAGAATCCGTCAACTGTGCTTTGGTCAGCAAGGAAGTTTTGACCTCCTAAGCCGTCATCTAAGGAAGGTGCAAAGGGATTGCAACTGTATATTAGGAGTATTGCCAGTATGATATACTTTTTCATTTTCCAAAGTTGAGTTTTAGTTTTGTCCAAGTCGGAAATTGCGAATCTTCGTTTATAACATCTTGCCAAGTGCTTATGTACCAATAGTCTTCTGTAGTAGCTTGCATTTGAAATATTAGTTTGCCTTCATATTCTATTTCAGAATCATCGGGATTATTGTGTTGGACTTTGATGTAATAATCGGCTTCAAAGATTGCAGTTTTCGGATTTAATGTTAGTTTTCTATTGTTTAATGTAATGATTGGACTTATTCCAGAATTTAATGAGTTAAAAAGGTTGATTAATACAAGTTCCTCCTTTTTTAAGTCCCAATCTTGAAAGAATGATGGATTGAGTGCTGATACATCTTGAGTAGCAATAAATTGAAATATATCTTCGTTCAAATCATTTTGGAAACAGCGTAAATAGTTTACTGTGTTTTTGGTTACAAATGATGAAATTAAATTATTAACAAGTATATTGGGAGTATCTGGGCGAGAAAAATTAGAATCTTTGCTTGTTGGTTCTTCTGGATCTCTTGGGAAGAATGAATCACAAGCTAATAAAAAGCAAAGCATTATGATTGAGTATTTAAACATTAATATGTTTGATTATATTTTGATGTACTTGGTCAATACTATCATCTGCTTTTATTCTTTTAATTCTATCTGGGTATAATTCGCTCAATTTATCAAATCCTTTTTTTACATTAGTGATGAAGTTTAGGGTGTTAGATTCCATTCTATCTTTAACTTTATTTATATTACGATTTAATGACTGAGAAATTGGAATATCTAAATAAAAAGTTAAATCTGGTACTAGTTTTTGGGTTGCAACAGTATTCAAATAATTAATATCATCTAAGTTAATGCCCCTTCCAAAACCTTGATATGCTGATGTGGAATCATAAAATCTATCACATATCACAATTTTATTTTCATTTAATGCAGGCAAAATTATCTTTTCAGTTAATTCTGACCTTGCAGCTTCAAATAAAAATAATTCTGTTGTAGAGTTGATTTCAGTTTTAGTATCAAGTAGGATTTCTCTTATTTTTTCGGAAAAAGATAAACCGCCTGGTTCTCTTATACTTAAAACTTCTTTATTTTTACTTTCTAAATATGTTTTTAATAAATTGATTTGAGTAGTTTTACCAACTCCATCAATTCCTTCAAAGGTAATAAACATTAATTTTTTCTCTCAATTAAAACTACAAATTCACCTTTAACTTTATTATTTTTTTCTAAATAATCAATAAGATTTTTAGGTGTATCTAATAGATATTCTTCAAACATTTTACTTATTTCTCTTGCGATAGATACTTTTCTATCTTCTTCTAATATTTCACTTAAAGTGGTTAGCAATCTAATAATCTTATGTGGAGATTCATACAAAATCACAGTTTTATCATAAGTTATTGCTTTTTCAACAAATGTTTTTCTTCCTTTTTTCTGAGGAGGAAAACCTAAAAAGACAAAGGAATCTGTGCTTAGTCCTGAGGCAACTAAAGCAGGTAAAATAGCAGATGCTCCTGGCAAAGGTGTGATTTTAATATTACTTAATTTGCATTGTTTTATTAAATCATAACCAGGGTCAGAAACCAATGGATAACCAGCGTCTGATACTAAGGCAACTTTATTTCCATTTTCTATTAACTGGATAATACCTAAAGAAGAATTTCGTTCATTAAAATTATGATAAGAAATTAGTTTTTTTGCATTAATCTCTAATAATTTTAATAGTTTACCAGTTTCTCTTTTGTCTTCGCAAGCAATTATATCAACGGACTTTAATACATTTAAAGCACGTAGAGTAATGTCTTCGATATTTCCAATAGGAGTTGGAACTATAAATAGTTCGCCTTGTTCTGTCATATTTATTTTTTCTTATTCTTTAATTTCATTTTTTCAGGTGAACTATATTTAATCAAAGTAAAGTAAGTAGTATGGTAATTATAACCAGGTAAAATTCTACCTCTACGTTGATTAATATTAACTTTTACTTCTTTAGTTGAATAATAATGAATAGGAATTTCATCAATAACAGATATATCAAGCAGCCCAAACTCATTTGATTTTCCTGTTATTGTTCCATTTTCACTATCTTTTATTGGAAATTCATAAGAGGATTGTCCTGTTCTAATGAACTCAACTCTATTAACTTCTTGACCTAATGTATCAATTGGTTCTCTGAATTTATATAATGTTAAACTATTAAAAAGTGGAAAAGGAACACCATTTTCGGGGATTTCATCACTTGCTTTAACATTCCAATTTATATCAATTTGATTACAATAAATACCTAAATCGAAGAATAAATGTGGAGCAAAAGCACCGCCAGGAGCCAGTAGTGCAGTTGTTGAATCATCAACTCCATAAGTGTATCTTTTTCCAGATTGGTCGATGCTGAAGTTCACCTTTTTCATTTTCCAAGCATGGTCTTCTATTTCAACATTTTGTTTTTGAGCATTACTTTCCTTTGCATAATAATCGACTAAATATCTTGAAAAATAATATTTCATATTTTTATCAACAGAGTCGCAAATAAACATAACAACTTCTCTTCTTGTGCGAAGTAGGGGTAAGTCATAGTTTACTGAAACTGAATCATAAGCATCAATACGATATATCAAGGTATCGTTTGGATAAAAAGTATATTTAACACAAGTAGTATCAGTAGAAAAGGTAACTGAACCTTTTTCAAATATAGTAGTTTGAGAACTAAGTCCTCCAAATGAAGCAAAAAATAAAGCTAATGATAAGATATATTTATACATTTTATAAACAGTTTATTGAAAAATAAATAATTTTGCGTAAATTCGCACTACATAAAGATGTAGAAAATAAAAACACTTCAAATAAGATTAAATTATGCAGCATATATTTTATCTTACGATATTTTTTGTAAGTATGGTTCAAATTTCACTATCTAATTCTTTAATTCATATTTCAGAATTAGATACTAACACGCTACCCACTGTTAAAACTAAGTTTTACTTTTTTGATGAAGGTGTACTCCCCAAAAGAAACTTAGCAAACGAAGACATAAATATATTTGCAAATAGTAATACTATCAGCGACTTATCGATTAGCAACTCGGTGATTGCACCAATAACTAACAAGAAAGTTTTAATTTATTTTGATTTAAGTTTAGATTCTACTTTTAGAGAACATTCATTAAAAATAATTACAAATTTACTAAATTTTAATGTACCTAAGCAAATTGAGTATCATTTCATTGGCTTTGATAAACTAAATTATGATTTTGATTTAAACGAATTAGATTCAATAAAATTATTTGATTTGATGAATAATCAAGAGTTTGAATATATTTCTGATTTAGAATATGCTTTAAATTTTGATAGAAATAATCCATTTGAATATTTAAAAAAGTTTTCAGGTGATAAAGAAATTCTTGTTTTTACAAGAAGTCCAAAAGCAATAATTAATGATGCTGCGATATTAAATAATGCTAATAATTCTAATATTAAATTATCTTTTTATGACTTAAGTGAATATGGGAATAATACTTTAAAGAATATATCTGTTCAAACTAATGGAACTTATTTAAGTAATAAAGATGATGAATATAATAATTCAAGAATATTAAATGCTAATTTGCTGAATTATAGTCCAAGTGAGCTTGAATTTGAATTAATTGCTAATTGTGATGAAAGAACAAGCATAACTTATTCTATGTCATATTATTCTAATACTTTTACTTATGCAGTGAGTATTCCAGATTCTTTAAAACCAAAAATAATTTCTGACCCAATAGATAAGAGTTTTGCAAATATTTTACCTGGTGATAATGATAAAGAAGAATTTTTTATCAAAGCAATTAACTCTGATATTTTAATTAAAGATATTAGATTAATAAATAATGAAGATGGAATTTTTGTATTGTCAGGTGGGATTGATAGTACTAATGATGACCCTTATTTGCTTGAAAAAGGTAAAGAACTTCCTATTCAAATAAGATTTGAACCTGTAGATTCTGCTTTAGTTTTTACTCAACTTGTAATTACAAGTGATGCTTGTTTTGGGAATAAAATAAATATTACCGGTGGATTTCCGAATACGCCTCCTAAAAGAAAGACTTTGAAAATATCATATCCGAATTGTAATGATACTCTGTTTGCTAATGATGTGATTGATGTGGAGTGGGAAGGAGTTCTTCCAAGAGATGTTGTGCAACTTGAGTACTCTCTTGATAAAGGGAATAATTGGGATACACTTGCTAAAAATGTTTTGAATCTAAAACATTCTTGGAAAGTTCCTGATTTTGAAACAAATGAAGCAATGTTTAGAGTTTTACAATTATGGCCAAATAATATTGGTAAAACTTTGAATTTGAATCACAATGAAGAGCAATTAAACTCTGCTTTCTTTTCACCTGATGGTAATTATATAATTACAAGTTCAACTGGAAATAAGGTAAGAATATGGAACTCAAATTCTGGTGAGATTGAAAAAGAGTTATTTGGTCATACTGACCAAGTACTGTATGCAGTGTTCTCACCTAATGGTGAGTATGCGGCTTCTTGCGGTAGAGATGGAAAAGTAATAGTATGGCATACTAATCCTCAAGATGCATTATTTGGTGAAATTTATAGACAATTTGAACAACATACGGGTTGGGTTTACTCTGTAGATTTTGATGCCAAAAGCGAAAAAGTCATAAGTGCAGGACAAGATGGTACTTATAAAATATTTAATATTAAAACTAATAATTTAGATTATTCTAAATCGACTGGAGATGCTTCTGTAAGGATTGCAAAGTTTGACCCTAACAATAAATTTTATGCAGTAGGTGGAAGGCAAGCTATTTGTAGGATTTATGATATTAACTCGAATGATAAATTACATGAGTTTAATACGAATTTAGATGGTGCTAATAATCAGACAATTGTTCATCTTGATATAAGTCCAGATAGTAAGTTAATTGCTTTATGTAATAGATTATCCAAACAAATAACTGTTTGGGATATAGAAGATGAATTAATTGTAAAAACTTATACAACTCCACCAAGTGTTAGCAATTATGATTTACAGGAAACTCCCAATTCTGCATTTTTTTATTATAATAATGAAGATACTTTGTTGCTGAGTTCAGCTGGAAATTCTTCAATTAGATGGGATTTGACTAAAACTGATGGTAAGGATTCAACTGCTACTTTTTTAGAGCATACTTCTAATGTGGCTACTGCAAATTATAACTTTGATGCGAGTAGGGTAGTAACATCATCTTGGGATGGATTTGCTAAGATATGGAAATTAAAAGAACGTGATATTCAGATGGATACTTCTGATTGTGCATCTATAATTATTAAACCTACTATAAAAACTGAGAAGTTTTCTTTTGATTATACTTTGTTAGGTCAAGAATTAGATTCTACTTTTACTGATGTAATTACTAATACTACAAATTCGACTTTATCAATTAAAAATATAGTGATTAGGGGTAGAGATAGAGATGATTTTAAATTAATTGGTAATTATCAGAATATTATACTCAATCCAAATGAGAGTATGGATATTAGAATTTTATTTACTCCAAGTGTAGTAGGTCAGAGGTTAGCAAAATTAGAGATAGAAATTCCTGCTAAATTAGTTAGTCAAGATTTTGATGCTATGGCTTATGATTCAGATGTTCAATTATTAACAAATGTAATTGATTTTAAAGATTTAGAAATTGGTGAATCAAAAGAATTATTAAATCAAGTTTTATTAAGAAATTTATCGGCTTCAAATTTGAATATTGACAGTATTAAATTTCAAAATTTCACTTTTGATAGATTTACTTATTTATCAGATAATACTTCAAATAATTCTCTTCAAAGTGGCGCTGATTTATCATCTAATTTACTTTTTCAAACAGACTCTATTGGTGAGTATAAAACTATATTGAAATTATATCATAATGATATTCATCAAGCAAGTAAATTCTTAGTATATGGGAAAGGTGTTCCTCCAAGAGTTGATTCACTAACTTTAAATATTGATAATATTGATGCAATGGTAAATGAAACTATCCAAACTCCAATATATGTAGCTAAAATTTCAAGTTTGGGGGTTGTTGAGACTATTTCTGGTTTTAATATTAAGTTGACATATAACAAGTCGATTTTAGAACCATTATTTCCATTTACTGTTTCTAAGATAACAGGTGATATGAAGACAATTGAGTTTGATGCTATGATTGAAGAAAGAGAAAAATTAATTGAGCCAAATTATACTTTCAAAAATTTAGAATTTAAAGTAGCTCTTGGTAAAGAAAAATCATCACCTTTAAGAATTGAAACAATTACTCCAATTGGAGAAGGGAAAATAGTTTTAAATTGGAATTCATCTAATGTTAATGTTTCTAATATTTGTTCAGAAGGTGGAGATAGATTAATTGACACAGAAGGTAAATTTGAACTAAGTCAGAACTATCCTAACCCTGCAAATACAAAGACTAAAGTAGAAATAGAAGTAATTGAAAAAGGGAAAACTTATTTTTATTTAATGGACTCACAAGCTAATATTGTAAAGGAATATATTAATAAGGAAATACCTGCTGGTAGATATGAAATTGAACTTAATTTGGAAGGAATACCTAATGGAGTTTATTTCTATATACTTGAAACCGAGAATATGAAAGAAAGTAAAAAAATTATTATAAATCAATAATTATTGGATTATTAAAAAAATGATAAAAACACCAAGAGGAACTAAAGATGTTCTTCCTTCTGAATCGTATAAATGGCAATATTTAGAAAAAAAATTTAAAGAAGTTACTGACTTATTTAATTATAAAGAATTAAGAACTCCTATTTTTGAATCAACTGAAGTATTTTCACGTTCTATTGGTGAAGAGACTGATATAGTAAATAAGGAAATGTACACTTTCAATGATCGTTCAGATAGTTCCTTAACTTTACGTCCTGAGATGACCGCTGCTTTGGTTAGATCAGCAATTGAAAATTCTTTGACAAATACTGCTGGTGTGCAGAGATTATGGTACTTTGGACCATTTTTTAGATATGAAAGACCACAAAAAGGTAGATTTAGACAATTTCACCAGTTTGGTGTAGAATGTTTGTCTTCTCCTAATCCAGATAGTGATGTTGAAGTATTACATCTTGCTGATAAATTAATTAAAGAAATTGGGATTTCCGAATATACTTTGTTTATTAATTCGATAGGAAACAAGGCATCTCGTGAGAAATATAACAATGTATTAGTTCAATATTTTAACGAGAATAAAGATAAACTTTCTGAAAATAGTAAGGAAAGATTAGACAAAAATCCATTACGAATACTTGATTCAAAATCACCTGATGATATTGCTTTACTTGATGATGCACCTAAAATATCAGATTCACTTGACGAAGAATCACAATTACATTATAATCAAGTTAAAGAGAAATTAACTTCGCTTGGAATAAAATTTATGGAAAACCATAAACTCGTTAGGGGCTTAGATTATTACTCTCACACTGTTTTTGAATTTCAAAGTAATTTACTTGGAGCTCAAGATTCTTTTGGTGGTGGTGGTCGCTATAATGAGCTATTTTCACAGTTAGGTGGTAAAGATGTACCAGCTGTTGGATTCGCTATGGGAGTTGAAAGATTATTAATTATTCTTGAAGAAAGTGGTAAATTCGATAATATTGAAGAACAAATAGATTTATATATCGTAAAAGCTACTAAAGATGATAGTGTGATTTATAATTTGATAAGTAAACTTAGAGATAATGGTGTTATATTAAATTATGATTTATTAGATAAAAATTTCAAAGGTCAATTTAAAGAGGCAAATAGAGTAAATGCTAAATGGACTATGATAATTGGAGATGATGAGATTAGTAATAATAAACTTACTATCAAAAATATGAAGTCTGGTGAGCAAAGCGAAATAGACTTTGAAAACATTTTAAAATTTAATTTCAAAGATTGAAAGAAAAAAATAATATACTAACACAAATCTATCATTATGCAGATAAATGGCAGATAAGATCATTGCTTTTAATTATTTCAACAACTATAATTATTTCGATAATTATTTTCGTTCAGTTTTTGATAAATGATTTAATTGAAAAAGAGCAAAAATTAATACAAGTAAGTGCCTTAATATATAGAGATATTGCAAAATCTGTTAGTGAAGATAATGGTGAAACAGAAAAATTATTTGAACTATTAGAACAAGTAAATCGAAATATTTCATTCCCTTTGATTTCAACTAATGAAGATAATCAACCTAATTACCCTTATGAGAAAAACAGTTTGAATATTGAATTTGAAAGCAATATGTCATCTGAGGATAAGGGTAAGTATATGAGAGGATTAGTAGAACAAATGTCTCATTCCTACGAACCAATTACTGTAAATGATTCTGATGGAAATGTGTTAATGAAGATATATTATACGAACTCTACGATTGTTGATATTCTAAAAATATTTCCTTTGATTGTTATTTTATCAGTAGGTGGTTTAATATTACTTAGTTATGTAATATTTAATGATATTCGTAAAAATCAAGAAAGTATGGTCTGGGTTGGAATGTCTAAAGAAGCTGCTCACCAAATGGGAACACCTCTTTCATCATTACTTGCTTGGATAGAAATACTAAAACTGCAAGAAGATGAAGAAGTTAATGAGACAGTAACTGAAATGGAAAAGGACGTAGTCCGTTTGAATATAATTGCTAATAGGTTTGCTAAAATTGGATCTACACCTGAATTGCAGAGAGTCGATATTGGAGAGTTGATTGATAATGCAAAAATTTATTTTCAAAGAAGATTACCACATCTTGGTAAGAGAATAAATATAAAAGGTAATTATAACGAGAAAAGTTATAAAGCATATTTGAACCCAGAACTATTTACTTGGGTGCTTGAAAATTTAATTAAAAATGCTGCTGAGGCAATTGAGAAGTCAAATGGCGAAATTACAATTGATGTTTATCGAATGGGAAGTAAATTAGAAATACTTGTTAAGGATAACGGAAAAGGTATGTCTAAGCAAGTACGAAAAAGTGTTTTCAGTCCAGGATATACAACAAAGAAAAGGGGCTGGGGTTTAGGACTTTCTTTATCACGTAGAATTATAGAGCAATACCATAAGGGTAAGATATTTATTAAGGATTCTCAACCAAGTATTGGGACTACTTTTCAGATTGATTTACCTACTCGAATTGAATATTATGGATAATTGCTTAATTTTGTAAAATTTATAAATAATTATTGATACTTATGGAAAAAATATTAGTAACAGGCGGTGCGGGTTTTATTGGTTCTAATTTTATATTATATCTATTAAAGAATTTTGAAGATATTGAAATTATTAACTATGATTGCTTGACTTACGCAGGAAACTTAGAGAATTTAAAAGAAATAGAAAGCTATAAAAATTATCATTTTGTTAAAGGTGATATTAAAAATAGTGAAATGCTTGAGTATGTTATACAATCATATCAAGTTGATGGAATTATTAACTTTGCTGCTGAATCTCATGTTGATAGATCAATTGATAATTCTCGTCCATTTATAGAAACAAATATAGGTGGTACTCTTAATATACTTGAAGCAGTTAGAAAATTAAATATTAAAAACTTTTTACAAGTTTCAACTGATGAGGTGTATGGTTCTTTAGGAGATACAGGTTTATTTACTGAATCTACTCCAATTTCTCCAAATTCTCCTTACTCTGCATCTAAAGCAGCATCAGATCAATTATGTCTTGCATTTCATCATACTTATGGAATAAATGTTAAAATAACAAGATGCTCTAATAATTATGGTCCAATGCAATTTCCAGAGAAATTAATTCCTTTGATGATAAATAATGCATTAGAGAATAAAGATTTACCTGTTTATGGTGATGGTTTGAATGTAAGAGATTGGTTGTTTGTTGATGACCATTGTTCTGCTATTTGGACAGTTTATCAAAAAGGTAGAACAGGAGAATGTTATAATATCGGTGGAAATAATGAAAAAACTAATATTTCTCTTGTTAAAGAAATATTAAGACAATTGGATAAACCAGAAAGTTTGATTAAATATGTAAAAGATAGACCAGGACACGATAAACGCTATGCTATTGATAATTCAAAAATTAGTAGTGAGTTAGGATGGGAACCAAAATATACATTTGAGCAAGGACTTAAGATGACAATAGATTGGTATTTATCTAATTTAGATTGGTCGAAAAATGTTCTTTCAGGTGCTTACTTAGAATTTTATAATAAATGGTATAAAGACAGAAACTAATGTTTAAAATAATTTCAATCGTTGGTGCAAGACCTAATTTTATGAAAGTCGCACCAATAAATAGAGCTTTCGAAAGTGTTGAGGAATGTGAGCATATAATAGTTCATACTGGACAGCATTATGATAAAAATATGTCCGATTCATTTTTTGAAGATTTGGATATTGCTCATCCTAAATATTTTCTTGGAGTTGGCTCTGGTACCCACTCTCAGCAAACTGCAACTATAATGATAGAATTTGAGAAAATTCTTGATATTGAAAAACCAGATATGGTAATAGTAGTTGGAGATGTAAATTCAACTTTAGCTTGCACGCTAACTGCTGTTAAAAAGAATGTTCCAGTATCTCATATTGAAGCTGGTTTAAGAAGTTTTGACCGAACTATGCCTGAAGAAATAAACAGATTAGCGACTGATGCAATATGCAATTATGCTTTTGTAAGTGAGCCATCTGGTTTAGAATATTTATTAAATGAAAGTTTCCCAGAAGAAAATATATTTAGTGTTGGGAATACAATGATAGATTCGCAACATTATGGATTAGAAAAACTTTCTAAAAGAGAAGACATTTTAAGTGAATTGCCTGATAAAGATTATGCACTTATTACTATTCACAGACCTTCAAATGTTGATTTTGAAGAGCAGTTGACAATGCTTGTGAATGTTTTAAATGATTTCTCAAAGAAAATGCACTTAATATTTCCTGTTCATCCAAGAACTGCGAAGAACTTAGAAAAATTCAATTTAAAGCATTTGATATTTGATAATCCAAATATAACAGTATATGAACCATTATCATATATGCGTTTTTTAAATTTTATGAAAAATGCAAAGGTAGTAGTAACGGATTCTGGTGGTATTCAAGAAGAAACAACAGCACTTCAAGTGCCTTGTATTACTTTGCGTAACTCCACAGAAAGACCAATCACAGTTGAAATTGGAACAAATGAATTAGTTATTCCTAAAAAAGAATTAATCGAAACAGCATTAGAAATAATGCTTAGAGGTGAATTTAAAAAAGGAAATATTCCTGACCTTTGGGATGGGAAAGCTGCAGAAAGAATAAGAAATATAATTTTAGAACTTTTAAAAAAATAAGTTAAAATGATAAAATCTTTTATATTATTACTTTTATTACCTTTAGCTGTTTTTGCTCAATCAGTTGGAGATTTTGGTAATGACCCAATGATGATGGGGAGTATTGATTCTAAATTGAAATCAAAACAAGAGCAAATACTTAAAGAATCAATGCCTTCTACGGGCTTTATTAATTCTGAATTTTATTATTTAGGGCCTGGTGATGTAGTTTTTTTAAAAGCATTTCCTTCAGTTGTAGATGGTGAGTTTCTTACAATTTCACCAGAGGGTTTGATTTTATTACCACGTAGCTATGGAAATGTTGATGTAAAAAATAAATCTTTAAAAGAAGTTACACAAGAATTGAAAAAAATAATGAAAACTGATAATTTGCAGTTATCATTATATAAAGCTAAGACTTGTGTAGTAGATGTAAGTGGAAATGTATTGAATGAAAATGTTTATACTCTTCCAGGATCATATAGGGTATCTGATTTATTTAATGTTACAAACACTGTTCCTGAGCAATCAACTAATGATGTGATTCATCTTAAAAATTTATATAATTTTAGAAGTGAATCAAGACAAAGTAAAGGAAATGAGAGTTTTAGAGAAACTGATGAATATTATAGTCAAAGAAATATAAGAATAACCAGAAGTAATGGTGATATAAAAGAAGCAGATTTGATTAAAGCTCTTAATCCTAAAAATTTTGCAGATAACCCTTATATTATGCCAGGTGATAAAATTCAAATATTGAATAAAAACTATGAGTATAATACATTTCAAATAAGAGGTGGAGTGTCTAACCCATCTACCGTAATGCACAAAAGTGGTGATAAACTTTCTGATTTAATTAAAGTGGCTGGTGGTTTTACTAATAATGCTGATTTGGATAATATAACTTTATATAGTGCAGACAATAGTTCATTGAAAGTAAATATTGATAAAAATCTTGATGTAGTTGGTGATGACCCAGTCTTAGAAGCTAACTCTATATTAATTGTAGGCGAAAAAGCTGTCAAAAAGTTTAATAAGACAGGTGTTGTAACTGTTTCAGGTGAAGTAAACAAGCCAGGAGCAATCATCATTAAAAATGGTGAAACTAAAATATCCGAAGTGATTGAATTAGCAGGTGGACTTAAAGAAAGTGCATATTTACCTTTGGCAAGGATATTTACTAAACAGCAAAAAGTAAATAATGATTATTGGGAACAATTTAGAGAAGATGTGTTTTTTCAATATTCAGATTTGACAATTGATGATACACTAAGATTGAATAAAGATATTAAAATTCAAAGTCCATTTTTATCTATTGACTTTGAACAAGCACTAAAAGGAAATGATGATAATATCTCTTTAAATGATGGTGATAAAATTATTATACCTAAAAATCCTAAAAGAGTTTATGTTTTTGGTAAAGTAAATAATCCTGGTTATGTAGAATTTGTAGAAGGTAAAAGCTACGAATGGTATATTAATCAAACTGGTGGTGAGCATCCATCTGCTGATTCGAAAAGAACTCGAATAATCAGAGGAA
The DNA here is from genome assembly GCA_030431515.1 of bacterium. Lineage (GTDB taxonomy): Bacteria > Bacteroidota > Ignavibacteria > Kapaibacteriales > UBA2268 > JAJRPT01. The sequence goes on from JAUIIX010000046.1 coordinate 20,417, forward strand.
CAAACCTCACTTGGGTTGAACCTGACGAATATGTGCCAGTCTATGCTGGAGATATGATTTATGTTCCATCTTATCCTGAAATTAGCCAGCAAGCAGAGATTCAAAAATGGGCAACTTATACGAGTATAGTTGTGGGTATTATAAATGTTATAATTGTTATTATTATTAACTTTGTACCTAGGCAGTAAATATGAAATTGATAATATTAGTTTTTATTATATTCAATTCATATTCTTTTGCTCAAGTTGAACATGTTCATTTGTATCATCCTGTTTATGATTTTTTAATTCGAGCTGAAGCAAAAGGACATTTACCATATTTTTCAACTTCTCAATTACCACTTCAAAGAAAACAAATATTTGAAGCACTTAAGACTTTAAATATTAATAAAGATAAATTATCTAAGAATGAATATTCTACTTTAGAATCTTTTTTAGTTGAATTTGGAGTGATTGAAAAAAAATCTGCTGTGATATTTGAGAGTAATACTGATTCAACTCAACTTTTCTTTGAGTATTTATTTACTGATAGAGAGAAATACCTCTATAATATTGAAGATAAAGATAATAATATAAGATTAGAACCGCTTGGCGAGTTTGAATATTTCTTACAAAAAGATGATCTAAATTCGACTGCATTAATTGCTCAAGGTGGTTTGAGAATGTATGGAACAATCGAGAGTAAACTTGGTTATTATATTCAAGCAACTAATGGAACTCATTTATCTGGTGACATGAATATATTATTGCAAGATAGAAAACTTTCTCAAAATATTAAATTAACTGAACTTAAAAGTGATTTTGATTTTACTGAATCACATTTAAGAGCCGATTTTGGAAATATTTATATCTATATAGGTAGAGAAAGTAGATTACTTGGCTCTGGTATAAATCAAAAATTATTTAATTCTGACCAAGCTCCTCCTTATGATGCAATTTCAGCGGGATATAATTCTAAGAAATTTGAATATAGATTTACACATGGCTCTTTGTTGGCTTCGCCTTTAGATACAACAAGAGGAGTTGGTTTTTACTCTTTATTTCCTAATAAATACTTATCACAACATAGGTTTGCATTGAGAGTAGAGAAAGGTGAATTTGCTTTATATGAAGCAGTAATCTATAATCGTGAAATTGATTTAGCGTATTTGAATCCACTTAGATTTTTAAAAACTTTGGAGCATTCATTACGTGATAGAGATAACTCAATTATGGGTGCAGATTTTACTTACAGACCTTTTAAAAACCTTGAGTTGAAAGGGTCTTATATGCTTGATGATATTTTATTTAGTGAAATAGGAAATGGTTTTTGGAGTAATAAGGCAGCTTCTAATATTGGATTTTGGTATTCACCAGATATTGATGCAGATTTTGGCTTTGAGTATGCTCGTGTAGAACCTTATTCTTTCACTCATTTTAATTATCAAAATTCAATAACTAATGACGAAAAGCTATTAATGGGTTATCTTAATCCAAATTCTGAAAAATATACTTTTGCTTCTAAGTTATGGTTAGGTGGTAGATACCCTTTAAAAGTGAATGTAGAGTATTTAAGAGCAGGAAAGAACATTTATGATAATGATAGTTTAGTGTTCAATGCTGGGGCTGACCCACTTCAAACTATTCGACCTGAAGATAAACGAAAAGTTACTTTCTTAGATGGTGAAAAACAATTTATTTTATCAACTGATATTGAATATTCTTTTGAATTATTTAGGAATATGAATTTAGTTCTATATTATAGGTTTAACTATGATACTGAAAATAAAACAAGCAATCATTTAGCAAGAGTGAAACTTAGATTCTGGGAATTCTAAATATTTAAAAGTGCAAATAAAGAAATCCTTATTTGCACTTATGCTATTATCTGCAAATATAAATATTCTTATTCGCACTTTAATTACTTATTTGAATAAATTCAAATACTCCTCGTAGTGAAACAATTTATTTCGCTTATTTCCAGTAGATTCTTTTAAAATATTTAATTTCACAAAATCATCGACTAATCTCGCTGCAGTAGAGAAATTTATTTTTAAATTGTCTGCTACATCATTAATATCATGGCTTGGTTGCTTGAATAAATAGTTGAGCAATTGAATAGCAAGTTCATTTTTTCGTCCTAATTGAAAGAGTAATTTAGTGTCTTTATCTCTCAACTCTATAATCTTTTTAAATGTATTAATAGATTTTTCAGCTGTTTGATAGACTCCTTCCAAAAAGAAAATCAACCAATTTCGTAAATCATTTTGTGTTCTAACATTTGTTAAATTATCGTAATAATTATTTCTATATCTTTCGAAATAATCTGAAATATATAAAGTTGGCTTTACTAATAAATCATTACTAACTAAAAATAATGTAATTAGTAATCGACCAATTCTGCCATTACCGTCTAAAAATGGATGAATAGTTTCAAATTGATAATGTGCAATTCCAATTTTAATAAGTGGAGGTACAAAATCATAATTATTATGTAAAAACAACTCTAAATCTGACAATAGATTATCTATTGAACTATGATGAGGAGGAATAAATAATGCTGTAGAAAGTGAATTGTCACCAATCCAATTTTGACTTTTTCTAAATTCACCTGGCAATTTTATTTCACCTCTCACACCTTGTAGCAATATTTGCTGAGTTTCTCTAATTAGCCGATTACTCAAAGGCAATTCGTCTAACTTGTCAATTGCATAGTTCATAGCAGAAATATAATTTTGAACTTCAAGCCAATCATCTCGTTTTTCTGGGCTAATATGCTTTTCTTTTTGAATTGCTTCTTCAATATTAGTTTGAGTTCCATCTATTCTGCTACTTTGAGCACCTTCTTTTGCGACGTGCATATTTACAAAAAAATCAATATCAGGCACTAACTGAGAAAAAGCATTTAACTCTCCCAATTTAATATCAGCACGACTTAACACATACATAAGTTCTGAATCATCAATATCCCATTTGTGGTTAATTAAATTTGGTTCAAAACTGCTATATTGATAGCGTTCTACTTTATTTCCTGATATAAATTCTGATAATTTCATAATTTTTTTTAAATAATAATATCAAAAATAAGAAATATTATTTGCAAAAACAAGTAATAGTGCAAATAAAGAGAGACATATTTGCAGATAAATAATTAAAAGCAAATAAGGAAATCTATATTCGCACTTCTGCAAATAAGGAAAATCATATTTGCAGATAATAGCATAAGTACAAATAAGAATTATTTTTCTATGATTATAGATAATAAAATAGGTAAGATTTAAGGAATTAATGAGATTGATTATATTATCTTAACTTAAAGAGTTAATTTTGCACTTCTTTTTTATCAAAAATGATTTAATGTTAAGTAAAAAATTCAAATATCACTTTAGAAATAATTTAAAACTTGCTTACCCAGTTACTTTATCGCAACTTGGACACATGATAACTGCCTTGGCTGATACTCTAATGGTTGGGAGTTTAGGTGCAATTCCACTTGCTGCTGTCGCATTTGGTCACACAATGTTCTCAATGTTTTTTATAATTGGAATAGGATTAGCAACAGGATTGACACCTTTGGTTGGAAAAGCAAACGGAAATAGAAACAAAGAGGAATGTTCTAATTTGTTATCAAATGGAATTGTTTTGAATTTTGTTTTTGCAATTGTTTTAATGATAATTCTATACTTAGCAATATATATAATGGATGACTTAGGTCAAGACCCCGAAGTAGTAACGCTTTCAATGGATTACTATCTTGTGATGATTTGGTCATTACTCCCGTTTATGTTATTCCTTGCATTTAAGCAGTTTTTAGAAGGGCTTAAGTTAACTAAACCTGGTATGTTAGTTACAATTGTAGCAAATTTAATTAACGTAATTTTAAACTATATTTTAATATTTGGAAAACTTGGTTTTCCGGCTTATGGAGTTGCAGGTGCTGCTTGGGCAACATTTATCGCAAGAACTTTGATGCTTGTTCTGATTGTTGTTTTGATGTTAAAAACTGAAAAATTAAAAAGTTATTTAAAAGAGTTGAATTTCATAAAAGTTAAATGGAATAAAATCAAAGAAATTACCAAAATGGGTCTGCCCATTGGATTTCAATTTGCACTCGAAGTTTCTGCATTTTCAATTGGGTCAATAATTGTTGGAACTATATCAGCAGAAGCATTAGCGGCACACCAAATTGCTCTTAATTTAGCGGCTACTACATTTATGATGGCAGGTGGTATTGGCTCTGCTGCAACTATCTCACTTTCTAATTTTTTAGGAATGGGTTTAAAACGTGAGATTAGAATGTCTGGCTTTGTATCAATTTATATGGTTTTGATATTTATGTCCATTGCTGCTATTATATTTATAGTTTTTAACGAGTTATTACCTTCATTTTATATATCTAATCCAGATGTGCTTGCAATAGCATCTGGATTGATGGTTGTTGCTGGATTTTTCCAATTATCAGACGGTCTGCAAGTAGTTATTCTTGGAGTGCTGAGAGGTATTCACGATGTTAAAATCCCAACAATAGTAACTTCAATCAGTTACTGGGTTCTGACAATTCCATTAGGATATATATTTGTTAATTATATGGATACTGGTGCAATGGGAGTTTGGTATGCTTACCTAATTGGATTAACCTTTACTGCATTAGTACTTACATATAGATTCCATCTTTTAAGTAAAAGAATTATTCTTGAAAAATAATATACAATAATTATTAATTATATACTTCCTAATCTTAAAATACTTTTTAGGGGTAAAATTATGTTT
>JAUIIX010000047.1 GCA_030431515.1 bacterium
AATGAAACAGATGGTTGGTTAATAGCAGATAGTTATGTAATACGATATGTATATCAGCATGACCTTGCTGCCTTAGAAGTAATAGTACCAGCATCGGAACCAGAAAATGATTTAGAGAGAATCTATGCAAATAGACCATTTAGACCAATGGTAAAATTTGCAAATCACGGACAGCAAGATTTAGCACAAGAAGTATTTGCAGATTTGACAATCTATAGAGAATCAGATCAAAAGATAGTAGCCCAAGTAAATGAATATAGTGTAGAATATGTACCAGCAGGTTTAAGATTTAACACAGTAGATGTACAATTCCCATCAGTAGTGTTAAAAGAAGCTGGAAAATATAGAATAGAAGCACATATCAGATCAATCTTTGAAGATCCAGCGGCAAGACTAATCGGAAACAACACAGTAATAGATTACTTTGAAGTAGAAGATGGAATGCAAGGAGTATTCACAGTAGGTATGTTAAATGCAGGAAAAGAAAGAAACTTTAACACAATCTATGATGCAATGGATGCCCTTTATACTTATGGAATGAATGGCAACATAACATTTGAATTAACAGATGCCCAGTATGACTTATTTGGAAATCCAGCATGGGATTTCACAAGTTCAATCATAGGATTAGGATATGTAGAAGAAGCAGATGAAACATATACAATGACATGGAAAGCCTCTACAAATAGAGCTATGATTAAAGGTGGTGTACAAATCAATATGACAAGTGATAAAGGATATGGAGTAAAATTTGGTCAAGGATTAGAGTATTTTCCTGTATTAAATGCACCAGTAAACCAAAGTGAAGATCCAAAATATATCAACTCAGGTGGACATATAACATTTGACGGAGGTCCTTTAAAAGCATTAAAATTTGTAATGAACTCAGATGCATTATTTTCAGCACCATTTTACTTAGGTAATGGTTCTCATAATATTAAATTACAAAATTTAATAATCGAGAATGGAAATGAAAGCTTAAGTGGAAATAGTGTAAGATTACCTATTATTAAAGGTGCAACATCTAATGGAACAGAGGTAGAGTATGAAGGTGATGATCAATTAGGAATATTGTCATATTCAGCCGGAATAGTAAACAGAGGACAAATGTTTAACTTTGGATTACCAGAAGTAGTATTACCACCGAAGTATGAATCAGAAGATATAGATACAATCGCAAACGTAAACAATGAATTTATCGGAAATGAGATAAGTGGATTTGGTTATGGAGTAGTTTCATTAGGAATGGGTGGACTTTATGACATCCAAAAAGGAAAATACATAAATTACAATGGTTTTAATAACAAAATAAATAACAACGTAATTTATAATGTATCCAGAGCAGGAATAGTAGTAGGAAACGAAGAGAATGGAGAAGTAAAAGGTAATCATATCTATGATGTAAACATGGATGATATATCAATGGATGCAGGCGATGATAAATATGACCATGCCGGAATAATGGTAGGTGGTTTAATCTATGAAACGTCAAAAGATCAATTAGGTAATCCAACAGGTTATATAAAAGGTTACCCAGTAAAGAATATCTTAGTAGATGGCAACCGAATCAACAAAGTACAATCAGGATATTCAGCAACAGGTATAAAAATAGAACAAAACCCAGTATATTACGATGCCGGAACTGAAAAAGGAAGTTTATTGATGCCAACAATGGAATCAAACATAAAAGTAATAAACAACATAGTAAAAGAGATAGAAGGAACAGATGATGCCGCAAATAGAGCAGGTATTCATTTATTCACTCAAAGAGAATATGGAAGAGATAACTTAATGCCAGGCGATGACCATCCAACATTTAGAACAAAGAATGATAAGATTAGCAATAATACAATCATCTTAACAAGTTCACCAAATGCAGACACAGATGGTAATATAGCAGGTATAGGAATCCAACAAGCAACCGGAACAGATGTAAGTAATAACATCATTGTATTAGATGACTTAAGTATAACAGGTAATTCGCAAGTATCAAGTGCAGTATTTGTACAAGGTCAATATGCAAATGCCGGAGGACCAAACTTAGACTTCAACATATACTCAGTAAATCCAAACTCAAATGCACAAACAGTAAGATTTATCGAGATGAATCCAACTAATAATATGCCAAAGCATTCAGAATGGTATTTATACAAAGATGAGTTTACAAACTTAGAGCAATGGAGAATCGAGAGTGGTTCAGACAAACACTCAATCGAGTATGATGCAATGCAAGATTTAGAAATCGATGGACGCGATGTAAAAATCAAAATGACAAATGGGAAATATCCAATAGGAAGCCCATTGAACAATAGAGGTAAAAAAATAGATTGGTACAACTATGACATCAATGGAACAGAAAGAGGTTTAACAGGTCAAAGATATGACATAGGTGCCTTAGAATTCAAAGGTCGTCAATATACAAGCGACTTACAATTAGTAAGAATAGATGCCCCTGCTGCTTATAGATCAACCGTAGTAGATCCATTAAGTGGAGCAGACTTCACAGATGCAGAATATATAATGACAGAAGGAGCAGTTCCAGTAGTAGCCGAAGTAAGAAATGATGGATCATTACAACAAAGTGATGTAGAATTAACATTAACAATCTTCCGTCGTGCAACGTCAACATATTCAATGGTAGATACATTGTTAGAAGTAGTAAGTGCTAAAAAATTAGCAACAATCCCATCATCAAACGAAGCTTTAGTAGATTTCGGAATGGCCGATGGAATGGGAGTAGATTTTATACCTCAAACTTATGGCTTCTTCAATAATGATAAAAACAAAGATGGAACATTAAATACATCAAATGATTATGTAGTAGATTCAAGATTTGTCGGCATGGAAGCAAACGTAACTCCAATCTATGTAATCCGAGTAGAAGCAGAATCAGATGAGAATAATGGCAATAACATATCAGAAAAAGAAGTAAGATTCTACTTACGAAAATCCGATAGATACTTAGTATTATCAGTAACAGATAATCAAGGCAGTTTACAATCAGATGCAAATACAGTAGAAGGACGAGAAATAATAGCAGGATCATTGAACACACAAATCTTAAAAACAACATTATTATCATTCAACTGGATGGCAAACCCAGCTACAGGTCAATATGATTATGATGTATTTGATAGAAATGGTTGGGAAAAACGCTCAGTAAATTATGATATGTACCAAAGCTTAATCTGGTCAGATGGCTATACAGGAACAGATGGTGGCAATAGATTTTCAAAAACAGATATAAGAAACTTCTTAGCATCAGGTTTAGACATCAACAAGAAAAACTTAATCATTGCATCACAAGATATGGTAAATGAAGTAGATGCAGACTTCAGAAAAGAAGTATTAAGAACCGAATATGAAGGAGTAGCTTGGTCAGGAACTTATACAGCTTTAAATGTATTAGGAAAAGAAATAGCAAAAGGAACAAGTTTCACAGTAAGTGATTTTACAGCACAATACTTAGGAGCAGATGATGTAAGATTCCATCCAACAGCGAATGGCTTAAAACCAATCAACGAAGGTGGAAATGGAACATCATATGTAGGCTTTAGCTATGAACAACCATCAATCGATGATAAGTTCAAAACAAATGCAATGGGAATCGCAACAGTAAGTGTAACCAATAATACAGTATATCTAGGATTAGATTGGAGACACTTTGGAAACTTAACAACATTATTTGCAGGAGTATTAGACTTCATCGAAGCAAATGATGCACCGATAGTACCAGTCGAACTAAGCGATTTCAATGCAGAACAACAAGGAACAAAAGTAAGTATCGATTGGATGACATCAAGTGAAGTAAACAGTAGTAGATTTGAAGTAGAAAGAAGAACAGAAAACACAGAAATCTACAACACAATCGAAACAGTAGAAGCACAAGGAACATCAACAACAGAACAAAGTTACGGACCATACTTCGATTACGGAGTAAGATATGGTAACAGTTATGTATATAGATTAAAAATGATCGACAAAGACGGAAGTAGCGAATACTCACAAGAGAAAGTAGTAACAATGAAAGGTGGTTCAGGAAATATCGAGGTAATCTCAGTAGGACCAAATCCATTACAAACAAAATCAGAGTTACGATTAAACTTAAGTGAAACAATGAATGTAACAATCGAGTTATATGATGTAGTAGGAAACCAAGTATCGACAATAGTAAATGGAACACTAAGAGGTGGAACAAATACAATAGAGATAAATGGTACAAACTTATCAAACGGAATGTACAACATAGTAATCCGCTCAGGTGATTTACAAATCATCGAACCGATAACAGTAGTGAAATAAACCCTCACTAAAAGCAAACACAAAAAGCCCTGCAGTTAACACTGCAGGGCTTTTTTTATGTTTTATTCTGTAGAACTAAAAAAAAATCTAATTCATACAATTAAAAAACACAACTTACGTCAATACATAAATTAGAAAAAAAATTAATAAGGTTATTATATGTCAACACCTCAAATGAAAGCAACTGGAAAGTTTTCTTATGAGCCTGGAAAATATTGTGTTAAAGATATAAATTTAGCAGATGAAGGTAAACTTTTAATGGACTGGGCTGAAAGTAGAATGCCAGTGATGATGAAATTAAGAGCAGAATACGAAAAAACAAAACCATTCAAAGGTTACAAAATTGCAGGTTGTCTGCACGTAACTAAAGAAACTGGAATTTTAATCAGAACTTTACAAGCAGCTGGAGCTGAAGTTTATTGGTCTGGTTGTAATCCTCTTTCTACTAATGATGCTGTTGCAGCGGCATTAGCTTCTGAAGGAATTGGGATGTATGCTTGGTATGGAAATCATGAAGATTTTTACTGGTGTATTGATAGAACTATTGATCCAAAACCACATTTAACATTAGATGATGGTTGTGATTTAATTAACACAGTTCACGAAAAATACAAAGAGTATGCTCAAAATGAAGTAATCGGTGGAACAGAAGAAACTACTACTGGAGTACATAGATTAAGATCTCGTCAAGCAGCTGGAGAATTATATTACCCAGTTTTTGCAGTAAATGACGCAGAAACTAAATGGGATTTTGATAATGTTTATGGAACAGGTCAATCAACTTTAGATGGTATTATCAGAGCAACTTCTGTTTTACTTGCTGGTAAAAACTTTGTAGTTGCAGGTCACGGTCACTGTGGTTCAGGTGTTGCACTTAGAGCTAAAGGTATGGGGTCAAACATAATAGTTACAGAAGTGAAAGCAACTGCTGCAATTAAAGCAGTATTAAATGGTCACGAAGTAATGACTATGGATGAAGCAGCTAAAGTTGGAGATATCTTCTGTACTGCTACAGGTGTTAAAGATATTATAAGAAAAAACCATTTTGCATCTATGAAAGATGGTGCAATTGTTTGTAATACTGGACACTATGATGCAGAAATTAACATTCCTGAATTAGAAGAAGTATCTACTTCAAAAAGAACTATCAGACCAAATTGTGAAGAATATACTTTAAAAAGTGGTAACAGAGTTTATTTATTAGCACAAGGTAGATTAATTAATCTTGCTGCAGCTGAAGGTCACCCTTCTGAAGTAATGGATATGTCTTTTGCTAATCAATTCTTAGCTCACTTAGCTTTAGTTACAAAACATAAATCAGGTGAAAAATTTGGTAATGTTGTTATTGATATTCCATTAGATCAAGATGAATTTGTTGCAAAAACTAAACTTGAAACTATGAATATGACTTTAGACCAATTATCTGAAGAACAAGAAAGATATATGAATTCTTACAATGAAGGAACTTAATTTAGTAATAAATTAATAGAATATATATACTAAGCGAGTTATTAATTTAACTCGCTTTTTTTATTGCATTTTGATTTTTAATCTTTTTTATGTATTAAAATAAAAAATCTACTAAAAGCCATATAATAATAATTTTTATATTAAACTTAAAAAATAATGTACCCGATCCGTAGTTCAATATTGATTATTTTGATTCTGTTTAAGGAACTAAGTCGATTTCAAAAAAAATAGATTCGCTGATATACTCTAAATAAAAAATTACAAAAACCCATCTCTACTCTTTACCTTTCCCACAATATTATTTTTGGCACAGTTATGTTACTATAAATATTCTGAATAAATGATTAAAAACTTATGCCATTGTGGCATAATTAATCTGACAAAAATAATTTTAATGACAATTTAACATAAAAGGAGTATAGAATTATGGGTAAAATAATTGGGATTGACTTAGGTACAACGAACTCGTGTGTATCGGTAATGGAAGGGGCTTCGCCTCAGGTTATTGCTAATAGTGAAGGAAGTAGAACTACACCATCAATGGTTGGTTTTACTAAATCTGGCGAAAAAGTTGTAGGACAAGCAGCTAAAAGACAAGCTGTTACTAATCCTCAAAAAACAGTTTATTCGATTAAACGATTCATGGGTCGTAATAATAATGAAGTTGGTGAAGAAAAAAGTATGGTGCCTTACAAAGTAGTACCATCTGATGACGGAAATTCGGTTAGAGTTGATATTGACGGAAAAATGTATTCTGCACCTGAAATTTCGGCTTTGATTCTTGGTAAAATGAAGCAAACTGCTGAAGATTATCTTGGTCAAAAAGTAGATGAAGCTGTAATTACTGTTCCTGCTTACTTTAATGATGCACAAAGACAAGCAACTAAAGATGCTGGTGAGATTGCTGGGCTAAAAGTTCGTAGAATTATCAACGAGCCAACTGCTGCAGCACTTGCTTATGGTCTTGATAAAAAAGGTAAAAATATGACTGTTGCTGTGTATGACCTTGGTGGTGGTACATTTGATATTTCAATCTTAGAAATTGGCGATGGTGTTTTTGAAGTAAAATCAACTAATGGTGATACTCACCTTGGTGGAGATAACTTTGACCAAAAATTAATTGACTTCTTAGCAGATGAATTTAACAAAGATGAAGGAATTGATTTAAGAAAAGACCCTATGGCTTTACAAAGATTACGTGAAGCAGCAGAAAAAGCTAAAATTGAGTTATCTCAAATGCTTCAAACAGATGTGAACTTACCGTTCATAACTGCAACTGCTGACGGTCCAAAACACATGAACTTGACAATTTCTCGTTCTAAATTTGAATCTCTTTGTGGTGATGCGTTTGCTAGTACATTGAAGCCAGTAGAACAAGCAATGAAAGATGCTAAAATGACTCCATCTGATATTGATGATATTATTTTAGTTGGTGGATCTACTCGTATCCCTAAAATCCAAGAATTAGTTAAAAATTACTTTGGCAAAGAGCCATCTAAAGGTGTTAACCCTGATGAAGTAGTAGCGATTGGTGCAGCAATTCAAGGTGGAGTTCTTTCTGGTGATGTTCAAGATGTATTGTTACTTGATGTAACGCCTCTATCTTTGGGTATCGAAACTATGGGTGGAGTATTAACTGCGATGATTCCAGCTAATACAACTATCCCTACTCGTAAATCAGAAACATTCTCAACTGCGTCAGACAATCAACCATCTGTAGAGATTCATATCTTACAAGGTGAAAGACCAATGGCAAAAGATAACCGTTCGCTTGGTAGATTCCACTTAGATGGTATTCCACCAGCACCAAGAGGAGTTCCTCAAGTTGAAGTTACATTTGATATTGATGCAAACGGAATCTTGAGTGTATCTGCGAAAGATAAAGCAACAAATAAAGAGCAAAACATTAGAATTGAATCTTCAAGTGGATTGAGCAAAGATGAAATCGAGAAAATGAAACAAGAAGCAAAAGCTAATGAAGCAGCAGATAAAGCATTCAAAGAGCAAGTAGAAAAACGTAACCAAGCAGATGCAATGTTACACTCTACTAAAAAACAAGTAGAAGAATTGGGCGATAAAATCTCTGCTGAAAATAAAACTAAAGTTACAGAAGCAGCTGATAGATTGGAAAAAGCATTAAAAGAAAATGATGCTGATATTCAACCAGCATTAGACAACTTAAACACAATTTGGAGTGCTGTATCACAAGAAATGTATAGCCAACAAGGTGCCGAAGGTGGAGAACCAGGCAACCCTACACCAAACCCAGAACAAGAAGCAGACTCTGCAAATGATGTAGAAGAAGCTGACTACACAGTAGTTGACGACGAAAAAGACAAGAAGTAATTAATAAATTACGAAGAATATAAAAATAGGGAGCTTTATGCTCCCTTTTTTATTTTTATTACATTCTGAGACATTGATTTATTGTGACTAAAGGTGATTGAGCGTAATTGAAATGACACCATTCAGAACTTGTTGTAAATTCAACTACATAGTCATATTGAGCGAAGCGAAATATCCAGAAAAAACTTCGGAGAAGTTTAATATTAATAGAAAATAAAATACCCCACAACCCCACAACTGCGGAGCAGTTGAATATTTTATAATAAATATTTAATCGCTATAATACTCAAATAAATCTAAATAACTTATCAAATCTAAAGTTCGATCTTTGGTTATTTTATACATTTTAAAACCAATAGACTCTCCAAGATTCATAGCATTATAATTCATACTATCTTCAGCTATTATATGCAATTCGTCAAAATTTTCTTTTTCTTTTTCCTTGAATTTAACCCAAGCGATTTGTGCAGTTTTCAATTTTTCAAAACTTTCTTTTGGAAGTTTTTTCTTTAAAGTTTGATAAACTTCATTTAATTTTTTATCCCATTTTTCTTCTGCCACAATGTAACATTCAATAGGTAACTCTTCCCCTGTTTCTATACAATTTTGTAGTTCAGTCTCAATTTCTTCAACACTTTCTGCAAATGAAATATTTATATTGAATAGAACTAACACAATAGTAAAAATAATGCTTTTCATAATGCTCCTTAATTTGTTTGAAACTAATTTACAAAAATAAAAAATATTCCTACTCATTCAGCATACATTTTTTTGTCGTATAATTTATTATAGTAGTTATTAATTCTATTATTTTAAAAAATTAAAAATGATTAAACTCTAATATTTTAAACATTTTTTACCTTTTGTTTTTTTATCTAACAAATAGACACATCAAACACTAAAAAAGTTACACTTTTGCTTATTTATTTTTTTCTTTACACAAAAATACAAATAATCAATTAATGGTATATTTATAAAAACTAGATTACCATTTTTCTAAAATTATTTTTAAATACCAATCATCATCTACTTCATATCTATATATACTTTTATCAACTAAAACGGCTCCACCAGTAATATCTTCAAAAACTCTACCTGAAATTTTTACATTTTCAAGATGATTATTATTTAAATGAATTATAATATGATTACCCACTTCTTCTCTGATATAACTTCCTTCATAATCAATATATTTATCATCAAATCCACTTCCTCCATTGTTTCCTGAAACATAATGAGATTTACTTTTATAAATTTTGAACCTAATAAAATCTTCATTCATTTCAAAAATATCTAATTTATTAAATGAATTATCATGTGATAAATAACTTGTAGGATATTTAAACTCAGAAACCATACCTTTAGTATCTATATTATATGTACTTATAGAATCATCACCAAACATTCCAATATATTTATCGAATTTATAATATGCTGTTATATCTTCACAGTAAATCTCTGCACTTTTAAATTCAGTTCCCTTAATCACCTCTTGTTTATAAACCTTATCACTACATCCAAATTCAATTTCTAAAATATCATTTTGTGCATTATCAGGGATTTCAAAATTTAAATAAGAATATACAGTGATGTAATCAAATGAATAATCAGAGTATTCTTCTCTGATATAATGCCCATTAAAACTAATCTTACTTCTATCTATAATTACATTGCCAAATTTAATTATATCTTCCTTAGTTAAATAAAACCATAATTCAGATTCAATTGTAACTTTCTGACCTTTTCTTACTACTTTGCGGACTTTTGGAGTATTTATATTAAAATAACCTTGATTTTCTGAAATTTTAAAACTTCTATTAGTTGGATAAGGATGTTTTGGGGATAAAATAGAATCTGAAACAGACAAATAAAAAATAAAGTCATGTCCTTGTATAAACTTAAAAAGGGCTTCATTATCATTAATCATTTCACCCTTTGGAAGCGATTTGGGAGTTTTCCCATAAACAGCTAAAAGATTATCTGTTTGAAATGTTTGCATTCCAATATGCTTTAAATACCTAAACCCTTTACCATAAACTTTTTTATATTCTCCACATAAAGTTTTTTCTACACTATCAATCCTTACTTCAGAATTTACAATTTCATAATGGTCTGACTCTATATTTATAGTTGTATCACCCATGTTATATTTGAATACAAATTTATCACTAAATGAATTATTAAACATTTTTGTTAAGATAATATATTTATCATTAGCATTATTAACTTGAATTTTAGGGAGTAAAGTATCATTATAATAAATCTCTAATTTAGATGGGTCAAAATTTTTATTTTTATCCAAAGTTATTTTTATTCCACTTTCCCAAAAAGCATAAGGTGGATATATTTCTTTGATTTTAAAAGGGACAATACTATCCAATAGAACTTTTTCTTCTTCCTCTTCTTCAACTTCTTCAATAGGTGAATTATCCTTAGTAATTGCTTCCTCTTCATCGCACGATGAAATTACTAAAATCAGAATGATAAGTACTAATATTTTAAACATTTTTTACCTTTTGTTTTTTTATCTAACAAATAGACACATCAAACACTAAAAAAGTTACACTTTTGCTTATTTATTTTTTTCTTCCCACAAAAATACAAATTTTTTATGAAAGTGTAACTTTTTTTGGCTTGGCGGGTTTATTAAATACTATTTGTTGCAAAAAATAAAAATATGTCTTATTTTTGCTTAATACTAAAATTATTCAGAGGTTTTTAAATGAAAATATTTCTACTATTTTTTGTC
This sequence comes from bacterium, assembly GCA_030431515.1. GTDB lineage: Bacteria > Bacteroidota > Ignavibacteria > Kapaibacteriales > UBA2268 > JAJRPT01. Next base: position 10,868 of record JAUIIX010000047.1, read on the forward strand.
TTTACTGCTTTTCTTATCTCTCAAGAGCAAATAAAATGGAAGAATGCAGGTAGTTCTTCCGAGATTAGAGTCAGATATAAATTGCAAAATGAAAATATAATGCTATTCCTAAGTGTTGTTAATAGTAAAAATTTTATTCAATTTTATGACTATGAAAATAATGAAATACTATCTAATATAGATGTAGTTGATGCACTTTCTTTAAATCTAAGTTATGACAATTCAATATTCATAATCAACAAAGATAATCAAAATAAAGTTTATAGATATGACTATAATGGTAATATGTTAAAAGAATACCAAGTTTCATCTGCTTTAAAAAATTCAATTGAATATGATGAAAATAAAGTATTTACTCAGACAATAATAGACGGTGTAAATAAATTTGTACAATATGATTTGATTAATGACGAAATAATTGCTGAATACCCAGAGTTTAATATTGGATTAATTGTTAATAGCTACATTATTGATAAAAAACTATTCATTACTGTGATTCTAAAAGACAATTCAGCAAAGACTTTAACTTATGATTTAATAAAAAAAGAATTTTTAAAATCGAATGATGAAATAACATCATTAGTACGCAACTATGAAGTGTTTGATAACACTATAGTTACATTTCATCAACAAAGAATAGATGGTGCATTAACTCAATTAATAACTTACTGGGATAGAATTACTTTAGATACATTAAAGTCATACAAGATTAAAACAAATGATGATTATATTGAAGTATTGAATGAAACTGACCCTATTGTAGTTAGAATAGATAGTAATAACACAATTCAAGAATATAATTTTGTAAGCGAGGAAATAGTAAAAGAGATTAAAGCAGGTTTTCAATATACTCATAGTATAAAACTTAATGATGGATATTACTATGGATATAATTTTTGGGGTAACTTTAACTTTAATATCTATAATGCTGAATTTAATGATTTGTATGGAAAACTTTACCCAGTTCCTTCTTCTTCACACCAGTCCTATGTTTCTGGAGTAAGAATTGTAGGAGATAAAATTGTAACTGGTGGTGGCGATGGTTTTGTCATGGAATGGGAGACCGATGGAGAATATATAAAATCTACAGTCAATAGTAATAATTCAATTCAATCACTTGATTATTCGGCGAAGCATAACTTAGTTGGAGTTGCTTATGGATATCCAAATGGCAGAATTGAAGTTTACGACGCAAGTACTTGGGAATTAAAATTTGAAAAAAATTATCCAAAAAGTATATCTTCAATTAAATTTAATGATGAAATTGATAAATTTTTGACAATGGGATTTAAAAATGACATTGATGTTTTTGATTCAGAAAATTTTAATTTAGTCAATACAGTTGAAACAGTTAAAGATTCAACGCCTGTGGATTTGGAATGTTCGGCTATATTATTAGATGACAATAAATTAGCCTATACTTATAAAAGAGGATTGATAATTTATGACTATGTTGAAAACAAAGAATTAGCAAATAAGCAACTATATGAAACATCTGGTCTATCCCCTGTAATTTATTTAGAAAAATCAAAAACTAAAAATGAATTATTAGTTTCTGGTTATAATCAATCAGTTTTCATTGTCGATTACAATTTGAATGCAACTGACACAATTTCACCAAATTTCACTGATATCAATGGTAAAAACTATCTTGGATTTTCAAAATATAAATCATCATTTATCAATGATTCTTTACTATATATACTTGGTCAACAGCATTTAGTTGTTTATAATATTAATCAAGATAGCGTACTTAAAGATTATAACGAAATGAACCCAGGTGGATATACAAATGTTGGTTTAAAATTTTTAGATTTTGATTTTAATTCTGAAATCATAACAGCTGTAAATAATTATGGCGATGTGTATGGATTAGTACCATATACTGTAATAACAAATGTAGAAAAAAATATTACAAGAGATTTAGTTTATCCTAATCCAGTGAAGTCAGAATTTAATCTTAACTTAGATTATTTTGATGAAGTAAAAATATTTGACTTGAATGGTTTTATAATAAAAGATATAAAACATAATTCAGACAAAATAAATATTTCAGATACTCCAGCAGGTGTTTACTACCTTCAAGTAAAACAAAACAATGAACTCATCTATTCTAAATTAGTGAAAGAGTAAATCCTAGATTTAAAGAAGATATAAAAATTGGGAGCTTTTGGCTCCCATTTTTTTGTCTGCTATTCACTGCAAATAGGAACTAATTTTAATAAATCAAAAACTTCGTATTTTTAAAAATAAATTAAAATTATTTTAAAATAAAAATCTTTATAAATAATATAACAACCTTATATTTGCCTTTGTCATATTGAGCGAAACGAAATATCCAGTAAAAAAAGATTTCTTAAATTGCGTCTTTAGATGCAATATGTTTGTAAACAGAAAAACGCAACAGATAATTAAGCTCCTTTAGGTGCGAAATGTTTAATACAAACATTAACTTAGTTCTTATAAAAACTAAAATCACTGTTTTTACTGCAAATACTGCGGAAATAGTATAAAGCATTAATATACAAGTGCTTACAAAGTAGAATACTGCAATATATCGCATTATCTATTAAAAAATCATTGCAAAACACTGCAATTTTCTGCAAATACTGCAATAATACGACCTAACTCTATATATTTTTATTCCTCTTTCTATACTAAGTTAGTGAAAGAGTGATTTGATGATGTGAATTGAATATCTTAATATAGGGAGCTTTTGGCTCCCATTTTTTTGTCTGCTATTCACTGCAAATAGGAACTAATTTTAATAAATCAAAAACTTCGTATTTTTAAAAATAAATTAAAATTATTTTAAAATAAAAATCTTTATAAATAATATAACAACCTTATATTTGCCTTAGTCATATTGAGCGAAACGAAATATCCAGTAAAAAAAGATTTCTTAAACTGCGTCTTTAGATGCAATATGTTTGTAAATAGAAAAACACCACAGACAAATAAGCTCCTTTAGGTGCGAAATGTTTAATACAAACATTAACTTAGTTCATATAAAAACTAAAAACACTGTTTTTACTGCAAATACTGCAGAAATAGTATAAAGCATTAATATACAAGTGCTTACAAAGTAGAATGCTGCAATATATCGCCTTATATATTAAAAAATCATTGCAAAACACTGCAATTTTCTGCATATACTGCAATAATACGACCTAACTCTATATATTTTTATTTCTCTTTCTATACTAAGTTAGTGAAAGAGTAAGTTGACGATTTGAATAAAAAAAATCCGATGCTGATAACATCGGATTTTAAATTTAAAACTCTTCTACTAATTGTTTTAAATATTTACCATAATCAGTTTTTTCTTGCTCTTCAGCTAATTTGATTAATTCTTCTTTACTAATCCATTTATTTTTGTAGGCGATTTCTTCGAGACATGCGACTTGTAATCCTTGGCGATGTTGAAGTGTACGAACAAAGTTAGATGCTTCAAGAAGTCCATCAGGCGTACCTGTGTCTAACCAAGCAAATCCACGACCAAGTATTTCTACTTTTAGTTTCTTTTGTTCTAAATATGCATTATTTACAGATGTAATTTCAATTTCGCCACGTTTAGATGGTTTTACATTTTTAGCGATTTCGACTACGCTATTATCGTAAAAATATAAACCAGGAACTGCATAATGAGATTTTGGTTTTTCGGGTTTTTCCTCGATAGAAAGAGCATTCATTTCATCATCGAAGTCTATTACACCAAACTCTTGAGGATTATTAACACGATACCCAAAGATTAAACCACCTTCTTCGATTGTAGCCGCTTTTTTAAGTATCCCAGAAAATCCTTGAGAATAAAATACATTGTCTCCAAGAATCAAACAAACGGAATTATCACCGATGAACTCTTCACCTACTATAAAAGCATCTGCCAAGCCACGTGGCTTATCTTGAATTACATAAGTAAATGACATTCCAAGTTTAGACCCATCTTCGAGTAGATTTCTGTACATATCAATATACTCAGGATTGCTAATAATCATTACTTCCTTAATACCTGCTAACATCAGCACAGATAATGGATAATAGACCATTGGTTTATCATAAATTGGAACTAATTGCTTACTTATTACTTTTGTCATAGGAAATAGTCGAGTACCACTACCACCTGCTAAAATTATACCTTTCATTATATTTTCATCATTTTATTTGCAAAATTCAGAAATAATTACTTAATTTGTTATATTTCTAAGTTCAAATTTAAAAAATAAATTTAAAATAATATGAGTAATGCAATATTTATTGAAAATGCTAAGAAATTAATTCAAGGTGGAGAGCATCCAGAATTTGATTTATTAGATTGTTGTAAAGTTTTATTAATAATAGCAGGGTCTGACGGGGAAGTTTCCGAAGAAGAATGGCATGTTATATTTGAATTTATTGATTCAGTAGGTGGCAATATGGGTATTGTTGATGAATTAAACGAATTTGATTATAGAAATTCAAAACTTGAAGACCATATCTATAGAGTTGACCCAGATTTATTCAAAATCTTACTTTATAGTTCAATTAAAGTTGCTCGAGTAGATGGCCTTTCTTCAGAAGAGAAAGACAAAGCTCGTATTTTATCTAAAATGACAGGTATAGGTGAGCCAATTGCTTCCGCTATTGAAAATCTATTGAATTTGGAAGATGAAATTAAAAAATTAAAAGATTCTTTGTTAACTTAATTCAAAGAATATTTTATACCAATATTAAAAGATAAGAACTGAGTATTCCACGAATTATCGTTAGACAATAGATTAGTAAAATTATACAAATACTCAAGTTCTGCAAAAGCACCTATTTCTTTTGTTATTTTCTGATTTAATCCAAGACCAATATTTACACCGAAGTTGAATGTACTGAGTTCATCTATTTCAACTTCTTTTTTTCTTCCATATTTTGATTGTGTTTCAGGATAAGTAACAAAAGTAGGATAATTGATTTTACGATTAACTGTTACAGATTTAGATAAGAGAATCCCAGTATTTAAACCAAAGAATGTATAAAGTTTTGAGTTAAATTGATATTCCATATTTAACTGTAAATTTAAGTTAGTATTATCAAATTGCAAATCCGTAGATTCTTGTAAATCAGTAAAGGTACCATTTTCTAACAATAATTTAGAAGTCGTAGAATCAGAAGCATTAAATAAAGTATTATAACTATTCAAATAAATCCTTGGAGTGAAAATCCATCTTGCTTTAATTGGAATAGAAATTCCAAAACCACCATATCCTGTGAATGAATTAGGAGAATTAAACTTGCCATTTTGCTCAATATTTTTCAAATTATTTGCTTCAAAATTACTTGACATCTGTGAAAATCTTGCAAATGCTTGTAACTCTAAATTATTATTAATCTCGCAGTTCTTTTCGCCTTTATTTACATCAAATTGATATTCTGCTGAAAATTCGTCAATATGCCAACAAAGTGTATAAATTTGTGAATTACCAGCAACATCAAATGCATTAATAACAGCACTTCCAGTTTGATTATCTAATTCAGCTTTAACTTTAAAAGATATTTGAGGTACTCCTGCCTCAAAATCTGGAATATTTAAACTAATATTATCTTTACTAATAATTTCAATTTTATCAATACCTTGGTCATTTACCCTATCGTCTCTTATAATAAGTTCATTTTTTTTGATACTTATTTCCGGAGCAACAGAATCTTTGTACTCAATATATTCAAGAAAAGATTGACCACCTAAGTTACCATAAGCATCATACTTATCTTTATCATACCCAAAACCATAAGGTGACATACCAAATGGCTCATCAGCTTCAAGTTGATGAGTTCCATAATTTATTCTCAAATATGCTATTGAATATCTTGTCTTTCCAAATTGCTTAAAAATAGATTTAGGAACAGTTTTTCCATTTAATTTTAAAGTTGAAATACTGCTTGTCGGCACAACAACATTAACATAATGCTCCCAAAAACCATTAACTGGAGTAGCAAACCTATATTTCTTTAAAAATTGTTGAGTCGGACTAATAAGTAACATCATAGGGTCACCAATTGCATCACCATTTCTAAACCCTTGAGAATATTGTGCTACTAAGATTGGTTTATTTGCAGTAATTTGAACTTCTTCACTTACATTCTTTTCAATAAATTGCCCAGCATTTAAAGTAGTTAAAAACTGATTGTTAGCAAATACTTTAGTTCCATCTTCGTTAGCAATAACTCTATAATTATATCGACTACGTTTTTTCAATTCACCAATATAATAATGCTTACCCCAAGAAGCTACTGGTGGCAATTGCTCAACTAAGTGATTACAAGCCATTACATTATCAGGAACATAAGCACACTGATGCCCACTTAAAAATGAAATCTTCTTATCCGCAGAAACCAAAGAGCCAGATAGATCATTTTTTAAATCATCATTAGATTTATTCTTAGCAGTTACTTGATACACGTCACCTTTATTCAAAATCACATCAAAAGGAAGGTTTGCAGGTCTTCCAGCATAAGTTTCAACGGTTGGTACTATCGTAACCTTAGTATTATCTTCTGTTGCCACAATAGCGAATTGAGCAGTCAGTTGAACTGAAATATTATAACAAACTGAACGATAAACATTACCGATAACTGAAGTAGGAAGAGCTAAAAAAGTATCTGTTGTTAATCTTCTTCTGTTTAAACCATAAACAGTTACAGGAGTATCACTTTTAACAAAAACACCCATTTTCTCTTCAATAATTTCAGAACTAGTAATTTGTGCTGCTGGCGAGATTTTTACATTTCTAACAGTTTTCGCAGGAACAAAGACTTTTTCTTTAAAGTTTAATGCTTTTATTTCTATAATTATATTAGCATCTTTTTCGGAAGTAATAAATAATTCTAAATGTAATTGAGTATTTTCAGTCACTTTGTCAGGGTCATTGTGGTTACGCATAAAACAAATCCAAAATTCTTGACCTTCAGGACTTTTTAGACTAAATTTATCTAAATCAATATCAAAATCATCAGCAATAAGTGAGTTTGAGATAAATAATAATAATATAAGAATAAAACTTCTCATTAACCACCGTAGATGAAATTTTTATAAATGATTTTGTTATTTAATGATATAAAACATCGGTAAGCTCCGCTCGCTGAAATCGAACGATTAGGGGTAATCTTTATCTTATATCTACCTGACTGTAAATTCATACCATCTTCATATTTAGTATAGATATTATTTTCATCTACAATTTGAAGTAAAAATTTATCTTTATCAATATTATATGTTAATGATTTACCTAAATTATCAGCTATGTTAATCGAAAGTTTACTTTCTTTTGTGATATTCAAGTCTATTGTACCAACATCATAAAATGGATTAGGATAAATATTACTAATAGTTGATTCAATATCAAAAAGTAAATTTGCAATTCTAATTGTTCCACTTATAAAATCAATATTCTCTTCAACTCCATCAATCTTAAAAGATTTTAAAGATAATTGAGTAACAGAATCTTGAGATGCTAAAGCAGTAATATTCAAAACAAACAAAGTATTTGTTGGAGAAATTAATTCAGTTTGAATTACTAATTTTGATTCCCTAAGATTTTCAAGATTTAATTCAACATTAAAACTACTATTCTGATTGCTATTTAGTTCACTAATTGAATTGACATCAAAGACATAAGCATTAAAAGTTAGTTCAATTTCTAAACTAACTGGGTAATTGTTTGATATATTTTCTTCCACTAAAAAAGGAATATCATAAGTTTTTGATCTTTCTAAATCAATATCTTCGAAAAATATATTGTTAGAAAGTAGTAAATTTAGTGGTGAAAATAATAAAATAAGGTAGAAAATAAGTTTCATTTTTTTGAGTTTTTTAAAATACAAATATACCAATATTTTTCTTAATACGATTTAAACAAGATTTTGATTTAATAAGTTTAGAATAGTTTAGAATATTTTACTATTTTTGTAATTATTATTTAACAAATATAAATTTAGGAATTTTATTATGAAAATGTTTTACATTATATGTGTTCTTTTACTTGCAAGCATTACTTTAAATGCTCAATTTAGTGATTTCAAGGCGAAATCTGGATTATCTAAAGCAAATGAAATTGCTTCTGCTGAGTTAGATAACTCTATGCTAGTTGGTTTGGGTGCTATTAATTTTGAAAAATTAGCTCCTGAAAGCCCTTTACAACTGTCTTTTGATGAATCAACTGGTAGTGCTAAAATGTGGGTTTATTTTTATGCAAATTCTGAAAACGAATCAGAAAAAACACAAATTCCATTACTAAATACATTTGGACAATTTGTTGATGTTAGAACTTTATCTGGAGAAATGGATTTAGATATTGTTGAATTTCCCTTTTATGAATTAGACACGGAATTTATGGATTCGGACATATTTATCTCAACTTTGAGCTTAAACTCTGATTATCTATCTTTGAAATCAAAATACTCTGAATCTGAGTTTGAATTTGCTGGATTAACTACAAATACTGAACCAGGAAGCGGAGAAACTAATCAACCTTATTGGGCAATTGGATATACAAGCGTTGAAGGAGAAGATTCTTTCGATTGTTATATGAATGCAAAAACCGGTGAAGTTGAATGTGAAGATGCTAATAACACTCAACAAAGTGTAAAATACACTCTTAACAAAGAATTAAAAGTATATCCTCAACCTGCAAATGATGAAATAATTGTTAATGTAAATAACAAATACAACTCATTCAAAATTGTAGATATTTTTGGAAATGAAATAAGGTTGAACTCTCAAAAATTACTAAATGGTGATTTACTTAACTTAGATATTTCTACTTTAAGCGAAGGTGTTTACTTCTTGATTTTAGAAAATCAAACTAATAAAGATGTAGTAAAGTTTGTTAAAAATTAATGAGAAAAATCGCATTAGTTTTAGAATATGATGGAACAAATTATTATGGTTGGCAAAAACAACCTGATCAAAACTCAATTCAAGCAGAGTTAGAAAAAGCACTTAAAAAAGTTTATGGTGTTCCAATTCAAATAGCAGCTTCCGGCAGGACGGACAGAGGTGTCCATGCTGCCGGTCAAGTTGTAGATTACAAATTTTATAATAAAATATTTGTGCCAATTCACAAATTTCATACTATTATAAATAACTACCTACCAAAAGATATAAAAGTACTATCAGCTCAGTTTGTAAAACTCGGCTTTAGTTCAAGATTTTATGCAATAGCACGTGAATATTCATACACAATCAATAGCCGTGATACAGTCTTTAGGTCAAACTTTGAAACTTATAATTCATTCAAACTTGATTTCGACTTGTTAAACGAAGCTGCAGCAAAGTTTCTTGGAGAACACGACTTCACAAGTTTTTCAAAAAACAACAAAGATACAAAAAGCTATGTTTGTGAAGTACAAAAATCACACTGGACAAAAATCGAGGATGGTAGATTTCGATATCATATCAAAGCCGACAGATTTGTTTACTCAATGGTTAGGTCATTAGTAGGATTTATGATTGATGTTGGACGTGGTAAAAGGCAAGCCGATGAAATAGAATCATTATTAAAAACAAAGCATAGGGATTTCACTTCCTCACTCGCACCACCAGAAGGATTAATTTTACAAAAAGTATATTATCCAAAAGATACATTTAATAATGATTCAATCAACTATGAATCAGATTTTAATGAGGTTTGAAGTAGTCAAATGGTTGACTGCAATCATTACAAACATATAATGATTTACATGCAGTAGTTCCAAACTCTGCAACTAACCTTGTATCTTTAGTATTGCAGTAAGGGCAAGGAACAGCAGGTGAATCATCAACTACATTCAATAAATTTGCATATTCCTTAGCAGAGGATATTGGTGGAGCAATATTAGATTCAATTAATTTATGTTTAGCAGTTTCAGATAACCAATCAGTAGTCCAAGCAGGACTTAAAACTGTTTTAATTTCGACATCTTCGTAGCCACTTTCCTTCAATTCTAATGCAATATCATTTCTCATAACATCAAGTGCAGGGCAACCAGAGTAAGTTGGTGTAATCGTTACAATTACCTTTCCGTCAATGTGTTCAATATTTCTTACAACACCCAATTCAACAACTGATATAGTTGGGATTTCCGGGTCTTTAACTCTATTTACTATCTCGTATAATTCTTTTTCCATATTCCTTTACGAACGAATAAGACACAAATTTATTTTAATTAATTTCCTAAAAGAATACAAATATTCTAATATAATAATCTTGATAACAACTGTTTAACTGTTATTATCTCCTTCATCATTTTGAACTCCTTTCAGAATATTGTGTATTGTTATTCAGAGAGAAATGTCCAGTTGAAAAATTAGTGAATGCTAATTTGTGAATACTTCTATATATTAATTAATTGAATGTTTATTAAAACAAAACTTAAAAGTTTAGATAAATCTAAGATTATTTTAATTCAATTTATCAATAACATTATTTAAAATATATCGTTAGATTACTATTAACTTTTATAACTATTCGTACCTTATTATATGAAAATAAAACAGCACTTTATTTTGAACTCTATCTTAGTATTATTGTTGTTATCAGTAAATAATCTTTTAAGTATTGATAATAACATAAATAAAATATTAGCTGAAGAAATATTAATCTCTACAAAAGATCTTCCTGAATTTAAAACTGATATCCATTCAAAAGAATCAGAAGGAAATCAAATAAGTGGAGTAGTAAGAGCAATATTTCAAGATAAAAAAGGGATTATGTGCTTTGGTACACAAAACGGATTTCAGTGTTTAATTAATGGTGAATTATTCTTATTCGATATAAAAGACAAATTCGGAAAAGGAATTACAATAAAAGCGATAAAACAAGATAGCAAAGGAAATTTATGGATTGGTCATTCAGCAGGTCTTACAAAATATGACGGCGAATATTTTTACAATTATACTACTGATGAAGGTCTAATTAGTAATGATGTTTGGTGTGTAGAAGTTGATAGTGAAGATAAAGTTTGGATTGGTACATTGGAAGGTCTTTGTATTTTTGATGGGGTAGAATTTAGTAGATTAGATATTCCAGAATCAATTATAGATAGCACAAAAGGAATTTCAAGCACAAAAATAATTCATTCAATAAATAAAGATAGTAAAAATAATATTTGGATAGCAACGAATGGGGGAGCTTATATTTATAATTCAAAAGAATTAAAAAATATTTCTGAAACTGATGGATTATGTAATAATTATGTTAATTCTATAATTGAAGATAAAAATAATAATATTTGGTTTGCAACAGCACATAATGGTTTGTGTGTTTATGACGGAGAAAAATTTATTAAGTTAGAGATTTTAAATAATTTTAGAAATAAAGAAATTTGGAATATATTTGAAACGAAATCTGGGAATATTCTGTTTAGTGTAAAAGGTGAAGGTGTTTACAGTTACAATGGAAAAACAATTATCAAGTATAATGAAGAAAATGGTTTAAATAGTCATGCCATTATGTGTATATTTCAAGACAATAAAAATCGAATTTGGTTTGGTGGAATGAAAGGTGTTTTTAGACTTGAAAATGATAAAATAATAAATATTAAAAGAAACGGACCATGGTAAGTATTGAAAAAAAACTTTTATAATTTAATTATTTATAAATTTGCGATATGCAATTACAAATATTGGAATTATAATTACTAATTTCCACCAATCCCAAATTGGAATATTGTTATTAATATTAAGAATAGCTAAACCACCTGGATCATAAATAACACCATTAATTATACCATCAAAATCTCCAGCTCCACCATCTATTACTTCAAAAGTGATTTTTAAAGCATTGACACCATTAATTTCTAATATTTCATATTCTGCATTAGCTAAAGTATAAAATGAGCCATCAGGTTTTTGTTTTCGATAAACATACTCTTTCGATAAATCTAAGTCATAATAAATAATTGATATTTCTGTTACATTCCCATTGACTTTAAAAGCATTTAAACCATAAGGATAATCATGAACATCATCAATATCTTTGATATGTTCAACTTCATAAATTTTACTCAGATTAGTAGATATAGACATTTTTAAATTAGAACTCGAATCAACAATAGAAGTTACATTTGCTTGATATAAATCCAAAATTCCATCATTATTACTGTCCCCATTATTTGGAGAATCTAACTCCAATTGATTATTGACACCATCATCGTCAATATCACCTAAGGGGTCAATTACAAAATAAGGTGTAATAGTTAAGGGATTTCTAACAGCATCAATTCTAACTGAATTAGAGGCACTATATGTAGTACTATTAATCGAATAAGTTTGTAAATAATAACCTTGTTCTGCTTTAAAAGTTATATTTAATGGTTGACCATGTTTGATATATCCTGTTTTATCTAAAGTGGTTGAACCTCCAACTACTTCACTTGTTGATATTTTATACTTATGACTTAAAGATACAAGCATTATATCTGTTGCACCTCCTAATGTTTTATCATAAGCATTATTACTAAATACGTTGTTTGAACTATTTGTTCTAAAAGTTAGAATTAAATCTCCATTTTCATCATCAAAAGTGATATTCTTTGCTTCATTTGTACTTATATCGTCATCACCTTCACCACCATAATATGAAGTATATTCTAATTCACCTTCATAAGATATTTTTGAAAAAAATAATTCATTGTTACCATTCTCATTAATTTGATAAGAATCTGGCGTAGTTAAATTTGTCGATCCAGTTGTAGTTCCTAAAATAAATATGTTTCCAATAGGATCAAGACAAATTGATTCAATGTATTCATGACTTGTACCTCCTAAATAAGTACTCCAAACTAAATTTCCTTCTGTTTCAAAAACAGAAATAAATCCATCGGAACCAATGTTTTTAGTATTATTGAATCCATTATTACCAATAATATCTGATGAGTTTGTGTTACCTACACAATATACTTTGTTTTCAAAATTTACAATTTTCTTAATACTTTCACTATTAGACCCGCCCCACCAAGTTGACCAAACTAAGCTCCCATTTGTATTAAATTTTGATAAAAATGCATCTGAACCATTCCCACTTGAATTTTTAGAATTTTGATATCCATTATATGATATATTATTAGTACTTTCAGAACTACCACCTATAAAAATATTATTTTCATCATCAATTGTTATTGCTCTAACTCTATCTCTCTGAACATCTCCAAAATATGTGATAAAAGCATTGTTTCCATTTTTATCATACTTTGCTATAAAACCATCTTCATTCCCACTATAACTTGTTTTAAATGCTCCTGGAGTTGCTAAATTAGAAGATGTTGTGTATCCACAAAGCAAAACAGAACCTTCAAAATCAACTACAATATCTCTAACAACATCAGATCCGTTTCCACCTAAATAAGTTGACCATTTCAAATTTAAATTTGAATCGAATTTTGAAATGTAACTATCACCACCAGATTCATAAGTATTATCAAAAGCATTTAGTAATTCTAAATTTGAGCCATTTGTTACGCCAGCAACATAAATATTACCTTCATTATCAACAAAACCAATCCCACTATCATTCCCATCTGTAGAGCCAAAATGTCTTCCCTTGATTGGTATTCCATTTTTATCATAAATTAATATAATAGAATTATTTTTACTTACATTTGGATTTGAGTTAATCATTATAGACTCAAGTGCACCTAAACTATTACTAATTGTACCAATGCCTATTATTTTAGATTCAGTTGTGTAAATTGAATTAAGATTTTCATTAGTACTCGCTCCAAAGTAACTTCCAAAATTTCTTTCAACTTTAGTTTCTTGAGAGCAAATAACATTTGCAAATAATATAATTAATGATATATAAAATATATACTTCAAGCCAGTCCATTGGTTAATATATTATACTATATCATTATCGACAAAAATGATATATTCTTAAATAATCATTTAGTAGTTTTGTATATATATATAACTACAGATATCAAAATTATAGAAATCCACCAATCCCAAATAGGAATATTTGCAGTTATTGGAATCGCAGGTCCACCTGGGTCAACTATTATTCCATTTACTA
>JAUIIX010000048.1 GCA_030431515.1 bacterium
TAGTTAATAAAACAACTTTATTATATTGACGAGAGTAAATATAATTTAGTTTATATGACAACTAATATTTTATTTTCTGCAGTATTTTGCATTAAAAATTTGTTTTTTTTTGTTTTTGTAATACCTCGGTTAATATTAGTAATAATAATTTTGCAACAAATGATTAAAATAAAGGAATTTTTTTAAAGGATATTTCGCTTATTTCGACTTCGCTCAATACAAGCCGCTCAATATTACAATACACAAGATTCTAAAACAAGTTCTGAATGACAAGACAAAATTAAATATTAAATAGTTTTTATAATATTTTTTATTTTAAATAATAATATCATCAATAGGGGAGTGATAAAATAATCTTTTGTTATTCATTGAATTATTGATTAGTTTTGTGAAAATCAAAAGGAATTATTATGGATACTTCGAATGTCGAAAATCAAAAAGTAGAAACTGCTAAAGTTACTACTGTTGTTAAAGATAGCTTTAAAGCTGGTGCTAAGAATAGCATTGTAAAAAATAAAAAATTAGATAATAATTTTAAATTCAAACAAGGCAATAATAAAAGCAATAAAAATATGACTATTCAAAATAGGCGAAGTGGTAGATAAAAATGACTAAAAAATACTAATAAATACAATTTAAACAAAAAATTACAAACAAAAAAAAAGGAGCCGAAGCTCCTTTTTATTATAATCTAATAATTATATCCTTTTACACTAACTCTTTTCTTAGTCGTGCTACTGGTATGTTGAGTTGTTCTCTATACTTAGCTACTGTTCTACGAGCTACATTATAGCCAACTTTTTTTAGTTCTTTGCTTAGTTTATCATCGCTGTAAGGTTTACCTTTCTGTTCATCGGATATAATTGTTTTCAAAGCATCTTTGATTACTTTTGTTGAGATTTCTTCTCCTTCGTCAGAAGCTAATGATTCCGAGAAGAAGTATTTTAACTCATAAGTACCAAATACTGTTTGTACATATTTACCGTTTACAATTCTACAAACTGTTGAAATATCTAAACCAGTATGTTCTGCAATATCTTTGTAAATCATTGGTTTGATTGCACTCGCACCATAATCAAAAAAGTCTTTTTGTAAATGTCCAATTGCTGTCATTACTTTCAGCATTGTTAATTTTCTTTGACGCAATGCTTGAATCATAAATTTAGCATCTTCTCTTTTTTGACGTATCCAGTCTTTTGTTTCTTTATTATATTTTTTGTATTCCACTTCTTTACGCATATTATCGTAAGTTTTGCTTAACTGCAATGTAGGAATACGGTTATCATTTATTTCTATCATTAATTCACCGTTTTCTTGATTTTTAAATACAAGAAAATCAGGGATTACAGTATTAGTTTCATTTTGGTAATCCACTCCTCCTGGCTTAGGATTTAATGTTCTAATTTCTTCGATTGCTTCTTTTAGATAATCTTCAGATACTTCAAGTTGTTTTGTTATAACATGATAATGCTTTTTGATAAAGGCATCATAATAATCTTCAAGTATTTCTTTTGCAAGTTGTTGTGCAGGATTTAATTTATTTTTGATTTGTAATTGAGCTAATAAACATTCTTGAATATTACGAGAGCCAATACCAGCTGGGTCAAGATGTCTTATTAATTTTAATAATTTTTCTGCATCATCTATTGTTACAAAAGATAATTTTGGATTATTTTCTAATTCTTCTTTTTCTTCTTCACTAAGTATTAAATTATTCGATAAGGTACCATTTAAAATATTTAAGGAATTGGATAAATAACTTGCACTATTTTTATCAAGTACAAACTTTTTAGCTGGATTACTAAATTCATCTTCTATTTCTTCTTGATTGAACTCACCATCTAATATATTTGAGTAAGTTCCTTCGAAATTCTTTTCAGAAATAATATGATTAGTTTCTTCAACAATGTCTTCCACTTCTCTTCTTATATAACCATCATAATCAATGTTTCCGATTATTTGTTCACCAAGAATATTAAGTTCTTCTTTTAAATTATAGTGGCTAAGTTGATTAATCAATTCTGAAGTAAGGTCAGAATTTTCTTTGATTTGGAAAGGTTCATAATCATCATCATCGCCAGAGCGATTTGGATTATAAACATCTTCGACAGTGTCCATAACCATAGTTTGAAACTCAAATGGTTCTGGTTTATCATCTACGAATAGTTTTTCTTCAAGTAGATTACCTTCATCACCTGTTAAAGTGTTTGAATTATAATCATCTTCAAGGTCATTTTTATCTATTTCGTACTTATCTTCACTCTTATTTTCAAGTAATTGTAAATCTATGTCATCAAAAGAATCATCTTCATCTTCTAACATAGGATTCATTTCAATTTCTTGACGAACTTGCTGCTCTAACTGCATAACTGGTAACTGCAACAATTTCAAATATTGAATTTGCTGTGGTGTCAGTGTCTGCGACAAGGATGCTTTTATTCCTAAACCTAATTTCATTAGTTCCCCCACTAATTAATTATAAATCTAATTGCTAATTTATGAATTTTATATTTCAGTTAAAATAAGTATTATTTCTTATTTTTACTTTCCATATACAATTCTAATTTGTTGTAAAACTCTTCTCCATATTTTCTAACTAAAGCTGATTTAACAGACTTAATAAGAGGAGTTTTGTTTTTTACTCCAGTTTCTCTTCCCGGTTTACATTCGTCGAATTGCTCGTAATGTAACATATCGCCACCATAATTTGCAACTCTAATCGGAAATAAATGACAACTTAGAGGTTTTCTAAATTCTACTTCTCCATTGTGGTATGCTTTTTCGATGCTGCATTTAGCAACATCATCTTCATAAAACACAAATACACAATCTTTTTTATCAATGCACTTTAAACCAAGGAATGTTCCGTCTTTTTCCCAAAATCCATTTTCTTCAACATATTTTTTGGAAGATTCAGGCATATATTTTTGGAAAACAGGGTACAATTCTTCCACAATTTTGATTTCTTCACTTGTTATCGGAGCCCCTGACTCGCCAGGGAAAGTGCAACAAGCACCTTTACATTGTTTTAAATCACATTGAAAATTAGTACTTAGTATATCTTCATTTATAAGAACTTGATCTAATAGAATCATCTCACTCCAAATATTAAGAAAAAATTGTGCCAGAAATATTTGGCAAAATAAAATAAAAAAATTTAAGAAACAAGAACTTTATTTCAACTAACAGATAATTATATAAAAATTAATAGATTTAGGCAGTTTACTTAATAAATAAATAAAAAGTGTGTGAATTTTTCCACACTTTATTTTTTATTTTGGGTATAGTTATTGATGTTTAATATAATCCAAATATTATATTTTTAAAGTAGTAAGTAAAAAATTAATATTACTAAGTGACATTTTTCTTATTTTAGTAGAATTAAGGTAGTGAATAGAGTATTTATTGAAATGGAAGGTTGAAAAAATCGTTACTCGATATCTTTTAAGAAATGTACTACTTCTTCTTCTTCCCAAAATCCAATTTTTTTATGAAAATTTCTAGAATCTTTGTCATTTAGCCAAGTATCTGATCCAATTTGCAAACAAGAATTATCTTTACACCACTTTTCACCAATAGCAACTAACTCCTTAGCAATACCCATTTTTCTATAATCAGTTTCTACAAAAATACCTTCTAAATATCCAGTAGGACTATTGAGAGAACCCTCTACATATTCATATCTAATTGAAAATATAGCAAATGCAATACATTTAGCAGTTTCATCTTTTACCATTATTACTTTATTCTTATCTGATAGCACAGTCTTAGATAAAATATCTTTAAGTTTATCTTCTTCTAAATCCTTCCATAGCTTCTGACTCATTATCAGAAGATCAATAAAATCTTCTTTCGAATAGGTGTTGTATGATATGTTATTGTTCATTGAAGAATGATTAATTATAATTTTCAAAAATACTAAATAACTGTAATTTTGCAAGTTTTAATTTTTCCATGATGAAATATTTGATAATTTAAATATCAACTATATTTCTATTTTATAAGATGTTAAATAGAATTAAGAATTTAAAAAAAAAATATTTTTGTTATTTAGCGTGATATTTTCGTGTTTAATGTGTCTTTGTATATATGAGATTAACAAATTTCAAAAAACATTTTAAAAATTAAATAGAAACTCAAATGAAATTATTAATATTTATACTAATATTCTTAAACATTAGCTTACATTCTCAATGGAGTAATGGAGGAATAGTTAAAGAATTGCAAGTAAAAGTAGGCGGTATAGAACATGTAAGACCCTCAATAAATGGTAATGATTTGATTGTTCAATATGAAAATGAAATAAAGTTTTATGACTTGGAGTCAGGTACAATGACAAAAACATATAGTCTAGAACATATAAAAAATAGATATAGAAATTTTAATAGAAAAATGGTAAACTTTTCTGAAGATTATATTAGTAGTATAGAATATTCTAGTTTTGATGAAAAATATAATATTGATTCTATTTATAGTTTAAGTTATGGATTAGTTGATACATCAAAATTTGAGAAAACTCTTATTAATGTTCAAAAACCTGAATTTCGAATAACTGAATTTTCAAAATTTGTTAATATTTATGAAAAGGATAGCTCTTTTTATTCATCAAATAACTATTCATTTGTAAATAAAGTAAACGAATCTACATTTCATGGAAATCGAAATTTTATAAGCACTACTAATTTTGAATTACCAGATAAATATTTAAATCAGTTGAAATATATTGACCTAAACTTTAAATATAGTGAAAATAATGGTGATATGCTATATATTGATAGTAATAAATTAGTTAGGAAAGGAAAATATGAAGAAACTTTTAATTTAGAAAACTTATCTACATACCAAATTGGTCATGATAATAGCACGATTTTAGTTAAAGAGAAACAAAAAAAAAATGATAATTACATCTATGATATTTACATTATTTATCATGAAAGCAAAGACACTTTACGTAGTGTTTATTACAATATTCATGTTTATTCTAAATTTGATAATTTACAAAAATTAGGTAATGAATACTATTATGCATATCTAAAAGGGCTAACGAGTTCTATAGTCATCTTTGATTTGAAAATGAATCCAATTAGATCATTTAGTATTCAACCAGGAGAATCTCAAAATTCTAGTTATATATTTAACGATGACAAATATTTTTATTTATGGGGATTTAAAATATTTAAAATGCTAATATATAATTTTGACTCTCAACTTTATGCAAATTTTACAAATCCAATCAATGCTGCAAAAGATTCAGCAACAACTTTTTATAATTTAAGTGTTGGAAAAATCGATAGTGTAAGGTGGGAATTTTCTAATGGATTAATTAGTAATGAATTAAATCCAAGTGTGGTCTTCCAAGATACTGGATATTATGACGTTAAATTAATTATATTCAAAAATGAACAATCAGAAATAATCAATAGAGATAAGGCAATTTATATTTATAATGAAATAAGTCCATCTTTTGAAATAACAAATATTAGTGAGGATTATCCATTTAAAATAAATATAGAAAACACATCTATTGGTAATATTAATAAATATGAATGGTATTTAAATGACTATTTAATTAGTAAAAATAAATCTCCTGAAATTGAAGCAAAGTATTTGGGAAATGTTAACTTAAAATTGAAAGTAATTAATAAATATGCAGAAAAAGAATATAGTCAAGATATTTTACTTATAAATTCTAAATTAAAAGATAATTTTATTTTAAATTCAGAATTAAATCTAACTAATTTTAGTAGTAGCTTGGCTTGTGAGTATAATTTTAGATATAGTAATGATTTAAACAAATATTTTATTAATTATAATACGATAGATAAAAGTAATAAAATACCTTATGATTCTAAAACTGACAACCAAGAATACATATATTTCTCAATATTAGATAATAAACAATTAGAATTATCAAGAACTAAGATAAATGATAGTTTAATTGATTTATATCAACCCCAAAAAGTTGCGGATGACTATAATACTTCAATACTTTCTCGAAATTTTACTTTAACAATACCAAATAAAAATGATATTATAGAATATCAAATATTGCATTATTATTCCTACAACAGAGATAAATATCCAATCGAGAATAATTATTATTATGGTTTTATTAAAATGAGAGATATGAATTATCAGGAATTTTATGAATCGAAAGACATTATTAATACTCAAAATTCTTTAAATCAAAATTATATTTACTTAGATAAGTACATTTTGATTTATGAAAGAAATTTATTATTTATTAACACAGATAATTATGATTTTATTAATCATAATTTTTATATTGATAAATTCAATAATAAGCACAAATCTATTTATAATGATGTTTTACAATTAATTAGTTTAGAGAATGAAGTTTTGACAATCGAATATTTTAATATTAAAGATACATCTTATTCATCTAAGTTTATAACCTATAAAGCTAATAAAACTTTTGAAAATAGTATTTCAAAAGACAGTGAATCCCTTTTTATTCTTGCAAAGTCAACGAATGGCTATAATTTATTAAAGTTTGATAATATAAAATCAGAATTTGTTAATTCAATACCATTAGAAATTGACAACCCCAAAACTATGTCAATTCATAAAGATAATATAGTAATTTATGGAAGTAATGATGGGGAGTTGGCTTATGAAACTATTATTAATAATACTGGACAGTTAACACAATATAATGGTATAAGTGGAACTTTCACGAAAGCAGAAAGCAATCAAGGAAATCAATTCCTTGCACAAGCATCATTATCTGGAATTACTAATAAAGCATTTTTATTATTAATGGATTATCAAGAGCATAGTAACATTAGTAAAAATGAAGTTTATAATTTAATCATTAACGGTAAAGAAATAGTTGTTCCATTTAATAATTATAACATTGAAATCTATGATTTATTAGGAAAAATGATTTACAATGAAAATAATTTAACAAAAAACTTCAGTCTAAGCAATCTAAATAATGGTATTTACTTATATATTATAAGACACAATCAGAAATCATATTCTGGTAAATTTTTAATTGAGTAATCCAATTTTATTCCAAAGATTTTTTAAACACTTTTCAATGTTTTTCGTCATTACTTATAATTGTTGTAATTTTGTATTTTTATATTAATAATTTCAAAAAATGTTAAAAGTTATTTCCAAAATCTTCGGTGGTACTAAGTCTGAAAAAGATATTAAAGTTATCAAACCTATAGTTGCCGAAATTAATGCTATCTATAATACTCTTCATGATATTTCTGATGAAGCTTTAAAAGCTAAAACCCAATATTTCAAAGATAAAATATATGATGTTAGTCATAAATTAGAAGCTAAAAAATTAGAAACTAAAACTCGACTTCAAGAGGAAGCTCTTAGTCCAGAGGAAACTATTAAAGCTCATGATCTATTAAAAGAGTTAGATAATGAGATTTTTGTAGTTATTCAAGATATTTTAGATGAATTATTACCCGAAGCTTTTGCTGTTGTAAAAGAAGTTTGTAAACGTCTTACTGATAGACGTTTCGAATATACTTATGCTAATCAAAACTCTGTTTGGGAAATGATTCCTTATGATGTGCAGTTGATTGGTGGAATTGTTTTACATCAAGGTAAAATTGCGGAGATGGCTACTGGTGAGGGTAAAACTTTGGTTTCTACTCTTGCTCTTTACTTGAATGCACTCCCAGGTAAAGGAGTTCACTTAGTAACTGTGAATGATTACTTAGCGAAAAGGGACTGTGAGTGGATGAAGCCGATTTTTGACTTCTTGGGGATTTCTGTTGGTTCTTTACAACCTAAAATGCAGAATGATGAAAGAAAGAAATTATATAATTTAGATATTACTTATGGTACTAATAACGAATTTGGATTTGATTATCTACGTGATAATATGGTTATCGATTTTGATAATATGGTTCAAAGAGATCACTGGTATGCAATAGTTGATGAGGTTGATTCGGTTTTAATTGATGAAGCAAGAACTCCTTTGATTATTTCTGGTCCTGTTGGAAAATCTGACCAAAGATTTGATGAAATGAAAGGGAGAGTTCAAAGATTAGTTCAA
The DNA here is from genome assembly GCA_030431515.1 of bacterium. Classification (GTDB taxonomy): domain Bacteria; phylum Bacteroidota; class Ignavibacteria; order Kapaibacteriales; family UBA2268; genus JAJRPT01. Next base: position 8,048 of record JAUIIX010000048.1, read on the forward strand.
GCTCAAAATCAATTGATTAATAAAGAATTATCTCAAGTACCTGATTTGATGAAATCTGGTAAAAAGGAAGATTTAGCTCTTGCAGGTGAAAAATTATTAATGGCTTATAAAGGTTTGCCTAAGCATAATAAATTAATGAAATTCAAGCAGGATCCAGAAATGGCAAAATTACTTCATAATACTGAGTTGGAGTATTTGAAGGATCATGGATCGAAAATGCGTGAATTAAATGAAATGATTTATTATAGTGTTGAAGAGAAGAATCATAGTGTTGAAGTTTCTGATATGGGACGTGAATTAATTACTGGCTCACAAGAAGATAAAGATATGTTTGTTATTCCTGATATCACTGCTATAATGAGTGAAATAGAGGGTAATGAATCTATGCCAAAAGAAGAAAAAGTTAGAAAATCGGACGAAATTAATATTTTGTTTGCTGAAAGAAGTGATAGAATTCATACTATAAATCAATTACTAAAAGCATATACTTTATTTGAAAAAGATGTTGATTATGTTGTTCAAGAGGGTAAAATTCAGATTGTAGATGAGCATACAGGTCGTGTTCTTGATGGAAGAAGATACTCTGATGGATTGCACCAAGCTATTGAAGCTAAAGAAAATGTAAAAGTTGAGAAGGACACTCAAACATTTGCAACTATTACTTTGCAGAATTATTATAGAATGTATAATAAGTTAGCTGGAATGACTGGGACAGCAGAAACGGAAGAAGCTGAGTTCGAAAAGATATATGAATTAGATGTAGTAGTTATTCCTACAAATAGACCTATTGTTAGAGATGATCAAGAGGATGTTTTATATAAAACTAAGAAGGATAAATATAAAGCAATTATTGAAGAATCTAAGGAGTTATTAGCTAAAGGAAGACCAGTTCTTATTGGTACTGCATCTGTTGAGGTTTCTGAGTTAATTGCCAGAATGTTTAAGCAACAAGGTATTCCTCACGAATTACTTAATGCAAAACAACACCAAAGAGAAGCTGAAATTGTATCTCTTGCTGGTAAAAGAAACTCGATTACTATTGCCACAAATATGGCTGGTAGGGGAACGGATATTAAGTTAGATGCTGAAGTTAAGAAGAATGGCGGTTTGGCGATTATTGGTTCTGAAAGGCACGATTCTAGAAGAATTGATAGACAGTTGAGAGGTCGTGCAGGAAGACAAGGTGATCCAGGTTCTTCTAAATTCTTTATTTCTCTCGAAGATAATTTAATGAGATTATTTGGTGGAGATAAGAGCGCTGCTTTGATGTCTAAGATTAATATTCCTGATGGTGAGCCGATTTCTGCTAAGATGATGACAAGAGCTGTTGAGAATGCTCAGAAAAAAGTTGAGGAAAATAACTTTGGAATGAGAAAGCGTTTGATTGATTATGATGATGTAATGAATCAACAAAGAGAGGTGATTTATACTCGTAGAAGACATGCTTTAAGTGGAGAGAGATTAAAAGGTGAGCTTTTTGATTATATTGAAGATTTAGCGAGCGAGTGGTATAATGAATATCATCAATCTGAAGTAATGGATTTAGATGGACTTAAAAATGAGTGTAGAGCTGTTTTACTTTCAGTGCCTAAAATTGAAGATGGTGAGTTTGAAAAAATGACTGAAGATGAATGTGTTAATAGAATAGTTGCTGCAGCCGATGAATTTTATACACGTAAAGAGGAAATGGTTGGTCTTCAATTCTTAAAACAACTTGAAAAAGTTTCTTTCTTGCAAACTATTGACGATAAATGGAGAGAGCATCTAAGAGTTATGGAAGACTTAAGAGAAGGTATTCACCTTAGATCTTATGCTCAAAAAGATCCTATTGTGGAATATAAGAGAGAAGCATTTGAAATCTTTATTGAACTAATAAAAGATATAAATCAAGAAACGGTTAATTTTGCATTTAAGTATTTCCCAAGAATTGTGGAAAATCAACTTGATAAAAGTGAAAAAGATGTACCTAAATTAAAATCAAGTACTTCTGCTGCTAATTTGAATTTCTCAAGAGAAGATAATTTTGCTAATCAAGAACCAAGACAGCAACAAAGCAGTGGAAGAATGCTACAAGCATCAGCTCCTGAAGGAGATGCTACTTCAATTAAAACTATAAAATTAGATAAGCCAAAAATTGGTAGAAATGATTTAGTTACTGTTAGATACCCTGATGGAAAAACTAAACAAGTTAAATTCAAAAAGGTAGAAAACGAAGTTAACGAGGGTGTATTAGAAATCGTTGAATAATTTTAGATTATTTTATAAATATAAATCGAGCCACTTTATGTGGCTCTTTTTTTTATATTTCAACATTATTTTCTTAATTTGTGGAAAACTAACCCTAATTATTTAATAATAAATTTGCAAAAAAAAAATGTATTATCTTGCAATTTTAACATAGCAATAAATTTTAATTCTGACTATTTTTAACTTTTTCACAACACAAATATTGGCTAATGAAGGAGACTATTATGAGTCCTTTAAGAAAAATAAAAAAAAAGATTCGCAAAATCCCTATAAAAGAATTTTTGCGAACCCCATTGCAAAAGTAGTTATAAAAACTACAACGTACCTATAGACGAAAAGTCTATATTTCTATTACATATAATTTAAAATTTTTTAAAGGAAATAAAATGAAAAATTTCATTTCATTATTAATAATTACTTTCTCATTATTGATTATATCTAATGTGGGTAGTAAAGCGTCATGTCCAACAGGATATTCAACCAAAGTTGTAACAGGTATGTATCAAGGATGTACATATAAGTTTGAAGTTTGTTATAAATGTGATCCGACTGCACCTGGACCAGTAATATTATTCGATGAGACATTTGAACGAATTTTTTCTTGTCCAAATCCACCTGATTGGGATGATGTTATAAACCATTTCAGAGAATATGTATCTTCAGCCCAATTTGTGTTTAATGAATTATGTTTATGGAATGATCCTGATGAGCGATGCGATGGGGATCCAGCGAATTGGACTACAATAACTATGCAATTTAGATATTGTTTTGAAGAGTATGATGGTCCTGATAAAGTAAGACCTTGTAATTTTAATGACTATTGTGAAGTAACTTATAAATATTGTTTAAATCCTGGTAATTCACAATCTCCGATAGCAAGAATTTTAGGCTCAGCGACCCCTGTTGGTACAATTCCAACTTTAGAAGATTGCCCTGTATTTGGTAATCATGACGATGGCTGTTTTATGGTAAATACTATTTGTAATCCTTAAAATTAATATTATGGTTCTGGTAACTTTAACCAGAACCAATTATTTTAAATTAATAAATATAGAAGGTATAAAAATGAAAACATTTATTCTAAAATTATTGTTTTTTATTGTTCTTTTTAATTTTTCACCAAAATCTTTTGGTAATTGGAAAGAAATTAATTCACCACAAATTAATATTTCTATAAATGAAATTTATAAAATAAAAAATTCACTAATTGCTTTTAATAAAAATAAAATTTTCAGAAGTATCGATGATGGTGAAAGCTGGGAAACTATAAATTACAATGGCTTAGATTCAATTTATCAATTTGATATTATTAAAAAAAATAATGATAAAATTTATATAGGCTTAAATCAATTTAGAAATAAAGTTAATGGTATCTTTGCAAGCGATGACTTAGGAATTAATTTTGAGCAAATATATTTAAATGATATTTTGGATTTTGAATTTAAAAATAACAAAATGCATATTTTTAACAACAGAAGTCTAACTATATATGATGAAGAAATGAATTTATTAGATTCAATATTTGTTGGATTTGCACCATATAGTTTTAATAAAATATACTTAACTGAAAATGATATAGTTATTTATGACAAAGGAGCTTTATCTAATTCTAAGCCATTTATAAATGATGGAATTATATATAGTCTAGATAATGGAAATAATTGGTTAGAATGGAATGATGGTTTGGGAAGAGATTTTGGTATTTACAATTGTGTATATTTCTCAGATTCAATTGCATTTATTGGAACAAATAAAGGATTTTTTAAGTCAGATGGTTATGGTAAAAAATGGGAAACTTATATTTTACCAACTAAAAGTCAAGAAATAACTAATCTTTTTAAAGAAGAAAATAATATATATATATCAAGTAGTATTGGTGAAATATATTATTCAAGTGATAATGGTTTAACTTGGGATTCAATTTATTTTGATGTCAATAATTATAGAATAAATACAATTAAAAAAATTGATAAAAACATATATTTTACAAGTGTTAAAGGTTTGTATAAAATAGTAGACAACATTATTTCTCATTTAGATATTAAAGAAAAATCCAATTATCTTCAATTAGAATTTGTTAATAATAATGCATATTTAGGTGTGCTCTACAACGGAATATTGTATTCAGAAAATAAACAAGAAAACTGGGTTGCTTTGAATGATTCTATTTTTGAAAATAGTACAGAGAATAATCGATTTAAAATTAAAGATAGTTTAATTTTAGCCTATGATTATTCTAAAAGCCATTTATCTATATCAAGAGATTTAGGTAAGACTTGGAAAGATACACTTTTGATAGATGAAAAAGATAGAATTATTGAAGTTAATATTTTTGAAAAAGTAATCACAATTAACTCAAAGAACTTTCTTTTGTATTCCTATGACGGAGGACATAACTGGAGTAAAATTAATAAATTAGACCCAGTCATCAATCTAAAAATAAGTAAAATATATCAGTATAACGATTCTACATTTTTAGCATCCTCAATTAATTCAGGAATTTACATATCTAATGATTACTGTAAAACATGGAAAAGAATTACTGAATCAGAACAAAGTATTATTTATAATCAAACTACATATTATATTGTTTTTAATCAAAATAAAATATTTACTCCAAAATTGGATTCTGAAAATTATGCAAATGAATTATTAATTTCAACAGATAAAGGTAAAAATTGGCTACAAAAAGAATTTAATGAATACAAAGTATATATTATGAATCTAATTAACTATAAAGAAAATATTTTCTTATTTACAAGTGATGGTTTGTTTTACTCTAAAGATTTTGGAGAAACATGGGTAAATTATAAAGAAGGATTAGATAATTTTATTAAAGATCAACTTAATTTTATTATTTATAGAGATTTAGATATCTATAATGGGGATTTATACCTAACTCTTAAAGAGAAAATATTAAAACTTCCACTTTTAGAATTAGGAATAGAATACACAAGCGTTACTGAAAGAATTCCATCTAACTACTTATTTTCATATCCACCTTATCCACATCCTTCGAATAATCAAATAAACGTGAAGGTTGAATTTGATAACCAATTAATTTTTAATAAAGATAACATTGAAATTTACTCAATATTTGGTTCTAAAGTTAATATAGATGGAAATGTAAATCTTATCAGAGAAGATGATTATCATGCATTAGTAACATGGGATGTTTCAAACATAAATCCCGGAATCTATATAATGCAAGTTACTTATGGAAATGAAAAGTTAATTTGGAAAATTATTATTAGTTAATAATTTACTTATTGATGACTATATAACGATCCACAAAATGTGGCTCATTTAATATAATTCATTGTAAATAATTTTATTTATAATCAAATTTCAAATCACCTTTCAAGAAGCTTTCTACTTCAAGGACATTTTCTTTACTGCCAATAAATAATGGGACTCTTTGGTGTATGTTCGTAGGTTTAATATCTAATATTCTATTTACACCATCAGTTGCACGGCCTCCTGCTTGTTCAGCTAAGAATGCAAGTGGATTTGCTTCATATACTAATCTTAATTTACCGTTAGGACTTCGACTATCTGAAGGATACATAAACAAACCGCCATATAGCAAAGTTCTGTGAAAATCTGCTACTCCAGTTGCTATATATCTTAATTTATAAGGTAAATCTTTTTCTGCTTTGTCTTGTTTTATATATTGTAAATATTGTTTTAATTCGTCTGAATAAAAATTGTAATATCCTTCATTCACACTATAATAAGATGCTTTTTTAGGGATTTTTACATTCTCATGGAATAAAATAAATTCACCAATCGTTGGGTCATAAGTAAACATATTTACTCCTTGACCTGTTGTATATACAAAAACAGTACTACTTCCGTATAGTGCATAACCAGCTGCAACTTGCTTATAACCAGGTTGAATTATTTGTTTGGTTAAAGTATCCATATCAGTATCAGAACTGTCGTCAGTTCTTTTATACAAACCAAATATAGTTCCTATTGTAACATTAATATCTATGTTAGAAGAACCATCAAGTGGATCAAAAACTAATATATATTTACCTTTATCAAATTTATCAGGAATAGGAATAGGATGTTCATTTTCTTCAGATGCCATTACGCAGAGATGTCCACCATGATCCATTGATTGAATGATTACTTCATTAGCATACACATCTAATTTTTTAACTTGTTCACCGTGAACATTTGTATCTCCAGCCATACCAATAATATCATTAAGACCAGCACGACGTACTTCTCTTGAAATAATACGAATAGCAAGTGCAAGATCGTGTAGTAAGTATGTGAACTCACCTGTTGCACCTGGATGTTTATCTTTTTCAGATGAAATATAATGTTCTAATGTTATGAATCTCGATGAATTGAAAAAGGACATATTAATTTATCCTAAAATTAAAAAATTAAAATTAACAAAAAGTTTCTTAAAATCAAAGACATATTATTAATATGCTCTTTTATTTTTACCTTCGTAATAATAGACAAAAGATTTATTGACAACTCTATTTCCGCCTGGAGTTGGATAATTTCCTGAGAAATACCAATCACCTAAGTGGTTAGGAACAGATTTATGTAAACCTTCGATAGTTTGATAAACTACTTTAACTTCAGCATTTACATTACTATCAGTAATTAACTCTGAAATTTTAGCAGAAATTTCTTCATCTGTAAAAGGTTGATAAATTTCTTTAACATAATTAACAATTTTAGCATCAACAATACCTATTTGTTTTTTGCATTTAGCATAAACTTCATCTATTACATAAGACATATTACGTTCTTTTAGTAGTTCAATTGCTGCTCTAAAGGCAATGAAATCACCTAATTTTGCCATATCAATACCATAGCAGTCTGGGTATCTAATTTGAGGAGCAGATGAAACAACAACAATTCTTTTCGGTTGTAATCTATCAAGTATCTTAATGATTGATTTTTTAAGAGTTGTTCCTCTAACAATACTATCATCAATAACTACTAAGTTATCAGTTGCTTTAACAGTTCCATAAGTAATATCATAAACATGCTCAACTAATTCATCTCTTTCGTTATCTTCTGTGATAAATGTTCTTAGTTTAACATCTTTAATTGCAATTTTTTCGATTCTAACTCTACTTGTTAGTAATCCTTTTAATTCTTGGTCATTACCTTCTTTAACTACGTTTTTGATTTTATCAATTTTTAGTAAATTATTGTAGTCTTCAAGTCCTTTGATTAGTCCATAGTAAGCATTTTCAGCAGTGTTGGGGATAAAAGAAAATACACTATTATCTAAGTCATTATCTATTGCATTAAGAACAATTGGTACAACATTTTTGCCTAACTCAATTCTTTCTCTGTAAATATCTTTATCACTTCCTCTTGAGAAATAAATTCTTTCAAATGAACAAGAAAGTTTTTTTCCAGCAGGTTTGATTCTTTCCATTTTAGTAGAACCATTCTTTTTGATAATCAAAGCACAACCTGGAGTAACTTCTTTAATCTCTTCAAGTTGAACATTAAAAACAGTTTGAATAACTGGTCTTTCAGAAGTAACAACTATAAATTCATCATTTTGATAATAAAAAGCTGGTCTAATACCATTTGGATCTCTTAGAATAAAAGCATCACCATGACCTACAATTCCTACCATTGCATAGCCACCATCCCATTTTTTAGCAGATCTTTTCAATATATTTTTTATATTCATCTGCTTTTCTATATGCTTAGACGCTAATTTTTTAGAGATCCCTTGCTCTTTCAATTTATAATAAATATCACTAACATCTTCGTCTAAGAAATGTCCAATTCTTTCCAAAATAGTAACAGTATCTGCTTTTTCAATAGGATGTTGCCCTAAATTAATTAACTGATCGAATAACTCATCAACATTAGTCATATTGAAGTTACCTGCAGTAATTAAATTTCTGTGCATCCAGTTGTTTTTTCTAATAAAGGGGTGGCATTGGTGAAGTGAATTTTTGCCGTAAGTTCCGTAACGTAGGTGTCCTAAGTATAAATTACCAACGAAAGGTAAGTTTTCTTCAATCCATTTATCATCTTTTAGATTGTCGCTAGCATTTTCTCTTACATCATTTATACTTCGCTGAACATTTTTAAAAATACTAACAATTGGTCTGTTGTCTATACTTCTTTCTCTAAATATAAACTCTTTACCAGGTTTTGGGTCAATTTTAAGAGAAACTAAACCAGCACCATCTTGACCTCTATTATGTTGTTTTTCCATCAATAGATAGACTTTATTTAAAGCCCAAAAGTGAGAACCATATTTCTTTTTATAATATGAAAGAGGTTTTTTTAATCTCAAAAATGCGATACCACACTCGTGTTTTATATCATCGCTCATTTTAGCCCTTTAATAATTTTAAAACAAAAAGCTGGTTTTATTAATAAACCAGCCCTTATATTTAATTTGATTTGCATTTTATTCATTTATTGCAGATTCTAAAAGAATATTTTGTTCTTTTTGGTGAATCTTAGAAGATCCAGTTGCTGTAGAAGCAGACTCTATTCTTCCAGTGTAAGATAATTTGTCATATCCAACAATATCTTGTAATAAAGGACGAACAAATGACCAAGCACCTTGATTTTTAGGTTCTTCTTGAACCCAAACAAAACGTTTTGCATTAGAATATGTTTTTAAATATTTTTCCATTAAATCAGAATCAAAAGGATATATTTGTTCTAATCTAATAATTGCTATATTTGTTTTACCACTTTCTTTTAATTTTTCAAGTAGCTCATAATATAGTTTCCCTGAACAAATTAATACTTTTTCAACTGAAGTTTTATTAGCATAAGAATCATCAATAATATTTTCAAAAGTTTTGTCTGTGAAATCAGAAACTTTTGATACAGCTTCTTGATGTCTTAGCATACTTTTAGGAGTGAAAATTATTAATGGAGTTTGAAATTTCATCTTTAATTGTCTTCTGAGAGCATGAAAATATTGACTTGGTGTAGTCAAGTTTGCTATAATCATATTTTCATCTGCACATAATTGAAGAAATCTTTCAATTCTTCCAGAAGAGTGTTCTGCACCTTGTCCATCATGCCCATGTGGTAATAGCATAACTAGATTAGAAGTTTGCTTCCATTTAACTTCACCACATGAAATAAATTGATCTACTATAGGTTGAGCCATATTGAAGAAATCTCCAAATTGAGCTTCCCATAATGTTAAATTTTGTTTAGCATTAACTGAATAACCATAATCAAATCCTAAAACAGCAAGTTCTGATAGAGGACTATCATATACATTAATTTTCGCTTGATTAGTGTCTAGATTATTTAAAGGAACAAAAATTCCTTCATGAATATAATCTATTAGAACAGCATGTCTCTGACTAAATGTACCTCTTCTACTATCTTCACCAGATAGTCTAATATTATGATTTTCGAGTAATAAAGATCCGAATGCTAATGCTTCACCCATAGCCCAATCAATTTTAGCTTCTGAGCTTTCTACCATTTCTTTTCTGTGTTTTAATACAGATTTAACTTTAGGATTTGCATTAAATCCTTCTGGAAATGTTGTTATTCCATTAGTAATTTTTTGAATAATATCAAGTGAAATTGAAGTATTTATAACTGAAAGAGTATGCCCATTTTTACTTTCAGGAATTCTATCAGAATCTGGACTTTTTACTTTCCTATTATCAAATGCAGTTTCAAGTTTGTTATTATATGAATTTAATAACTCATCTGATTCTTCTTGAGTGATTAAACCGTTTTTAACTAATTCATTCATATACATTTCACGAACTGCAACCATTTGTCTAATTTTTTTATAGAGTAATGGTTGAGTGTAAGAAGGTTCATCACCTTCATTATGTCCGTATTTTCTATAACTAATCAAGTCAATAACAACATCTGACTCATATTTTTGTCTATATTCATAAGCAAATTGAGCAACTTGGAAAACAGCTTCTGGATCATTACCATTAACATGCAGAATAGGGCATTGACTCATTTTACTTATATCAGTAGCATAAGCAGTTGATCTTGCATTTTCTGGTGTTGTTGTAAATCCAATTTGATTATTGATAATGATATGTATAGTTCCACCAGTTGTATATCCAGGTAGATTTTCTAAGTTTAATATTTCTTGAACAATACCTTGACCTGCAAATGCAGAATCACCATGAATAAGTATTGGTAATACTTTATCATATCCAGTATTTAAGTTTTCATCACGTAAAGCTCTTGCCATACCAAGTACAACAGGATTTACTATTTCTAAGTGAGAAGGGTTAGGTGCTAAATGTACAGTTACCTTCTTATTATTTGTATTTACGTGGTTTCCAGTTTGACCTAAATGATATTTAACATCACCAGTACCGTGATAGTAGTTAGTATCTATATCACCGTCAAATTCATTAAATAATTTAGTTACATCTTTTCCAATGCTATTAACTAAGACGTTTAATCTTCCTCTATGTGCCATACCGATTATTACATTCTCAGAATCAGAGTCTGCTGCATCATCTAATATTTTATCAAGTAGAACGATTACAGATTCAGATCCTTCTAATGAAAATCTTTTATGACCAATAAATTTTTTGTGTAGGAAGTTTTCTAATTGTTCAGCTTCAACTAATTTTTTTAATATTCCTAAGCGAATATTTTTATCAATTTTAACTTTATCATGTCCTAATTCAAACCATTTTTTTACCCAATTTTTTCTGGCTTGGTCTTGAATGTGCATAAATTCAATCCCTATTGAACCACAATAGGTTTCTCTAAGTTTTTCTATTACAGTACGAAGTGAATAGCTTGATTCTTCCCAAGTAGATGAAGCAGGGAAATCTCTATCTAAATCCCAAATAGTAAAGCCATAGTAAGCAGGATCTAATTCTGCATAATAATAGGAATCATTACCTAATGGATTTATAGAAGCTAATAAATGTCCTCTGTTTCTATAAGCATTTATCATTTGAACTACGTGAGCACCTTTTTCAACTCGAGTTCGTGTGCTATCTAAACCGTATTTTCTAACTGAAATATCAACTGACCATCTAACAGGTTCGAAAGGTATTTTTAAACTTGCGAATATTTGGTCATAGAATCTATATTCACCAATTAATAATTTGTGCATATAAGCTAAAAACTCGGCTGATTCTGCACCTTGAATAATTCTATGGTCGTAAGTTGATGTCATAGTAACAACTTTAGAAACTGCTAAAGTTGTTAATACTTCTGGTCTTACAGATTGAAATTCTACAGGGTAATCTATAGAACCCGATGCTATAATAATACCTTGATGTTTCATTAATCTTGGAACTGAAGCAGATGTTCCTATCATTCCAGGATTAGTAAGTGTAATAGTAGTACCAACTAATTCATCTAAAGTTATTTTATTATTTCTTGCTCTACTAACTAAATCATCAAATTTTGCAACATATTCTGAGAAATGTAATTTTTCTGCAGATTTAATATTAGGAACTAATAATAGTCTTGAGCCATCTTTTCTAATTAAATCAACTGCCACACCAAGATTGATTGATTTTCTTTTAATTCTAAAAGGTTTTCCATCTTTAGTAGTATATGCATCGTTTAGTTGAGGGAATTTTTGTAATGACTTAACTATAGCCCATAAAATAATTTGAGTGAATGAGATTTTTGTTCTTCTTTGACTTGTTAAGTATTTGTTAATTATTCTTCTATTTTCATCTAATGCTTTAATTGGCATAGTTCTAATAGAAGTAGCTGTTGGAACTTGCAAACTTTCTTGCATATTCTCAGCTATTTTAGCAGAAATAGAAGAAAATGCTTCTAACTCTTCATTTTCTAATAATCTATAATCATCATCTTGAACTTCTTTAACAACGGTTTGAGAGTTGTTATTTGAGTTTGAATTCGCATTATTATAGATATCATCGTAGATATTAGCTCTATCTTCTATAGGAGTAACACTAATGTTATCAACTTTTTGGAAATATTCACGCCATGCAGGACTTACAGAATTTGGGTCTCTGAGGAATTCAAAATACAATTCGTCTTCAAAAGCAGAATTAGGATTTATCACTTTAAAACCATTAGTTAAATTAACAATTTTTAAATCACAAAATTAACAAAACTTTAATAAAAAAAGTAATTTCAGTTGATAAATATTACAATTTTTAAATATTTATCAAGGAATATTATTAATTTCAAATTTCAATCTATGAAAAACTTTATAATTAATAAAATATTAATCTACTTTTTTATTAATTTACTCTGTGTTCCTCCAAAGATAAAATCTTTCATTCTATCTGTTTTCAAGAATTTATGAGGAAAACCTAATTCAATTGCACTAACTTCATTTAGTTTTTCCATTATTTCTAAAGGAATTTCTTTTATATCAGTTGATTTTAAAGAGTCCTCTAAGTGTGTGGATTTTGTAGCTCCAATTATTGGAATAAAATTATAATTTTGCTGAGTAATCCATTTAATTGCAAGTTGAGCAGGTGTTATTCCTAATTCTTTTGCAGATTCAACAACTGTTTTTGCTATTAAAGTATTTTTTTCATTTAACCTTATACTATCCTCGGGTAATCTTCCTTTTTCATTATTAAGGTATTTGCCAGTTAAAGCACCTCCAGCAATTGCACCCCACGGAGTAACAGCCATATTTTCTGAAAAAGCCATTGGTAGTAAATCTCGTTCAGGAGTTCTTTCAATTAGCGAGTATTCAATTTGTAAACCCGCAAAAGATGACCAATTTTTTAATTCTGCGATAGCGTTTGCTTTAGATACTATCCACGCTGGAGTGTCTGAAATTCCAATGTAAAGAACTTTTCCTGAGCTAACTAAATCATCTAAGCCACGCAAGATTTCGTCTATTTTGGTAGTTTCGTCCCAAGCATGTAACCACAGTATATCAATATAATCTGTATCAAGTCTTTTTAAAGATTTTTCAACACTTTGCACCATATTTTTTCTTCCATTACCTGCACCATTAGGGTTGTTGTAATCTTCATAAAGTGTAAATTTTGTAGCTAAAACCCAAAAATCCCTTTCATTTTTTATAAACTCTCCACAATATTTCTCACTTGTACCAAAGGTATAAACATTTGCAGTATCTATAAAATTTCCACCAAAGTCTTTGTATTTTTCAAATATTTTTTTAGATGTTTCATAGTCGCAACCCCATCCCCATTCTGTTCCAAAAGTCATTGTTCCCAAACAAAGTTCAGAAACTTTTAAACCAGTATTACCAAATAATTTGTATTTCAATTCATCCTCCTATTTTTTAATAATTTTAGTATTAAGTATGATGTTATTATTAGAGTCATATATTCTGATGACGTATATGGCAGATGAATATTCATTAAAATCAAGATTAATAATTGAACTATTAAAAGAATTTGAAAATAGTTCATTTCCTAATAAATCAAAGACCTTTACTTTTGAAAAAGTATTATCTTTTAATTCGATTGTTAAAAAATCATTAACTGGGTTAGGATAAATAGAAACAGCTTCATTTGTGCTTTCTACTTCAGTAATAAATGTAGAGTTGGACTCAAGAGGAGTTCCAGAATATGATATAGATGCCTTCCAATTCCAGGGTAATGAATTATCATAATTATGATGGATAAGTTCTAAAGAGTATCCTGTTCCATCAGCATTAATATCCCAAGGATTTTTATTAGAATATTCAACTTTATCTATCAAATTATAGCTATTATCAAATAATTTAATTAGATCGCTTTCACCAAAACCAAAGTCAAAATCACCAACTATATTATTTGATATTCCATAATATGATTTGAAATCTAAAATATCTTGAGCAATTATTAAATAATCATATTTTTTAATTATTGTATTCTCGGGAATAGTATAAGTATTTTCCAATTTTTTATCTTGAATTATCCAATTAGATAAATCTACATCATTATTATTATTATTATATAATTCTATCCAATCTCCACATTTCATATTATCTTTAGCTTTGTACATTATTTCATTAATAACTAAGTGTCTATTTTTATTATTAATAGGGTCACCAGTTTTTTCGAAAAAAGCATGAAATTTATTATACTCAGTAATTAATATATCACTTAAGATAGAATCTTTATTGTCAATATCTTGCCAACCAATAAACCTATAACCTGGATTTGATTTTACAGAAATACTAATAGGAATTTCATTAAAATAAGTACCTGTCCAAGATTCGTCGCTAATCTCTAAACTATTTAAATGAAATACACCAGCATTTTCAATATTCTGACTTAAATGTATATCAGTAGTCCCAGATTGATTGAACATAATAGTTGAATTGATAAACATGTGCTCAACTCTTTGTTCTAAAAATTCATTAATATGCTTTAATCTGAAATCATATTCGCTTAAATTATCATCATATAGTGCATTATGTCTATCCAATTCAGGTTTTATTAAGTTGGATAAAGAATCTAGAATACTTTTTGTGTTTTCTGCTTTTAATTTTGAATTTAATTTATCAGCAAAAATATTTCCAATATGTTTTACGAAATCATCATTATCAAGTAGCTTAATTAATAAGTCAGCGTATCTTCCACCTTTAGTTTTAATATGAGGCAACATATCCTTATCAGCACTACTATGTGAAAAAGGGTAATCAAAACTTAAATCAAAATCATTTATATGCCATCTCCATTTTCCATCTAATTCATTGGAAGACCATACAATTTGATTGTTAATTGGCCAGTCTTCTTCAGCAGAATAAAATTCGAATAAAGTGTATTCGCAAAAAGACTCCAAATCAAATTTATCTTGAAATAAATTATATGCTATATTTATATCATTTTCATTAATTATTAATTTGTGGCTTTCTATGTAATCAATACAATCTCCATTATCATGAATTCTATCATCTTTTAAAATGTTTACTGAACTTGAATTAACATTATATTTCTCTTTGACATAATTATCATCAAATCTTTCCTTTAATACATGGAGTCCATAATAGTTGTTATTCAAATAAGTTATTATTAGTTTTGAAGCATTATAATCAATATTATCAAAAGATTTTTCGACTAATACATTCGCAAAATAATCTCTTATAAATGTAAAAATCCTGTCTTGACCACCATTCCTAAGAATAAATTTTTCGGACTTATTAGAAGCACTTGAACCCCAAAAAGGAAAATCAAAATTATCATTATTATATATGGAACGAGCAGAGATTCTAAATGATTTTTGTTTATAATTTCTAGAAGCTTGTCCATGTAATTTTAAACCTGCAAAGCTAGAATAGATGCTATTACCTTCTGAAAAATAATAGTTGAAATGAACTGGCAATTCAAAATTTTTAAAAATATTATCTTCTAAAAATAAACCTTCTTCTTCGTCATAGAATATTTTTTCATCTAACACTAAAGACATTATTGAAAGTTTAGATTTTTCATCAGGTAAATATGAAAAAGATACATCATTTTTACAGTAAAAACCATCTAAAAAAGCTTTAGCTCTTATCACTACTGCTGTATCAAGTATAATTTGATTTTGATAATAATATGATTCTTTTGTTGGTAAACTTCCATCTAAAGTATAATAAATCTCTACATTTGGTTCGTTATGATTAATTTCAATTTTAGATAAAGTTTCTCCAAAAACAGATTTATCAGAGAAATAGGGGGGATCTAATATTTTATTAAATGAAAAAGTATTGGAAGAGTTAGGTGTTGGAGATGAGAAAACAAAATTGTTACTTAATTCAGGGTATCTTGAATATGAAATATTACTTAACTGTTCATCATAAGATACTTGATCGATAATATTTTCATTATTATCCCATAAGAACAATTCACCCTTAGATTTTGATAAACTAAAATTCGTATGAATTTCATTGTTTAATTTACTAATAGAATTCAAATTCACAGGTGAAATATCAATACTTGTTAAGGATTGAATTGGAACGTTCATATCATCTATTTTAAAATCTGAAACTAAAAAATTGTCTCTTTCTGTATTTGTATAATCGGAAGCAGCAAAACAAACACCTAAATAACCATTGTCAAACTCAATTGAATCTTTTCCGATAGAATACCATGAAACTCTATCATAAGCCAATATAAACTGTTCAATTTCATTCCCAATTTTTACTAATTTTACTTTAAGATATGGGTATGTTAAAAAATCACTTTGATAAAATTTTGGAAATTCATCTTCTGAATACTTATAATAGCCACTATATGAATCTCTTACATTATTAGAAACTATCGCTGCAAATCTTGATTTAGAATCTAATTTTTCTTTAAACATTATACCTGTACCTGCGAAAAAACGAGATGAAGTCATATTATCTATTTTTAATTCAGCAGTAAAATCAGTATCAACCTTTAAATATTTAAAATGAAATATTTCATCTTTAAGGTGACCTGCTATACCCATACCAGTTGTTTCTACATATAACTTATTTGATGTATAACGATTTTTTCCAGAAGCGAATATTAC
>JAUIIX010000049.1 GCA_030431515.1 bacterium
TAATGATTGATAAAGTAGGAACGGTTTTGAGCATTAAGGCAGTTTATATCATCTCATTTAGTCTTAAAATTGTTGCGAATTCTAGTTTGTTGTTTTCTAACCGTTCCCTACAATACAATGAATTTCAAGTCAAGTTCAGAATGACAATGGCAAAATTAATTACAAAATAGTTCTTATAAAGTTTTTTATTTTAAAATTTTTTTAATTTGTTTTTAAAAATATGAGGTTGGTCGTTTATGGTAGAATATCGCTTTAAGCAATTTAGTAATTGCTATTTTAATAATATTGTATATATCAAGATAGAAAGGTAACTAAAATCATAAAAATCGACTATTTAAACTTTATAATAATTTTTACCTGCTATTTGTCTTATCAAACTTCTAAATTCTAAATTTAATAAATCTACCATTACTTGAGCTGTATCTAAATCTGTTTTAATTATTAGTTCATCTATATGTTGTGGTTCATAAGTTAATGCTTCATATAATATTTTTTCACTATCTGTTTGAAACTTGATTTCAGGCAGGTCATTTATTGATATATTCATAGTGTTTTCTATACCTAAATCTTTAATTACATATTCTGGACTTAATGCTAATTTGGATAGATTTTCTGTGATTAAGTGGTTTGTTCCTTTGCTGGTTTCAGAGCTTAAATTTCCTGGTATTGCATAAACTTCTCTATTTTGGTCTCTTCCAAATTTTGCTGTGTTTAGTGCTCCTCCTTTTATTTTACTTTCAACTACTATTATTCCTTTTGAAATACCTGAAATTATTCTGTTTCGATGTAGAAAGTATGGTGGTAATGCTTTTGTTTTGCACTTGAATATGGAAATTATGGCACCTCCTTTATCTACTATTTCATCTGCATTTTTAGCAAATGAAGAAGGACTAATACAATCTAAACCAGAAGCAATTACTGCATAAGTGATTCCACCTACTCTTGTTGTTGCTTTATGTGCAAATGTGTCGATGCCATAAGCCAGTCCGCTTACTACTATTATCTCGTTTTGAGCAAAGTATTCGGCAAATCTTTCAGTTTGTATTCTACCATATTGGCTGCACTTCCTTGTCCCAACAATTGCTATTGCATTACTATCTTTATGTTGTAATTTACCCCTAACATAAATAAAAGTAGGTGGCAGATATATATGTTTTAAATATGTTGGATAGTCGTCATCCCATAATGAAAGTATTTTAAAATTATTTTTTTCACATATTTCAATTTGTTTTTCAGCTTCAAATTCTGGTTTCTGATGATTTTTAAGAAATAACTCGCCTTGATTGAATATCAAATTTAAGTTAGTAGGTAGTTCTGAGTTTTTAAATTCATCATAAGAATCATATAATTCTATTATTTGCTGGATTATTGAAGAATTTACACTTTTATAAAAAGACAAAGTCAAAATATCTAACTTAGTCCAATTTTTGATTAATTTCATAGTTATTATCTAATTTAAAAAAGCAAATTAAATAAAATTATTTGAAATTTAAAAAAAACGATGAAATAAATCAAGTGCTTCTATTAAAAAAAGTAAATAATAAAAGTAAATAATTTTTTTTCTGATAAAAAAATACTTAAATTTGTAACTAATATCAATTTTTGTTGTTATTGACAATGGTAAAGAGTAAATAAATTATAGGAGTATTATGAAAATTTTAATTGCAATGATATTGCTTTCTGGTATCTTGTTTTCAAACCAAGAAGCATTGTTTATTAAGAATCAAGGACAAGTTGATTCAGATGTGTTGTATTACGCTCAATTCAAAGGGCTTAATATACTTATGAAAGAAGATGGGTTTTACTATGATTTCTACGAAAATATAGATAAAGATAGTAAAAAGGTAACAAGAAAAGGGCATATTGTTAAATTAGATTTTATAAACTCAACTGTTAATAATTTCGATGCTAAATCAAATATAACTAAGTTCAATTTCTTAAAAGGAAAAGACAAATCAACTTGGATAACAGACGTTGAGACTACAAAGGAAATAACACTTGATAATATCTATCAAAATATTGATTTAAAAATGTATTTTGATAATGATATTCCTCGTTATGACTTAATATTAGCTCCTAACGCTGACCCTTCTCAAATTAAATTTCAATTCAAATCTGCTTATAATACAGTTGTTGAAGGTGATTTAATCAAAGGATATTTGAATATTGGAGATTTCTATAGTAATAAACTATTTGCATATCAAGAGATTGATGGTCAAAGAGTTAAAATCGAATGTTCTTTTGTTGGTAATAATGATGGTACGATAAGATTTGATTTAGGTAATTATGATTCTTCTAAAGAATTAGTTATTGACCCAATTATTTATTCTTCTTTACTTGGATGGAGTGGTGATGATTATGTTGCTCAAGTAAAAGCATCAAGCGATTCTACTTATGTTGTAGCTGGTGTTACGGAATCTCCTGATTTTGTAACTACTGAAGGTGCATACCAAATAGATTTTGGTTTAGAAAAAGATATTTTTATTTCTAAATATAACTTAAAAGGTTCAAGCCATATCTTAACTCACGCTACTTATTTTGGTGGTGGTGATGACGATATAGTTAAAAAAATGATAGTAGAAGAAGATGGAAAAGTTTATTTTTGTGGAAATACTAAATCTGATGATTTACCTTTAAAAGGTGAGCTTGGTAAACTTTATGGAGGAAATCAAGATGGATTTATTGTAGTTCTTAAATCTGAACTGAACGATGTACATTACTCTTACTATGTCGGTGGGAATGAAGAAGATGGTTTAAATGATATATCTGTTAAAAGCGGGAAAGTATTTTTTGGTGGATATACAATGTCTGCAAATATTCCAACTCAATCAGCTTATCAAAAAGATTTAAAAGGTACTAAAGATGGTTTGTTAGGAGCTACTAGAACAAATGGTTCATCTTATGAATTCTTAACTTATTTTGGTGGTGGATTACAAGATGAAATTAATGGAATTGACATTGACTCAAGAGAATATGTTTATTTTATTGCAACGACAAACTCTGCTGATTTTAAATTAGAACCAAGTGGTGGTGATAATAGAAGAAGAAACTCTCCTGTAGATGATACACATAATGGAAATTTTGATATAGCTGTTGGAAGATTTACAGCTACTGCTGGCCAGTTAGAGTTATCTACTTACATCGGTGGTTCTGGAAACGACTACGGTATTGATGTTTTTGAGAATAATGGATTAGAGTTTTACTTTGTAGGATATTCAGAAAAAGAATCAACTCAATCTTTGCCTGTTTTTGAAGGTTTATATCAAACTGAAAATAAAGGTGAGTCTGATTTAGTTTTTGGTAGATTATCTGATCTATTAAGTAAAAGGGTTAGAGTTGGTTGGAATTGGGTGAATTATAAAACTCAAGATTTAGAATTATTTACTTTTATTGGTGGAAAGGGTAATGATGTTGGTTTAGAAGCCGTTAGAAGTAAAGATGGTCAATCATTTTTAATTGGTGGATATACAACTTCTTCTGATTTTCCTGTTATCAATAATGAAGCTAAAAAATTAAGATATGAAGGTAAAAAAGATGGTTTCTTTTGCGAAGTTAATGCACAAGGTTCGAGTGTAATGAGATCTTCATTTATAAATGGTAAAGAAGATGAACAAGTAAATTCTGTTGATTTTTTACCGAATGGTAATTTTATAATGGGTGGTGAAACTTTATCGGATGACTTTTTCAATATTGGGTATAAAACTAAAACTGAAAGAGTTAATAAAGATGGTTTTATTGCTACTTCGACAAAAGGTTCATTTATATTAACATCGCCTAATAATGCAGATTCATATTGTCCAGGTATTCCTATCACAAGTTCTTGGTCAAGAACTGACTTTGAAGAAGGTGTTGGATTTAATGTTTATTTAATTAATGATGTGTTAGATACTAAACAACTTTTAAAAGATAAGCAAAAAGGAAATGTTTTTAGTTGGATAGTCCCTAATGATGTTGTTGCGGATTCTAATTATAAAATTTTAGTAGATCATCCGCAAGGTTATTTTGGTATTTCAGCTAATAAGTTGATAATCAACCAAACTCCTAAAATTGATTCTTTTGCTGTTTCTGGAACTAAATTCTGTATTGGTGATTCTGTTACTTTGACTGCAAAAGGTAGTGGTGTGTTTGGTCCTAAGTATAACTGGAAATTCAAGAATGAAATAGTTACTGTAACTTCAGTAAACTCTTTAGTTGTTAGAGATTTAAAAGTTGAATCAACTGGTAAATATTCATTAGAATTAATGGGAGAATGTAACCCTTCAGCCAAAAGTAAAGAGATTGAAATTAATGTTGCTCCTAACACTTCTATTAAAGAAATTGCAGGAAGTGATATTTCAGTAAACAAAGGCGAAAAATTGGAAATTGAAGTAAGTGCCGAAGGTGCTGAACTTACTTACCAATGGATGATGAAAGGGTCAAACTTAAGCGGTCAAACTAATGCAAAGTTAGTAATTGCTTCTGCTGATCTTGCTGATGCTGGTGTTTATACTTGTAAGGTAACTGGTAGATGTGGTGATGAGGTTGTTTCAGAACCAATTACAGTTGAAGTGAAAGTTAGTTCTTCTGTAGCTAATGCTCATTTATTTGATAATTTTAACTTCGATGGTCAGAATATCAACGCTGAATTTAAAGTTAATAATAATGGTTTAGCTTTAACTAAAATTATTGATTTACAAGGTAAAGAAGTTTATAAGGATAATGTTTTCTTATCTCAAGGAACAAATAAACTGACAATTCCTGCTAATTTTGAAAATGGTACTTATTTATTCTCGATAATCGTGAATCAAAAAGTATTAACTTATAAATTTGCAGTTATCAATTAATGTCGCTTAATTTAGTTAACTATATTTCAAGGGTTTATCTTAATTAGATAAACCCTTTTTTTATCTTTAAAATTTAATTTAATGTATTCATAGTTAAATAAAGAACTTAATATAATTAAGAAAAATAGAATCAAAAGCACATTTTTTTATGATTAGAATGAAAATATCAATAAAATTTGGTAATTTTGCAAATTAAAAATTTATTTTTTGAAAAGGAGAGTTGATGAAAATCGGTTTATTTTATGGAACTAACACTGGCGTAACTGAAATCATTGCTGAAGAGTTAAAAGAGATATTAGAAGAAAAAGGATTTGAAATTGATTTGCATGATATTGCAGATACACCTTTAGATGAAATGAATAATTATGATAAACTAATCATAGCAACTCCTACTTGGAATGATGGAGAATTGCAAGACGATTGGGAAGAAGTTATTGATGATTACAAAGAATTTGATTTCTCTGGTAAAATGGTTGCATTTGTAGGTACGGGTGACCAAGAAGCATATTGTGATAATTATTTAGATGCAATTGGTGTTATGGCTAAACCTGTTAGAGACAATGGAGGTACTATATTTGGAAGATGGCCAAGCGAAGGGTATAGTCATACTCATTCATTAGGAATGGATTCTGACGGTATGTGGGCTGGACTAGCTTTAGATAATGATAATCAAGAATCATTAACTGCAGGTAGAATGAAAAAATGGGTAGATCAAATTGCAAAAGAATTAGGATTGTAAGTGGTAATATAATTTAGAGATTATAGCATTCAAGTTAAAAATTTAAGTCCTCAATTACATTTTGTAGTTGGGGTTTTTTTTATATTTTTTATGTTTTTCAAAGAACTGGGTTTAAAATTACGTTAGCAATTTCTGGGAGATTATTTACTTCGTTCGAAATGACTTAGAGTTTTTTCTGAATTTCACGCTTCGTTCTGGATGACAAGAAATTGTTGTTGATTTGGCTAAAGCCGTTATTAATATGCGTTTAATTGGCTGGGCTGAAGCCCACCTATTCATAATTCAATTTTTTACATCGTTCATAATAAATGAAAGCAAGAAATACCCCGTCGGCAAGCCAATACCCCTTTTTTACATTTCGACTACGCTCAATGACCGAGGGGAATTTTGAGAGAAAATAGATTCCACGCTTCGCTATGAATGACAAGAGAATTTTTTGTGCAATCTTTCAGATGAAAAAATATATTTTGTTTTATTTATAAGTATTTATTAATTTAGACTAAATAATTTAAAAAATGGAAAAAAAATGAGCATAATTGAGAATCTAATTGAAGGATACTATTATCTTAGAATTCTTATATCACCTGTATTAATTGGTATTATTTTAGCGGTTATATTCTATAATACTGTTGAAATACAATATAATGCTGTAATTTCTTTTTTAATTGTAATTACATCTTTTGTACTTGGAATTTTATGGGCTAATTCGGCAAGAAAAAAACATGGAGCATCTAACTATATGGCTATGGTAGATGCTAGTCATGACCTTAATAATATTAAAAAATAGAGAGAAAATGATAAGCCGAATTCTGTCTTCTTGAATAAATTCAAGGAGGTGATCATTTATCTGGGAGTAATGTTACCATTACCCTCAAGCAACCTACCCGAGTGCATCGAACGAACAGTTCTATAACATCACTCTTACTTGGTCTTGCTCCATACGGGGTTTACCTTGCCACATCTGTTGCCAGAATATGCGGTGAGCTCTTACCTCACCATTTCACCCTTACCTGCAATTAGAATTAACTAAATATAGGCGGTTTATTTTCTGCTGCACTTTCCGTCAGCTTGCTTTCGCTCACTGCCTTTGCGTTACAAAGCGTATTGTTCTGCGGAGTTCGGACTTTCCTCAGTTATAATTAAATAACCGCAATCACCTATTTTCCCTCTATTTTCTAAAATTTTATAAGAACTAAATAACTATAAATTAAGCAACTAATTCGTCAATAATGTCTTCATCAAGATGAATTTCTTCTGGAATTAAAATTCTTCCACTATTTTCATCAATAAAGATTTTATCTTCATTATTTCTTAATTCAACTAATATTTGAGCAGGAACTTTATATCCTTTGCAACTTCCTCTCATAACTTGGACTGCTGCATCAGTATGGAATTGTCTAATTCTCTGGTATTCTTTTAAATAATCACCTTCTAATTGACTTTCAATATTTTGTCTTTTACCTTCCAAAATTTCAACTTCACTTCCTTGTTCTTTTTTCAATTGCTCAAATTCTTTAGCTAATTCATCATATTCACTTTTCAATTCATCATATTTTCTTTTTTGCTCTTCGATAGTATTGTTCAAGTTTTCTTGTTTAATACCTTCAGTTCTAAGACTTTTAGATAAATTTTCATGTTCATCTTTTATATGCTGAATTTCATTTGTTATAGCATCAAACTCTTTGTTATTCTTTACTTTAAATTGTTTTTTAGACAACTCTTCTTCTTTGTCTTTCAGTTGAACTAAAGTCACTTTAGCTTGAGCAACGAAAACTTTAATTTCTTCTAAAATTCCTTCACTCTCTTTAAGACGTTTTTTTGCTTTATCTAAACCAATCTTTTTCTCATCTAATTGCTCAGGTAAGTCCCCAAATTCGTCTTTGAGTTCATCTAATCGAGCATCAATAAATGAAAGCCCTGCTATGAGTCTGATTTGTGTAGTCATTATTATACCTTTTAATTCATTAAATTTTTTATTTGCATATTTTTATAATCACCGTTAGAATATCTAACAGGATTTGTATAAGTATTTGATTTTTTTATATTAACTTGAAGATTCAAATCATTCAAAATTTCATAAATCCCAGATACTATAAATTGTTCCATTTCATAGTGACCTGGGTCAATCAAATTTAATTTTCCGTCTGCCATGTGAAAATCATGATATTTCACATCTGCAGTTATAAAGGCATCTGCTTTCAAACTCTCAACTTTAGAGTAATAGCTCATTCCACTACCAGCAATTATCGCTATTCTACTAATCTCTTTATTCAATCCAATTTCATTAAATCTAATTGGAGAACAAAATATTTCTTCACATTTTTGTACTAATACGTTTAAATCAATCTTTTTGTTAGTATTAGCTATAATTCCAAAACCTTTACCTTCATATTTATCATTTTTTTCGATAAACTCAGGATTTTCTAAACCCAGCTTTTGAGCCAAAAGATAGTTGCTGCCTTTTTCATTGCAATCATAACAAGTATGTAAACAATACAATGCGATGTCATTTCTTATCAAATCTGATACCAAATCTGAAACTCTCTCACTAAAATCTAGCTTTTGTAAAGGTCTAAAAATCAATGGGTGATAACAAATAATAAGACTTGCCTTATTAGTAATAGCTTCTTCAATAACTTGTTTGTTTATTTCATAAGCAACTAAAACATTTTCTAATTCTGGATTCTTTGTATTTACTTGCAATCCAACTACATCATCTTTTAAAGCAGAATCTAATGGAAAAAGATTTTGTATTTGTTCGATAAATTGTTGAAATTGCATTTATAAATAAATATTTTTGCTGAGAATTATAATAATTTTTTTTAATATCGTTTATATTAAAAGAACAAAATTACGATTTTCTTTTTATTAATAAAAATTATAATAAATGTATCGCATTATAATCATTTTTACTTTTTGTCTAATTTATAATCTAAAAGCACAAGATCCAGGTATTGATAAACCAAAATGGGAAAATGATTCTACAATTATCTTCAAGTCTCCCAGACCTTTACTCGACCCCACAAAATCAGTTGAGGTCTATAATAATTCATTTGGTGGGGACTTTGCTTTCTCTAATTCTGGTTTTGGACTTGGCTTTTTCTGGACTAATAAAATTAATAATTCTTTAGATTTTGAAATTAACTTAATGATTTCAGGTGCAAGAGCATCTGATGAACTGGAAAGATTTGATTGGGAAATAGGTCGATATGTTGTTCCTATGAAAATTAATCGTTTATATATGTTTCCAGTTAGCTTTGCTGTAAAAAAATTCGTATTTCAAGACTCCTTTGAAGGTAACTTAGCTCCTTATGTAAAAGCTGGAGCTACAATTAACCCAATTGTATCATTACCTTATAGAGAAAATAGAGAAATAACGGGTGATTTCGTGCCATTTTTTAGTAGTTTTGATAAATCTATAAGTTATATTAGAGTAGGAGGGTTTGCAGAACTTGGGTTTAACTTTTCGCCTCTTCCTCAGCAAAGCACTTCAATTTTTATTAGATATTATTATGTTCCTTTTGGCGAAACTAATTATGGATTAAATGGCTTAGAAAGTTTAGCTACTCTTCCCGTTTCTAATTTTGGTGGTTTATTTATTTCAATTTCTATTGGTTTTAAATATTAAATTATAGGTAAATTTATGATTCCCAATAAGACTAAAATAGTTTGTACTTTAGGTCCTGCCTCTTCTTCTGTTAAAAAAATTATAGAATTATCCAATGCCGGGATGAATGTAGCAAGAGTTAACTTCTCTCATGGATCTTATGAAAGTCACAAAGAAGTAATTAATAATATAAGAACAGCCGAGAAAGAAAACGGTAAATCAATTACAATTCTTGGTGATCTGCAAGGTCCTAAAATCAGAATCGAAACCTTCGAAGGTGGTTTTGTTACTTTAATAGAAGGGCAAAAATTCTGCATCACAACTGAGCATATTGAGTTTGGCACTAACGAAATAGTTTCTACTAATTTTCAGGGTCTTATTGAAGATGCTAATGGTGGTAAAGAAATTTTACTCGATGATGGTTATATAATATTAGATATTGAATCAATCGAAGATAATAAAATACATACTATTGTCCGAAAAGGTGGAATACTAAAAGATCGAAAAGGAATTATTATTCCTGATTCATCTTCTTCAGCTCCTTCGATAACTGATAAAGATTTAGAAGACTTAAAGTTTGCAATTGAAAATGATGTTGATGCAATAGCAATGTCTTTTGTCCGAACAGCAAATGATATTGTAGAACTTCGTGGTGCAATGAAAAGTTTTGGCAAAAAACTCCCTATTGTAGCTAAAATTGAAAGAAAAGAAGGCGTTAATAATCTAACTTCTATAATCAAAGAAGTTGATATTATAATGGTAGCTCGAGGTGATTTAGGTCTTGAGATACCAGCCGAATTAGTTCCACTAACCCAAAAAGAAATTATAGAAAGATGTAATTTCTTTGGTAAACCAGTAATTGTAGCAACTCAAATGCTTGAATCAATGATTAAAAATCCTCGCCCAACAAGAGCGGAGGCATCTGATGTAGCCAATGCAGTATTAGATGGTGCCGACTGCCTGATGCTTTCAGGAGAGACTTCCGTTGGCGAATATCCTATTGATACAGTTGAGTATATGTCTAAAATCATTCAATCAGTAGAAAGTAAATATTGTACTATTGATTTTGTGGCAGATGCACCTCGTGAAAAACTTCGAGATTGGTCAGATGCACTTGCAAACTCATCTTGTGTACTTGCTCGTCAAGTTGGTGCTTCTGCAATAATTTCTATCACAGGTACTGGTTATACTGCATCTAACATTGCAAAATATAGACCTTGTATTCCAATTATTGCAATTACTGATTCCACTGAAACTCAAAGATTTCTTAATTTCACTTGGGGAGTTGAAAGTGTTGGAGTTCCTAAAATTGATAATCGCTTAGATATTTATCAGAATATTGGTAATATTCTTGGAAAACATAACTATATTCAGAAAGGTGATAACGTAGTTTTTGTTGCTGGACTTAGTTCAGATTCAATTATTCCACAAAATATTATTAAGATTTACAAAATATAGATTGTAAGATTATTATTTATATTTTCTTGCTTTTTAACTTTATTAGTCCTAATTTTGTTTTTTAGTTCTTACAAAAGAATTTATTTCGATAGCCGTTGGAGGTGCTTACATAGCTGAGATCATACTCCCAGAACCTGAACAGGATAATACCTGCGTAGGGAAACGGTCAGAATTAATCTGACATATTTATAGTCAATTATTTGATTATAATCCCTTTTCAGTTTCCAACGGATTGTTTATTTTATAACAATTATTTGGAGCATTTATGAAAAAATATCTATTTCTAATATTTCTATTTTCATCTTCTATATTTGCAGAAGATAATGATACGCTAAAGACATACACAATTCCTGAAGTGAATGTGATGCAAAATAAAGCGATTAGGCAAATTTCTACAGTTCCCTTTCAAGAACTTGATAGAAAAGAATTAAAAACTCGTACATCTAATACAGATATACCAACTTTATTAAACAATTCTCCTTCTATTCTAACTTACTCAGAAAATGGTAACTGGATAGGATACTCTAACTTAACTCTTAGAGGTTTTGACCAAAGAAGAATTTCTGTTTATGTAAATGGTATTCCACAAAATGACCCCGAAGACCACAATGTTTACTGGATTAACTTTGCTGATTTGAATGAATCATTAGAATCTATTCAAATCCAACGAGGAGCAGGAATTGCTAATTATGGCTCTCCCTCTATTGCTGGTTCTATCAATTTGCAAACTCGTAATTTATCTCGCGACAAAGGCATAAGTATTTTCACAGGTGCAGGGTATCAACAATTTGGAGATGAATTAAACTTTAATAACAACAAATATAAAGTTGAATATTCATCTGGTTTAGTTGATGAAAAATACTCATTTTATGGTAAATTAGGCAACATAAACTCATTTGGATATAGAGATAATTCCTCTGCTAATCTAACTAATTGGTTTTTCTCTGGAGCAAGATATGACAAAGATTTAACTACTACTATCAATGTTTATGGTGGTATGCAACGTGATAACCTTGCTTATATCGGACTACCAAAATCAAGCGTTAAAGATTTGGACTTAAGAAAAAAGAACTACAACTATTGGGAATATGATGAAAATCAAAATCTTGGTTGGGCTTCCGATACAAGAAAACAAGAAGTAGAAAGTTTTTCTCAACCACACTTTGAAGTATTGAATAATTGGAAAATAAATGATAATATTACATTTAACTCTTCATTATTTTACTACACAGGAGTTGGTTATTTTGATTTTTCTGGTGCTGGTTGGGCTGACACATATTTTGGATTAGACCCTACAAATGGTTTTACAGATACTACTTATCCAAGAAACTCTATAATTAGAGCTTTTGTTGAAAATAAACACGGTGGTTGGATTCCCACTTTCGATATAAAACACAAAAAGGGTAAATTAACTATTGGCTCTGAATTTAGATGGCATCGCTCTGACCACTGGGGTAAGATAAACTATGCTGAGAATTTACCTGACAACTATAATCCAGATTTTAAATTCTATCAGTATGACGGTGCAGTTGATGTTTACTCAATCTTTTTAAGAGAATTTTATAATCTAAATGAAAAAGTTACAATCAACTTAGAAGGGCAACTTGCTTATAAAAATTATAAAATTTCTGATGAAAAAGTTGGTGTAAACTACAAAGAGTACTACAATCAAAATAATGAATTAATTAATGCTAAAGGTACTTTATTTGAAATTCCTTATTTGTTTTTTAATCCTAAACTTGGAGCAAATTACAAATTAAATTCTCAATGGAATGTATATGGTATGATTGCACTTACTAATCGTGAACCAAGAATGAATAATCTTTATAATCCTGCTGATGTATTAGCAGATGAGAATACTCCAAATTTTGCGATTAAAGAAGTTAATGGTAATAAAAATATTAATTTTTCTGAACCAAATACAAGTCCTGAACAAATGATTGATATTGAATTAGGTACAAATTTTACTACTCCTGATTTTATTTTTGATTTGAATTTATATTTAATGGAATTCAAAGATGAATTAGTTAAAAATGGTCAACTTAATTTATTTGGTTCGCCAGTAGATGCAAATGTTCCGAAAACCAGACACCTTGGAATTGAATTACTTGCTAAAAAAATGTTTGATACTGACTTTGGTAAATTTACTATCGAAGGGAATACAACTATAAGTAGTAATAAAATAGTTGATTACGATTATGAATATGTTGAAGAAATAAACGATACGACATCTGTAAATAGAATTCTATCTTTAGAAGGTAATAATATTGCTGGATTTCCAGATTTTATGGCTAACTTGATTTTACAATATAATTACAAAGAATTTAACTTTATGTTGAATGCTAAATATGTTGGCGAAATGAAAACTGATAACTTTGGTGATATAGAAGAAAAATCAATATTCTTAGATTACGCAGATAATACTTTGCCAGATTATTTTGTAATGAATATGAACTTATCATATTCTTTAAATGATATAATCGGTTTTAAATCATTAAGATTTAACATACATATTAATAATTTACTTAACGAATTATATGCACCTTATGCTGTAGGTAAAGAATTTTTCCCAGCAGCAGAGAGGTCAATATTCTTTGGTATTCAAATGAATTTGTAGAAGTAATATATACTTAAAATGATTTTTAATTTGGGAAAGAATTATTATCTTTCCCATTTTTTTTTAATGAATTGTCTAATGCATTACAAGTTAATTATTTATAATATTTTTAATTTTAATACTATTCCTTAATAAACTTATAGTTGTAAATTTCATTTTCATAAGTGAATTGTAGTATATATACTCCTCTTTGGTAAGAACTTATATCAATTTCAGATCTATATTCTAACTCAGAAAAAGAACCAAGAAAATCTGTGATTCTTACTTTTTCAACTTGTCGATTAAATACTAAACTATTATTCCTTTGAACTAATATTTTTTCAATTGGAATTCTAACAGAGTTTAGCCAAAAGAATGGAACACATTGAAAACTAAAGTTGTAATCCGAATGGATTCTTTCAAATTTATTTTTAACTTCGTCTAAATTAACTAAATCGTCAAAAATAATTTCAAAATGTAAGTCAACTTTTCTTATTATTTTAAATTTAAAATTACCATACAACTTATTGTATTCAATAAATTTTGCTTTCTCTTCAGAATATTCATCTTTAATGTTACTAATTGTTAAAGTATCTCCGTCTTTTTTACCATCCACCTCAAATAGATTATGCTCATTACTTAGTGTGTGGTTAATAAAATCAAATGGTCCTTTACCATATAATCTTCCTTCTTGATATCTAATATCTGTTACTATCTCTGGTGTTTCCAAAATTTCATCACCAATTCCTAAGGTGTCGATATAAAGTATGCAGGTACTATCTTGAATGCCATTTTCTTTTTGGAGCAACATTAGATTCTCCTGCGAATAAGATTTCATTGAAATCATTATTAGTATTGTTAGTAATAGTTTCATTTGTTTATTCCTTAATAAATTTATAATTGTGAATTTGCTTTTTGTGTATAAATTGAATAATGTATATTCCTTGTTGTAAGTTACTTAAGTCGATTTCAATTGTGTTCTTAAATTCTGTGTAATTACCAAGTAAATCTATGATTCTGATGTTATTTACTTGTTTTTGGAATGTTAGATTATTCCCATTTATTTGAATGTAATCATTGTTCTCAATTTTTACACTTTTGTATGTTTTAGTCTGAAAGTTACATATTTCTGACCAGTCTGTTGTAGTTTGGTCATTTACACCTCTAACTCTCCAATAATAATTTTGGTCTTTTTTTAAGTCTGTTAATTCATTTTCGTTTATTTTGATTGAATCAACTTGTTTAAATGATTGCATTTCTTCTTCTTCTGAAAATTGTAATTCATAAGTCTTAACTCCTTTTATATCTGTCCATGATAAACTGACATTCAAATCAATTTCAAATGAGTTACACTCTGGACTAAAATTGCTTATATTACTTAATTTTGTTGTGAAATTACAATTTTCTGACCAATTGCTTTCTTTATTTTCTACGTTTGCTTTTACTTTCCAAAAATATTTTGTTCCATTTTCTAAATTTTCTAATGAATAAGTATTTGAATTTACTTCCTTTGTTGCAAATATTGTTGTAAAATCTATCGTTTCAGATAATTCTACTTGATAGCTATTAATATTTTCTATTTTACTCCAAGTTAAAGTAGAATTTAAGCTCACATCAAAAGATTCACAAGAAGGATATAGTTTTGTTGGAATAGATATTCCTGTTGTAAACTCTCTTATTTCAGATTCTCTAATTTGAGTTCCTTTTTCAGTAATTACTCTCCAATAATATTTTTGATTTGCTTTAAGATTAGTTATTTCTGAACTTATATCTGTTGTGATATTTTCAAAAGCAATACTATCAAATTCAATATCTTCTGATATTTGAAGTTTATATAATTCAGCATCTTTTACAGATTCCCATTTGAATTCAAAAGTTTTAATATTTTCAACTTTGTTAATTGGTGAAATTAAATTGCAAGAGCTTATTTTCTCATAATTAAAATTAAAAAAATCTCCTTCATACCGATAAATATGACCACCATAAGATCCTAAAATTGGAACAGTATCAAGCCAAGATATAATAGTATTTAATGGACCATAAGTCTTTTCATCTTCATGCCAAACATTTTTCTTCATATCTTCGGGGTCTTCAATATGCCAAGAATCTCCTCCATCTTTAGTCATATATATTTTGCCAGAATTTCCTGTTGCAATACCATTCATTTCATCATGAAAAGAGATTTTATTTAATCCAAATTTAGGCTCTATTTCTTGGGAAATTATTTTTTCCCAACTCTTTCCTCTATCTTTACTTCTGAAAATTAAATCTATCCTTTGGTCTCCAATACCATTTTTAATAAACCCACTTGCAAATATTAAATTATTATTTATTAAATTTATATCAGAAATATTTTCTTCAACAAATGAATGATTTTGAAAAAAATTAAATCTAGAACAATTATTCCAAATATTATTCTTAATATTTAAGTTACAAAAATGATCTCTTCTACCTATGTCATCATCAGTGCGTAAAGATATATTAAATAAATTTTCTTCATTTTTAAAAACAAATAATCTTGGATCGTAAAAATCATTATTCTTTCCAATATCCTTAAAAGAATTCCAACCATCATTTGTTATATAAATACTTCCTCCACGTATTAAACCAATTAAACTATTATACATAACAAATTCTAATACATCTTTTTCACCAATTTTTATTGTTTCAAATGTTTTACCTCCATCCGTCGTTTTTTGAATATGATTGTCCCAATAAGATAAAAACCATCTATTTGTATCAATTTGAACATAATCTTCAAAGTTGAATAAAGGAGGAGTGCTTTCAAACCCATCTTTATCATATATTTTTTCCCAAGTTATACCTAAATCTGATGATCTAAATATTTTATTCCTTCGTGTAGCTGAGCAATTAAAATATGCGTACTTAGAATCAACATAATTAATTTTTACAATTCTTCCAGCTTCTGCATCAAAAACATGTTTCCAATCAGAAGAAAATAGTTGAATTGAAGAAAAAATAATTAAAAGTAGAAAGTATTTCATAAAAGTCCTAAAATATCAAAAGTCTTAAATTCATTTCTACAAAAATAATAAATGTTTTTAAAATTTTGTATGCATTCTTATTTAATCAACACATCAAAAGAAAAAAAGTTACACTTTATTTAAATTATTGTAAAATTTTAGAGATAGATTTCTCATTATACTCTGAAAGATAAACACAAGTTTCTGAAACTTGTTCAAAATGATGACATTTCGACCTTGCTCAATGACCATATTTCTGCAGTATTTGCAGTTTTTTGCAGTGAATTTTGCCAATTCTGAGAAACCCCATCTAAATCTTTCCCAAGGGGAAGACTTGAAATACATAGGCTTATATCATTTCTGCAGTATTTAGCTCCGCTGATTTTTTTGTGTTATCCTACGAATGAAAAATTTTTCAGTAAAAATGGTGTTTTTTTGATTTCAAAGAACTTGGGTTCAGATTTACGATGGCAATTTCTGGAGGATTTTTCGGCTACTCCTTAGAATGAAGTGGAGTTTTTTAAGGTGCAATTTTCGATTATTTAAGTATTACATTGCTAATTTCTGGGGAGATTCAGTAAACACAGCCAGCAGAATGGAATCCACCGGAACACCTGGTAAAATACAAATAACAGAAAATGTAAAAACAGAATTAGACAAATTTGAGACTACCTTACAATTTGAAAAAAGAGAAGCATTCGAAGTAAAAGGTAAAGGACTTATGCAAACTTATTATTTGGAGTAAAAAAACCAATAATAATACTAAAATGTATTCAAATTAAGCTCAGATTATAATAAATACTAAATTATTCGTAAATTTATAATCTAAAATAAACAAAATATAAAAATTGTTGGAGTATTAATGAATAAATTTTATAGTATTATTATACTAATCACCTTCTTTTCTATAGAGTTATTTTCTCAAGAAGCAAGAATTCTTCGCTATCCTAATAGCTCTGATACGCAAATCACTTTTGTTCACGCAGGTGATGTATATATAGTGCCAATCGCTGGTGGACTTGCTCGTAAGATTACCTCTCACGATGGTTTGGAGATGTATCCAAGATTCTCTCCAGATGGAAAAAATATTGCTTTTTCTGCCGAATATGACGGAAATAGAGAAATATATAAAATTAATGCAAGTGGTGGAAGCCCTGAAAGGTTAACTTACTCTATGGATGTTGGTTCATTACCCGAGCGTATGGGACCTGATAAAATTATTATGCAATGGCGTGACAATAATGATATACTTTTCCGTTCGAGAAGTGATCATTGGCACGCTTGGTCTGGTAATTTATTTACTCTTAATGCTGATAAAGCTGGTAAAATTCCTACTGAATTAGCTACAGGTAGAAGTGGTTATGGATATTTATCTCCAGATGGAAATAAGATTGCTTACAATAGAGTTTTCCGTGAATATAGAACCTGGAAGCGTTACCGTGGCGGACAAGCCGATGATATTTGGGTTTATGATTTCAAATCTAAGCAATTAGAAAATATAACTAATAACCCTGCTCAAGATGTTATTCCAATGTGGTCAGGTAATAAAATTTATTTCCTTTCTGACAGAACTGAAACAATGAATTTATTTGTTTATGATATGACATCTAAACAAACTACTCAAGTAACTAATTTCACAGATTATGATGTAAAATTCCCTTCTTTAGGTAAAAAACACATTGCATTTGAAAACGGCGGCTATGTATATTTACTTGATTTGACTAATGATAAATATAATAAAGTTACTATTCAAATTAATGAAGATTTCCCAGATGCTCGTACTTCTATTGTGTCTGTAACTGATAAAATTTCTGCTGCAACTTTATCGCCTGATGGAAAAAGACTTGGAATTATCGGAAGAGGAGATTTATTCTCCGTACCTGCTGATAAAGGATTGACTTACCAATTAACTAAATCTTCTGGCTCACACGAAAGAGAAGCAATTTGGTCGCCTGATGGTAAATGGATTGCTTATGTTTCTGATAAATCTGGTGAAGATGAAATTTACTTAATGTCGGCAGATGGAAAGGAAGTAAAACAATTAACCTCTGATGCTCAATCTTACAGATATGCTATGAAATGGTCACCAGATTCTAAGAAAATATTAGCGTCTGATAAATCTTTACGATTATTTTATATAGATATTGAAACTAAGAAAACAACAGTTATAACTAAATCAGAAGTATGGGAATTAAGAGATTTTAGTTGGTCACCTGATAGTAAATGGATTACTTATACTGATTATCTAACACGTAGTTGGCCAGTTGTAAATGTTTATAATCTTGCAACTAAGAAAAATACTGCAATTACATCTGAGTTTTTCCAATCTTACTCACCTGTATTTACTCCAGGTGGAAAATATTTATTATTTGTATCTGATAGAACTTTTAATGCAGATATTGGTAATTTTGAATGGAATTTCCATTATAATAATCTTGCTAAAATATATGGAGTTACTCTTCAAAAAGATATAGAATCTCCTTTCAAGCCAACTGATGTAATGGCAAATGAAGAAGACAAAAAAGAAGATAAAAAAGAAGAAAAAGCGGAAATTAAAGATATAGTTATTGACCTTGATGGTATTCAAAATAGAATTTTTGAAGTTCCTGTAGAAGCTGGTAATTACTTTAGTTTATATCCAGCAAAAGATCATAAGTTATACTATGTTAAAATGACTGCTAATTCCAAAGCAAAGACTTACTACTATGACTTTAAAGAAAAAGAAGAAAAAGAAGTTGGTGATTTTACTTCTTGGGATGTTACACCAGATGAAAAACATATTTTAATTGGAAACAAAGGTAAATTTTACGTAGAAAAATTCTCGACATCTATTAGTCCAAAAAATGAAGTAAATACTTCAGAAATGAAAACTACTTTAAATAGAAGAGAAGAATGGGAACAAGTATATTATGAAGGTTGGAGACAGATGAAATATTTCTTCTACGATCCAGGTATGCATGGTGTTGATTGGGACTATATCAAAACTAAATATAGCCAAATGCTTCCAAACGTAAACCATAGAGCTGACCTTACTTATATAATGGGCGAAATGATTGGCGAATTAAATATTGGACACGCTTATGTTGGTGGTGGAGATGTTCCAAAAACTGAAAATGTTGGTATTGGTTTACTTGGTGCAGAATATACTTATGCAGATGGCGGATATAAAATCGACAATATTTTTGAAGGTAGAAATTGGGAAGAGAAAACTCGCTCTCCACTTACCGAGCCAGGTTTAGGTATTTCAAAAGGTGATTACATTTATCAAATTGATGATGTAGAACTTACTGAAACTATATCACCTTATGTTGCCTTAGTTGGTAAAAATAATAAAGTAGTTAAAATCAAGGTTGGAAAATCAAAAGCAACTGCTACTGAAAAATTAGTTAAAACAGTTTCTAACGAAGCAGGATTAAGATATTTTAATTGGGTACAAGATAATTTAAGAAAAGTAGATGCTGCTACAAATGGTAAAATTGGATATATCCACATACCAGATATGGGTGTTGGAAATGGGCTTAATGAATTTGTAAAATATTTTTATCCTCAAACTAATAAAGAGGGCTTAATTATTGATGATAGATTTAACGGTGGTGGTAATGTTTCTCCAATGATAATCGAAAGATTAAAAAGAGAAATCCAAGTAGTTACTCAACTTAGAAATGCATCAGATATTACTGGAAAACCAAATGGAACAATGAACGGACCAGTAGTTTGTTTGATAAATGAGTTATCAGCATCTGACGGAGATTTATTCCCTTACCAATTCAAACAAGAGAACTTAGGAACATTAATTGGGAAACGTTCTTGGGGTGGTGTAGTTGGTATTCGTGGTTCGCTTCCATTTCTTGATGGTGGATATATGATGAAACCAGAATTTGCTAATCTAGGAGCAAACGGTGAATGGATACTTGAAGGAACAGGACAAACACCTGATATTGAAGTTGACAATCACCCAGACAGAGAGTTACGAGGAATAGACGACCAACTTAACAAAGCAATTGAAGTAATCTTAGAGCAAGCTAAATCGCCAAAGAAAAACCAATTGCCTAAGACTCCTCCATTCCCTAATAAATCTAAGAAAAAGTAATATTAGAATAAAATAAAATTTATCTATACTCAAAGCCACATTTTATGTGGCTTTTTTTTATGTCATTCAGAGCAAAGCGTGGAATCCATTTCTTAAAAATATCTACGTCATTCTGAACGAAGCGAAAAATCTCCCAGAAATCAATCACGTATATTTAAAAATAAATTAAAATTATTCTAAAATAAAAAACTTTATAAATTATATATTATTCTTAATTTCGCCATGTCATACCTGAGCAAAGCGAAATATCCAGTAAAAAAATATTACTTACCTTGCGCCTTTAGGTGCAAAATGTTTGTAAAAAGAAAAATCCAAAACAAAAAAGCTCCGTAGGTGCGAAATATTTCTTTCGAATTTAAATCCAGTTCTTTGAAAAAATGAAAAAACACCCATTTTACTGCAAATTTTTTCAACCGAAGGATAGCACAAAAAATTCAGCGTAGCTAAATACTGCAATAATTCCTGTATTCGTAGGGAACGGTTAGAAAATAGAAAAACTTAAATTCGCAACCATTAGAAAAACAAAAAGAGATAATATAAACAGCTTAACTGCTCAAAACCGTTCCTTAAGATTCTGTAAAAAATATATGTTCTTACAAAAAACGAAAATACACCCATTTTACTGCAAATAAGTTAGAAATAGCTCATAAATATTACTTCATTTTTTGATTTATTTAGAAAATTTTATTTAATTTTATTTTTTTCAATTCATTATAATAGATGTTTGCTACATACTCAGCACCAAGTTCACTATAATGTATGTTATCAGAAAGATATTTATCATCCCAGTTATTTGTTAAATCTATCACACTTAGATATTTACTATTACTTTTGTTAATAAATTCACTTATCGCATTATTTAAACTGGATAGTTTGTTAAATTCTGGTTTTGAGAATGATGTTGACCTGCCAAGAGCTAATTTATCAATAAATATTAATGATTTAGGGTATAGTTTTGTTAGCTTATCTGTTATAATTTTTATATTATTAATTATAGTTGGAATATCATTCTCACCTTTTAATAAGTCATTACCACCTATTGAAATATAGATGATGTCAGGTGTTTCATCTAAATTCATATTGTTAACTATTTGAACTAAATTGCTACTTGTAATTCCTGGATAAGCGTTATGATCTGAATCAAAACAATATCCATTATATTTTGGATATTGATATGTTTCTGATTTATTTCCTAAAAAATCTACATAAATATTATGTTCAATAAAGATTTTCCATAATGGATAGCGGTAAGAATAATTTGAAGGTGGGTTTCCAGATACACGTGAATCACCTAAACATAAGATTTTTAATGTTGAATTATTAGGGTAATCTTTGCAATTATCACATGAAACTAAAGTGGATAATACTAATAAGATAATAAATATAGATTTTATTTTAGTATACAATTTTATCTAAATTTGTTATAAATATAATTTAAACTATGAAATTTTAGTCAAAAAAAAGGATGATTAAAAAACCACCCTCTATAATTCAATTTATAATATAAATTTACTTAAATCTGTACTTTTTCGAATTTCATCTAAATTCTTATGCACAGTATCTGAAGTAATAGTTATTTTATTATCAGAAATATTATCTGGTGCATTGAATAAATGTTCTTCGAGTAAGGTAGTTAGGATAGTGTGCAATCTTCTTGCTCCTATGTTTGTTACTTCTTCATTTACGCTTGCAGCCATTTTTGCAATTTCTGCTATTCCACTTTCATCAAAACTTAATTCGATGTTTTCAGTTGCCATTAATGCTTCATATTGTTTGATAAGAGCATTTTTAGGAATAGTTAGTATCTTAACAAAATCTTCTTCTGTTAAAGAACTTAACTCAACTCTAATTGGGAATCTACCTTGTAATTCTGGTATTAAATCTGACGGTTTTGATACATGGAAGGCACCTGATGCTATAAATAGCACATGCTGAGTATCAACAGGTCCGTGCTTAGTGTTTACTGTGCTACCTTCTACTATTGGCAGCAAATCACGCTGAACACCCTCGCGAGATACTTCTGGTCCAGATCCTCCACCTTTAGAGGCAACTTTGTCAATTTCATCAATGAAGATAATCCCATTATTTTCAGCTCTTTTAATAGCTTCTCTTATTACAGCATCTTTATCGATTAATTTTTCGCCTTCTTCCTTTTCGATGATTTTAAAAGCATCTTGAATTTTAAGTTTTTTCTTTTTAGTTTTTTTAGGCATCATATTGCCCATTATATCTTGGATATTAATACCCATTTCATCAAGACCAATTGGACCTAAAACCTGCATATTAGGTGCTGAATCAGAAATATCTAATTCAATTTCTCTTTCGTCAAGAGTACCATTATTAAGCATTTTTCTGAATTTTTCTCTTGTTTCAGCATTTTCTGTTTCTTCATCAGATTGGAAGTCAGATTCAAATGATGGGCTTTTCTTGATAGGAGGAATTAATATATCTAAGATTCTATTTTCTGTATTTACTCTTGCTTGTTCTTTTTTAGTTTCAAGTTGCTCTTCGTGAACCATTGCAACTGCTCTATCGGCAAGTTCTCTTACCATAGATTCAACATCACGACCAACATATCCAACTTCAGTGAATTTAGTAGCTTCAACTTTTACAAAAGGAGCTTCTGCAAGTTTAGCAAGTCGGCGAGCAATTTCAGTTTTACCAACTCCAGTTGGTCCTATCATTATGATATTGTTCGGCATTATTTCTTTTTGGATTTCTCCAGATACATTTTGCCTTCTCCATCTATTTCTAAGTGCAATCGCAACAGCTTTTTTAGCTTGATCTTGACCGATTACGTATTTGTCTAATTCGGCTACGATTTGCGATGGCGTTAAATAATCTTTAGTTATATTATTTTCTAAGTTTAACAATTTATTTCCTGTTATAATTCTACAATTGATATATTTTGATTAGTATAAATACAAACATCGCCAGCGATATTTAATGATTCTTGTACTATTTCTCTTGCACTAAGCGAAGAATGTTTTGTTAATGCACGAGCAGCAGAAAGTGCATAAGCACCACCCGAACCAATAGCAAGAATATTATCATCTGGTTCGATTACATCACCGTTTCCGCTAAGGACATAACCCTTTTCGCTATCCATTACAATCATCATTGCTTCTAATTTACGTAAGTATCTATCCGTTCTCCACTCTTTAGTAAGTTCGATAGCAGCACGGTCTAATTTACCTCTATTTGCTTCAAGTTTTTCTTCAAATTTAGTTAATAATGTAAAAGCATCTGCTGTAGAACCAGCGAAACCAGCAAGTATTTTATCATTATAAAGTTTTCTAATTTTAATAGTACCTTTTTTCATTACAGTATTACCAAGTGTTACTTGCCCGTCAGAGCCAAGA
This sequence comes from bacterium, assembly GCA_030431515.1. GTDB lineage: Bacteria > Bacteroidota > Ignavibacteria > Kapaibacteriales > UBA2268 > JAJRPT01. The sequence goes on from JAUIIX010000049.1 coordinate 23,660, forward strand.
GCAACTTTACCATCTTTGATAACACCGATTACCGTAGTCGATTTAATTCTTTCTTTCATTTATTCCTTAAATAAAAAATCATAATACAAGAAAGTATAAACGAAAATATAAGGAATATAGTTTAAGTAAATATACATAAATTAACGATTGTTTATGTTTACAGAATTATTATTTTTTAGTAATTCATAGTAAATTGGGAATAAGAAATAGCTAGTTGTTATGTTTTCAAATATTTCAACTTTTAATTTTATCAAGTTTTTTGTTTTAATTTATTTTTAAAAATATTTTCAAATTAAATTAAATGCAAAATAAAGGAGCCGAAGCTCCTTGAATTATTAAACCCTTTATTTCTCGACCATTACTTTTTGCGTTCTTGTTTCTGTTCCGTGTTTGATACTAACTATATAAATACCAGCATGTTCACCACTTGTGTCCCAGATTATATGTCCGTTATAGTTTGTTTCTTTGTTGATGCTTAGTTTGTTTGTAGTATTTATTTTTACACCTGCTAAGTTATAAATCTCTACATCATCTACAGTAAAAGGCAAAGCACTATCCCAATAAGTACTTATTTTCACTTCCTGTTTTGTTGGTTGAGGAAAAGGAGGAAATGTATATAGATAGTTTCGTTGCTCGTTTTTTTCGACAGAGGTGTATTCTATGCCGAGGTCGGAAAGGGGTAGAATATATAATCCATAAGTTAAAAAAGTTAAAAATAATTTATCTTCAACTAAATCTAAATCAATAAATTCTGAAAATTCTTTATCAAAATTTAAATTACTTAAATTGCGTCTTTAGATGTAAAATGTTTGTAAATAAAAAAACACTACCAACACCAAAGCGCCTTTAGGTGCGAAATGTTTCTCATTGGTAAAAGCCCGGTTCTTTGAAATAACAAAAAAACACCGATTTTACTGCAAATTTTTTCATCCGAAGGATAGCACAAAAAATTCAGCGTAG
>JAUIIX010000118.1 GCA_030431515.1 bacterium
CATTCAATAATTTCTTTTCTCCCAGAAACGCAACCACCAGAAGCACCACCAAGAGCTTTACCAAAAGTTGTTGTAATGATGTCAATTTTATCCATCACATTAAAATGTTCATGAGTTCCTCTTCCAGTTTTACCCATAAAACCAGAAGCGTGACATTCATCAACCATTACTAAAGCATCATATTTTTCGGCTAATGCACAGATTTCATCTAATTTTGCAATATCACCATCCATTGAAAATACACCATCTGTAACAATTACTCTAAATCTTTGAGATTGGGCTTCTATCAAACATTTCTCAAGTCCTTTAAGTGATTTTCCAGTAGTCGAGTCAGTTTGTTCAGTATTTGACATATCGCCATGATTGAATATCCATCTTTTAGCTTTAGATAATCTAATACCATCAATAATAGAAGCATGATTTAAAGAGTCAGTAATAATTGCATCTTCTGCACCAAATAGTGGCTCAAACACGGCTCCATTAGCGTCAAAGGCAGAACAAAAGAGTATTGTATCTTCTGCACCTAAGAATTCTGATACTTTTTTTTCTAATAATTTATGATCATCTTGTGTTCCACAAATAAATCTAACGGAAGATAAACCATATCCTCTTTTGTTAATCATATCATGAGCAGCTTGAATTAAATCAGGATGAGAAGAAAGTCCTAAATAATTATTAGCACAAAAGTTTAATACTTTTTTTTCACCAACTATAATTTCTGAACCTTGAACTGATTCTATAATCCTTTCGTGTTTGTATAATTTTTGTTCGTGTAAGCTATTAATTTCAGACTGTAAAAATGCTTGCATTTTACTGTACATATAATTATCTCCTAAAAAATCTTAATTTTGTAAATATATTTCACGAATTTAAGAAATTTATTCAATATGATAAATAAAGTGATAACTAATAATAAAATTGAATTAATAATATTTATATGTATTTGCTTATCAAGATTAATAGTTGCAGATTTTTCAAACTCATTTCACTCTGTAGATGTCGGTAATTATATTTTAGCAGTTTATGATTACAATATTGCTTTAGATAGACCTCACATGCCTGGCTATTTTCTTTATGTTTACTTTTTTAAATTCTTAGCTTTTTTCTTTTCAAATAGTAATGCACTATTTGTAGTAGGTCAAGCATTTTTTCAAGCTCTAAGCTCTATATTTATATATAAGATAATAAAAGAGAAATTTGATTTGAAATATAATATTCTAATTATTGCTTTTATATATTCTATTCCATTGATATATTTTTATGGGATAATTTCTGAGATATATTCTGTGGAATTATTAACTATTTCTGTGTTTTTATATTTGATTCATAAAGATAAAGTTAGCTTAATTCTTCCTTTTATGGCATTAGTGTTTGGTGTAAGACAAAGTAGTGGTATATTTCTAGTTCCTGCAATTATTTATATATATTATTATCATTTTAAATATAAAAATTATAAGATAAAACATTTGATTATTTCGCTTCTGATTTTTACATTTATTTGTTTGTTGTGGTTTATTCCTCTTGTAAATAGTACTGGTGGGTTTTCGTCTTATTTAGATTTATTGTCAAAACAAAATGAATATGTTAATAGCATTAAATTTATAAATAATTTGATTAGTTTTATAACTTATTCATTTTTCTATATTATTCCTATATCATTTGTATTTATATTATCTAAAAGAAAGGATGAGTTTAAATTATCATATTTGAATACTACTTTTATACTTATAATAGTACCTCAATTATTATTTTATATATTCTATCATTATAATAAAGGTTATGCTCTATTGTTTTTACCTGCATTAGTGATATTTATTATGGTTAATTATAAAGTTAAAAGTAAGATTATTCTAATTGCAACAATATTTAATTTGTCTGTTTTTTATTTCTTACCAGGTAATATACCATCATATAATACTCAAATTAAAAGAGAATATAGAGATAAAAGTGTAGTAGAAGTATGGGCTGAAAGATTTCAATTTTGGTGGCTTCCTACTTTAAGTTCTCATGATGTTTCAGTTGTACTTCATAATGATATAGAAAATAACAGAGATAATATTTATAATATAATTCAAAACAATGTACTTTTTATTGATAATTCTTTAATTGCAAGAGGAAGAAATATTTCTTATATATTACCTAAAGCAGTTATTATTGAAAGGACTTACTTAGATTTTGAATCTTATGATAGACATTTTGGCTATAAAGATTATACTCACAGAAAAGATTTGTCTAATATTATGAAAGATGGGTATGTATTAATAGATAAAGAATATTATGAGAAATTCTATATTCAGATAGCTGAAATTGTTTTAAATCTGGAATATTATTATATTATTAAAGTTAAAGAAAGTAAAATGAATGAATTTTTAACAATAAATTATGAGCATTATGGGTATTTGTAAAATATATATTAACATATATTCAATTTAACTTCATTTTTTCTTAAATTTGAAACTTTATTAACAAAAAATCGTGATATTAATTATTAAAAATTATTTTAATTTGCCAAATACTATGAGAGTTTTATTATTCTTTTTTCTTTTGAGTAATTTACTTTTAAGTCAAGAATTAACTGTTGGAATTAGTAGTAATCCAGTAACTCAAGGGGAGAAATTTAGATTAGAATTTACAATAAATGGTAATGGTCAAAATTTCAAACCACCAAGTTTTTCTGGATTTAAGCTTATTTCAGGTCCTTCTATATCTTCGTCAACACAAATAATTAATGGTAGATTTTCTCAATCTCAGAGTTGGAACTATGTTTTAGAAGCTCCAAAAGTTGGGACTTTTTTTGTTGGACCTGCATCTATTTCGGTTGATGGTAAAACTATTAAATCCGATAGATTAAAAGTAGATGTTTTAGAGCCAAGTCAAGCTGTAAAAGAACAAAGAAAGCAAGAACAACAACAAGAGCAAACATTACAAAATCAAGCAATAAATATCATTAAAGACAATTTATATGTAATTGCAAAAGCTAATAAGAGTTCTGCATATTTAGGAGAGCAAGTAATAGCAACTTATACGCTTTATGCTCATTCTGATTTGAATATTGTTGATTTGAATATCGATAAAATGCCTGTTTTTAATGGGTTCTGGACGCAGGAATTTAATATTGAAAGTAATAATAAATGGCAAAATGAAGTTATTAATGGAGTTCCATTTAGAAAAGTTGAAGTTAAAAAAGTTATTTTATATCCTCAGCAAACTGGAAAAGTATCATTAGAACCATTAGTTTTTAATTCAGTTGTTAGATTGCGTACTCAAGGAAATAATAATTCGAGAGACCCTTTTGACCAGTTTTTCAGACGAAATTCTTATAGAGACTTTGAATATAAAGTTAAATCTAAGGAACTTAGTGTAAATGTTAAAGATCTTCCTTCTCCCAGACCAAGCGACTTTTATGGAGCAGTTGGAACTTTAAATATAGAAACTTGGTTTGATAAGACTACAACTGTTACTGGTGAACCAATCACTTTAAAGGTTAAAGTTAGTGGTAATGGAAATTTGAAACTATTATCTCCACCTGACTTAAAATTCCCTACTGGTTTTGAAGTTTATGAACCAAAGTTAGTTGATAATTCTACTGTAAATCTTGGTGGGACTGCTGGTAATATACAATTTGAGTATTTAATTATCCCAAGAAATGCAGGTGAATTTAAAGTTGGACCAATTGAAATTTCTTATTTTGATTTATCAAAAAGTTCATATTCTAATTTCAAATCTGAAGAATATATTATTAAAGTAGGAAAAGGAAAAGCTAACAATCTTTCCTCTTCTAACTATGCAGATAAAGAGCAAATAAAATATATAGGAAAGGATATTAGATATATCAAAGAAGATTTGAATTATACTAAAAAAAGAACATATTTCTTATCTGGTGAGCATATTTCAGTTTTAAGTGTTGGTCTTATATCTTTGATATTCTTTATTTTATTTAAAAGAAAAAAAGATAAAGACAATAAAGATGTGGCAGGATTGAAGATAAGATCAGCTAACAAAGTTGCTAAAAAACGATTAAGTGAAGCAAAAAAACAACTTGATAGCAATGATAAAGAGAAGTTTTATGAAGAAATTTATAGAGCAATTTTCGGTTACTTGTCTGATAAATTAATGATTGATACTTCAACTTTAAATAAGGATATGATAAAGTCAAAGTTAGAACAGAATAAAATTAGTTCTGAAATTATTAATTCAGTTTTATCAAATATTGATAAATGTGAATATGTTAGATATGCTCCTAATTTAGGAG
>JAUIIX010000119.1 GCA_030431515.1 bacterium
CGCATCAGATGCTGTTGTGGGTATTAATATAACAGAAACTAAAAGAGTAGTGTATAGAAATTCTAATCCATTTGCAAATGATGAGTTTTTTGGTCGTTTTTTCCGTAGATACCGCTCTGCTCCACGCATTAGAGAATATGAGGTGAAAGGTCTTGGCACTGGTTTTATTATTTCGCCAGATGGATATATTTTAACTAATCACCATGTGGCAGGAAGTGCTTCCAAAGTTGTTATAACTCTAACAGATGGAACAGAACATCAAGCCGAAATTATCGGAACTGACTTTACGACAGACGTTGCACTATTAAAAATTGAAGCAAAAGATTTGCCTTATTTGAAATTAGCAGATTCAGATAATCTTATAATTGGCGAATGGGTTATTGCCTTAGGAAATCCATTTGGTCTATTCGATAAGAATGCTAAACCTACTGTAACTGTTGGGGTTGTATCGAACAAAGGAGTGGATTTTGTTCAAGAAGATAACAACGAATATAGAGTGTATAAGGATATGATTCAAACAGATGCTGCGATTAGTTCTGGGAATTCTGGTGGTCCACTTATAAATGCTTTAGGTGAGGTAATTGGAATGAATACAATTATTTACTCTACAGCAACTGACGGAAAAGGAGCTGGCTCTATTGGTATTGGTTTTTCTATACCTATTAATAGAGTTAGGGATATAGTAAAAAAATTAATTGATAATAAAACTTTAAATCGTAATTTTTATACTGGCTTAGATGTAAAATTACTTGATAAAAAACTTCAAGCATATTTGAAACTTGACATTGATAGAGGATTAATAGTTTATAGCATTCTGAAAAATTCTCCAGCATTTTTGTCTGGACTCGAACCAGGTGATTTAATTTTATCTATAAATGATCGGAAAATAATAGATCAAGAAGATTATATCATTGCAATTTATGATAATTTTGTAGGAGATAAAATAAATTTCCGTATTTTGCGAAATGGAAAAGAACTAAGTAAAACTTTAATTTTAGTCCCGAGACCGGGCGAATAAATATGACTGAAAATCAACAATCTCATAGCATTTTATCTGCTAAGAACTTAATTAAAAAATACGGTCAACGCACCGTTGTAAAAGGTGTGTCACTTGATGTCAAACAAGGCGAAGTAGTTGGGCTTTTAGGTCCTAATGGAGCTGGAAAAACTACATCATTCTATATGATTGTAGGAATGGTTCGTCCAAATTCTGGTGATGTTTTTATTGATGATGCTAAAATCACAAATAAAGCAATGTATCAGCGTTCCAGAATGGGGATTAGTTATTTACCCCAAGAGCCATCTATTTTTAGAAAGTTGTCCGTAGAGAACAACATAATGGCGATTCTTCAGTTACAAAGAATGAAGTCGAAAGCAAGAAAGGAAAAGTTAGAAGAACTATTAGAGAATTTTCACATTACACACATCAGAAAATCAAAAGGATATATGCTTTCTGGTGGCGAAAGAAGACGTTGCGAAATCGCTCGTACTATTGCCTCTGGTCCGAAGTTTATTTTACTTGACGAACCATTTGCAGGAATTGACCCAATCGCAGTTGAAGACATTATGCATATAATCCAAGACCTAAAAAACATGAATATCGGAGTGCTAATCACCGACCACAACGTACACGAAACACTATCTATCACAGACAAAGCGAACATACTAATAGACGGGAATATGTTTATCTCAGGGACAGCTCAAGAAATAGCCGATAACCCAGAAGTAAGAAAACGTTACCTCGGAGAAACATTCAAGTTAGAGCGATATTTTGAGTAAAAAAATATTTTTTAATTAATTACGTTTCAACTCTAAAATGGAACAAAAATGGAAATGATTTTGAAGAAAATAAAAAATAACATGACATCTTTTTCAGAACATTTAGATTTGCAATATAGTAAAATCGGGTCTGAAAATCGTAATAAATATGAACAAGAATTTGAAGCTTTTAAATTAGGAATCATGATTCAAGAACTTAGAAAGCAACAAGGTCTCACTCAAGAAGAGTTAGCTATAAAATGTAATACTTCAGTTAAAAACATTTCAACTTTAGAAAATAATTTGAATGACACTAAATTTTCAAGCATACTTAAAATTTTGAATGATGGGCTTGGAGTTAAATTAACTATGAATTTAGATGCAAAAACTGTTTAATAATAATGAAAAAGACAATTTCAGTTTAGAAGGAATCTACAAAATTTAGTTTTTTGAATAAATGAAGCAAACTGAAAAAGAATTAGATTTGGGTTATTAAATTGAAGTTGATTCTATATAGGAAATTTTTAGAACCTTTGGTAAGTTAAGAACTTCACACAAAGAGTTTATTAAAGAAAAGTAGGGGTTTATTATGTTGAGAATATTAAGAATTTTAATTGTATTACAAATAGTAATAATGTCTTTAAATGCTCAAACAAGTTATGAGTTTAATAAGATACCTTTGACTACTAATTGGGTTGAAGATGGTTTTAGAATTGGTTATAAATTATATTTTAAAACTGTTTATTTAGAATCCTATCCACAATTAAAGCCATATTACTATTTGGATTCTTATGATATCTCAAATAAAAAATATAAAACTGGAATTCTTGATTCTTATAATAATTCCTATAATCTACAATTTAATAAATTTTATAACTACTACGATTCGTTATTGATTTACAGAAATCAAAACTTGTTTATATTAAATCATGATAATAAAAAGAACTATATTAATTTCGATTATGATTCAACGAAAATTGCATCGAGTCATTATATTTCAATTACGGAAGATGAAAATAAGAATATTTATATTTTAAAATTAGATAATAAAAATGTAAAAAATAAAGATTATGATAGTACTAAAAGCAATCGTCAAATGAAGATTTTTAAGTACAATAATGATGAATTTACTTTACTTTATTCAGATGATGATATACGAGAAGCTTATAATATAACTTATTTTGAAAATAAACTCTATGTTCTTTTCAAGCAGGATACAACAAAATCTTTTAACTTATTACAATATGATTTGAACACAAATGAGAAAGTAAGTAAACAATATTACTATCCTACAAAAAATGATTTTAAAAATATTAATATCGAGGAAGAAAGTAATCGCTTATATTTTAAAGATTTATTTACATATAAAGGGCAATTACACACATATTTTCAGGTGATTAATGATTCAGTTAATTTTCATACTTTCTTTAGAATTGATATTAATTCATTTGATATTAAATATGTTGAACCATTAAAATCTGATATTTCTTCTAGTTTTCTAAACATAACTGACTATTCAATTTATAACGATGATATTATATGTTATACAAATTCAGATCAATTAAATAAAAACAAAATATTATGTACTCTTAAAGATGATAAATTTAATTATTTATCAATTGAAAATGATAACTTGAAAGCAAAATTATATGGAAGTAAAGCTACTCCCTTTACTTTTGAAGAGAATAAAATACCAATCCGATATGATTTTCATATAGATGAAAATGGAACATTATGTGGATTTACAAGTGATGGGTATGTTGAAATTGAAAATGTATTTGGTACTACGTCTGTAAAAACTAACAAAATTAACATTAATGTCTTCCCCAACCCCGCCAGTGAAAGTGTTACAATTTCAGGCATTATGCAGGGCAAAGTAGAAATTTACAATACTTTAGGTCAGAAATTATTTGAAAAGGAAATTTTCGGAACAAGCACCATAAATACTAATGAATTACAAACTGGTATGTATTTAATTAAAATTGAAAGTGAAAATGAAGTTACTTTTGAAAATTTAATAATTAACAAGTAATTAGATTAAATTTACGATATATTATTTGTAAAATTTTAAATGATGAAAATTACAATGGAACTGTGTTTCATATCAATAGTTTAAAACAGGGATTTTACTTGTATCGAATAAAATCTAATAAAAATTGTTTAACTGGTAAGTTTATTAAAGAAAAGTAGGGGTTTATTATGTTGAAAATATTGATTGTATTATTGCTATCATTTACCTACTTAAAAAGTGAGTGGATAGAAGAAGGTGATTACTTAAAATTAAATCACGATATGACTAATATTTCTGAAATGAGATATTCGATTGATACTACTCATATTATCTTGATTAATAGCGAACAAATAAACTATTATAATAAATACACTGGCGAGTTTAGTAAGAGTTTTAGCTCACCACATTTTTTAGGTCAATTAATAGATACTTTAGTTTTTTTTTCTGACCCATTACTTAGTATTAATGAAAAATATATT
>JAUIIX010000002.1 GCA_030431515.1 bacterium
ATCTCATATCCATAAAAATAACAAGTAGTTGTAATGGCAATTCATGAATTGCCACTACACCTTTTAAAATCAATTTTTCAATAAAGTTAAACTTTTTAGACAGCCTCTGCGATATACTATGGATTTATATTTTCTATTAACATAAAACTTCTCTGAAGTTTTAGAGAAGGCACAATCTGTAGTGAACGCAAATTTGCGTTCACTACAACATAAAATGGATTCATCGCTTCGTTCTGAATGGCAATGCGTTTCGGCTACTGTTTATTTGCTTTTCGATGCTGTGAATTGAACACAAAGCGGAATTACTAAAAATATAAATTCAATTTTAACTAATTTTTATCACAACATTTCCTGTTTTTTCACCAGTCTCAACATATTTATATGCTTCGATTATATCATCAAAAGAATAAGTTTTATCAATAATTGCTTTATATTTTCCTTCTTCAATTACTTTTTTATAAAATTCAATATCAATTTTCCCATCAAGAGGAATCGGAAATTTTACTTTTTGTTTCCTAAACTTTGTAATAAGTGGTAAGTATATATTTTCATTACTTTCACCAAGTTCACTGGAATAGTATGTACCTTTTTCTTTTAAAATAGCCCTACACTTTTGAAATGAACTTTTTCCTACTGCATCTAATACAACATCAAACTTTTTATCGATTTTAGTAAAATCTTCATTCAGATAGTCAATAACATAATCTGCACCAATAGACTTAATTAAATCAATATTTTTAGTATTTGCAACTGCAGTTATTTCAATATTTCCATGATATTTTGCAAGTTGTACGCATGCACTACCAATCGAACCTGTTGCTCCATTAATTAATATATTATCAATAGTTTTAAAATCAATATCTCTAATATAATTATTAGCGAGCATAAGTCCATCAAGCACAGCAGCCGCTTGATCAAAAGAATAATTCTCTGCTTTTTTAGAAATAAACCCATTTGCATCAATACATATATATTCAGCGTGACTTCCTAAATCATTAGGACTTAAAGCAAATATTTCGTCACCAATTTTAAAATTTTTTACATCGTTTCCACACTCTTCAATAACTCCAGAAAACTCACTCCCCAAGATTTGTTTTTTTGGTTTAGGATAGCCAGTAAATAACTTAGATACAAAAGGAGTACCGCTTCGAAACCCACAGTCAGATCTATTAACAGTAGTTGACTTTATTTTTACTAAAACTTCATTGTTTTTAGGGCTTGGCTTTGGAATATCTTTAAATTTTAAGACTTCAATAGAGCCATATTCTTCTATAATTAATGCTTTCATCACCAGTTTTTAAATAATTTCAAATAAATTACATACGAAATTGACTTGATAAGTTACAAATATAAACAAAAAAAAATCCTCAATTTCTTGAGGATTTTTAGTATTTTAAAAGTATGATTATTATGATTACTCAGTTACGTAATAATCCCAGAAATCAATTGGTAATAGTGGCATTGGTAACCCATTATTATTTACTGAGAACTTGAATAAATCAATTTTTTCTTTTGTTTTAGTAAAGTTGAATCCTATTACTCCACTAAATAATGAAGCAATATCAAAAGATTTTGCAGTTGGATATTCGTAAATCTTTTTAAGTTCACCTTCATCAAACCCTGCTTCTTTACGAGCAAGTTTGATAGCATGATCTAATCCACCTATTTTGTCAACAAGACCATTTTTAAATCCATCTGCACCTGTCCAAACTCTTCCTTGTGCAATTTCGTGGATAGCGTCTTTTTCTTTATCTCTTCCTGCTGCTACTTTAGTAATAAATTCGTCATACATTGTACTAATTGTACCTTCCCATTGTCCACGTTCGTCTGTAGTTAGATTTCTTGTTGGTAATCCTAATCCGATAAATGGATCTCTCCAAGTGTAACCTAAATCAGCGTATTTACCAACTTGAACTTTATCAGTAGTAATACCAAGTTCTGAAGCAGCTCCTTTATCATAAATATATGCTGAAATTACTCCGATTGAGCCAGTAATTGTTTTAGGACTTGCGAATATTTTATCAGCGTCCATTGATAGCCAGTAACCACCAGAAGCAGCAAGCATTCCTTGTGATACTATAATCGGCTTTTTATCTTTGTTATCTCTAATTACTTTAGCAATATATTCCGAAGCAAGTGCATCACCACCGGGTGAATCTACTCTAAGTACTATTGCTTTTATATTATCATTTTTCACAGCTTTTTTAACATCTTCTACTAATTTTCGTGCATTAATTCCACCTTCCATAGAGCAAACGCCAATTGCATAAATTACAGCTATACCATCAGAATTTCCACCCCATTTATCATCCATTGGTTCTGGTCTTTCATTTATTACAATTCCTGGTAATAAGAAAGCTTTTGCATCTATACTTTCTAATATATCTTCTCTATCAGTCCATCTACCGATTTTATCTACAAAATCATTTTCTTTTAACTCATTAGCAAAATAGAATAATTTATTATTAACTAAACTGTCAACTTGCTCTTTACTTACTTTTTTTCTTGATTCTGCTATTTCAGAAATTGAAGTATCATACCAACTATCAATCAAAGCTTGTAATTGTTCTTTATTCCCTTCCGAAAATCCTTCTCTTGCAAATGATTCAGCAGCAGATTTATATTTATAAAGTCTTAACTCTTCATATCCTATATTAAGTTTTGCAAGCATATTTTTGTAGTAACTTGAACCAAGAATATAACCAGAAGGAGTTACAGTTCCCATTTCATCAATTATAATTTTATCTGCAACAGACGCAAAGTGATAACCTTCTAAATCAGTTCTTTCGATAAAAATAACTACCTTTTTATTAGCTTCTTTAATTTCCTTAATTTTCTCTCTAATCTCCCAAGCTATTGAAGGATTTGCCTGCATACCCACTGCATTTATCATTATACCTTTTATAGCATCATTATTTTTGATATTATCTAATTTTTCTAAAATACCTAACAATGTTTTTGAATTATCGAAAAATATATTTCTTTGGTATTTAATAGAACCACTTAAATCAAAAGTAGCGTAAAACATTTTAGGAACGAAAGAAAAATCATCAAATATTGTTCTGTCAATTGCACCTGATCTATATGAGAAACTAGCATAATTATTACCACCAGTATTGGGATTATTACCAGTTGCAATACTTACTCCTGATGTTCCTAAACTTAGATCTAAACCAACTGAAAAGTAATCACCTTTAATTTCTGTACCCATTATTATTGGGTTTGAAAACATTCTACCATTCAACCTAACACCGTCAAGTGCTTCCCAAGAAACACCATAACTAAATCTTAAATGCTCTTTAATATTATTTGAATTCAAATCTCTTAAGTTTTCATCATGACCCATATATAATGCACCATCGGCAAATAGTGCTAAAGGGTATTCTGGAATTGGACGAATTGCAACTTGACCAACGGTTTCGTAATCATCAAAATCAATAGATCGAGTTTGATCTAATGAAAAAGATAAATGTTGGCTTGGTCTGTAAAGCATTGACCATTGCCAAGAGTTACTTCTTCCAGCAAGACTTTTATCTCCACCTACAAATCCATAACCAAATCCAAGCCCAAAGGTCTTGTTTCCAAAACCAAGTGAATATCTATAATCTGTAACATTATAATTTGAAAAATTAGTATTTATAGCTCCAAAACCAAAGCCAGGACTACCATAAAAAACTCCATATCTTCCATAATCAGAGTACTTACCATTAACATTTCCATCTAATAATCTTGAATAAGATAATTGCAAATCACCATCATGTAAATAATTTAGTATTGATGGAGATGAGAAACCATAAGTTCCAAATTTTAAAGCACCATCAGGGGCTTGCATCATATCAGAATATTCGTAAAATCTTAAGAAAGAGGGTGCTTTAGTTTGAGCAAATACTCCAATATTCATAAAGCATATCAAAGAAAATAGTAATATCTTATTCATAAGTTACCTAAAATTATATTATTAAAATTTTTTTTTAATTGAATACCTATCAAATATAATTTTGATATTTTTTGAATAAAATACTAAGATTATAATGTAAGGATTTAATTTGTAAGCAGATTTAATTACGAAATAAATAAAAATATAGTTACACTATTAAAGCACAAAATCCGAACTGAATCGGATTTTGCACATATTTATCATATTTATTTTGCATATTTTTCTAACCATTCAAAAAACTCATATTGCCAAACTAAAGCATTTTGTAAATTTAATACCCAATGATTTTCTTCAGGAAAAAACAAGAATTTAGAAGGAATACCTTGAACTTGACAAGCAGTATATGCTTCCAAACTTTGAGTATAAGGTACTCTAAAATCTTTACCTCCAGCTATTATCAGCATTGGAGTATTCCAATCTTTCACAAAATTATGTGGTGAAAATTTATCATAATCAGTTTTATCTTCCCAGTAAGGTCCACCGTGTTCCCAATTATTGAAGAATAATTCTTCTGTTGAACCGTACATACTTTCTAAGTTGAAAACACCACAATGAGAAATAAATGCTTTAAATCTTTTTTTGTGATGAGCAGCTAACCAAAAAGCAGAATAACCACCATAACTAGCACCAACACAAGATAATTTATCATTATCAACAAATTCTTCATCAGCGACATTATCAGTAGCGGCTAAAATATCCTCCATAGCTTGACCACCCCAATCTCTACTTATATCATCATTCCATTGTTGCCCAAAGCCAGGCATACCACGTCTATTAGGTGCACAAACAATATATCCTTGAGATGCCATTAAAAATAAATTCCATCTATAAGAGAAGTAGTGCGAAATCTGCCCTTGTGGTCCACCTTGACAATAAGTAATCATAGGATATTTCTTTTTAGGGTCAAAATCTGGTGGGTATAAAACCCAAACTTGCATTTGTTTTCCATCAGTAGTTTTCACTGATCTATCTTCTATTTTTATATTTTTTACTTTTACATCAAAAGCAGAATTTACATTTGATAATTGTTTCATTTTACTATCAGTAGAAGTAGTAGGGTAAGAAAATATATTAGTAGCTTGCTGCATTGAAGTTCTACCAACCACTAATGTTTTATTATCAGGTGTTACAACTAAACCAGAAGAATAATTATAATCGCCATCTGCAATTTTAGTAACTTTAGCACTTGCAACATCAACCTTAAATAATGGTTCTCTTCCTCTTTCTGTTGCAGAGAAATAAATTGTTTTACTTGCTCCACCCCACGCAAATTGAACTACCCATTGATCAAGATCTTTAGTTAGTTCTTTTACTGTACCAGTAGCAAAATCATGTAACATCAATCTAACCTTATCTGCTTCAAATCCAGCTCTTTCCTGACTAACATAAGCCAAATACTTTCCATCAGGAGAAACAACTGGGTGCTTATCATATCCTAAATTTGTACTTGTTAGATTTTTAGTAGTTTTTGATTCTAAAGAATATAAGTAAATATCGCTATTTGTACTTTGTGCAGGATTATCAACTTTTTTAGAAGAATAAATAATTTCTTTGCTGTTAGAATTCCAAGTGTAATCTTCTCCACCACCAAATGGTTGTAAAGGACAGTCAAAATCTTGACCTACCATAATATCAACACCAACACCACCAGAAGAAGGCATTACAAAGATATGTTCTCTATTTTCATCTTCCCAATGATCCCAAGCTCTAACAGGAAGTGCATCATAAGATAATACATTAGTTCTTCTTAATTTTGGATATTTATCCTTGATAGTTTGCTTAGTTTTTACTTCAGAAGTATAAGCAATAAAAGAGCCATCAGGTGAATAATGAAAAGAACTAATTCCACTTACTACAGTAGTTAATCCTTCTGAAACACCTTTAGGAAACTCTTTTGTAAAAATCTGAGGCGAGCCCATACGAGTTGAAAGGAAAGCAATTTTTTTACCACCCTCAATCCATCTTGGATGGTAGTCTCTTGCTCTATTTTCTGTGATTTTAATTGTTTCCGACCCATCTACCTTAACTGCATAAATATCTGTTTCAAATTGTGCTTTATCAAGAACAGGAACTGATAAAGAATAAAGAACCCACACCCCATCAGGAGAAATCTGAATATCAGATAGTCTATTAAGACTTAATAGCTCATCTGGAGTGAATGGAGTTTGTAAATTAGCAGGTAATTTAACTTGCGAAACTAAAGAAAATGATAAAATAAGCAACAAAAGTAATGATTTTAACATAATAATAACCCATTTTGAATTGAATATTAATGCAAATTAACAAATATTTTTGAAATTTCATTTATAAAATTATATGTTTTAAAAAAAACTCTTCTCTTAAAAAAACTATTTATATTATTTGTCGTAAATTAAAATAAAACTTTTTAATTTTAGAATAATTTTATAAATTGCTAATTATATTGGATAATTTTTATGTATAAATTTTTTATTTTGTTATTTTTTCTAATGATTAGCTATACAGTTTATGGTCAACAAACTGATTTTAAGACTATTGAAAATTTAGATAATGGTTATAAATATGAATGGAAAGATAATAAAATAGGATTTTCTGCTTCAATGTTAACTGGCTATGGATTTACTTATTATAGGCAATTAACACAAAATCTTGGAGTAAAAGCACAGATTTTTGCTTATGGTACTTTAGATGATGAAACAAGTTATGCAAATGAAATTGATATTTCTGGTGGGATTGAACTACAATATACACTTCAGAAATTTGAAAGAATAAGATTTTATGCTTTAACTGGTGGGTATTATATGTATAATAAAAGTGAAGACTATTTTATAAATAATGATATTTACGAAATAACAAATTCTAAAAATATTGGTATAGGAGTAGGGTGTGAAATGTTAGCGTTTAATAATTTAAGTTTCGCATTTGATGGAGGATATTATTTTGCTTTTATAAACAAAGCTTATGAGGATTCTAATATTGGTCAAAATCCAATGATTATTCCGGAATCTAAGAAATTTGAATTTTCTTTGGGTGTTGCTTTCTCAGTTTTCTATTCATTTTAAAAATAATTATAAATAAAGGTTTATATGAGATCGAAATTGATGTTATTGATATGTTTTTTAGTTTTTTCAAGTGCTTATAGTCAAAATGAAACTATAAATGTATATACTCCTCAAAGTAAAAGTTTACAAGATTTTGAGTGGACTAATAATAGAGTTGGTTTTACTTACTCAATGATGACAGGATATGGTCTTACATATCTTAGACATTTTGATAATGGACTTACTTTAAAAACACAATTATTTGCTTATGGTTCAATTGATGATAATAGTTCTTCATCGAGTGAAATAGATGTTGCTTTTGGATTAGAAGTACAATATACTATCAAAAAATTCAATAAAACACGTTTCTATATATTAGGTGGTGGATATTATAATTATGAGTTAATGACTGATAATTGGAATGGTGTTGATGATGATAGAACAGAAGCAATGAAAAATATTGGTATTGGAGTTGGTTTTGAATTCTTAGCTTTCAATCAACTATCATTTGCTATTGATGGTGGCTATTATGGAGAGTTTACAAAGAAAACTTCTAATAATATCAATTATATTGAAGGTAAGCCAATATTAATTCCAGTAGAAACCAATCCAATTAAATTTGGTTTTGGCTTTGGAATATCTGGTTATTTTAATTTTTAGGAAATTATATTTTTGTTTTTATAAAAGGGGTTTTTATGAAATTTTTTAATACTACTTTATTTATTTCTTTGTTATTTGTTACTATGTCTTGTTCAACAATTATGAATGGAAGTAAAAGTGAAGTAAAAGTAACATCAAATCCAACAGATGCGATTGTTTTTGTTAATAATATGGAACTTGGTCCCACACCTGCTATTCTAAGATTACAAAGAGGTGAAACACATCTTATTGAAATAAAAAAACCTGGTTACAAAGATTATAGAATTACTACAAGTAGAGAAATAACTGGTTGGTTCTGGGGAAATATAATATGTGGTGGTTTAGTTGGTGGAGCGATAGACTTAATAACTGGAAATGCTTATGATGTTGAGCCAAAGTATATAAATGTAAATCTCAACAAGGATACTGCATTAAATGAATTTTATGACTTAGAAAACTTCAATGGTATTAATTTAACTGATGATAATGGAAATAATTTAGGTGAAATTAAAATTGTTTGGGAATAAAGTAACTATATTTTTATTTTTAATTGCTCCCATACTACAATCACAGACTTATATTGAAGAATCCTCAAAAATCGCTTTTGATTTTTATCATAATATAATGTCTCCTGTAAAAAAAGATGTAAGTAAATGCCAATTTTATCCATCTTGTTCACATTTTGGAAAAGATGCTATCAAGGAATATGGCTTCTTGAAAGGTGTTTTATTAACATCTGATAGATTAATAAGATGTAGCGGTGGACATTTAAATAAAAATTCATTCCCAAGAGTTTCAAATCTTTTATATGATCCTCCTTCCAAGAATTTTATTTTTGGAGAGGGTCATATATGGAATTTAGGAATTTCTGGTTCAAATAATACTCCCTCTGAAACAAGCGACACTTCTATATTTAGCTTTCCTAAGTTTCTATTTAATAATAAAGATTATGACTTATCAATCTTAGAATTGAATAGAATAGGGTATAATTCAAGTGATGAGTTTATAAAAGAAAAAACAAAACTATTAATTTCAATTAATTACTTAAAAAGTCAAAACTTAAGCAAAGCCAGAAATACTATCAGTAATATTAAATATAAAACTAATAAAGAGTTTACATTTAATACTAATTTAATATTCTTTTTAATAAATGATTTAGATAACGCAAATCTGTGGTGTGTTAATTTTCTGAATGATAAACAAATTGAAGATTTAGAGAATAAAGAGATTTATAATAATCTGATGCTTTACTCACTGTTTAAAATAGATGAATTAAATAATAATTCTCAAAATTTAGAATATTTAAAATCTTATGATGAGAATAAATATAATAAGGTAATCGATTTTATAGTGAAGGCAGAAAATATAAGTTATAAATCTCCAACATTAGCAGGAGTATTTTCGACAGTAGTTCCCGGCTCTGGTTATATTTATAGTGGTAGATTAAAAGAAGGCTTAAGTGCTTTTTTAATAAATGGACTTTTAGGGGCAGGAATATATTCTTTATTCAATAATAATAATATTGGTGCTGGGATTTTAACAAGTATGGTATCTGCACCATTTTATTTAGGAAATATTATCGGATCAGTAAATGCAAGTCATCTTTATAATAATAAAGTTAAAGAAAAGTATCAAATCCAATTAAGAAATGAGTTAGGAATTGACTACTACTACTCAATTGATTTTCTAAACCTTTCTTGGTAATTTTAACTTTATTTTTACATCTTATTAATATTAAAATCTGATTTATTTTCCATAGAATAATTGTTATTTTACAAATTTGTTATATTTTTGTTTTTTTAAATCAACAATTAATCTAATTTAATGCCATCAGTAAAACAATGGATAATTGCTTCTCGACCGAAATTAATGCCTGCGAGCATTATTCCGGTTCTGTTAGGTTTATCTGCTGCTTATCACGATATAGAATTAGATAATGACCCTTCAACTTCTTTCAATTATATTACAGCTATTATTACACTTCTCTGTGGAATAGGTATCCAAGTAGTTACTAATTTTGTCAATGATATTTATGACTTCAAAAAAGGAGTAGATAAAGATGATAGATTAGGACCAGAAAGAGCAGTTGCAAAAGGTATAATCTCAATTGAACAAATGAAAGTTGCAACTATAGTAGTTGCAACTGTAACCCTTATACTTGGCTTTTACTTAGTTATATATTTAGAAGATTACTTAATATTAGCAACTGGAGTAATTTCATTATTCCTTGCTTATGGATATACAGCAGGTCCTGCTCCTTTATCTTATTTAGGTATTGGCGATTTATTTGTATTGATATTCTTTGGTATTGTAGCTACAAATGGTACTTATTATATCCAAACAGGTGTTTGGAGCAATGAAGTATTTTGGATGAGTTTACCGCTTGGGTTCTTTGCTACTAATATTCTCGGAGTAAATAATATTCGAGATGTAGGCACTGATAAAAGAGCTGGAAAGCTAACCTTACCAGTTAGAATTGGTATCAAAAATGCAATTATGCTCTATGTTGTCCTAACTTGTATGGCATATTTTAGTGGTTCTATCGTATTATTTATGATGAATGACTATGTGTTTGCACTTCCTCTACTTACTCTTCCTCTTGGCTTTAAAATGTGTCTTGATATTTATAGAAAAACCGGATCAGAATTAAATAAAGTATTAGTAGGGACTGCCTTACTAATGACTTTTTATGGTATGTTAATGATGATTAGTTTGATCACCACAACTGTTATGAGGAATTAGTAGTATGCCTACAAAGAAAGTATCTAAAAATTTTCAGTTCTACGTTATTACTTTAATAACATTAACATCAGTATTAGGAATCACTTCGGTTCCACCTGCCTTTCCAGCAATTGCTGAATACTTCAATGTCCCAATTAATAAGATTGGTATTCTAATGGGTGTATTCACAATGCCAGGTATAATTTTAACTCCTATTTTTGGCTTTTTAGCAGATAAATATTCTCGTCAAGTTATATTAATTCCCTCACTACTCATATTTGCAGCAGCAGGATTTGCTTGTGCATTTTCCAATTCATTCGAAATGCTTCTTATTTTCAGAACGCTACAAGGTGTTGGTACTGCGTCACTTGGTTCGTTAAATATATCTTTAATTGGTGATATATTTGAAAAAAATCAAATTGGTAAATACGCTGGTTTAAATAATATGGTATTATCATTTGGAACTGCACTTTTCCCTGTTATTGGTGGAGTTCTAACTTTAATTTCATGGAATACAGTGTTTTATCTACCTCTTTTTTCAGTATTAGTAGTTGTATTTTATATAATTGCATTCAAAGATACTAAAAGCAAAAGCCAAAATATAACAATAAAGAAAATTGTCAGTGGATTTAAAGATAAAGAGTTTAGAAAGTTAAGCTTATTTAATATATTAAGTTATGTATTGGTAATTGGTAGCGTATTTACTTACTTACCTTTTCATTTAAAATATAATTATAATATGACTTCTAAAGATACAGGAATATATTTATTTATTATGTCATTAGCGGCAGCATTTTCGGCAATATTTCTTGATAAATTAATAAAAGCAATAAGCGAAAAAGGAATTCTTAAACTACAATTTTTAATATTTGCGATAGTTACATTATTAATTCCATTTCTAACTCCTACAACAATTTACATAGCTGTTATTTTCTATGGTGCTGCTTATGGAGTTAGCTTACCAAGTATGCAATATTGGATATTACAAATATCAAATTCAGAAAACAGAGCATCTTTTACATCAATTCATAGAGCTATATCCCAACTTGGTCAAACAATAGGACCTATTACATTTGGATATATAGCTTCTTCACTTTCATTAGCTAATTCAGTTGATGAGATATTTTATTTCGGTGCTGGTCTAGCACTATTTTCATTGATTTTAAGTATTTTTATATTAACAAATAATTCAAACATTAATAAAGGGGTGTCAAATGTTTAAACTAAAAACATTTATTATGCTGACTGTAATGTTAGCAACTGTATTCTCTTACTCTGCATTCTCTGCAGTAGTAAAAGGAACTATAATTGAAGAAAGTTCTGATGAAGGGCTTAGAAATGTAACAATTCTAATTAAAGAATTGAATCTAAGAGCAAACTCAGATTCAAAAGGAAATTTCACTTTTAAAAATGTCAAAAGTGGAGAATACACTATTGAGATTTATGGAAATGGAGTTGAAAGAATATCTAGTAAAATGACTGTAAAAGATGGAGATAATGACTTCGATTTTAAAGTTAATTATAAATTAGTTCAACTAAGTGATATGGAAGTTTATTCATCTAGCCGTAGATTGCAAAAAATAACTGAAGCCCCTTCAGCTATTTCTATAATAACTTCTGACCAATTGCAAAAAGCAACTTCTCACGGGCAAATAGGTAAAACTATGGAGCATTTACCTGGTGTTGATGTAGTTCAATCTGGTATGAATGATTTTAATATCAACACTCGTGGGTTTAACAACTCTATTAATAGAAGAACATTAGTATTGATAGATGGTAGAGATCCATCAACTCCTATGCTAAACTTAGTAGAGTGGAACTCACTTCAAACTAATTTATCTGACATAAAAAGTATTGAAGTAGTTAGAGGTCCTGGCTCAGCTTTATATGGTATGAATGCATATAATGGTGTTATTAATATCACTACAAATAGTCCTAAAGATGTACAAGGTACAATGATTAATGTAGGTGGTGGAGAATATAATACCTTCAGAACAAATATCCGTCATGCTGGGAGTTTCTTAGATAACTTTTACTATAAAGTTACTGCAGGATATAGCACTCAAGACCAAGCTTGGGTAAAATCGAGAGATACAGCAAATGGTGGAAGATTAGAGTATGATGGTTTAAAACCAGATTTAGTTGATAATCCATACGCTTCAAGAAAGGGGTTTGGAGCAATCACTAATATTGACACTCTAATAAATAATCATAAAAATGCTTTTAATATGCAAAGTACTTTTAGATTAGATTATGAATTAAGTGATAATGAAGTAATAACTGGAGAAATTGGTGTTTCTGAGTATGGGAATGAATATTTTGTAAATCAAACAGGAAGAATCCTAATTCCACAAATTCAAAGCCCTTATGTTAGATTTGCGTACAACTCAAATCATTGGAGCTTAAATACACATTGGAGAAAGAGATATGCTCCAGTTCCTCAGGTGGTTATGAATTATCCCGTTTCTTCTGGAGAAAATTCTGACGCTATTCTTGCAGATTTACAATGGAACGATAATTACTTTAATAATAAATTAAAGGTAATAACTGGTGCATCTTTTGAGTATCAATCAATCATAACTGCAGCAGGAGGATCCGAAGCATTATTATCACCTGACAGTATTAACCATAATTTCTCAAGTGTTTATGGACAATTAGAGTATGACTTATTAAAAAATCTACAAATTGTATTTGCAGGTAGAATTGATGCATCTTCACTTTTTGAAACACAATTTTCTCCAAAAGCCGCTTTAGTGTGGACGCCAGTTACAGATCATACTTTAAGATTTACTGTAAATAGATCTTTCCTAAGACCAAGTTATCCTGAATACTCTAGACTATCATTAGCTGCTGCTAATGTAAATTTCCAAATAATAGATACTATGATTGCAAATGAATTTGGAATTGATCCTCTTGGCTTAGGTTCATTAAGACAATTAAATGTTGGAAATCCAGAAATAGGTGTAGAAACTGCTTGGTCTTATGAAATAGGTTATAAAGGAGTTGTAAACGAAAGAATGTTTATAACTACTGATGTATATTTTAATCAGAGGAGTAATTTTATTTCAAACCCTTTAGGTGGTTTAACTCCAAACGTATTCCTACCTATTAGATACGAAAATGATCAAGCTAATTTAAGATTAAAAGAAGAGTTGAATAAGCTTGATTCTGCTTTATTTGATAGGTTCTCAACACATCCAACATCTGGTGAAGCTGGTTTCTTTATAGCACCTGCAAATATAGGATTAGTAAACGAGTATGGGGCTGAAATAGGAATTAATTATTACGTATTAGATAATTTATTATTAACTGGAAATTATGCTTATTTAGGATTTGAAGTAATAGAAAATGAAGCAAAAACAAATAAGATATTACCTAATACTAGTCCGCATAGGATAAATCTTGGAGCTGAGTTTAATAGCAAAGTTGCTTCACTTCCATTTAATATAAGATTAAATGTTAGAGGAAGTCAAGAATTCAAATGGATTGCTGGTTTATTCGAGGGTACAGTTCCAGAATACTGGGTAGTTAATTTATCAGGAGATATTAATTTAACTAAAGATTTAAACTTCGGATTCAATGTATTTAATCTATTAGATAGAAGACATTACCAAATCTTTGGAGGTACAATTTTACAAAGATATGCAACTGCAAATCTAACTTATGAATTTTAATTTAGAAATAAATAATTAATTTTTCAAAAGGGCTGTCAGAAATGATAGCCCTTTTTTTATTATTTAATTTTTATAAATATAAGTTTAAAAATCTATATACCCATTTAGATTATCTTAAGTTAGGCAGAATTATTTACTAGTACTTCAATCAAAGTAAATTATCTTCATTTAAAAATTAAATCATTCTGAAACAAGTTCAAGATGAATAAGATTACTTTAAAAATTGTGGGAGTTCGGATATTGCTTTGTTGTAGTCTTCGGGTATTCCTATATCTATGAAGTAGGAGTCTGAAACAAGAGTTGATATTTTTATTTTTTGTATCTGATTTTCTAATATTTCTTTTTCAAATGAGAATTTTTCTTCGCTTGGGAAATATTTTAATATGCTTTTGTTGATGATATAGATTCCGCAGTTTACTACACCTTCTTCAATTTCTTTTTTTTCTTTGAAATCGATTACTTTGCTGTTTTCAATTTCCATTGTACCATATCTGTATGGTTTTTGTATTATTTTTGAGCCAATTGTGATGTCTGAGCGAGTTTTAAGATGTAGTTCGACCAATTTGTCGTAATCTATATTAAAAAAAGTGTCACCGTTCAGTATTACTATATTCTCAAAATCTGGGATTTGCGATAATGCTTTTTTAATTGCTCCGCCTGTTCCTAATGGTTCTTCTTCTATGATATATTTTAATTCTGTATTTTTGAAATAATCAACTATAAGATTGTGATTAAATCCTACTGATAAGAAAATATTATTAATTTTGAATTTTTTTAGTTGATGGATAGGGTAGTCAAGAAATACTTTATCGCTTATAGGCATTAGTGGTTTTGGGGTATCTTTACTTATTGATTTTAAACGAGTACCTAATCCACCAGCTAATATTATTGCTCCACTTACAGAGTCCATGAAGAAATTCCTTTGATAGTAAAGTTGTATCTTCTAAATTCTCCACCAAATTCTTTTAGTGAGTCGATTACTTTATATCTTGTATTATCAGGGCAGAAAAACATCATAAATCCGCCACCACCAGCACCAGAAATTTTACCACCGCTGGCACCATTCTCTCGAGCAGTATTATAAATCTTGTCTATCACTGGATTTGAGATTTCATTAGCAAGTTGTTTTTTGTATTTCCAACCAAAATCTAATATCTCCCCTACATGATAAATATCACCTTTTAGCAAAGTTTCTTTCATTTTTTGGGCTTGCTCTTTTAGTTTGTGCATTCCCTCGAGTGAACTTTTATTTTTAGAAATTATATTTCTTGTTTGCGATTCAATAATATTTGCTGAAAGCCGAGATGTACCAGTGTAATATATTAGAAGATTAAAATTTAATTCATCTATATATTCCTGTTTCAAAGGCAAAGGATTAACTATAACTTTGTCATTATCTAAAAATTCCATAAAGTTAATACCACCAAAAGTAGCTGCATATTGATCTTGTTTCCCACCAGCCATATTTAAGTCTAATCTTTCAATTTCATAAGCAAGATGTGCAATATCATATTCACCAAGTGGAAGTTTCAGCCATTCTGTAAATGCACCTATAATTGATACTGTTAGTGTTGATGATGTTCCTAAACCCGAACCAGCAGGAGCATCGACATAAGTTGATAACTCAAAGGAAAGTGGTTCATTGTTATTAAATTCTTTGATTATCCTATTATAAACACCTTTTTGGAGGTTTAAATCTCCGTCTATATCAAGAATTTTATCCGCATCTAATTCAATTCTTTTATTTCTGTCAATTGCATTAAATATTATTTTACCATTGTTTAATGGTTTTATTGTGCTGTATGCGTAAAGGTTTATTGAGGCATTGAGTACAGAACCACCGAATTGATCGGAATATGGGCTTACATCTGTGCCACCGCCTGCTAAACCAATTCTTAAAGGAGCTTTTGATCTAATTAACATATTACAATCTATAAAATATCGAAATATTATAAACAAGTGTGAACAAACTGATTTCAGTTTTTTCTTGAACTAAACCACTGGTAAGAAGTTCTCCATAAGCATCATCTCTTCCAAGAAGATTAACTAAATTTAAAGCTGCACTAATATTGATACCAAATTCTTTGTCAATTTCGCCTTCTGCTCCAATTCTAAATGCACCGCCTAATCTAAAAGCATCATCTTTCAGACTTTTATCTAAAATTGTAGTTTTATTTCTATCTAAAATATTTTGAAATTCTGATTTAAAATTTGAATTATTAATGAAGTTAAATCTTACTTCTGGACCTAAATAAATATTCGTATTAGCTAAAGGAATCCTAAATACTTTGTAATATGCACCAAGATAAGGTGTTAATAGGTTTTGATCATTTCTATAATTTACTACAGATGAACTAGATATTGTGTATTGTTCTTTTGAAGTCATTGAAGCATATTCAACCCCAAGAGCAAAATAATAATTTTCAAGTTTTTCTGGGATATATGTTATTCTAAAATCTAAAGCTACTTGTGCTCCATCAAAACTACCACCACTGATATAGTCATCTTCGTTATCAAAATTAATTGTATTTCTTGCAGGGTGGTCAAATAGAACTGAATGAGTTGATATACCAGCTGAATACATCCAAGGTGTTTTATACTTAAAAACATCTCTATAATTTTTTATCTGAGAGAAGCTTGTATTTACAAAAAGTAAAGATAATATGATTATTAATATTTTTTTCATTTTATATTTGCTCTTTGATTGAATAATTTTGATCTTTAGCAGAATTTCTTACTAACATTTCACCTAATAATCCCATAGATACAAATTGGACACCAACAATTATTAATGCTATCCCAAGTATTGCTAAAGGTCTTTCACTTATATATGTTAAACCAAGCATCCATTCTATAGTTAAATATATATCAATTCCTAAACCGACAAAAACACATAAAAAACCTAAAGTCCCAAATAAATGTAATGGTCTTTTAATAAAACGTGTTAAAAATATAACAGTTATTAAATCTAAGAATCCTTTTAGAAATCTTGAGGCACCAAATTTAGAAATCCCATGTTTTCTTGGATGATGTAATACAGGTATTTCTGTTACTTTAAATCCATCTCTGAAAGATAGAGCAGGCAAGAATCTATGCATTTCTCCATAAACATTTAATGATTTTGCTGCTTCATTTGTATATGCTTTTAAACCACAATTAAAATCATGTAATTTTATTCCAGCAGCTTTTGAAGTTACCCAGTTAAAGAATTTAGATGGTAATGTTTTCGAAATTGGATCATATCGTTTCTTTTTCCACCCAGAAACTAAGTCATATCCTTCATTAATCTTATTTACAAGGTTCTCTAACTCATTAGGGTCATCTTGTAGGTCTGCATCCATTGTGATAATTATATCGCCCTCAGCTCGTTTAAAGCCAACCGATAATGCAGCAGACTTTCCATAGTTACGTCTAAATCTTATAGATTTGAATTTATTATTTTCTTTACAGATTTTTTTAATAATTTCATAAGATTTATCAGTAGATCCATCATCAATAAAAATTACCTCCCAACTATCAACAGCAATTTTAGTTAAGTTGAATGTAAGTAATTTGCTTAATTCTTCTAATGAATCTTCTTCATTTAAAAGAGGAATTACGACTGAAATATATAAATTATCTTTTTGAATTTCTTCTTTCATTAATTAATTTTTATTCTACAATTAACTTTTTAGTTAAAACGTAATCATTGTTAAATAATTTTAAAAAATAAGTGCCAGGAGTATAATTTGATACATTTAATTTAGATTGAGTAAAATCTAATACTTTAATCCCTTCCAAATTATACAGTTCCCCTCTACTAAATTGAGAATCAATAATTACAATATTATTAGTCGGATTAGGGTATAAATTAATATTATCATCTTTGATTTTAACTGAATTTATATTTGTGTTATACCAAACTAATAATTTTAGATTTAAAGAAGGTACTAAGTCGTTATCCCAAAAATATGATTCAGATTTCATTAAATCAATATTTATAAATTGACCACCTGCTTCATCTTGTATTTTAGCAGAATCAATATTGATACCTGATAATTCCCATTTGATAGTGAATTTACGACCGCCGTCCAACCAAACTCTAAAATTATGTGTGTGTTGTATATCTTCAGTTGGGTAAGGAATTAAATCTAAATTACCCCAAACTTGACTTGTTAAATTTGAATCATAATAATTAAGTAATGTAGAGATATAATATGGAGAAGGTGGAGGAGCGTTAATTGTAAATATTTCATTTAAATCTTCATCCCATCCAAAAGTTGCATCTTGATGTAAACCAAAAATCAAATCACTTCCTTTGTCACCATCTTCTGTTTCAAAAGATAGTTTAATTTGTGTTCCTTGTGCAAATGAAGCAGAATAACACAATAATATTATTAGAATATATTTTAACATAGTTTTCCTTTAAAATATAAATGGACAACTATTGCTAGCTGTCCATTTATTATTAATAACTTATTAGCATTATTTATTTAACAATACTAATTTTTTGAGTAGTAACGTTAGCACCAGCTTCAATTCTTACGATGTAATTACCAACAGTTAAGTTGTTTACATCATAGTTGATAGTATAAGTACCAGCATTTACATTATTATTTAATACTGTAGCAACTTTGTTACCAATAGCATCAAATAAAGAAATAGTTACAAATTCATCGTTTGCAATTGTATAAGCAATGTTTACAACACCACTTTCGTTAGCAGGGTTAGGATAAACATCGATACCGAATTGGTTATCAACTGTTTCAGTTCTATTAACAACGATAGCGTTAGAGATTGAGTTTTCAATCATAACATTACCATTAGTACCTTTTGCAATAGTACCATAAACTTCACCAGTAACTGCATCAGAGAAAGTTAAGTCTTTATCAGCATATTTTACACTGATTGATAATGGATATTCAACACCTTGTAAATTAATTACAGTTTCGTTAACATTATCAACTTTGTAATCACCTCTAAATCTAACATCAAATACTTCAGTAGGAGGTACTGGAGGTAATTGATATTTTTCAATATCAGTGTTTTTATCAGCTAAGAATAATTGACCATTATGAGCTTTATTATCTCTAATTTCAATTTTAGTTGAATTAGCATATACATCGTTTCTTGAATTTTTTCTACCAGTAATAACTTTTAAGTTATTTTGCTCTAAATGGTAGTAACCATTATCGTTAACTTTGATCCAGTAACCTAAACCAGGTAAAATAGTAGAAACTTCTTCATAACCTTGATCAGTAACATATCTCCAAACTCCATACTCTAATGTATATTCTACATCTGGAGTAGTACCGTTAAATGCATCAAATTCAATATTTTCAACACTAACTGGAGTAGAAATAGCACCAACTGTATTCCATCCACCTCTACCTTTAGAACCAGGATATACTCTTGGAGCATTACCTTTATCTACAGAGATTTCAGAGATATAAGTACCAGCAAATGATTTATCTACTGTACTTGAATACTTCATGAAGTAACCAATACCTACTCTTAATATCTCATCTTGTTGATAAGTAGAAGGAGTGAAGAAAATTGGTTTGTTAATTACATTCGGGTAGAATGTTTTGTAGTTTTGGTTAACTGCACTTACAGGTAAAGATAAGAAATTCCAACCTTCTTTGATAATTGGGTTACCAAATTCATCAACGAATTGAACTTCTCTAGGTAAAGTATATTCAATTAAGAATTCATTTACTCTTTGATCCTGAATAGTGTAAGAACGTTTAAACTGACCTAAAGAGTTAGCAGTTCTCATATTTACTGAAGGGAATAATTGTCCATTTTCAGTATCTCTTAAGAATAACTCAGAACCAGGTAAAAATTGTCTAGTATCCCATTCAACTACAACTGGATAATTTTCATCACCATTTTCGTCAAATTTAACATAATAAACGATTGATTGATTAGTATCAAAGTTACTTCTGATATCTCTTGATGCAGAACGAGGAACTTCATCATAAGCAGCCCAATCACCGAAACCGTATTGAGAACCTTTAATGTCATTACCATTAGCATCTTTTAATGGATTACCTTGAGCATCTAACGCATAGAATCTAGCACCAAAACCAGTTAATGGAGATCCGTAAGCATACTCACCATATAGTGTATCAACTGCATCTGTTGCTCTATGACCAGTACCAAAAATGATATTAGTTTTGTCTGGACCAGGGTTTCCAGGTACAGAACCTCTAGAGTTATAGATATCTAAATTAATACCTGCAACATTACCTAAACCTTCAATACCTTCTTGAGGCGTTCTGAAATAGATAAAGATAACTTTCAATCTTGTAACTTGGTTTAAAGCATAATCTGAAGATATTGTAATATATCCTTCATACATACCAGCTCTTTCAGGAGTATTAGTTAATTTACTTGGATCACAAATAATTTTAAAAAATACTCTACCAGGATTACCATTAGGATCATTAAGTTCCTCATCAGGTTGTACACCATCAATAGAAACACTACCTAAAGTACCATTATCCACATAATTAAAAGTAGCTCTTCTTGTACGACTTGGAACAACATTTCTACCTTTTGAAGAAACAGTTTGTACTTCTAACCACTCTTGGTCTGTTTCAATAGTAACATTTTCAATACGAGTATTAGTAGTTAAATTAACTAATTCAAACTCTCTTTCAGCAACTATTGGGTCTATTGAATTAGAATCAATTGTTAAAGGATCAGCAACAGCCATCTCAATAATTTCATTGAAATTACCTTTCTTAATTTCAACTAATTGTTCTGGTTGACCAATTTGTCTTTCCATTATATAATTGAACTGTGGTAATGCTTGCATCAATCTAACATAAATAACACCAGGTAAAGTTGGATTATCAATTGGAGTAACTCTATTTTCATCATAGTTATTTATACCAGCTAATCCAGGTGTTTTTGGATCTTCACTTGGTGGTATATTATAATAATTGTGTTTAGTTACAGGCCAATATGTATCAAAACCAGGATATAATGAAGTTCTATAAGAATTAGGTTGAACTTGATCTAAATGAGCTTTCCACTCGATAAATGGAGCATGTTCAGTAACATTATAATCATTATATATAATTTCTTCATTATCAATTATTAATTGAGATACAATAATACCTGCATCATTAATTTGTTGATTTCTGTAAGGTCTAACTCTCATTTTAATATAACATAGTACTCTATAATCATCATGAGCCGGCAAAGCAACACCATTTGAAGTACCAGTAATAGTTAATTTCATACCACCTTTTGATACATCTACTGATTTAGAAGGATCTACTAAATATGTTCTATATCTATCAGATTCTTCATAATCCATAGAAATATTCCAATCCTTAGCATCACAAGGTTCGTCAGTTCCAACTCTTTCTTGCTCTTTAAAGATTCTTGGATGCTCAGTTACTATTCCTAATGGTTGAAAGACTTCATTTCTATATAAAATAGAAAATTTAAAACTTTCAATAGGATCTGGAACTAATTCGACAGTATCAGAATTAAATTCTAATACTACCTTTTCTTTTATATTCCATTGATTTCGAATAAATATAGGAATAAAGACTTCTCTATTTCCTTCACCAACATAATTACTTGTTTGGTCATTTATTCTCTCAACAGATATAGGCAATAATACACGACCATCTGGATACCAATCAGATTCATAGGTACCATCAGCACCTACTAAACTAAGTTCTGGTATTCTTGGTGCATTAGTTAGATGTTGACCTTTGTAATGGTTCTGTTGAGCAACAGAACTACTTACCAAGCCCATACCAAATATGGCTACTAGAACCAAAGGTAACAGACCTCTATAGATCTTGTTTCTTGAAAATATTCCTTTCATAAGGACACCTTTTATTTATTTTTTAAAAATTAATTAATAATTATTTTTTCTGTTTTTAATTCAGATTTTATAATATATAATCCTCTGTCTAATTGAGGAATAGTTTCAATACCAATTTTACTTTCGTAAACTTTAGTACCTAATATATTATAAATCTGAAATTTAGTAATTTTAGAACTTTGAATATAATCTCTTATAGAATTCATTTCCTTAGATTTATAAGTTTGGTAATTTACTTCAAACTTATTTCCAATTCGAGTTATACAAGATTTTTTATCCCAATCAACAATTTCAACTTCAATTTTTGAATTTGTTTCTAAGTTTAGTTCAGCATTTTGAATTATATTTATTTCAATCAACTCATTTTTACTTACTATATTTTTAGAATTCAATCTATATACATCGTATAATAGTTTATCATCTATTTTTTCTAATGTATAATTTTCATTTTCAACTAATGCTAATGATATTAAGTTTTTATCATAAGTTAATTTAAAATCAAAATTATCCATTCTATTGTCTGAGTATATATCAGTATCCAAGAATAATTTTTTTGTTAATGTTGAATCTATTATTATATCTTTCAAAGAACTGTTTAATGAAATTTTTCTATTTTCCAAATCTTTTACCGTTGGAGAAAATTCAATATATGATTCAGATATATCTATTTCACGAGTATATTCATCTGTCATTTGTAAAAAATCAAGCGAAAATGTTACACTACTAAAATCATCAGCTATATATATAAATTCAAACCCAACTAAACTAGTATCACCACTTAACGGATTAGAACCTAAAACACCACCATCTATTCTTACTACTTGATTATCTTTATCATTATTAGCAAATTTATGACTAAATTTACTCATAACAGTTGAAGCAGTTAAATAGTTATTATAAAGAACTTTTGTTGTATCATATTTTAATCCAAGATTAAATCCATATAAAGAATCTTCTTTTTTAATATCTTCAACAGATATAAAGAAAGTTATTCTTTTATCGTCTTCGCAGGGATCAAAACTTCTTACCAAATTAAATCTTGGTTTAATACTCTCCTCACCATAACTAATGTTACAGAATAATATAAGTAATATGGAGAGGAAAGTATTCATACCAAAATTATAAATTATTTACTTAAAATAATTTTAGAAACTGCATTAAATTCAGAATTACTGATTCTAATGATATAAGTACCTGTAGCACAAGCTTTACCTGTGTTATCAATACCATTCCAATTGAATTCATTAATTCCACTATTTAATTCACCTGCAAATATAGTTGAAACTAAGTTACCATAAACATCATATACTTCTAAGTTATAAAAGTTTGTAGCATCTAAGTTAACTCTAATTTTTGCATTTTCACCAGTTGTAACTGGATTAGGATGAACATCAATAGTATTTTCTAATGTTTCATTTTTATTTAAAGTAATTGTCATGTTGTTAGTTTTAACATCATTATATTTTGTTCCAGAAACATTAATAACATCGTTTTCTGTTTCAACATAGATATAAGCATAAGCTTCATCTTTAGCAAAGTTTCCTGATCCAATAATAGCAGTTCTATTATTATGGAAATCTGCAAATATATCTTTTTCAGAATCATTGTTATCTAAGTTTATTTCTACTTGATTAATTTTAACATCAAAGTTAAATACAGTAGAGAAACCTTCTGGTGCAATACCATTACTATAAACAGGGATTTTATATTTATTATTTCCTTGTTTCATTGGTTCACCGAATGAAATATTATCAGCTAAATTTTCTTTATAAACTAATTTACCTTTTTTATCTTTCCATTCATATAACCAAGGTAAAGAGGGAATATGTACTGATAAATAATCAATAATCCAATAAGCATCATGTTCGTCACATTGGAAATGAACTTGGTTCAAAGATGTAACTCTATTAGGTAAATCTTGTTGGAAGTATTTACTTCTTTGAGGAATATCACCTCTTGTTTTAGTATTTACTAATACAATACCAGCTGCTTGTGGTGTAACAACATTCCCAGGATAACCAGGATCATTTTTCCCACCACTCGTGTTATAAAAAGTATGAGAAACAGATTGAATATAACCTTGAACTTTTACAGTATCAGAGTCATAGTATAATGGAACACCTGCATCGTTAACAAAGTAACCTTGAGCATTAGTTTTCCAAACAACAGTATCAATACTATAGAATCTACCATCGTGATCAACATCAGCATGATAAGCTTCTCTACCTCTTACTGAATCCATTGGGATACCAGTTACAACAGATCTCATAATTTTTCTTACATCATTAAATGTAACAAATCTATTTTGAGCCATTCCAAAGTGCATACCAAATTCACCATGCGATAAATCAGTATCACCATCACCCCAAGAATCTAACAAAGTAGTAATTGGGAAAGCAGAAAACTTAATTTTAAAGTTTGTTCCACCAGATGGTTGCCAAATATTAGATAATGTTTGAACACCAAAAGGATCACAGTTAGGGAAAATATTGTCTAAAGGATCATTATCATAACATAATCCATTAATATATTCACCAGACTCACCTTTTATACCAATAGAAGCACCATCAGTTTTAACAATAGCTCCTCCAGATCCATTTACTAAACCATAAGCAAACTCAATATCACCTTGACGAGTATTGATATTTGTAGATTTATAAAGAATAACTTGGAAACTACCAATAGAAGAAGGTTCTGTTTTATCGTTCATATTAATATCTTTCCACTCGATAACGATTCTATTATTATCCGCTTTAATCAATACATTAGATACTTTGTAACCTACATCTGCAACAGTTCTGTAATAGTGATCACCCCAAAAAGGAGCAACAACATTATTTTGAAATGAATTTACTTGATTATTAAATAAATTCATAGGGTCAGCTTGTGGTAAGTTTAATGGTTGATTAAATGTAATAAATCCATTAACACAAATCCACAATTCAGTTCTATCTATACCATTAAAAGTAAATGGGAAAGGTAGAGTATATTTATAATAACCATCATCTCTGTTGACGTTATTAAAATTGTCAGTAAATTGAGCACCAGTTACTTGAGTGACACCAAAACCAGGAGTTAGAGTTGTATAATTCTCTTGACTAATAATTGGTGTTTCGAACTCGCTATCAATTCCTGCAGTAGCGTAATAGCTTGGCATAACTGTTAATACTAACAGTAGCGATGCTATTTTAAGGAAATTTGATTTCATTTTAAACCTCTATTTTATAATATTCGAATTAAATAGCAGGGGTTTCCCCCTGCAATTGTTATTATTTTACAATGTTTACAGGATAGTTAGATGTTTGTCCATTTACAACCATTCTTACTCTGTATGCACCGTTAGTCAATTGTAATCCTGTGTCAGTTGTAGCATTCCAGTTTACTGTGTGAGTTCCAACTTTGTAAGTATTATTTACTAAAGTAGCAACTGTATTACCTAACATATCAACAACAACCATTTCAACATTAGCAGTTTGATCAACTGTGAATGTGATTTTACTGTCTTCACTTACTGGGTTAGGACTTACACTATTAATTGCAGTGCTTAAACCAGTGTTAGTTTCAACTGAAGTATAAATATCACTAAAGATAATTAAACTATTGATAGTTGAGTTTGTAATTGTTAAAGTAACGATATCACCATCTACATTTACTGTTTCTAAACCAGTATAATCAGAATTATCCCAACCTTTACCAGTTCTCATGTCTATATCAAAGAATTGACCATTAGAGAAACCATCTCTTAAGTACCAAGAAGTTCCATCAGGGTTACCATCTTTGTCATCAATTGCTGGAACACAAGTTTTATCCCAAGTAACAGTTAATGGGTACATTGGAGATGTATTACCATTTTCACCACCTGGTTGAATTTCAGCTTTGTAAATAAATGAAGCTACTGGGAATTGTTGACCAGCTGGATAAATAGTTCTTTCTAAACCATTTCTTTCTGGCATTGTCCATCTTGCATCAAACACGTCTGATACAGGTAATGGAGGTAATTCATATTCACAGAAGTTATCATCTAAGTTACCGATAGTTAAATCACCATCTTTACCATCACCAGTTGTTGGTCCATTATCAGAAGCAGCACCCCACTCTAATACATTGAATGCACCAATACTATTTTGAATTCTTAATTCACAAGTAAAGTTAGTTTCATCAGAGATTTTGATTCTATAAGTAATAACGTGTTCGTTACCAGCTTTGTCAGTTACTCTAATTTTTACAGTAGCTTTACCATCAGCATCTCTAGGGATGTTAAGGTTAGTACTTTTAACTACGATTTTTTGTTCTTTAGAAGTTGTTCCAGTATAAGTTTCTGGAGAAACAGTAACACCATTTGCTGGCTCTAATACTTCAAAAGTTAATGTTTCTTCAAATCCAACTTCTTCTCTTTCTAAGTCAATATCAGTTACGATTAAAGTATCAGAGTACTCTAATCCCATATCCCAACAATCAACACTTGGAGTAGCTGTTAACATTGGAGTGTGGTTAGTAGAATCAACTCTTAAATCAAAAGTTTTAACAGCAGTTAAGCCATTTGGATCTTTAACTAAAACAGATACTTTAGCAGCTGCTTTAGGAGCATCTTTAACTCTTGGAATACCGTATAACATACCTGATTGTTCATTGATGAATAACCACTCTGGAGTTTCTGCAAAATAATCAGTTCCTAATTCCCAGTTACCTGCTTCAGGGAAACAATTATCTTTTGGAATACCATTAGGGTAATCACCAGCTTTAATTAATTCAAATGTATGTTCATCATCAAAGTTTCTATCGATAATTCTGATAGATTTTAATGTATCAATTAACTCTTTATTATACTCAACATCTTCTTTAGCTGGTAATAAAGTAGTAGTGATAATTTCAGGAGCAACGTTAACTTTAACATTATATGTCATAGCTAATTTTCCACCGTGACCGTCATTTGCAATAATTGTAAATGATGTATCAGTATTGATATATCTATTATAAGAATCTTGACCACCTTGAGGTAAACCTTTAAGTAAACTTAATGCATCAGTTCTAGGAATTCTAATGTTTAATTTACCATAAGTAGTTAAATCTTGCTCTAATAAATCTTTATCATTTACATCATCACCATCTTTACCATATAAATACATGTATTCATTTGACATCCAAGAAGGTCTTGTATGAGTTAAAACTGTATCGATTTTACCATTATCTGGATTAGTATAATAAGTTGTATCAATTACAATTACATCACCATCACCAGTTATAACTTGGTTAATAAATCCATAAGAAGTTCTACCATATTTAAAGTCCCAGTTGTGAACTTTTTGAGCCCAAGCATCTTCTAACTCATCATCTGTGTTAATATCAACTTGGAATCTTAATTTGTCAGTTAAGTTTGCAACTAAGTATGGTTGACCATTAATATCAATTGGATCACAAGCAGCTACTGAACCATCGTAAACTACGATTGTATCTTTAACGCTACCATCTTTATAATCTCTAGTAAGTGTTTCTGAAGAAGCACCCCAATCTAAGAAACGAGGAACTGAGTCAGTTACAAATATTTTGAAAGCATAAGTATTTGTGAATGCAGGATTCTTAGATCCAGCAAAGTCAATTGTATCTTGTTGTAAATATCTAGCGTTTAATTCATCATAGCTTTCTGCGTGATAGTAGTCAGCATATAATTCAATTAATTTAGCTAAAGTATCATTATCATTAGTCCAACCATAAGTTTTCTTAAGTGAATCTAATGTTCTAAAGTTAGGAGGATAAGATTTAGCAGTTACAGTAACTGTTTCACCACCTGGAACAACATAAGGATTAATTGGTTTACCTTTGAATACGTAATGTCCAACAGCACCATCTTTAACAGCAGCACTTTCAGAAGCGTATATTGAGTCAACCATTAACCAGTTTCTAACACCAGAACCACTTGGAGTAGCCCATGAGTAATCTAAATAAGTATATTTATCTTTAGTCATGTCAAAAATAGCTCTTGGGTCATAGTAACTATTAGAATCAACAGCAGTAATTGCTAAGATTGAATCTGTACCATTTGCATATCCAGTTAAGTTAGAGTAAGTACCATTTTGAACTGGGTAGTATCTATCTTCAGATACCCAAACAGTGTTAAATAATTCTTCAATAACTAAAGTATCCATATCACCATTTGCGTTTTTGATATCATCCATATTAGGTCTGATTTCAATAACTGGCTCAGTTTGTAATCTCACGATATCACCAGTCCATTGAGGTTTCTCAACACCTGAAGTGATAACGAATTCTGCACCTTTATCATAAGCAGCATTAATACCTTCAGCCCAAAGAACTGTTCTTGAAACAACTCTTACAGTGTCATTAACTCTTACTGGTAATGCTCTATATCTTTCTCCAGCGAAGAAAGTAGCTCTACCTGCATTTTCAGTTGGAAGGTCAGGTCTGTTAGAGAATATGTTAGTACCTACACCACCGAATTGTGCTTTTACATTAGAATATTTTCTACCTGGTAAAGTTGCACCATCTTCTTTGTAAGCGTCTCTATATAAGTTATCTAATAAACTTGTAACTCCACCTAAGTTAGAACCATAGTTTTCAAGACCTTCAGCAGATCTTCTAATTAAAGTATTACCTAATCTGTTTGATGAATCAGGTACTAATTCAACTCTACCTCTGAATAATTCTCTGTTAGGAGCATCTTCAGATACTTGCTCTAAGTTAATTCTAATAAAATCTGAAGTAGTTTCGTTAATAACGAAGAATACTGTTTCATTTTTCACTAATGGATCGTGGTTAGATCTTTCAATTAAACCATTGTAATCAGCTTCAGCTTCTAAATAAATAGGTTGTCCAATTGGATGATAAAATCCACCATTAGAATTTCTAGCATATTCTTGTTGTAATACATCAAAGAATTCATATCTAGTATCTTCTGCACAGAAAGGATCTCTAACCCATCTTTTTACAACTTTGTTATCAGAAGGTAATGCATTGTCAAATGTTACTAACATTGGAGGAACACCAACTGCAAAGTCTTCAATAGGAGACATTCTACGTTTTGAATAATCTGCTGATTTAATATCAGTACCTTTGTCAAAAATATCATAGATAAGACCAGAGAATAATAAATTCTCAGGAATTGACATAGTACCAGAAGTATTTTCATCAACACCATTTCTTAAAGGAATAGACTCATAGTTATATCTTTCGTATGATTCAAAAGGACCTTGTTCTCTTGCATCATCACCAGTTTGCCATGAATTTCTAAATCTTAACCAAGTATTACCATCACCTGCAACAAAGAAAGTTTCTCTTGAAGCATTAGGGAAATTATACTGTTGGTTATTTACAATTAAGTTTTCTAAGTCAATATTAATATTAGCTTCAGTTTTACCCCAGTAGTTACCTCTTAATGTATCAGTACCACCAAAACCTAAACCAGTTGAACCAGCTAAAACACCTTTTGTATCAGGAGCATCTGGTAATCTGATTAAGAATCTTGCATTGTTATCATACATTGAGTTTGCAGCTTCTGAGAATATTCTAGATGGTAATGGTCCTTGAACCTCACCATAAAGAACAGCACCAGCTAAATCACTTGAAGCAAAGTTATGCTCAATATCACCATTACCATCTCTTTGGATAGGACCAGTGATTAAGTTTTGAGAAGCACCAATTCCAGAGTTAGCAACGTTTCCAGTTACTAATGATCTGTTGAATACTAATTTTAAGTCATAGTTATCAGAATAAATACCAGCACCAGTAAATGAAGTATTATTTTGAATTCTTACACGGTTAAATTGAACTGAATCTTGTCTTCCAACATTACCTTTTGTAACGTCATCTAAGATATATAAAGCTCCACCAAGACCAACACCATTTTCTGCTAAGTTAGTACCTTTGTGTCTTCTTACTACATCAATTTTACCTAAGTCAGCTGGTTTAGCTTCTGTTAAATCATCACCATTAGTAGTAAATTCAACAAAACCATCATCACCAACAACGTAACCTAAATCTGCATTTCTAAATGCTGCACCATATAAATTGTTATTATTAGTTGCAGTAGATGTTAAATCAGACCAAGAAACACCTTGATCATCAGATTTATAAATAGTAGCACCATTACCAACTGCATAAATTACATTTTGAGTAGCAACGATTACTTTATTTAAATTGTTAGGAGTAAATCTAGGACTAGCTTCATTCCAGTTAGCACCACCATCATTAGTCCAAGCAAATACACCTGAATTACCAACAGTATAACCTCTAGTAGCAGAACTAAACGCTACAGAGTTCAAGTTTTGGTTAATTGTAGATGTTTGGAAATTCCAAGTAGCACCACCATCAATAGTTTTTAAGATAGTAGCGTTGTCACCAACAGCATATCCAACCAATGAACTAACAAAACTTACATCACGTAATTCAACACCAGCTTGAATTGTTGATACATTCCAAGTTTCTCCACCATCAATAGTAGTTAAGAAACCACCATCTTCACCAACAGCGTATCCAGTGTTAACTCCTAAGAATTGAACTGCATTGATATTTCTTGTGTAAGCATTAGCTTTTAATACCCAAGTAGCACCACCATTAGTAGTTTTTAATATCTCACCTGCATCACCTACGGCGATAGCTAAGTTATCATTAATTATATCAATATCATTTATTCTTCTTTGAGTACCAGAATTTAAAGTAGTCCATTTAGTACCATTTTCGTCAATCTTAACGATAGTTCCTAAAGCACCAACTGCAAATCCCCATTCATCATTAAACATATCAATAGCACTTAACAAGTTAGTTGTTTTACTAGTTCCACCTTCTTGTTGAGTAGTACCTCTACCCATTTCAGTATCAATTACATCTTGATCTAAAATGATTTCATTTTCAATAAATCTAGTTAACATTCTTGTATCAGCTGGGTAAGTAGCTGCTGAATTCCATGTAAACACATCATTATTAGAAGTGTACATTTGACCAACACCATTAGCATCATAAGATACAGTATCTAAATCAGTAACAAACATTTTATTACTAGATACACCAGCACCGATACTTACAGTAGGAGAAATTTGTGCAATAGCTGCACCATTACCATTATAAACTGTATTACCGATAAATTCAGTAGCTTGAACAACGTTCAAGTTAGCTATTTTAGCATAAATAGCTCCACCACCTCTAATGTCTAATCTAGTTTTACCAGTAATTGATTTACCAACTACGTTATCTCTAAAAGATGCTCTTCTAATTAAAATGTGTTTGTGCCATTCTTGAAGACCATTCCCTTCAGGAATATCTAAATGTAAAGCACCACCAGAATAACCAGCTTCGTTTTCCCAGAATCTAACTGCAAATTTTCCACCATAACCTAATAATTGGTTATTTTCAACTCCACCTGCACCATAAATTCTTGCATTTCTTTTTCCAAATATAGCTCCACCATGAGTTAAAGCTGTATTGTTTTGGAATAAAATGTTATAACCTAAATCTCTTTGAGAGATTAAATTATCATTACCACCAATAATTGGAGACATTGTTCTATCAGAATTACCATCTACATAGATTGCACCACCATTACCAGCTTTATTTTGAGAAAATTCAGTTGAATTACTAAAGTTCTCTCTATTTGGCCCACCTCTTACTTGAAGTCTTCCAAAAGTATTCTTAGAGAATATCGCTCCACCTTGTGCATACTCACCTGGAGAGAATCCAGAGTTGTAGTCAACAAAATAAGGAGAGAAAGCTTCATTTGAATTAAAGTGACCAGCTACGATTAAAGAAGTGTAATCACCAACGTAAATTGCACCACCTTTAGAACCAACTGATTGACCAGAATTTTGTCTGTTTTCTACTCTATTATTAATAGCACTAAATGAATCATCTCCTAAAGAAATTCTTTCAGCTGCTTGATACGTTCCATCACCATCAGCATCAACATATATTGCATTGTTAATACCAAAACCAACTTCTATTCTTCTATTTTCGTCAAATTCACGACCAGCAATATAAATTGCACCACCAAATGCATTGTTACCATAACCAGAACCGTAAGGATAAGATGCTATATCTAAATCAGTAATTACTGTTTGATTACCGATTTTAATCTGACCAACATCTGCTAAAACTACTTCATTATTTTCAAATGTATTATTTCTAACACGCCCTAAATAAATAGCTATTCTTGCATCGTCCCAAGCCATTCTATCTCTATCATTTAATGGTTCAGGATAATCAGTTCCATTTTCATCAATTCTATCGATAGCTGGAATA
Organism: bacterium; assembly: GCA_030431515.1. Classification (GTDB taxonomy): domain Bacteria; phylum Bacteroidota; class Ignavibacteria; order Kapaibacteriales; family UBA2268; genus JAJRPT01. The sequence goes on from JAUIIX010000002.1 coordinate 32,068, forward strand.
CCACCTAAAGGACCATTAGGAGGTACAAAACCACCTGGATTATAAGTATTGATATCTGAATTTGAACCATCAGGGTTTGTTACATTAGGGTTTTTAGTAAATGGATAAATACCATTTGGAGTTTTTATTGGAACTACCAAACTATTTTTTAAAGCGTTTAAAGTTGCAATATCAGATCTTGCAGGTAATCCAGCAGGAGCTTGTAAGAATTGGATTGCTCCACCTTTAAATCTAGCTCTGTTATTTGCAAATTTAGAATTTAAAATCCAAGTTCTAGTAGAGAAAGTAGTTATTACCCCTCCAGAACCATTAGTTAATTTTCTAAATTCATTATTTACATTATCCCAATTTGGAGCAGAAGCTGCCCAAGCATAGTTAGCACCATTTTCTGAATAATATGGAGCTCTATCAACTAAAGTATCTTTTTTAAATCCTTCAAACTCACAATTTCTAAAGAAAGCTGCTCTAGCACCAGGAAGAACAACAATGTGTCCCCACTCTTGCGAAAAGTTATTTACTGGCTGACCAATAAATTTAATTTTGCTTTTTACAATACTTGGAGTCTTGTTACCAATTCTCTTATAAGGGAATTGTTTTAAGTTTGGATCTGAATTTGGATTCAAATTCATTCTAGATGTGATAAACATTAATGCTTGTTCGTAAGTCACCACGATATCTTTACCTGCAACTAATCCTATTGGATTACCTGCAGCATCAACATCTAAATCTCTCATTTTTCTTGCTGTTGTATCTAAAACTACATTGAAGATAAAATTTCTTTTAGCTTCATTAATAGTTAATTCAGGAGTAGTACCTGTGAAATCAACAGTAGAAATAGTTCCACTTGTGTTGTTCCCATTATTTCCATGTAAGAAATAAGCAAGATCACTATATCCAGCATAAGAAGGCAAAGTATTACCTGCTCTTAATGGATTAGCCGAACCTGTAGGAGCAATTGGATTCAAATTTGAACCACTTAATAACTGGGGATTAGCTGTATATGTTGCTTCAGCAAAACCATCAGCTATTATTCTACCACCAACCGAGTCAATTAAACGACCTGATGGCATGAACATCACAGTTGTACCTGGCTCTATAATTAGAGCACCCGCTACAACATAAGACTTATTAATCTCGTAAATTGTGTCCTTTACGAAGACTCTGACATCTCCTGGGGCTAATTTACCTGAGACTTGCACTCTTGGCTGACCTAACATCACGCTCGTTGAGAGCAATGTCAGTACCGCCATAAAGATGCATGAACGAAATAATCGTTTCATAAAAACCTCCGAAATACAATATTTAGTTAAAAAATTATTTTTTTTCATTTTCATTTTATAGTTTATTCACTTTGATTATCCATCAATTTTCGTGCCAACACGCTCTAAGCCCGCACTTGACAAGCCACCGAACTCTGAGTAAGCATTTTCAGAATTCATCCTAATTACTTTCTCATACATTGATTTAGCTTTCGAAGCATCTCCTGCTTTTTCGGCTGTTAATCCTGAAAAATATAAATATTTAGATTTCATTTCTAATTGCTCTACCAAATTAGATGCTGCTTCATAGTTTCCAGAAGCTTCTTTAAATTGACCAACTTCTTCTTGACAAGCCGCTAAACCATTATAAGCACCAACTTTAACTTCATTTGATTCATTCGATGTTGCTTTCTCAAAATAGCTTTTTGCTTCATCAAATTTACCTTGCATCAACAATGCTTTACCAGCATAAAATGATGCTACTGCCCCTACATCAGAACCAGCATAAGTACTTGCTATATCTTTAAATCCAATCAATGGTTTATTGTCTATTATGATATTAACATCACCGTTTAATGCTTTTTCAAAATCTCCTTGAGCCATAAGGGGAACAACCCTTGCCAGATACTTACTTGCTTCAGCATTTTCTGCATCTGCTTGCTCATTCATATAATTGTATGAAAATACTGCAATTGCGACTACAACCAAAACTACGACAACTATAGTCCCGTATTTTTTTATCTGCGAAATCGCATCATCTTCTTCATAAACTTCAATTATTTCTTCTTCAATTTCTTCGTTAAATTCTTGTTCTTTACTCATAAATATAGACTTACATAAATATTAAATTCTACAAATTCCAAAAATGTTTTTTCTTTTGGACTATAATCTAAGTTACAAATATACGGCACTATTTTCTAATTACAAACCAAAAAATGTTTTTATACTTCTATTTTTCTGATTTTGTTGTTCAAATTGAAATGTTAATAAAAAAGTGTCAAGCATACTTCACACATTTACACTTTTTGTGGAATTCTTTTTAACACTATTCCTAAAATGAGGAGGTAAATCGAATTAATATGTCTATATTCATATTGAATACCTGACACAATTATTAATTTATGGATAAAAAATGCAAGCACTATCAAGCTTATATAATCCCATTTTTGACGATATAATGTATATAAAAATAGAATTAATATTGTTGCCCAAATTAGACGATATAAAACTAAAATTAATTTTTCAAATATTATAGGATATTTTGACTGCATACTTTGTTTCATTATCACATCAAACTTAGCAGCACCATTTGCTTTATTTATACTATTATCTATTCTTATTCTATCAGTTTTTGGAATAAATATACTTCCATATTCACCTGTATAAACACCGCCAATAACAAAATCTAATGAGTTCGATAGCATCTTTTTTAAATACTCAATTGGATTGTTGCTAATATTTTTATAGAACTCATCTTTTAATATTTCTTCACCTTTTATGCTGTAAGGGTCTTTTATCCCTTTCTTTTTTACAAATGCAAATGCACTTTCATCTTTAGCTTTAATATTCCAGATATTATCCTCTAACTGACCTAAAGATATATACATAACAGAAGCACCGTTTGAAGAAGTTAACTTAAAATTATCAAATTCAATATAGTTCCTAATGCCCCATGGTAATAGCACCATAAAAGTAGTCAAATATAATACACAATGTCGGATAAAACTTACATTAGCCCTTACACTTTTGAAGCTAAATAAGATTATAATTTGTAATGGAATAAGCAATAAATATTCTGATCTGAAATTTAAAATCACCCCTAAGACAACACCACTAAATATTATATCTTTTAATGTATTAGATTTTAAAGATTTTAGTAACAAATCTATATATATAATTATTAAAGAAGCTACAATTGCATCATTCCATTTCACCGTACAAAGTGCTACAAATGGAAGTAAAAGTACAAAGTGGTATTTTCTAAACTTTAATTCAAATATCTTGTAAAAAGATTGGATAGCAAAGAAACAAAGTATCAATTGAAAAAGCAAAATTGCTGAGTATTGAGCAAATATATTACAAATACTCATTAATATGCTATAACCCCACATAGGATAAGAATATGACACACCATTAATGCTATAAGTGGAGTGATTGCTAATAGATTTAGCAAGTGGGAGGTAATAAAGATTATAAACGTCTTGTTGGGCTATATGACCCATATTTAGAATATAAATGAAAATGATAAAGAAAATCAAATAATATTTATCTTTTGAGTTCATTTTACTATCAAATATATCTTTTGGATAAAAAAAGGGGTGATAAAGCACCCCTATTCTATTTTTAAATTAATTGGCTAATTACTTAGCAACTCCAACACTTCTTTTCTCTCTGACAACTGTTACTCTAATTTGCCCCGGATATTCCATTTCTTCTTCTATCCTCTTAGCAATATCAGTAGCCATATCATCAGCAGCTTGGTCATTCACTATTTCTGGTTCAACAATTACTCTTATTTCTCTACCAGCTTGAATACAGAATGTTTTCTCAACACCTTTATATGAGTTAGCAATCTCTTCCAGATTTTCTAATCTCTTAACATAATTTTCTAATGATTCTCTTCTTGCACCAGGTCTAGCTCCACTAATCGAATCGGCAGACTGAACAATAACTGCTATCGCAGTTTCCATTTCAATATCTTCGTGGTGAGCTCCAATTGCATTAACAATTACTGGATGTTCGCCATACTTTTTAGCTATTTCCATTCCAAGTAATGCGTGAGGACCTTCCAATTCTTTATTTGCTACTTTACCAATATCATGAAGAAGAGCAGCACGTTTTGCGAATTTTATATTTAATCCTAATTGACCAGCCATAATACCCGCAAGGTGAGCAACCTCTACTGAGTGCTTCAATAAGTTTTGACCGTAAGAAGTACGATATTTCATTCTACCAATATAAGCCATTAATTCAGGTCTTACATTATGAATATCTAATTCAAGAGTAACCTCTTCACCTACTCTTACCATATCATCTTCAAGTTCTTTAGTAACCTTAGTCACAATTTCTTCAATTCTTGTAGGGTGGATTCTACCATCAACCATCAAGTACTCAAGTGATTTTTTAGCTACTTCACGTCTAAATGGATCAAAACCAGAAATAATAACTGCTTCAGGAGTGTCATCAATAATTAAGTCAATACCAGTAGCAGACTCAAATGCTCTAATATTTCTACCTTCCTTACCAATTATTCTACCTTTCATCTCGTCCGACTCTAAATCAACCACAGATACAGTAGATTCCATAGCGTGGTCAGAAGCTGTTCTCTGAATAGATGCAACAATAATATTTTGTGCTTCTCTGAGAGCTTTTTCTTTTGCTTCTTGCTTTATTTTATTAATTCGATTAGCCGCTTCTTTTTTAGCATCGTTTTCTAGTTCAATAACTAATCTATTTTTAGCTTCCTCGCGAGTAATACCAGCAATTTCTTCTAATTTTTTAGTCAAGCTGTCAACTAATTCTTGAGCTTTAATTTCATTTTCTTTAGCTTCTTCATTCTTTTTAGCTAGGTCAATCTCAAAATTATGAAGTTGTTTTTCTTTATTTAGAATAGTCTGAAGTTTTTTCTCGATACCATCTTCACGAGCTTTGACTTCTTTTTCCTGAACATCAATTCTTGCTTTTCTCGAATTAGTATCAGACTCAAATTCTTGTTTTTTCTGATGCCATTCGTCTTTTACTTCTCTAAGTTTTTCTTTTTTAACATTTTCACCTTCTTTCTCAGCATCTACTATAATACTTTTTGCTTTTAATTCAGCTTCTAGTATTTTAGTACTAACTACTTTTTTACCGATAAAAAACGCTATTGCAAAACCAGATAAAGCTACGACAATGGCAACTATTAGCGAATAGTCTTCCATTATTTCCTTAACATATTTAATTTAAAAATAAAAAAGCCACAATCTGCCGTTCAAATGGAAATGAAGAATCCTCATTTCACCACAGTGGGTTCAGTCCATATTATATCTATAATCCTCCGGCTCATCAAACTATGTATTAGAAGTTTATTTCACCCCCTAAAAGTGACAGAATGATAGCAATCATTTAAGATCTTGAGGCCCGCTATTAATAATACGAGAGCATGTCCCATAATTTAAAGTAACGATTCTTTTTTTTCGATGTGACGACGACAGAAAGCAGCTCTATAAAATCTACTTTTCTTATTTAATAAGAACTAATTTAAAATAGAACTCAATTTTGTGTTCATTTCCGATAACTGTGCTTCTAATAAACTAATTTCTTTTTGTAAGGAAGAAACTTCATTTATTTTTGACTCAGCTATGTTCAATGCTGTTAGGACAGGTAATGCATCAATAGTAATTTTCGATGAGGAATCCTGCAATAATTTTAAATGTCTGTTTACTTCTTCTGCAGACTTTTCAATTAACTCCTTATCACCATATAAATTATATTCTTTATTTCCTATTCTAACTTTAACTGAATTCATATTTTTTCAATGTCACATTTTAGTAATAATACTTTTCCAAAAAACAAATTTAAACAAGAATTATCTATACTGCAAATTTTTCTAACTTTTCGACCAAAATATCAATATCTTTGATCATTTTATCCTTTTGCATTAAAAGTTTATTTTTCTCTTTACTTTCTACTTTTTTCTGTAAACTAATTATATCTTCCAAACGCTTTGAAGCCATATTCTCTAAATTCATTAAATTATTTTTAAGAGAAGTTATTTCAGTTTCCTTGCTTTCTACTTTTTCCTCTAAATCTAATATTTTTGACTCCAAATTCTCAATTTTTTCATTATTAGCTTCTTTGCTATCATTATCAAATAACTTCTGCTGCCCTCTTAACTCTTCAATTAATCTATCTCTTTCAGTCATTTGCTTATTAATTTCAGCTAAAATGCTCTCAGCTTTTTTCAGATTATCTTTGTAATATTCTTTTTCTTCATTCAATTCAATCAATTTTTTACTTTCTTCTATATCAGAATTATCATTGTTCTTAGTTAGTTCGGCTATTTCCTTTTTAACAAGTTCAATATCTTTATCTTTTTGAATCAAATCATTTTTAACTTTACTATTTTCTTCTTTTAACTCAGCTATTTCCTTTTCTTTATTCTCATTAAGTCTTTTATAAACACTTAACTCATTAATTTTATTCTCTAATACAGCATTCTCAGTATTTAATTTTTCTAAACGTGAATTGAGCAATTCATAATTGTTCTTAGATTGTTCAATTTTTCGATTATTTTCAAATTTTTCTTCATTAAACAGCAACAATCTTTGATTAAATTCTTCAATAGTAAATGATTGTTCTTTAATTTCATCTTCATACTGACTAATCTTAGCAAGGAGTTCATTATTTCTATTCTTTAATTCTTCTAACTCAGCATTTTTCGAGTTAATTAATTCATTAGATTTAGGATTGTCAGAATTATTTAATTTATATATTTCACTATCTTTAGAAGCCAACTCTTCTCTTAATTCATTTACTTCAGATGCTTTAGTATTTAATTCCTTATTTTTACGAGCAATTTCAAGTTTAGTGTATTCAATATCTTTTTCAATTTTTTGTAGTTCATTCAGTTTTTTTAAAATATTATCTTTTTCAAGTATAGTTTTATTTAACTCAACTCTTAAATTAGATAAATCATTAAAAACATTTTCACTATCTTTTACTTTTTCATTACTTAAACTTAACTCTTCAATTAATTTTTGATTTTCACTATTGATTCTTTCATTTTCATCAACAAGAAAACTGATTAATTCAGAAGCATTAGCTTTTTCTAAATTAATGTTATTGTATTTTTCAGCATATAAATTTACTAATTCGCTTTCTTCTTTATGTTGAGCAATAACAGAATCTACTGTTTCCCACAACTTTTGTACTAAATCTGACCTTTCCTTTTCCATAATCAAAATTAATTATTAGTTTTGTTATTATTATATAAAACAAAAATATAAATTTTTATTTAAAATTAGGAAAAAAAAATGAATGAAAGATTTGAATCGCAAAAAGCACCCGAGCCAGTAGGTGCATATCCACATAGTAGGAAAGTCGGAAATCTCTTGTTTTTATCAGGTGTTGGACCACGCAAACGAGCATCTAAAGACATACCAGGAGTAACATTAGATGAGAACAGAAATATAATTTCTTATGATATAGAAGAGCAATGTAAATCAGTATTTAATAATGTAAAATTGATTTTAGAAGAGTCGGGTTCATCTTGGGATAAATTAGTAGATGTTACAGTTTTTTTGACAAACATGAAAGATGATTTTGCAATTTATAACAAAATCTATGCAGAATACTTCAAAGACAATCAACCTTGCAGGACAACTGTAGAGATAAATTGTCTGCCAACACCGATTGCAATTGAATTAAAATGTATCGCAATTATATAATCAAATAATTTCCAATTATTTTCGTTTATAAAGCGCGTTTATACCTCTTGTGATTTTAGGATGAAGATTTATTCAGATTCCTAAAGTCACATTTTTTTTGTATCAATTTACTTATGTTTGTCATTCTGAGGCGAAGCCGAAGAATCCATTTTATTTGCAGGGAACGGTTAGAAAAGCTCGAATCTAAAATTCGCAACCATTATTAAGAATAAATGATATGTTATATACTGCATAAAAGCAAAAAAACCGTTCCTAATTTCTCATTAATAAAACCCAGTTCTTACAAAAAACGAAAAATTCACCCTTTTTATTGTAATTTTTTTCATCCGAAGGATAACACAAAAATTTCAGCGGAGCTAAATACTGCGAAATTCTCCTAACGAACTAAAATTACAAAACCTTCCGAAGGTTTTGAACCTTCGGGAGGATAAAAAAAACAAAAATAATTCATCCTTTTCCGTGACGTTTTACCAAAAATTGTGTCTATGTATATATAACTTTTGCAAATTCTAAAAACTATTTGTAATTTTAAGAAAAATTAAAGAATAATTATGAAAATTTTAATACTATTCATCTTATCATTCTCCTCATTATATTCACAAAACCTTGATTTTGTAGAAGTTTTGGATTTCGATCCTTCTGGATTATCTAATGCTCAAAATGCTACGCTTTCTTTAAAAGGTGATAGTGCGTTTTTTCATGTTGAATTAGATACTGCTTCACCTTATGTTGATTATATTAATAATTTTTATTTTTCTTCAGATAATGGAAAAACTTGGGAAAATGTAACTGAAAATTTCCAAAAAATATTATTTGGTGATTTTCAATTTTTATCAGGACAATTTTTTCATCAAAAACTTTTTATGTTTATACATAAATTTAGTGAAGGCGATGATTTGTATATTGGTTATTTTGACGTCAAAGGAAATTTAGTAGATAAAGTAAAAATTGACCCTGAATATAGATATTGGAGAATAATATTAAATCACATTAACGAAGATTTTATTGGCTTATATGCAAGGTATGTTCATGATACAAGTCATGACTATTACCAACATTTCTTCGATTATTCAACTGATAGAGGAAAAACTTGGCATAATGTTCAACCAGAACATTTACCTACAAATATGGAGATTACGTTTGAGTTGAATATTAGAAATCCAGAATTAGGTTTTTTTTCATTTAATAATTACCATACACAAAATCACAATACTATTTTTAATCCATTCAAATATAATTTTTATGATAAAACCTATGATTATTCATATCAAAGAAGCCCTTTTGAAACAAAAGACTATGGATTTAGAAAAGATGATTTTGTCTTAGAAAGATATTTTTCTAATATTATGCCACTTTTAGACCTATCAAATAATATTAGGATTGATACAATTAGTACATATAATATAACAAATATGCCTCAAGATTCAATTGAAAATTTGAAAAAAAATGATTTCGAAGAAAGAGTTTATTTTGATAAATTTTTTAAATATCATGAAAAAGAATATCTAGATTATAATTATTATAAGTTTAAGTTCAGTTTAATGAAACCAGATACATTTTTATTTACTATTATTCACAGTGTTTATAAAACAATTAATGGTAAATATCAAAACTTATTTTTTAAAAATTTAATTTTTACTTCTTACGATGGTGGAAATACTTACAATTTTTTAATTGATAAAGGTGCGATGAATTATTATTTAAACCCAATTAATAATGAGATATGGATGATAACAATTCAAGATGATAAAAGATTAAAATTATATAAATCAAAAACAGATATTTTTTCAAGTGTTAGTTTAGAAAAAATATATAAATTAAATGTTTATTTCTCAGGAAATAATTTAATAGTAGAAAATAAAGAAGACACAAAAGAAAGCATTATTAAAATATTTGATTTAGGTGGTAGAGTTATTTTTAATCAAACAACATTTCTCCAAAAAGGTACAAATCAAATTTCACTTACATCTCAAATTAATCCAAATTTATACTTAGTAAATATAGAATTTAAAGATTCAAAAGTAAATATTTATAAATTAATTAAAGGAGAATAGATATGAAAATCTTAATTCTATTCATCTTATCATTCTCCTCATTATATTCACAAGATTCTGATTTTAGAGAGTTTGTTATCCGCTATGAATTAAATTTTTAAAGGTTAAAATATGCTAATAATAATAAAAATACTATTTCTTTCCAACTTTTGCCTATTCTCTCAATGGGAAGAGATAAATTCGCCAATTGGAAGATTATCTGTTGAAAATATATTTTATTCTGATTCCTTAATGATTACATATAACAATGAAGAATCATTTTTCACTAATAATGATTGGGTAGATTATTATCAAATTAATTTTGAAGGAATTGACTCAATAGGAACATTAAGGAATGCATTTAAGTATAATAATGATATTTATATAGTCTATTCTACAGGTGTAATCCCAAAAAGATATGGAGGTGTTTATAAAAGTACAGATAACGGGTATTCGTGGAATCTTATTGATAAATCGACTAAAGATTCAAACTTTTATACATATTTTATTAAAAATAGTAATAGTTACTTCTTAACTAACAATGGATTCTTTAAAAAAGAAATAAATTATGATCAAATTAATATTAATTCTGGATTTGACAAAGATGATAATTTAATTTTAATGAACGCAAATTTAATGTATTTTATTCAAAACAAAATAATATTAATTGATAAAGGTGCAAATGGTTCTTCAGGGCAAACAGGTAATGGAGTATTTATATCTGAAGATGATGGTACAAGTTTTTATCAATATAATCATGGTTTAAATGATAAAATTATAAATACTTTTTATTCAGTTGGTGATACTTTACTTCTAGGTACACCTAATGGCTTATATATAACAAAAGATAGTACATTTTCTTGGAAACAATTTAATAATGGATTAATTGACAAAAATATAGCAAGTATTATATACATAAATAATATACTTTTTATATCTACTAAAAATGGAATCATCTATAAAAGTAATAATTTTGGTGAAAATTGGGAGAAAATATTTGATAATAATAAAAAAGGCAAAATTCTTTTAACAAAATATAAAAATCAAATATACTTATATAGTATTTCAGGAGTGTATAAAAGCATTAATTATGGTGAATCTTGGGATGAAATTCCGGCTTTCATAAAAAGTGCAAATTCAGATCTAATTAATTCAGAAAATAATTTATTTATGCTAACTTATTACTCAGGTATTTTCAAAAAGAATGAAAATTCAAACGAATGGTTAAAATTAAATGACTCCCTATTTAGTATTGATTTTGATCAAACATTTATTCATAAGGATGGACAAAATATTATCACTTCAAGCATTTCGAATTTTGAATCATTCCTTTCGACAAATAATGGTGCAAATTGGAGTAAAAATAATATTTCATCAGGTGATTTGAGAGCATTTAATGTATTTATAAATAATAATAGATTTTTTATTTTAACAATAAATAAAGGTATTTTCTATTCAGATAACAATGGTCAAACTTGGCACAATTGGAATGAATTACATAATGAGAATTATATTTTTAAAGATATTATAAGCTATCAAAATAAATTGTATGGTTGTACTAATGGTGATGGGATATTGTATTCAGAAGACAATGGTGAAAACTGGTTGAAAATTAACAAAAATTCTAATGATTTAATTAATAATGAGTTTGTGTTTAGAGTTGATAAGTATGATAATATTATAGTAGCTGCAACAAGGTTTAACAAATTATTGATTTCCAGAGATAATGGTCACACTTGGGAATCTACAATGTTTTCAACTCAGAATATAATCGTTAATGAAGTAATTTGCTATAAAAATAATATTTTTATAGCAACAAGCGAAGGTATATATTACTCTAAAAATAATGGTTATGATTGGATAAGAAATAATATTAATATAAATGATAAAGATTTTTCTTTAATTAGAGGTTTTGTTCAATTGAAAGATAAAATTATAATATCATTTTATAAAGATATTTATCAACTAAGTTTAAAAGATTTAGATATAGAGTACGTTCCAGTCGATAATGTTGAAAAAAGAAGTTTTCTTTATATCAAACCGCCGTTTCCACTTCCTTCAAGTTCATTAATAAATTTTCATGTATATTGGGATTTAGGATTTAATTTTAACGACTCTAATATTGAAATATTTAATTTAAATCAAAAGAAAATTGATGTATCTGGAAAAATAAACATAAAATATCTGTCTAACATAGAAGGTATAATAACATGGGATTCAAGCAAAGAAAATAATGGTATATACATAGTAAAGATTAATCAAGGTTCAGAAACAAGAATACAGAAAGTAATGGTTCAAAAGTAAATATTTATAATTAATTAAAGGAGAATATATATGAAAAGAACTTTTGCAAATCACCAATAACAACATAGAAGTTTTTAGTCAAAAATTTCAGGTGATGAGGTAGTTTTTAAATTTGCTAGATGAAGGAATAATGTAATTGTAGTGAACGCAAATTTGCGATTGCTGCTTTTGAAGATGGATTCCACGCTTCGCTCTGAATAACGGGGTGTGTTAAGAATTGTTGCTTGTTCTTGGGAGATTCTTCACTTCGTTCAGAATGACGGAGAGTTTAATAGAAGTTTCTCGACTACGCTCGAAATGACAAGGCTTCACTCTGAAGACAAGAGAAATTGTAGTTTTTTTTTTCAACAAGGGCTTTCAAGCCATTAATAAAGTAACTATATAGTAGAAATTATATTAAATTTTTCACTAATTTCGCAATCTCTAAAGAGCAAGTAAGTCCAGGTGATTCTATACCAATTAAATTAATCAAATTAGGGAATCCATTATCACTTTCATTCTTAATAACGAAATCTTTTTGGGCTTCACCTTGTTTTTGGATTTTTGGTCTAATTCCAACATAATCTGGATTCAAATCTTCAATTGTAAAATTACTCATATAAGTAAACACAGAGTCAAAGAATTTTTCCTTTAACTCATCATCAAACGAGTAATCTAAAGTATTGCTATCCAAATATCTTACGTCAGGTCCTAATTTAACCCCACCACCCATATCCAATGTTACATGAATACCAAGCCCAGTTGTATTTTTATTAGGAATAGGATATATTAATCTATTAACTAAAGTGTTTTTTGAAGGATTTAATTTAAAATAATGACCTTTAGCATATTGTAATCTATACCCTAGATCATCAATATCTAAACCGGTCATTTTTGCAATTTTATCAGAATGTAAACCCGCTGAATTAATTAAATACTCAGTCTCAATTTCGAACTCACTTCCTTCATCATCTTTAACTGTAATTTTCCAATTTGTAATATTATCAAGATTGATTACTTCGTGACTATATACTACATCAACGCCATTATTAATAGCTTCTGCTTCTAATGTTTGCATCAATGAATGTGAGTCAATAATTCCAGTGCTTGGAGATAAAATAGCAGATTCTACTTTTAGATTATTTTCTAATTTTTGGATTTCATTTTTATTGAGAATTTTTAAATCTCTCGCACCTAATTCATTTGCATTATTGAATATAGACTCTAATCTTTCATTATCTTTTGAAGTATTTACAATTAACTTACCACAATTATTATAAGGTATAGAATATTTATCACAATATTCATAAATTGATTGATTACCTGCAACACATAATTTTGCTTTTAACGAGTCTTTGGGATAGTATATTCCTGCGTGGATAACTTCGGAGTTTCTCGATGAAGTTTCCTCTCCGAAATGTCCCCACTTTTCGATTAATAATATATCTTTAAAGTGCTTTGATAGCTCGGCAGCAATAGCTAATCCGACAACTCCAGCACCAATAATTACAAAATTATACTTCATTTTTTAATTAATATTTATAGCAGAAGATAACTGTTTTGCTAAACTTTCAGTTAATAATTTTCTGTCAAATTGTTCTACAAATTTATCATCTGGTTTAGGTAGTGAGTTTTCTTGCCACAATTTATAAAGTTTATCAATTGCATTACTTATATCATCTATATCTTTCGGATTAGTAACAATCGATGCTTTGTATTGATTGCACAACTGCTTCATACTCCCGTCTGGTATTGTCGCAATGATTGGCTTTTTAGAACCAAAATATTCCCACAATTTACCTGGTGTTCTTATATCATCATTCAACATCAACCAAAGCACATCAGAACTAAATAGATATTTAACAGATTCACTATGATTAACAAATCCAATTACTTCAACTATAGAATCTAATTTATACTTTTTAATCATTTTCAAATGACTTTTTCTCATCATTCCGACTAATCTAACTTTAAGATGTTTTGCTATGTTTGGATTCTTTTTAATTAATTTTTGAATTGCTTTGAAGAAGTATTTTGGTGTGCGATTATCTTGGAATACCCCAGAATGAGTAATAACAAAATAATTTTTATCAACTTGGACTTCTTTACTCATCACAAAATCTTCTGAATCAAAACCATGCGGAATAATTACCACATCGTCATAAGACAAAAACTTATATCGTTTTAACAATAACTCTTTTGCATGTCGTGATATAACAATGGCACTTGAAGAAGTTCTTAGTAGTTCATTTTCTAATTTAATTGATTTACTTCTATGGTAGGGAGTAGGAAAATAGTGGAACTGATTATCAGTCCAACTATCTCTATAATCAATAACATAAGGCACGTCATATTTCTCTGATAAATCATTTGCAATCAAAAAATCAGTAAAAGGTGGTGCAGTAGCAAAAATCACATCAATTTCATTCTCTTTAAATACTTTTTCTGCTGTTTTTAAAGCAAATTTTTTCCACTTTATTTTAGAGTCTGGAATATTAAAGAAGTTTAAAAAGAATCTTCCTAACTTTTGAAATTGATAATTAGGTAAATTATTACTTTTTTTCTTCCCAGTTTGCTTGTCTTTTGTTCTATAAACTTGAATATCCATAGCTTCTAACTCAGCCATTAAAGAGTCATCATAAGCATAATAATCTTCGTTAGATGTAGTTAATACAATAGGTTCCCAGTTATAATCTCGGAGATATTTTACAAATTTAAGCGTTCTTTGAACACCACTCAAACCCATCGGGGGAAAGTAATAAGCAATTACTAAACATTTTCTCATAACACAAAATTAAGGAAATAAATGAATATTGTGGATGTTTTTAGTTTTCCACATTTGATATAAATTGATAAATAAGTATTTTTGGAATTAAATTAGAATTGGTGTTCTATAGGGAAGTCGGAGTAGCAGGATTCGAACCTGCGGCCTTCTGGTCCCAAACCAGACGCGCTAACCGGGCTGCGCCATACTCCGAATTTATTTTAGAACTATCTCTGAAACAGATTTCAAAATTAAGGACAATTAATATAATTTCCAAATTTTATTTTTGATTTTTAAAAATATTTTTTCTCATCAACCATTTTAAAGGGTTTATCTTATATAATTTTACTATTTTTCTAAAATAAACTCTAAACCATCGTAGGCAAGATTTATACTTTTTGGTAATTCTTTACTTAATAAAGAATGTGATATTTGATGAGCAATATGAGTAAAATATGTTTCCTTTGCTTTTAATTGCTTCGCTATATTGATTGATTCTTCCACAGTAAAGTGTGTAGGATGAGGGTGATAACGAAGAGCATCTAATATCAAAACATCAAGTTCTTTTAATTTATCTAATGAAGTGTCAGGTATATAATTAGTATCGGTGCAGTAAGCAAACGAACCAATCCTAAAACCAAGCACTTCAATTTTACCATGTTCCATTGGAATAATTTGAAACTCAATATCTCCAATCTTAAAATCTTCTCTATCTATCATATTAATATCAACTAATGGTAATCCTCCACCTACTTGAACTGCCTCTCCAAAGGCATAAGAAAAAGTATTTTTTAATGAACTAAAAGTTGAGTTATTAATATAAATTGGCGTTGGCTTATGTTGAATAAAATTATATGCCCTAATATCATCAAATCCACTAATATGGTCAAAATGTTGATGAGTATAGACAATTGCATCTATTTTGTCAACTGAATGTTTTATCATTTGCTGTCTGAAGTCTGCCGAAGTATCTATCACAACTGTTGTACTTTGCGTTTCAATTAACAAAGAACATCTCAATCTTTTGTCCTTCGGGTCATCAGACAAACAAACTGGACATTTGCACCCTATAGTCGGCACACCTGATGATGTTCCTGTTCCTAAAAGTGTAAATCTTATTTCATTTTCAAGTAAATTTCTTTTCATTTTTATTCTATTTTCCTAAGTCTTCTTCCTTGATTCCAAGCCAATTTAATGCTGCTTTGTAAAGCAAATTATCTTTAGTATTTTTATCAAATTCATCTATTGATTCAATTAATTCACCTGGTGACAGTTCACCTAATGGGAAAGGATAATCTGTCCCTAAAGATACGTATTCCGACCCTGCAAGTTCTACCAAGTATTTTAGCATAGTTTTATCGTGTGTCAAACTATCAAAATAGACTTTCCCAAATACATCTCTTGGCGACATCTTAGTATTAGTCTGTATTAGGTCTGGTCTTACATCCCATCCATGTTCGATACGTCCTAAAGTGCCAGGGAAACTACCACCACCATGTGCGAACATCACTTTTAAATTAGGAAGTCTTTCAAGCACTCCACCAAAAACTAAACTTGTGATTGCTATCGTAGTTTCGGCGGGCATACTAATAAGCCATTTTCCCCAATAATTCTGAACTCTATCGCCTCCAAGCATATCCCAAGGATGAATAAATAGTGGAACATTCATACTTGCAGCAGCCTCAAAAAATGGGAATAATTCTGGGTCATCAAAATTCTTCCCGTTTATATGCGTACCAATCTCAATACCATTCAATTTTAGGTCTTCTTTCACTCGTTGCATCTCTTTAATAGCAAGATTGACATCTTGCATAGGCAAAGTTCCTAAACCAAGGTAATGGGCTTTATCTTCGGCTACGGACTCTGCAATGTGGTCATTCAAAAAGCGAGATGTTTCTAATGCGTCATTTGGCTTTGCCCAATAATTAAAAAGAACAGGAATAGTTGAAAGCACCTGCATATCAACATTAAACTTCTCCATTTCTTGCTTCCTTACCTTACAATCCCAACAATTACAATATACCTCTCTAAAAAACTTATCATCTTGCATCATATTTGCATAATTTTCTTTACTTTCTTCTAAAGAAATAAATCCTTTATATCCAAACTTTTCCGCCCATTTTGGCATTTTCAGAGGCATAATGTGAGTATGTACATCAATTTTCATAAAATAAATTTCCTTTTGTTCGTTTATACACCTAATATGATAAACCTAATTAAATACAAATATATGGTAGAATTTCATCTACCGCCTACTATGAGCAAGGAATACCTTGATTTAATTCCATCTCATAAACTTAAAATAAAGAACTATTTTGAACAAAATATCCTATTAACATATACGCTTTCTTATCACTTACACAAACTTTGGGCTGTTTTTATTGCCAAATCCAAAGAAGAAGTAGAAGGATATATCGACGAATTACCCTTATCAAAATATATGACTTATGAAGTTCATGACCTAATGTTTCACGAAACTTCTGATATAGTAATTCCAACATTTTCTTTAAATTAAAAAATTAGAATTTAAAATTAGTAAAAATAAAGCTTTTAATCAAATTAAAGCTACATTTTATCGTCAATACTCTTTTATAATTCTAAAAGAAAATAAATGACAACAATAGAAACTTTCCCAAATCCGAATCCAAATAGAGAATACTCGATTTCTCACGTTAATCCTGAATTTACTTCAGTTTGCCCAAAAACAGGTTTGCCTGACTTTGCAACAATAACAGTTACTTACATCCCTAATCAAACTTGTATTGAACTAAAATCTTTAAAATATTACTACCTTGATTTCCGTAATAAAGGAATATTTTTTGAAGCTGTTACAAATCAAATATTAGATGATTTAGTTGCAGTTTCTAAACCCAAATGGATGGAAGTAGTAGCAGAATTTAACACTCGTGGCGGTATCAATTCTATAATTACTGTAGAACATTTTGAGGAAGAAAAATGATAACAATCGCAAAAGATTTTAATTGGGAAATGTCTCATCGACTTACATTTCACAAAGGATTATGCAGAAATATTCACGGACATTCTTATAAATTAAGAATTTACTTAACTGGTGAACTTGATGCAAATGGAATGATAATAGACTTTTACGATTTACAAAAAATCGTTGACCCATTTTTAATGGGTGAACTCGACCATGCTTTCCTTTGCAGCAAAGACGATGTAGATGTAATTGAATTCCTAAAGAAAAATAATTGGCGATATTACATAATGGATAGAACATCAACTTGTGAGAATATGTGCTATCTCTTTATAGATAAATTAAAGGAAGATTTAGCAAAAATTCCTAATCTTCATTCATTCAAAGTTAGAGTTTACGAAACATCCGACGCTTTCGCAGAACTTGAATATAAAATCAGATAAATAAATATAATATCAATCAAAAACCAACAAATTAGTTGGTTTTTTTTTCATTTAAAGATACTTGTAATGAGCGATGCCGGAATAAGCGATGAATCTATTGTTTTAAAATTCCCCACTTTTTAAATGCTATATTAAAAAGGTTTAATCTACTTCAGGACTAATTATATCTAATACAAAAAGAGTAGAGCTTTTTAATGCTTCTAATGTGGAGTTATTGTTGATTACAAAGTCCGATTTTTTCTTTTTTTCTTCAGGACTTAGTTGATTTTTTATTCGATTTAGGATTTTTTCTTCTGTTAGATTACCTCTTTTTAGTAATCTTTCTACTACTTGCTCTTGTTCAGAAATTACACATATTACAAAATTGTAAGCATCTTGCATATTGATTTCAAATATCAAAGCACTTTCTACAAAGATTATGTCTTCCCCTTCTTCTACCAACTTATCTATCTCATCTATATTGGATTGAATTACATAAGGGTGAACGATTGAATTTAATTTGCTTAAATTTTCTTTTGATTCTTTACTTTCTCCGAAGATAAGGTTGCCAATAAATTCTTTATTAATATTGCCATCTTGAAAATAGAATTCTTCCCCAAATTCCTTAATTAATTTGGCTTTTAATTCCTTATTTTCAACATATAATTGTTTAGCTTTATCATCAGTATTGATTACTGGGTAACCAAGTTCACTGATAAATTCGGAAACGGTTGATTTACCGCTTCCGATTCCACCAGTTATACCAATTATTTTAACGTTATCTTCCATAAAGGATAAATTACATATTATTTATAATAGCATCAGCAAATTCGCTTGTCTTCATCAATTGAGCATCATCCATAAGTCTATGGAAATCATAAGTTACTTTTTTCTGAGTAATTGTTTTTTCCATTGCAGAAATTATCATATCTGCTGCTTCTTTCCAATCAAGATGTTCAAGCATCATACAAGCAGAAAGAATTAAAGAACCAGGATTTACTTTATCTAAATTAGAATATTTAGGAGCAGTTCCGTGAGTTGCTTCAAATATTGCATGACCAGAAATATAGTTAATATTTGCACCCGGAGCAATTCCAATACCACCAACTATTGCAGCTAATGCGTCAGAAACATAATCACCATTCAAATTCATAGTAGTTACAACTGAATAATCTGTTGGACGTAATAAAATTTGTTGTAAAAAAGCATCAGCAATAAAGTCTTTAACTAAGATTTTACCAGAAGCTAAAGCATCACTTTGAGCTTTATTAGCTGCTTCTTCACCTTTATCGGCTTTGATTACATCATACTGTCTCCAAGTAAAACATTTCTCGCCATACTCTTGCTCTGCTACATCATAAGACCACTCTTTGAACATACCTTCAGTAAATTTCATAATATTACCTTTATGAACGATAGTAACAGAAGGTTTTTTATTTGCAATTGCATAGTCAATAGATGCTCTCATTAATCTTTTAGTTCCATCAACTGAAACTGGTTTAATACCAATTGAAGAAGATTCAGGGAATCTAATTTTCTTAACTCTCATTTCATTTTGAATGAAGTTAATTACTTTTTTAACATCATCAGTTCCTGCTTTCCACTCAATCCCAGCATAAATATCTTCAGTATTTTCTCTAAAGATAACCATATCACAATCTTGAGGTCTTTTAACAGGAGAAGGTACTCCCGAAAACCATCTAACTGGACGAACACAAGAGTATAAATCTAATTCTTGTCTTAATGCAACATTCAATGATCTAATACCACCGCCAACTGGAGTAGTAAGAGGACCTTTGATAGCAACTAAATGTTCTCTGATTACATCTAAAGTTTCAGTTGGTAACCATTCACCAGTTTTATTAAAAGCTTTTTCACCAGCAAGAACTTCTTTCCAAAATATTTTCTTAATTCCTCTGTAAGATTTCTCAACAGCGGCTTCTACTACTTTTTTAGTTGCAGCCCACACATCTGGACCAATACCATCACCTTCAATAAAAGGAATAATTGGAGCATTGGGAATATGAAGTTTCCCTTCTACCATTCTAATTTTTTCTGACATATAATAATTCCTATTTTAATTATAAATTCTAAAATGAAATAATAAAGTAAATTTATTCAGCTTCAATTGTATCAAAACCAGTGTATTTTCTTAATACTTCTGGGATTACTAATTTTTCACCATCATAATATTGTTCTAAAATCGCAACTAAAATTCTTGGTGTAGCAAGTGCAGACCCGTTTAAAGTATGAACAAACTCAGGTTTCGAATCTTGCGATTTTTTAAATCGAATATTTGCTCTTCTTGATTGGAAATCCATAAAGTTAGAACAAGAAGAAACTTCAAGCCATCTTTTTTCAACTCCAGCCCAAACTTCAAAATCAAAAGTTTTAGCAGATGCAAAACTTGTATCACCACTGCAAAGTAATAAAACTCTATAAGTAAGACCTAATTTTTTAATTAGATCTTCCGAATCGCGAGCGAGTGAATCAAGTTCATCAAAAGAATTTTCTGGTTCAACTAATTTAACTAATTCAACTTTATTAAATTGGTGAACTCTTAAAAATCCTCTAACTTCCTTACCGTGACTACCTGCTTCTCTTCTAAAACAAGGACTATATCCTGTAATTTTTATAGGAAGTTGTTCGCCTCTAAGCATTTCATTATTATGATAATTAGTAAGAGGAACTTCTGCTGTAGGTATCAAATATAAATTGTCTTCTGTACAATGATACATATCTTCAGCCATCTTAGGCAGTTGTCCAGTTCCTTCCATCGAATTTTGATTTACAATAAATGGAGAGAAAAATTCTGTATAACCTTTAGCCGAGTTTTCATCAAGGAAAAAGTTAAGTAAAGCACGTTCTAATTTAGCACCTTTACCAGTCAAGAAAGCAAAACCAGAACCAGTAACTTTAGCACCACGTTCAAAATCAATAATATTTAATCTTTTACCAATTTCAATATGATCAAAATTATGATTAACTTCAAATATCTCACCGTGATTGCTAACGACTACATTATCATCTTCACTATTACCGATAGGCACAGATTCATGAATGATATTCGGGATTTTCATCAAATCTTCATTTATCTTTGCTTCTATATCTTTTAATTCATTATCTAGATTAGAGATAGTATCAGATACATCACGCATATTTTTGATGTCATCGTCAGCATTCTCTTTATTTTTCTTTTTCTGAGCAATTAACTTAGTAGCAATATTTCTTTTATTTTTTAACTCTTCCACTTCGCCAATAATTTGTCTTCTTCTTTCATCAGAATCAACAATAGCATCGACATCAACATTTACATTTTTATAAGTATTATTCTGTTTAACAATATCAGGAAATTCTCTTACAAATTTCAGATTCAACATAAATATTTTCCAATATTAAATTTTTCAATTTACAAAAATAAGAATAATTTAGCAATTTATACGCAATTCATAAAATATTCAACAAACAAAGCACTTTAGGAGTAATGAACTTCGTTGATTGTTGGTTTTTATAGATTTTTTTATTTAAATTTTTTTGAAGTGAAGTAGTTTTATTTTTGTGTTTTGATAGCCACACCCCACTATAAAGATGCAAATTTTAAGGAAGATTCAGAGACACAGATTTTAAGAATTACTCTGATTACACGGCTTTAAGAGAAACATATTAAATAGTAGTGAACGCAAATTTACGTTCACTTCAATTACATTATTCCTTCATCTAACAAATTAAAAAACTACCTCACCACATGAAATTTTTCTATAAATACCTCACTATTGTTTTTTGCAGAAAATAATTTAAGCAATAGATAAATCGAAAAAATCATTCAAAACTGTATGAATTTTTAAAAAAGCAATAATTTAAGTAATTTTGTAAACTATGGATAATAAATTTGATGTATTAGTTATTGGTGCAGGACATGCTGGAATTGAAGCATCTCTTGCTGCAGCCCGAATGGGTATGAATGTTGCTTTGATTTCAATGAGTTTGGATAATATGGGTATGCCAAGTTGCAACCCCTCGATTGGTGGCTCTGCAAAAGGGCATTTGGTTAAAGAAATCGATGCTCTTGGTGGTGAAATGGGCTTTTTAGCTGATAAAGCAGGCCTATCATTCAAGATGTTGAACACTTCAAAAGGTCCTGCTGTGTGGTCGCCAAGATGTCAGATTGACAAAGATTTATACCCACATTATGTTTCTCAAACGCTGAAAGCACAAGAAAATTTAACCTTAATTCAAGGGAAAGCAGAAGAAGTAATCCTTAAAAATGATAAAATTGAAGGTGTGCTTTTAGAAGGTAATATTCCCCTAAAAACTAAAGCACTTATTTTGTCTGCGGGTACTTTTTTACGTGGCGTGATGCACACTGGACAAGAAAAAACTGTAGGCGGTAGAATCGGCGAACAATCTTCTGATAAAATTAGCGATATGCTAAATGCTTATGGCTTTGAACGAGGAAGATTAAAAACTGGAACTCCTCCACGTATCCACTTTGATTCTATTAATATGGAAGGAATGGAAATAGCAGATGTTGACCCTGAACCATCTCCATTTTCTTACCGAACTCCTCAAGTGAAAAACGTCTTAGTTTGCTATCAAACAAGTACTAATGAAACTACACATGATATTTTGAGAGAAGGGTTTGAGCGTTCACCGATGTTTACTGG
Organism: bacterium; assembly: GCA_030431515.1. Lineage (GTDB taxonomy): Bacteria > Bacteroidota > Ignavibacteria > Kapaibacteriales > UBA2268 > JAJRPT01. The sequence continues at coordinate 54,859 of JAUIIX010000002.1, forward strand.
TAGAATAAAGGGTGCAGGACCAAGGTACTGTCCGTCTGTAGAAGAGAAAATCCATAGATTTGATGAACGACCAAGTCATAAAGTTTTGTTAGAACCAGAGGGCTTACATACTAAGTCTGTTTATGTGAATGGTTTTTCAACGAGCTTACCTCTTGATATTCAAATGAGAGGATTGCACTCAATAAAAGGACTTGAAAATGCTAAAATGATGAAACAAGGTTACGCTGTTGAGTATGATTTCTTTTTTCCATACCAATTAAGATTTACACTTGAAACTAAAGCAATTCAAGGACTTTACTTTGCTGGTCAGATAAATGGTACATCTGGATATGAGGAGGCAGCATCTCAGGGCTTAGTTGCCGGAATTAATGCAGCACTAAAAATAAAAGGTGAAGAAGCATTTATTCCTAAACGTTCGGAGTCATATATTGGTGTGATGATTGACGATTTAGTAAATAAAAATACAGAAGAGCCATATAGAATATTCACTTCACTAGCTGAATATAGATTATTGCTAAGACAAGATAATGCAGATGAAAGAATGATGAAATATGGGAATAAATTTGGCTTAATTACAGATAGAGTTTATAGTAAATTGGTAAGTAAAGTTGAAAAATATAATAGAGCAATTGAATTATCTAAAGAAATTAAACCTGATAAAGAATTAATAAATCAACTATTAATTGAAAAAAATCTTGAGCCATTAAAAGAAAAAACATCAATTCATAATTTGTTGAAAAGAAATGTTTTTACTTCGGAAACATTATTTAATTTAGCTCCTTTAAATACTTATGAATTTAAGGAAATAATGCAAGATAAAGAAACTCTTAATAAACTTAATTTTACGATTAAATATGAAGGGTATATTCAAAGACAATTAAAAGAAATTGCTAATTTTGCTGAAAATGAAAATAAATATATTCCTGATAGTGTTGATTATTTTAAGATTAATTCATTATCAACAGAAGGGAAGGAAAAACTTAGTAAAATTAGACCTGGTTCTCTTGGACAAGCTTCAAGAATTCAAGGAGTTTCACCTGCGGACATTTCTGTTTTATCATTATATTTGAGAAATTGAGAAATTTTTATTAGTTTTGTAAAAATATAAAACAAGATACTAATGAAAAAGCTTTTAATTAATATTGAAAACAAGAATTTAGTAAAGATACTTTCAAGTATTTTAGAAGAAAATTCTTATGAATTTGATGTTATAGATAATAATAATTTTAGCAAAAGTGAATTTAGTAAATACACCTTAATAATTGTAGATTTAGATTATTTAGAAAATAATATATACTTAGATTTTATTTCAGGTTTAGATAATATTCCATTGATAATAAATACTAACTCAAATTCTATAAAAGTCGAATTATTCAAAAAATATCAAATTATATCTATAATAAATGAATTTGTAACAAAAGATGAAATATTAAATATATTAAAAAAAGTAAGTGACACTAAAGAATTATTAAATTCTAATAATTTAATATTTGAATTTACATTAAAAAAACTATTTAGAATTTTAATTGAAATCAATTCTCATCTTTATTCTAAAAATTATAATTTTAATCCAAAGCATAGGTATTATTGTAAATTAATTGCAAGTAAATTAGAATATCAAAGATTGTATGAAATTGATATTGCTTCACTTCTATCTAATATTGGCTATGTTGGAATAAATCAAAATATAGTTCAAAAAGTTATAAATAATGAGGAAATTACTCCACTCGAGAACACACAATTTATTAAACATACGGAAGTTGCTTTTAAATTATTAAGCGGAATCGAAAATATAGAAAGTATCAGACAAAGCATAAAATATCAGAATCTCTGGTTTGATGGAAGAAACTCAGAGGATAAACTAAAAGGTAATTCTATACCTCTTATTTCAAGAATATTGTTAGTTGTTAATGATTTTATATCATTACAAGTAAAAAATTCGATAAGCGAAAAAGAAGCTCTGAGATTAATGTTCAAATCACAAAATAAATATTGTCCTAATTGTTTTGCTATTCTTTTAAAAGAAATTACTGGTAAAAGACAATTCATTAAAAAACCGCAGGAAACTAAACTTAAAGTTGTAATAGACCCTTATGAAGACAAAAAAAGTTTATATTATAAACTTGAAGAAATAAAAGATGATATGATAATAGCCGAAGACGTTTTTGATGATCTGAATAATAAAATTGTAAAAAAAGGTACTATGTTAAACGTTTACACCAAACATTTTCTTTCGAAGATGATTGAAAACAAAAGTGTAAAAAATTCAATAAAAGTATATTTAGATTAAATATTAATTTAACTATTTCATAAAACTAAGTTATTCAATTTGACAAATATTATTCAAATTCGTTATATAAATAATTTCTGTTCCCATCTATTGAGCGAAGCGAAATAATCGAAGAATCTATTCTTATTTTCCATATCCAAAACCCTATAATAAACACCTACAGCTATTTTGAATGGTATTTTTCGTCATAATTCTTCTTAATTATTAAAATATTTAAAGGTTTATATTATTTTGAAATTAAAAAACTCTTAAAAACTTGTCCTTTATCTGTTTCAATAATTATAAAGTACTTACCAGAAGTTAATTGGGACGTGTTTATTTTAATCTTACTTTGATTTTCAAATAAATTTGATAACATTAATTCAGAATTATTATTATAAATATTATAAGATTTTGAAAATGCATCTTTAAGTACAATTTCAATCATATTTGAACTAGGATTTGGATATAGGTTAGAGCTTTCTGATAAATTTCTATCAACAGAACTTACCAAATCTAATAAAATAACTGTACCATCGGAAGTAACAGCATAACTTTCAAATCCTCTTTCTTTATTTCCATCGGGTTCGTCATCTGGAGTTAAAAATCCAGATGTAATTAGAAACAAACTTTTGCCTTTAAACTCAGAAAATGGTATATTAAAGATACCATATTGAGAAAAAATATCTAAATTTTCTGATATTTTAATTTCTGAATTTATATCTTTAATAGTTTTCCAACCCATGGCATTATCATATTTTAAATTACTACTTACTAAAGATTTGTTTTTGTTATCATAAATGTCAAATGACGGAGCATCAGTAACTCCATGGTATAAATTTAATTCTATAACTTCTGGAAAAACATCTCCTTTAATACCATTAAAAATACTAAGATTTAAAGCAATATTTCTATCTTTTGATCCTAAATTAAAATCTCCAAGTCCAACACCATTAATAATTATAACATATTCTCCATAAGGTTTGAACAACGGAAATGAGTTAACCGCAAGAACTTGATCAGTAAAACCAATACTAGTATTATGATTAATTGAAAAATGATATTCCGTATTTGCTAATAAGTACATGTAATTAGTAGCACTTTGGAACTCTATATTATCTGCAATTAAAGTTCCATTAGCATAAATATCTACCTTTTCTAATCTTGAATCTGAAGAATTATGAATAAATTGAACTAAAGCAAATTGCTCTTCGCCTGATTTAGCATTAGAAAACAAAATAAATTCGAATGCAAACACAATTAAAATCAATGATATTTTCATATAACATTTATTATATAGTTTTAAAATTTACCCTTTTAATTTTAACAAAATTATTAAATTAAAAATTTATTTACAAATATATTTATTAATTCAATTTGATAAGTATTATTCAAATTCTATTTATCTAATTTCTGTTATAAATAATGGCAAGGTTATTTATAATAATAAGTTTATTTTAATGTAGTGAACGCAAATTTGCGTTCACTACATATCTTGGCTTATATAAAACTCTACGTCATTCTGAGCAAAGCCGATGAATCTCACAGAAATTGCAAACGTAATTCTGAGAGAAAATCAAATTGCATCCTTTAGGTGTAAAATGTTTGTAAATAATAAAACCTAAATAGAAATAAAAAAATCTAATAAAAGCTCATATCTTTAAAAATAAACTAAAACTAAAAACTTGATAAAAACACTAACACTACATTAATTTGTATAATTTCCCCCATCAAAAAATATCTTATTCTAACAATTAAGGATAATTTCTTATTTTTGAATTTATTTTAAAAACAATTCAAAATGAATTTCAATTTATTTCAGAAAGTCATAGTCATTATTTTCTTTTTATCCTTCATTATCTTCTTCGGTAGTGAAGTATTACTTACCCAGTTGGCGTATTCAATCTTTGATATTGATATCAATGGTAATTTCCATTTAGCTGTAGAAAATCAAGAAGCATTTCTGACAATTAAAGTATATGCTTTATTACTTTCTTACAAGATAGGGGCTTACTTATTTGCTTTACTTACTGGGTTTATAACACTTATATTTTACAGAAAGAAGATAAAAGAAAGTACTAATATATTTATTATGATGATATTTTTGATGATTTCATTTGGCTGCTTAGTTCCTATTTATTTCCAAGAAGTTAGATTGTCAATGGCAATATTTTTAGATGGTGTAAATAATTTTGAAGATGGTTCAGTAAATGCCTTTTTCTTAGAAAGATACAAAAGCACAAGTTTTTCAATATTATCAGCGTTTGCTTTCTTGTCAAATTTGACTGCACTTATAGCTTTTGTGCTTAATGCTTATACTAAAAAGTCGTGAATTTTAACTTAAATATTAATTTCTTGATTTATTTTCTTATTTTAGTTTTTTTCTAATTAATCAAATCGAAAATGGATAAATTTGTAATTGAAGGTGGCGGTAAATTAAACGGTAAAATTAAAGTATCTGGTTCAAAAAATTGTTCTATTGCTTTAATTCCTGCTATGCTACTTGCCCCAGGAACATATACTTTGTCGAACACTCCTAATCTTAGAGATGTATGGACATTATCACGGCTTATGAGTGAATTAGGTGCTTTTTGTGAATTAAACGGGAATGACTTATTTGTTGATACTCGCAATGCCAATAGCACTTACGCTTCTTACGAGCAAGTGAAAAGAATGAGAGCATCATTTTATGTTCTTGGACCTATCCTTGCAAGACACGGAGAAGCAAAAGTTTCTTTACCGGGTGGTTGTGCTTGGGGACCTCGTCCTGTGGACTTGCACTTAAAAGGTATGGAAAAATTAGGTGCTGAAATTGAAATCGAAAGTGGTTATGTAATTGCAAAAGCTAAGAATGGAAAATTAGAAGGTGCGAAAATTCACTTTGATATTTCGAGTGTTGGAGCAACAGGAAATGTACTGATGGCTGCAACTTTAGCAAAAGGGACAACTAAAATAAGCAATGCTGCACTTGAGCCAGAGATAACTGCACTTGGTAGATTTTTGATTAAAATGGGTGCTAAAATTGATGGACTTGGAACTTCAACTATTGAGATTGAAGGAGTTGATGAATTAAAAGCAGTTAATGAAACTAATATCCCTGATAGAATTGAAGCCGCAACATTTTTAATTGCAGCGGCTATGACTCAAGGTAAAATTGAACTTACAAATGTTAATCCTTATCACCTTGCGGCAGTTATAGATAAATTAGAAGAAGCAGGTTGTGAAATTGATGTAAATCAAGATACAATTGTGCTAACTATGAATGATAAACCTAAGCCAACTGATGTGATTACTTCAGTTTACCCAGGATTCCCGACAGATGTTCAAGCACAATGGAATGCTTTTATGCTTTTGGCAGATGGTACTTCAAAAATCACGGATAACATTTATACAGATAGATTTAAGCACGTTCCTGAGTTAAATAGACTTGGAGCAGATATTGAATTAGTTGATAATTGTGCTATAATAAATGGCGGTAAAAAATTATCTGGTGCAACTGTAATGAGTTCAGATTTAAGAGCTTCTGCAGCATTAGTTCTTGCTGGATTGATAGCTGAAGGAAATACTGATTTACTTAGAATATATCATCTTGATAGAGGGTATGAATTGATGGAAAATAAATTATTAGATCTTGGTGCGAATATTAAAAGAGTAAAAACAGAAGAATTTTAATGAAGATAATAGCAAAAACTCTCTATGGATTTGAAGAAATACTTACTAATGAATTGAATGAGCTTGGGATAAGTGAAACTATTAGCCATAATCGAGCAATTGAATTTGAAGGTGATTTAGAAACATTATATAAAGTAAATTATAATTCAAGATTAACTATTAAGTTTTTAGTAGAGTTATTTAATTTTACAGCAAATGATGAAGATGAGTTATATGATTTTATTTATCACTACGAATGGGAAAAACTTTTTGGATTAGAGCAAAAATTCGCAATATTTTCAACAGTAAATTCAGATGATTTTACTCACTCTAAATATGCGTCTTTGAAAATGAAAGATGCAATTGTTGATAGATTTAGAGATAAAACTGGCAAAAGACCTAGTATTTCAATTGATGACCCAGATATAACTTTCAACTTACATATTTCAAATAATGAAGTTAGCGTTTTATTAGACTCAACTGGTGAATCTCTTCACAAAAGAGGATACCGTTCTAAAATCTTAGATGCTCCAATGAGTGAAGTCCTTGCGGCTGGTTTAATTGCATTTACTGGCTATAAAGGTGAAGTTGATTTTTACGATTTAATGTGTGGGTCTGGTACAATTTTATTTGAAGCAGCTCTAATTGCTCAAAATGTGCCAAGTGGTTATTTTAGAAAGCATTATCAATTTATGAAGTGGAAAGACTTTAACCCAAAGCTACTTGAAAAAGTAAAAAAAGAAAGTAATTATAATATCAAAAAAGCAAGTAAATATATCTATGGTTCTGATTTATCTAAAAAGTCTATAGATGTATTAAGAGAAGTTATTGCCTCTCACGACTTCTTCTCAATTATTAGTGTAAAGGTATCAGATATTAGTCAAATATCGCCTCATAGCGAGAAAGGACTCATTGTAATCAATCCTCCTTATGATGATAGACTACGAATCGAAAATATAGATGAATTATACAGAAAAGCAGGAAAATCATTCAAATTTAATTTTGAAAATCACGATGCTTGGATGATTTCTTCTAACTTCCCAGCAATGAAATTTGTTGGACTAAAACCATCAAAAAGGATTAAACTTTTTAATGGTAATTTAGAATGTAGATTCAATCATTATGAACTTTTCAAAGGTAAAAGAAAAGAGCATATTGAAAATGTAAGTGAACAAGAATAATTATTTATTTACGCTGACTATTTTACAATCTTTGAAAGTACCTTCGCCATTTGTGAAAACTAATTGTAAAGCATAGTTAGATTTAGGTAAATTTAATTGATCTAAGTTTAGTTCAAAATTATATTTATCATTATTCAAATATTGATTTATAATTGTGTGAACTTTTTTCCCTTCCAAATCATAAAGAGATAATTCAAGATTACCAGATTTATGAAGAGTAACAGGGATTTTTGTACTTGAATTTACAGGGTTTGGGTAATTTTGTTCAAATTTGAATTGTTGAGCATTTTGTCTTTCGATATGACCAACTCCAGTAGTACCAGTACCTTTTACAGTTACATTTAAAAATGAATCATAGCCACCCATTTTAGTATTTTCAACTAAACTCGCTACCTGATATTCATATCCATCACTAAAAGAGCCATCTTGTTCGAAACTTAATGGGTCAGCACCTTTTGTATAGATGCTAGGATTATTTGCATAAATCTCATCTCTTTTTGCTAAATCAAAGCCAAATTGAGAAACTGCTGAATATGAAGAACTAACATAAATTTGAAAATGTATATGGCATATTCTACCTGGATACCAACCTGGGAAAATAGTTTCAAACTCCACTTCTCCATTAGAATCTGTAATTTGATATCCTCGCAAATTTGTTTTACCAACTTCTGAGTTATAGCCAGAATAATTACCATCTTTGTCGCAATGCCAGATATTTACTCGGACGTTTGGCATTGGTTCACAATTTTCGTCACCAACTATTTTCATTTTCATTCTAAGAGGAACACCAACTCTATCTTCAATTATATTCTTTCTAAAATAAAATTCATTTGTTGTTAAATCTAATGGAAAAGGTCCTGCAGTTTCTGAAGGAATTATAACACAATTTCCTGCTGTTTCTACACTTGATAATTTTTTAATTGGCAAAGCTAATACTAAGCCCGATAATCCAATACTTTTTAAAAATGTTTTTCTATTCATATTATTTCCTTTAATTTAACTAACATACACATCAACACTGAATTAATTACAAATTAATGAAAATAATTGTAATAATAATAATTGTAATGGCAACTCATGAATTGCCATCATGAATTGCTACTACATATTTAAAATCAAATTAAATCTTTATATAAGACTTATTCAATACCATTTACTTTACAATCACAAATTCAGTTCTTCTATTTTTAGCTCTTCCTTCTGCAGTAGAGTTACTTGCAACTGGCTTACTTTCTCCATAACCAATTGATTTAATTCTATTCGGATTTATTCCTCTTCTTATTAATAAATCTTGAACAGCGTTAGCTCTATCTTGAGATAATTTCATATTATTTTCATCATTTCCAACATCATCAGTATGACCATGGATTTCAATTTTTAATTCATCTTTACTCGCAAGTAAAGATAATAATCTATCCATTGCATCATTTGATTCTGGTTTTAATTCACTTTTGTTAGTATCAAAATATACATTTAATAGCGTAACAGTTCCAGGTAGAGGAACATTATTAAATTCTTTTTCTGCTTCAATGATAGTATCTTTCAGACAAACTTTCATATTTAACTTGTGGTCTCCATAATCTGGTTGGTCAAACTCTAAAACATAATAGTTATTCAATCTAAAGTATAAATCTTCAAATACATAGTTGAACTCATCAGTCAAATAAATATGATGATAAATTCCATTTGTACCTTTTGCAGTTTTCTCTAATAAACCTGGTGTTACATTATATCCATAGTCAATAGTATTTACCATTACATGACTTTCTAAAGCATTATTAATTACTTTATCTTCTGGTAACTTAGAAGAATTATCAGCACCATCTGTAAACACCATAACTACTTTTTTATATTTATCTTCTACATTTGATAATACTTCAACTGCTTTATCAACAGCGTCTTTAGTTGCAGTTAATCCACCAAAACCTTGTAATCCTTTAATTTGAATATAATTAGTTAATTCATTTTTGTTTGCAGTTGGTTGATTTTCAACCTTAATTTTAGCATCATAATTAATTAAAGTAATCAAATCATTAGGTCTTTTATTTTCAATAACTTTAGCAACTGCTTTTTGCATAACTTTGGCTCTTTCTTCACCCATAGAACCAGATAAGTCCATAACAATAGCAATAGCAAGGTCTTGAACTTCCTTAGATTCAACTTTTCTAACAGTGAAATTTTTGATTTCAGATTTGCCATCAATACTAAGTCCACACCAGTATTTCATATATTCTTTTGCATCTGCACCAGTTAAGAAGTACTTATCTTCAGTCAAATGGAAAAATACTTTAACTTTATTGCTCGAATTAGCATCGATACTCGAAATCACAAAATTCGGATTTCCTTCTGCATCCTTAATATCTTTATAATCAGAAAGGAAAACAGGATTGTAATCAGCAGGTGGAGCAGAATCAAAAACTGGAGTTTCAGAATCACCACCATTTTGCATTAACCATGCATTAATAAAATCGCAAGAATTTAGTGTAAACACTAAAACAAGAAGAAGAATTACATTTTTCATAAAATTATAATTAAAATTTGTTAATAATTCCAAAATTACAAAAAATAAACGAAATTTCATATTGATAATTTACTAAGATTTTGAATTGATTTTAATTGGTCATTCCCAAAAAAGTAGTGAACGCAAATTAGCGGTCACGGCTATTTTTTATGGATTCTTCGGCTTCGCCTCAGAATGAACTAGGTCTTATGGAATGACGAGAAAGAAGGAACGGTTTTTAAGTATTGATGGAGTTGAAAACAAAAGAAATACCCCGTCGCTACCGCGACACCCCTTTTTTACATTTCGACTACGCTCAATGACCGAGGGGAATTATAAGAGAATATGGATTCTTCGCTTCGCTCTGAATGTCGTGGAATAAAAAAAAGAGGCAATTGCCTCTTTTTATAATTATTCAATATATCCTAAATTTTTACCGACTTTCTCGAAAACATTTAGAATTTGATCTAAATGATGCTTTTCGTGAGATGCCATATAACTTGTTCGCATCATTGACATGTGAGGAGGTACCCCTGGTGGTATAAAGGCGTTTACGAATACTCCACTGTCAAATAATTGCTTCCACATCATAAATGCTTTTTCTGGTTCGCCGACAATAACAGGCACAATGGCTGTTTCACTATCTAAAACGTGGAATCCTATTTTCTTAAATCCAGCTCTCATATAATCTGAATTTTCACGTAATTTTGTTACTAATTCTGGTTGTGCTTCTAAGATATCAAGAGCGGCTAAAGTAGCAGCACAAGATGAAGGCGTTGGTGATGCACTAAATATTAATGCTGGTGAATGGTGTTTTATATAATTAATTACTCTTTCTTTACCAGCTACAAATCCACCAAGGGACGCAAATGTTTTAGAGAAAGTACCAATTACTAAGTCAGTTTCATCAACTAAATTATAATAAGCAGCAGTACCTCTACCGCCAGGTCCGATAACTCCAACTGAATGTGCATCATCTACCATTACATTTGCATTATATTTTTTAGCAAGTTCTATTACTTCTGGTAATTTCATTAGTTCACCAGATCCAGAAAACACTCCATCGGAAACTATTAATTTTCCTACATTTTCTGGTATTCTTTGTAATTGTTTTTCAAGATCTTCTACATCGGAGTGTTTGTATCTTTTAAACTCTGCAAAGCCACCTTTTGCCATCATACAACCATTAATAATACAAGCATGGTTTTCTTTGTCTGATAGAACATACTCGCCTTTCTGCACTAAAGTAGATATAACTCCAATCGCTGTTTGATAACCTGTAGAAAATAATAAGACAGACTCTGTGCCTAAGTATTTGGCAAGTCTTGATTCTAATTCATTATGCAAATCAAGTGTACCTGTAAGGTATCTCGACCCAGAACAACCAGTTCCGTATTTATCAATTGCTTGTTTTGCAGCTTCTTTTACTTTCGGATGAGCTGTTAAACCAAGGTAGTTGTTAGAGCCAGCCATGATGACTTCTCTACCTTCAATATGCACAACAGGTCCTTCATTTTCTTCAATTGCACGAAAGTAAGGGTATAATCCTGCTTGTTTTACCTCGTCTGCACGAGTATATTCATAACATTTTTCAAATAATGACATTCACTTTTCTCCATTTTCAATTTTCAAATATAAAAATCATTTATCAAATAATAAAATTAATGTTAATAAAATTTTAAATTAGATTGATATTTTTACTAATGTTTATTTTTTAATTTTAACTTTAATTTCGATTGCTTTGTTATCATAAACTAAAATTCCTTCTAAATATTCAGGTATTTCTATTCTAAATTCATCTAAAGGAATATTAATCATTGTTATATCATTTATCAAGTTAACTGATTGTTTTGCACCGTGAGAAAATATACCACCTTCGTAAGGAAAGAAAACTATATCCTTACTTTCGCCATTTAGATTTTCGTGAAATTCTAAAATGATATTATCTTCACTTATTGTTGCCATTGCATTGTTAAGTAATTTTTCTTGTGGTCTATTTTGTACTAAATTTTTGATATATTCTTTAGCGGCTTCATCAATATTTTTTCCTTTTTGGTAAGGAATAGTGAAATTAAGAATTGTGTCTTGTGGAATACATTCTTCTTTGCAAACAAGCCAAGATATTTTAGCTTTTAGAGTTATATCCTTTCTCCAATCATCAGGATTTATCTCAATTACTAAATTAGATTTCCCTGAGAAACCATAATTAGCTAAATCAAGAAATGGTATTTTTTCAGGAATATCAACCCAAATTATATCGCTAATACCTAAATCATTGTCAGTTTCAATTTTAATATCAGTAGGCAAGCCAGAATCACCTGGGTTTCTCCAGTAAGTATGCCATTCGTCTTTTATATTAAGTTCAAATAGGATGTAAAATTTATCTCTGTTATGAGTAATAACACTTGTTTTGCTTGTAACTTTAACTAAATCGTTATCGCCAACTGTTTCGTCAGCACTAAGGAATAAAGAAGATAGGAAGAAAATTAAAATTATCATAGTTTCATTAAATTATTAAATAAGCTAATACGTTTTTAGTTTATAATTGTTTTAAGATTTTGTGAATATGCAAATGAAAACCCTTTATCTTATTATATCATTACTATTTATTAATTCTTGTATTCAGTATGAGTTGAAAGAAAAATATAAGGAACATACAATTTGGTATGGTACTTCATTAGTATTTTATAATGATAGTACTTTTAAATTTAATGAGTGGGATTGTGATGGTGATGAAATTATTACTGGAAATTATAAAAGAGAAGGAAATTATATTACTATTCTAAATGATTATTATGGTTTAAAAGAAATAGATAATATTACTTTTGATTCAATTTACAAAAGTAATTACTTTATATATAAGTTATTTCTTATTGAATCAAAATGGAAGATTGGAAGAAATAGCATAAAAGTAGTTGAAGTTGATAGAAATTATGGAAAAATCAATAACTATTATCAAAAATTAAGTGCTGAATCAAATGAAGATTAAGTTTAATAATATTTTCTTAATTTTGTAGAAAAGATAAAACAAGGATAAAAAATGAAATTAACATTAATAATATTTTTAGTAGCGAGTTCTCTATTTTCTAAAACTTTTCTTTGGGAAGTAAGTGATAATGACTCTAAAATCTATTTGCTTGGTTCAGTCCACGTAGCTAAAAAAGAAATGTATCCACTTGCAGATGTAATTGAGAAGTCTTATAAAGATTCGGAAGCATTAGTCCTTGAAGTTATTATAGATGAAATAAACCCAATGACTATGATGAATAAAATGATGTTACCCGAAGGGCAGCAATTAAAAGATGTGATGAAAAAAGAAACTTATGATAAGTTAACAGAAATGATGGATTCTTTGCAAATTCCGTCGATGGTTTATTCTCGATTGAAACCATGGGGTGCTACGATTTTTATAATGCAAAGTCAAATGGCGAAAGAAGGTTTTGACCAAAGTCTTGGTTTCGATAATCATTTTTTGACACAAGCAAGATCTGAAAATAAAAGCGTCTATGGATTAGAAACATTAGATGACCAAATTTCTGCATTTGAAAAGTTAACAGAATATTCTGATGATTTTTTCAATTATTCTATTGAGGAAATGGAAAATTCTAAGTTAATGGTTGACGAAATGCTTGAGGCGTGGAAGCAAGGTGATACTGCTAAAATTAATGATATTATTAATAATCCATCAGAAACTACTGAAAATTATGATAAAGTAATTGAAATTATGCTTGATGAAAGGAATTTCAAAATGCAAGCCAAAATTGAAGATTATTTAAAGGATAATAAAAAGTATTTTGTTATAGTTGGTGCTGGGCATTTGACGGGAGAAAATGGTTTATTAAAATTATTAAGCAAAAGCGGTAAATATAAACTAAAACAATTATAATTATTTACTTTTACAATTCACACAAAACAAACTCTCTGGCATAAAAATAATTCTTTCGAGTTGAATTGTTTCGCCACAATCTTGACATTTACCAAAATCATTAGTGTCAAGTCGATTTAATTGAGTGCGTAAATCATTCAGTTTATTTTTTGCTTGTCGCTCAGAAAACTCTGCGGTCGATTTATTATTAATAGCGTCCATTCTACTAATTCTACCAATTGAATCATCAGGAGCAATTGGCTTTGTTATCTCCTTAAACTCCTCAAGGATAAACTCTGTTTCCTTAATTTCATTTAATATTATTTCTTTTATTTTTTGTTTATTCATTACATATATTAATTTAATAATTATTTATTTGAAATATATTTTCAGCGATTCTATAATTAATAAATGGTTTGGTATTTTCACTAAAAAGCCCAGATAATTTAGCAAATACATCTAATAAATTTAGATATTCGGTATTACTAAAATTATGTTTAAATGGGGTAAACATTAAAGTACTTTTAATATATTTTCAAATATCCTTTTAATTAAAGGCATTGTTACTGAATTTCCAGCTTGATGATATAGTTTGCTATCAGGTAAGTCAGGTAAAATATATTCTTTTGGGTATCCTTGAAATGAAAAACATTCTCTAGGGGTTAACTTTCTAATACCGTAATCATCTTTTATTAAAGGAACATTGTGTCCACCTAAACCCATATTCGCAGTTAATGTAGGACATACATTGCTTTTATTTTCTCTAACATATACTCTTCTCCATTGATAAATTGTATCTTTGGAAGTCATATTTTTAATTAATTCTGGATAATATTTATGTTCTTTTTTATAATAATATTTATCATCTTGTTTATCTTTTTCTAAAATATCGTGTATAGTTTTAGTTAAAGTTATTTCTTCTGGAAAATTAAATTCTTTATAATTTACAATTTGATCTGGGTCAAATGCAATTATAAAAACTCTCTCACGATTTTGTGGAATATTTGCGTGAGTCATTGAATTTAATACTTTATAAAAGATTTTATAATTTAATTTATCTTCTAATATTGATTTAATAATTCTAAATGTATTCCCATTATCATGACTAACAAAATTTTTTACATTTTCTAAAAATATAACTTTTGGTCGATATTTATTTGCTATTTCTTCAATATCAAAAAATAATGTTCCTCGAGTATCTTCAAATCCTTTTCGTAAGCCAGCAATAGAGAATGCTTGGCAAGGAAAACCTGCACATAAAATATCGAAATCTTCTGGTATATATTTTTTAGTATTTTCCTGAGAGATATCACCAAATGGTATTTCGCCAAAGTTTTTATAATAAGTTTTTTGTGCTGATTTTTCCCACTCACTTGAAAAAACACATTTCCCATTGGATTCTTGCAATGCTAATCTAAAACCACCTATTCCTGCAAATAAATCAATAAATTTAAAATAAGCATTTTTTGGAGAAAGAAAGGGAATACTGGCAGTATTATTATTTAAGCCCCTAATAATATCGGCTTCATAAAGTTCGACTTGGTCTTTTAACTGTTTGAATTGAATATATTTTTCAATAATATCTTTGCTTTCCGAACCATAAGTTTCTTCTGATTTAGATATATTTTGCAGATAATGAGATAACAACGCCTTATCATTAGAAGATTTTCTAAATTCTAAGTATTGCTTTGTATCAAAATCATCAAAACTAATATTATTAATAAATTCACTCATTTTATATTCTTTCATTCAATATTTACTTTCACAAAATTAACAATTTTAAGTCAGATTAACAACTCATATTTTTAAAATTATGTTCTAAATAAATTAATAATATTTTAATTTTATTTTATAATTATTATACAATATATTGATTTTAATTGACTTTATGTTTAATATCTCTCCTGTAATTTCGCATTGTAAATAAAACACAAATAAAAATAAAGGAGAATTTATAATGTGGATTGAGATTTTCAAAAAAGGTAATCATACCGATTCGTCTGGTAAGAAAATAAACTATACTGATGACGATATTAATGAGATTGTAAATAAATATAATCTTAAAGTAAAAGAATCTGATTCTTTTGAAGCACCTATTGTGAAAGGTCACCCAGGTAGTGATGAACCAGCTTTCGGTTGGGTAGAAAGACTACAAAAGAAAGGTGATGTAATTATTGCTAAATTAAAAGATGTAACGCCCGAATTAATGAAGGAAATTCGTGATGGTCGATTTAAAAAAGTATCTGTTGCATTATATAGTGATAATATGCTTAGACACGTGGGATTGCTCGGTGCTATGCCACCTGCAATTAAAGGATTAAAAAATGTATCTTTTAATGAAAATAATTATTTAGAGATTAATCAATTATTTAATAAAGATGATTTAAATAATGAAGTAAATGAATTAATCTTATTTAATGAAGAATTAAAAGAAAAATATAATACTTTAATTATGGAGAAAAAGAAATTATTCGATGAAATTAATAGTATTAAAAACAAAGAATTTATTGAGAATATTAAAACAAAAGGAAAAATAAATGATTCGACTTCTGAATGTATAATTAATTTATTTTCCGAATTAAATGAAATAGATAATTCTAATAAATTAATTAATAATATAAAAGAAATTATTTTAAATTTAGTAGATAATAAATTAAATAATAATTATTATGATAAAATTAATTTAACTACTGAAAATAAGTTTTCTGAATTTCAGAATGTAAACAAGGATAGACTACATTTACATGAAAAAACAATAGAAATATTAAACGCTAACCCTACTTTAACTTACGAAGACGCATTATTATTAACAAATAAATAATTAATAATTAATAAATAAATAATTAATAATTAATAAATAAATTATAAAACAAATTAGGAGACTATAATGTCCTTATCAAGAATAGACACGCTAAGAGCTGTCGATCCGGTGCTTTCAACTATTGCACAATCGTATAGTAATTCATCTTTTATGAGTGAATTACTATTCCCTAAAGTTTCAGTTTCTAAATTAAAAGGTAAAATACCTAAATTCGGAAAAGAAGCATTTTATTTAAGAGAAATAAATAGAGCTATCGGAGCGAGTTCTAATAGAATATCGCCCGCTGATTTAGAATTAATTGACTTCGAAACTCACGAAAGAGATGTCGAAATGGCAATTGATTATTTGGAGCAAGAAGAATCTTCATTTTATCGTAGATACGAAAATCAAGTTACTAAACAACTTGTAGATACTATTGCACTTAAAAAAGAAAAAGAAGCTGCTGATTTGACACAGAATACTGCGAATTATGGTGCAGGTATGTATGAAACAATTACATCTGGAGATGCTTTTAATGATTATACTTTAAATAAAGATCCACTTGTGAAAATTAGAGCAGGTATATCGGCAATTCGTGCTAAAATTGGACGTTATCCAAATACAATGTTAATTGGTGAAGCAACTTACAAAGCACTACTTGACCACCCAAAAATACTTGAAAGAATAGAATTTAATGGAATTAAAAAAGCAAATGCTGATATTATTGGAAGTATTTGTGATATTGAAAATGTAGGAGTTGGTCTTGCTGTTTCAACAACAGACGGAATTAACTTCACAGATATTTGGGAAGATAATATAATTCTTGCTTATGTTGATAAAAGTGATAAAAAGTCTGAATTTATTCCAAGTTTTGGATATACTTTCCAACGTGAAGGAATGCCACAAGTTGATACTTATTTTGAAAATGGTGGAAAAATTAAAGTAATTAGAAATACTGATAATTATGCTTTGAAAATAACTGCTAATGATGCTGCTTACTTAATTAAAAATACTAATCATTAATTAAATAATTAATTTAAAATAGGAAAATAAAATGCCAATAAATAATAAAACAAATAAATCAATATTAAATTTAACATTAAAATCAGCAGAGGCAATTCCCTCATACAGATTTGTAGATTTTAGTGGAAATTTAGCAAGTGACAACGAAAAAGCTCTCGGCACAGCAGAGATCTCCTACCTAAGTGGAGAGTTTATGTCAATCGCAGTAGTCGGTGTATCAGTAGTCGAAACTGTAGGTGCAATTACAAAAGGCACAAATGTTGCCTCGGCTGCAAGCGGAAAAGCCCGTACAGCATCACCGACTGATAATGTCGTTGGACGTGCATTAGACACTTGCTCTGGTGCTGATTTCATCCGTGTTCTTTTGGTGCCATAATGTATATTAGTAATTTTGAATTAGTTGACGAGCTGGGCCATCAGGGCTTGGCTTTGTTGACTGGAGACCCAACTGGAACAGTAGTAGATCAAGCAAAAGTTGATGCTGCAATAAGAATGGCAAGTAATTTAATTGACACTTTTTGCTACCCACGTTATGCAGTTCCATTGTCACCAATGCCGGAATTAATTAGGGATATTGCAACAGCACTAACAATTTATAATTTATATATGTTTGCCAAACGTGATGATTTAATTTCTTCAACTATTATTTATAGAAAAATTGATGCAATTAAATTATTAAATGATATTTCACAAGGAATTTTAAAATTAGATATAATTCCAAATGGTAGTCAATATAAATTTATTTCAGGTCATAAAATAATTAATATGGAGGATTTAAACGATGGTTAATAATCAAAAAATTAGTAAAATATATTCTGATATATTATTACAAATAGAAAGCATTTTAAAATATATAATTTTATCAAGTGTATTAATATTTCTACTTTATTTGCTTAAAATAAATGAGAGTGAATATAATACAATTTTACTTGTATTAATTTTTGAAATAATTTCTATTTTTCTATCAAAAACTGCTATTTATTTTTTAAGTAATGATAATAATTATTTAATTAATAAAAAAGATAATATTTTAAATTCAGCAATTATATTGGGAGTTCATATATGTACGGGCTTAGTTATACTCGGAGTTTATATAGCACAGTTTTCCTTCTGATTTTTATTGCTTGCTCTGGCTTTGTTAAATATGAAATTAATTGTGATAAAGATGTAAAAAGCTTATCTTACGATATTGTTTTAAATGAAGTAGGGATTACTGAAATAAATAATAATAGAGGTGAAGTAGTAAAATATTTAAAGTCCGTAGATTTACCTGCTGGCTACCCTTACTGTATGGCAGGGCAATACTGGGCTTTTGATTCTGCTTGTCGGACATTAAATAAATTAAATCCATTATTAAAAACTGGAAGTAGTTCTGCTCAGTTTAATTATTTAAAGAATAAAGGAAAAAATATTAAATTTAATATTAATAAATATGATTTAGTTTTCTGGAAAAAAAAAGATTCGTGGCAAGGTCATGTAGAAAGAGTAATGGAAACAGGGCAAGCTGGGTTTATTAAAACTATTGGCTTTAATGTTAAGCATAAAAGCAAAGAAGGTGTTTTTATTAAAACAAGAAATATTTATCATATAATTAATAGAATGTTTTTTGTTGGTTCAATAGGATTTAAAGATGAATAAATTAATAATCCTTGACCCAAGTGCTGATTCTGATTATTTATTTAATTGTGATATTAATAAAATTCAGAATTTCGGCAGACAAGCTAAAATTCATCAAATTGAAATTGTCTGGGATTCACTCTCAGGCACTTTCAATGGTGAGTTGAATGTGTATCAAGAAAGTAAATATTCTACTTCATTAATTGAGAAAATAAATATTAATAATGCGAATGATTCTAAATTAATTTTATTAAATAATTATATAGGAAAAATTAGGGTAGAATATAAAAGCAATTTAATTGCTTCTGGTAATATTAAGTTTATTATTTATTGGAGGAATTTATGAAGGATTTAATTTATATTTTAATTATATTAATTATTTTATTTTCCTTTTATTCAAATAATAATAAAATAAATACTCAATATATTAATAAAATTGATACTATTTATAAATTAAAAATAGACACAATTAATATTAAAAGTAAAGCAAAAGTAATTTATAAGCACGACACAATATATACTACACGAGCATTTGATGCACAACTTGACACAAACTTAAATAATAATATTATTAAAATAAACTATTCTTTTCCAGAAAATACTTTTAAATATAATTTATTAAGGAAGGATTCTATTCTCACATTTAATAAAATTGAATACAAGGAAGTCTATAAAAAAGAATGTTATTATTATGGATATATTTCTGGAATTATTACTTCTGGGATTTTAATATTAATTTCTAAATAGGAAAATAAAATGAAAAATATAAATAATACTTACTTCGATAAAATAAATAATTATATCCCAAATATAAATGAATTTCTTACTTATGATAGAATTAGGGAGTTGCGAAAATTAACTCAAGACCCGCATATCTGGAGTTGTATTCAATCTCGAAAATCTGGTTTGCTTTCGCTCGACTATCAACTTGAAATAAAAGATATTAATTATTTAGAAAATATCGATATTCATAATTTAATTTCTAATATTCTCGAATCAGTTTTTTATGGATTCCAAGCATTTGAACTTATTTGGGATTGGAAAGGATATTATTACCCTAAAGCAATTATTCCACTGCCTCAAGAAATATTTCGAAAAGAATCTAATAAAGATTTAAAAATAATTATTAATGGCTATCCGCAGGAAGTCGATAAAGATAAAATAATTCTTGCTATAAATGAACGCTCATTTATTTCACCTCTGGGAGTTTCTTTGCTTGAAAAATGCTACTGGTCGGCGAAATTCAAAAACACAGGAATGCGTTATTGGATAGATTATTTAGAGCGATTTGGAATGCCGATGATAATTGCTAAAATGAACAGAATGTCGAGTGATGGGGAAATGGAAAAATTAATGAATGAACTACATCAAATGGCGGGGAACAATATACTCGTTACGCCGAAAGATTTTGACATCGAATATCGTGAATCGCAACGTCAAGAGGCAGTTGAAATTTTCGCTACAATGGTAGAACTATGCAATGCAGAAATCTCTAAAACTATTTTATCCCAAACACTAACTACCGAGATTAAAAATGGTTCACTCGCCGCTGCTGAAACTCATCTTAAAGTTCGTAAAGAAGTGATTGAATCCGACGCACGATTAGTTTCATACTTTATGAATGATTTAATTCGACTAATTAATAAAGTAAATAAGCAAGATAGTGGAATGAGATTTCAAATAATGATAAATGACGAAGACAAAAAAGAAAGATTAGAACGCGACATTGCTCTCTCAAAAATCGGTGTCAAATTCTCAAAACAATATTGGATAAAACAATATCAATATCTTGAAGATGATTTGGAGTGAGGAAACTTAAATAATTGTAGTGAACGAAAATTTGCGTTCACTACTATCTGAGTAATCTGTTAAATCTGTGATTCTAATATTTATAATTTTTGTTAACTCCTAATTAATTCCTATTTTTGTAAAAACAATGGAGGTCGTAAATGAAATACATAATATTATTATCAATTATTTGCATTAATATTTTAAATGCAAAGCCAGAAGAAATAGATTCAAATGCTACGCCAAAATACTATTATATGGGATTATCAGCAGGTCCAACTTTTAGTAATTTAAGAACAAATATTGAAAATATTGATATAGAAATGGGAACTTCATATAGTTTGGGATATCATTTATATCAATATTTAGATAAATCTAAGAAACATAGTTTAGTTTCTAAAGTAAATATAAGTTCAAGAAAAGTTATTTTTACTGTTCCAGATATTTTAGATTTGACTTTACCTAAAAAAGAATATTCAGAAATAAATAGATCCTTTGATATTTCTATGGCTTATAAAAGACAGTTATTAAAATTTAATAAAAATTCTTTTTACGGTATTGGTGGACTATATTATTCCTATCTATTAGAATCTCTTGGCGAAGAAAATAGTTCATATATTACTACAAAAGAATATAAATCTTATGATTTAGGTATATTAGCTGGATTAGGATACGAAATAGAGTTTAATAGCTTTATACTTGGTTTAGAGTATTCATATATGCACGGTTTTGTAAATAAACTTGACAATGATAATAGTTATTTAAAAAATCAAACTCATCTAATCAATTTTGTCTTTACAATGAAGCATTCTTTTCAGAAGAAATAAGAACATTTTAAATTTTCATTTATTCGATGTAATTGTAAATTTGCCTTCACTACTTTATCATTTTTCTATATTACTTCACTTTCTGTATAATCACTATATTCCATGATTCTAACAAATATAAATTTGTTTACTCCCAATTATTCACTATTTTTATAAATACAGGAGTTTAATATTTTGAATTGCCACCTGCTTTAGCTGGTAGATAATTATAATCTACAACATAATGGCTTTAGCCAAATACTAACCATTTAATTTTGTAAAATACATAATTCTGAATAAACCAAAAAAAAAGTGAACACAACTTTGCGTTCACTTTTTAAATTTGTTGGACTTCAATATTTCTTACTTTACTGCGTTTTTCAATTCAGTCATTGTAAATAAGGAAAATAATTCAATTCCGTGTTCGGCTAATTTTTCTCTTCCACCAGCTTCACGGTCAATCACACAAACTGCTTTATTAACTATTGCACCTCTATCTCTAAGGTCATTAGTTGAGATTATTATTTGCCCGCCACTTGTTACCACATCTTCTACGATTAGTAATTCTTTTTCGGCGATTAATGGACCTTCAGCTAATTTTGCAGTTCCGTATTCCTTTGCTTCTTTGCGGACAAAAACCATACTTTTTTTATTCATCATTGCCATAGCAGTAGCAATTGGTATTCCACCCATTTCTAAAGCCGCTAAGTAATCAAAGTCAAAGCCACTAATCAAATGGTTCAACTGAATAGCAATAGACGCTAATAGCTCAGGATTAGACTCAAATTGATATTTGTCAAAATATTCATTGCTTATTACACCACTTCTTAACTTAAACTCACCTGTGATATGAGCAATATTAAAAACATGCTTCGCTAAATCTTTTTTTTGTAATTCATTCATTATTAATTCTCTTTCTCAAAATCTTTATATAACATAGATGCTTGTATTCCACTATTTTTCTGATATTTACCACCTTCATAAGAAGTATATTCACCTTCTATTGTGTGATAGAAAATTTGACAAATTTCTACATTTGGATATATCTTAATTGGTTGAACACAAAGCATTTCCAAAGTCCAGAACCCAGAAAAACCAACATCACCAAATCCAGCAGTTATATGGATAAACAAACCTAACCTACCAATAGAAGAACGACCTTCGAGCATCGGCACTAAATTATTAGTTTCAGTATATTCTAAAGTTCTACCAAGATATAATTTCCCTGTTTCTAACATCAAGCCATCTTCTGGAATTATCAATTTAGAAGCAGTATTTGGTTTTTTCATATCCAAAACTTCATTATCATAAACTAACAATTCATTATGTAATCGAAGATTGTAACTATTTGGATTTAATTGCTTTTCGGAATATGGATTGATTTTAATATCATCACCAATTCTTTTCTTTATTTCTACGCCTGATAAAATCATTTTAAATTTATATTTTTTTTATTAATTTCAAATTGCAATTTAACTAAATTTTTAAAGTTATAAAATTATTTGTTAGTTTTTCGATGGATATTTAACTAAAAAAATATAATTTTGAAATATTAAAAGTAATAAAAAAGAAAAAAAGTATGATAAAACATATTGTAATGATGAAGTTCTTAGATGAAGCAGACGGAAGAGCAAAAGCAGAAAATTTGAAAATTGCAAAATCGATAATTGATAACTTTGCTCCAAAAATAGCTGAAATAAAAGAAATGAAGTGTGGAATAAATTTTTACAATTTAGACAGCCCTAAAGCGTTTGATATAGTAATAGATTCTGTTTTTGAAACGGTTGAGGATATTGAAACATATAGAATTCATCCTTTGCACCAAGAATTAGTAGATTTTTTAAATAAAGTACGTGATACTACATATTATGTAGATTATAAGTTGTAATTATGGAAGAAATCTCACTCGAAAAATTAATTAAATCCAAAAATC
Organism: bacterium; assembly: GCA_030431515.1. GTDB lineage: Bacteria > Bacteroidota > Ignavibacteria > Kapaibacteriales > UBA2268 > JAJRPT01. The sequence continues at coordinate 78,292 of JAUIIX010000002.1, forward strand.
CAAAGGTATTCGAAAAATACCCTAAGATTGTATTAAACTCTGCATTTGCTATAATTGGGAAAATACTACATCTTAAAGAAGTAAATGAGTTTAATAGAAATTCAATAGATTTGAAAGACTTAGACTATACGAATGCATTATTTAAAAAGTTAAATTTTGGATATAGTTTTAAAGAAGAAGATTTAGAGAAAATCCCCAAAACTGGAAAATTAGTAATTGTAGCCAATCATCCACTCGGTGCTTTAGACGGACTGAGTATAGTAGAGATGATTCGCAAAGTTAGACCTGACGCAAAAATTGTAGTCAACGATTTACTAAGCAATTTAGATAATCTTGAAGGGATATTCTTGCCTGTTGATTTGTATAATACCAAATCGCAAAGGGAAAATTTGATAAGTATCAGTAAAATGATGAAAGAAGAAAAATGTGTGATATTTTTTCCAGCAGGTAAAGTTTCACGATTAACTAATGGGAAAATTCGTGATCCCAAGTGGAATAAAGGTGCAGTTACAATTGCACGGAAATTTAATTCACCGATTTTACCAATTTTTATTTCAGGACGAAATACTTACACCTTTTATATCTTAACGAAAATCAAAGACATATTTGCTACATTCTTGTTACCACGTGAAATGTTCAAAAAAAGAAATTATATTTTGAATTATAAATTTGGTAATTTAGTAAATTATAATGTGTTTAATGAAATAAAAAGTGATAAAGAAATCACCGAGTTATTAAAAGATTATATTTACTCGATAGATGAAGCACCTCATAAACTGAAAAATTATTTTAACAAAAAAATCGATGAGAATAGAACTTGTTAAAGCTATTTGAAAACTATAAAGCAGATTTAAACAAAGGAAAAGTAAGCATTTACTTGCTTAATTTTAAAGAACTTGATAATCCAATTCTACAAAGAATAGGAGTATTAAGAGCAGAAACTTTTGGCTTAGTAGGGGCTGGAACTGATAAATTAATTGACATAGATGAAAATGATTTACTTTACTCGCATATAGTTATAGTAGATGAAGTAGATATTATTGGTTCATATAGAGTTGCCAAAATGACCGCTGTGATAAAAGATAATAAACTCGCTTCCCATGTTAGCAATTACTACACTTTAGGTGATTTGTTTTACGAAAAAGCAGAATCTATGTTGGAATTAGGAAGAAGTTTTATTCAAAAGAAATATTGGTCTGGCAATTATCTTGATTATTTATGGTATGGTATCGGAGAATTTGTAAATAGAAACCCAACAATAGATTATTTATATGGTTCAGTTTCAGTTGGTAATTCATACTCATTAGAAGCAAAAACATACATCAAAACATTTGTAGATAAATGGTATGGCGAATATGACAATTTAGTTACTCCTGTACATGAATTTATATTAAGTCAAGAAAAATATGACAGTTTCCAAAAAGAGTTAACTTCAGATGAACCAAGAAAAGACTTAAAAATATTAAAAAATAAATTAATAGAAATGGGCTTAAATGTTCCACCACTATTAAAAAAATACTTGAGTATTACAGAAGAAGGTGGAGCAAAAATAAAAGCAACAGCTTATGAGCCAACCTTCAAATCATCTTCATTTTTCCTATTACTTGAATTAAATAAATTAAAAGAATTATACAAAGAACGTTATTTTAAAAAAAGGTTTTACCAATGAGAAATTTTAATATTATTCTCTTAGCATTAGTAACTATGTTTGTTTTGGACTCTTGTGTGTCCAAATCAAAATACGAGGCAGTAGTCTCTTCTCGTGATTCATTAGAACTTATAGTAGATTCGCTTGATCTTGTAATTGAAGGGTTAGAAAATAATCTAAACAATGAACTAAATACTAACAAAAAGTATGCAGAAAACATAAAGAACTTACAAGCAGAATTAATAAATGCAAAAGATAACTATAACAAATTAAAAAACAGGTCAAGTAGTGAAACACAAGAATTATTGACACAAGTTGAAGATTTACAAGCAGAAAAAATCAAGTTAAATTATCAACTTACAAAGACAGGTGAGCAATTAGACGAAATAAAAAGATTGCTTGCACAAAGAGATGAGAAAATAAACAACTTAAAGAACACAATAGCAAAAGCATTAGTTGGTTTTGCAGACAAAGGGCTAACAGTAAATATAAAAAATGGAAAAGTTTATGTTTCATTGTCAAATCAATTACTATTTAGTTCAGGTTCAATTAAAATAGACGAACAAGGTAAATCAGCAATAAAAGATTTGGCAATAGTATTAAATCAAAATCCAGATATAAATATTTTAGTCGAAGGACATACAGATGACCAAGCTGTTGCAGGAGGTTCAAGATTCAAAGATAACTGGGAATTATCAGTGCTTAGAGCAACGGAAGTATCGAAATTTCTACAAGAAGAAGGACAAGTTGATCCAACTCGAATAATTGCATCAGGTAGAAGTGAGTATATTCCTATAGAAGTTGGATCTACACCAGAAGCAAGAGCAGTAAACAGAAGAACAGAAATCATCTTAACACCAAATCTTGAAGAAATCTTTGAAGTGATAAAAGAAAACAAAGCAATTAAGAAAAGAGGAATTTAACATTAATTTCCTCTTTTTTTTTTAATTCCATCATTCTAAATTTTTTCAGTATCTCCCAAAAATCTCCATCCTCGTATCTTTAAAAATAAAACTAAAATAATTCTAAAATAAAAACTTTTATAAAAACTATTTAACTTTTAATTTCGCACTTGTCATTCTGAGCGAAGTGAAGAATCTTTGGTCTTGTCATTCAGAGCGAAGCGAAGAATCCATATTCACTCAAAATTCCCCTCGGTCATTGAGCGTAGTCGAAATGTAAAAAAGGGGTGTCGCGGTAGTGACGGGGTATTTCTTTTATTTACAACTCAATCAATACTTAAAAACCCTTCCTTCTTTTTCCATTCCACGTCATTCCATAACCCCCTACGTCATCCTGAGGCGAAGCCGAAGAATCTCTAAAAAATGACAAACGTAATTCTGAACTCAGTTCTTTCAAATACTGCAAATACTGTAAAAAAAAAATTGTAACCGTAAGGGAAATTCATGAATTTCCCCTACAAAAAACAAAAAAACACAGTTTTTACTGCAAATTTTTTCATCCGAATGATAACACAAAATATTCACTGCAAAAAACTGCAAATTCTGCAAAAATAGGTCATTCAGAGCGAAGCGAAGAATCCATAAAAAACTCTACGTCATTCTGAGGCGCAGCCGAAGAATCTCGTTAAAATTACCAACATCTTAAATCCGTGTAATCTGCGTAATCCATAAAATCAGTGATTCTGAATTCTCTCATCATTCAGAGCGAAGCGAAGAATCCATATTCACTCAAAATTCCCCTCGGTCATTGAGCGTAGTCGAAATGTAAAAAAGGGGTGTCGCGGTAGTGACGGGGTATGTCTTTTGTTTACAACTCAATCAATACTTAAAAACCCTTCCTTCTTTTTCCATTCCACGTCATTCCATAACCCCCTACGTCATCCTGAGGTGCAGCCGAAGAATCTCGTTAAAATTACCAACATCTTAAATCCGTTTAATCTGCGTAATCCATAAAATCAGTGATTCTGAATAACAGGTTTCTCGACTACATTCGAATTGACAATTCTATGTTCTGAAAGACAAGGCATTTCGACTTTATTCAAAGAAGAAAGAACTGCAATTTATCTAGGTTTTTTGGGTTATTTTTGTGCTTAATTTTAAATTTTTAATTATTTTTGTTAATTTACTTTATAAAATAAGTAAAATATAGAATTTATTATATTTGAATATGTAATAAGGCAATTTTTTTAGGGGATTATGGAAAAGTTAAAGGATTTCGTAGAGCAAAGAAAAATATTTATTGCAGCACATAGAGGTGCCTCTGGAGTTGCACCTGAAAATACCTTGGCGGCTTACGAAGAAGCTATGAAAGGTCATGCTGATATGATTGAAGTTGATGTTCAAATGACAGTTGATAAAAAAATTATATGTTATCATGATTTTAAATTAGGTAGAACTGCTCAAGGTAGAAAACCAATTTCGAGGTTACCACTTAAATATTTGAAAAAACTTGATGTTGGGTCGTGGTTTGATAGATTTTATCAAAGCCAACGTATTCCAACTTTAGATGAAACTATTGATTTAATAAAAGATAAAGCGTACTTGAATATTGAAATTAAATCAAATAAAAAGGAAAATAATAAGGAAAAAGCAAGAAGAATATATGAAGTTGTGAAAAGAAATGATTATATTCCTTATACTTTGTTTGCATCTTTTGATTTAGCTTTGATTGCAGATTTGAAGAGTAATGACCCTGATATTCATATTGCAGGAATTAAAATACCTGGGAATGATACCCCTGCATCCGAATTAAAAGCTAAATATGGTATTGAAGCATTTATTGTTTCGATTGATGAGTTAACTCCTGAATTAGATAAGGATTGCAAGGACAATGGAATTTATCTTGCTGTTTATTCGGTAGATAATTGGTATGAATTAGAAAAAATTAAGAAATATCATATAAAAACTGTAGTATCTAATTATCCTGGAACTATTTCTAATGTGATTAATAGATATTTCCCGGTTACTATATGATTGATATTAACTTAGTAAATGAAGTTGCTGTAGAGGCAGGGAAAAAAATAATGGAAATCTATGAGGAAACTCATAATGTTCGTTATAAGCCCGATAATTCACCTGTTACTGATGCAGATTTTGCTTCAAATGATATAATTATTAATTATTTACAGAAATATTATTCAGATATTCCAATCTTATCAGAAGAAAGTACAGATGTAGATTATGAAATTAGAAAAGATTGGGAATACTATTTTTGTATTGACCCTTTAGATGGAACAAGGGAATTTGTTAAGAAAAGTGACCAATTTTCTATTAATATTGCTTTGATTAAAAATGGAATTCCAGTTGCTGGGGTTATTTATGCTCCTGCAAGTCAAATTTCTTTCTTTAGTGGAGTTGATCAGATAGTATTTAAAAAGCATAAAGATAAAAAGAAAGAAGAAGTTATTACTAAATATAGAAAAGAAAACTTGATTTTAATTAAAAGTAATTCTTTTAATATGAGTTTGGCTAAGCATATTAATTTGCCTATTTCAGAAGAAGTGCAGTTAGGTAGTTCGTTGAAATTTTGCAAGATAGCTGAAGGTGAAGCAAATGTTTACTTAAGAATGGGTCCAACAATGGAATGGGACACTGCAGCAGGTCAAGCTATAGTAGAAGCAACTGGTGGTATTGTTTTTGTGAATGATAATGATAGAAATAAATTGGTATATAATAAAGAGGATTTACATAATCCGGATTTCATTTGTATTGGAGGATATGAAGTTTGAAGGTTTTTTTACTTATTTTACTTTTGTCATTTCCGATGTTATCGGATGAATTACCAAGGTTTATTGATTGGGAAAATGCGGGCTTAGAAAATGAAATTGCCTATCAAGATTCTGTATATTTGGGGATTAGTCAAAATCAAGATATTTCCTCTATTCTTCAAGATGCAATTAATTTGCTCCCCCCTAAATCATTGATTATTATTAAAAATGGTACATATAAAATAAGTAAAGCAATTAATTTGAAAAGCGATATTGTAATTAGAGGCGAATCTTCTGAAAATACTATACTCACAATTGAAAATGGAAACTGCTTTAATTTATCTGGTAGTCTAGGCAAACAAGTAACTTATGCGGAATTACCAAAAGCAAATAGCGATACTTTAATTACTGATGAGGCCTTAGAAATCGGCGAGTTTATTCAAGTTGATATTGAAAATGGAGATTGGGATACTAATCCAGCTAATTGGGCTGAAAGATCTGTTGGTCAACAATTTAGAATTATCGCTAAACCCAATGAAACTACTTATATTTTAGATAATAAATTCAAATTTCATCCTGATACTACTTTAGAAATCAGAAGATTTACGCCAATTCAAAATGTGCAAATATCTTGTTTACAAATGAAAAGGGAAGTTCAACCATCAAGTGTAGCTTATAATATTTCTATGAATTTTGCTTACAACTGCTATGTAAATAATATTGTTAGTTTAAAAGGTGATGGTGCTCAAGTTATGCTTTACAATTCTTTTCATTGTGAAGTTAAAAACTCATTTTTTACTGATGCATTTGAATTTACTGGCTCGGGAACAAAAGGATATGGAGTTACTTGTGCAAGCAAGACTTCATATTGTAAAATTGAGAATAATATTTTCAAAAAATTGCGTCACTCTATGATGGTTAAGCAAGGTGCAAACTCTAATGTTTTTTCGTATAATTATTCGATAGAAGCAAATCGTTCTGAGCCGATTTCAGATTTTAGTGGAGATATTTCAGTTCATGGGCATTATCCATTTTATAATTTATTTGAATCAAATATTGTAGGCAGTATAATTATAGATCATTATTGGGGTGAAGCAGGTTATTATAATACTTTTCTTAGAAATAGAGCTGAGAATTATGGAGTTATAACTACATCAAGTGAAAAACAAAGTCGCAGTCAAAATTTTATAGCGAATGAAACTACAAAGGATATTATTTTTATTGACGAATATAGTGTACTTGGTGAAGATCATTTGGAGATTGGGAATAGAACAAAAACTGGGTTTAAGCAAGATACTAATGGTGTTTATAAATATACTTCTTTTTTATATCCAAAATTTAAGCAATTAATTGGGTCGCCTATTGAGTATAATTCGCAGAAAATATTGGCTCAAACTCGTTTTGAAAATGCTAATTATATGGATTGTAGTTATAATTTTACAAGTGTTAAAAGTAAATTAAAAAGTAATAAAGTTATTGCAGTCTATAATTTGTTAGGTGTTGAGCTTAATATTAATTCAAATGAAATAGAAGAAATTAAACAAGAATTAGATGCAGGATTGTATATTATTAAAAGTGAATCTGAGACAATTAAATTATTAATCTATGAGTAGTTTTAAACTTAGACCTCGAATAAAAGTTGAGTTAGATAAGTCATCAAATGAAATTGGCGAGTTATTTAAAAGTGGGATAGAAAATAGTAATGATGTCATTGGGACAGTTGCTAAGCAATTTATAATATTGAAAATACCACAAGAAGACAGACATTTCTGGTCACCACAACTTACAATTACAATAGAAGATATTGAGAGTCATAGTGTTGTACGAGGATTATATGGTCCGAAACAAACGGTTTGGGCAATGTTCGCCTTTGCTTATGGTACGCTTGCAATGCTATTTTCGATAGTATTTTTATGGGCTTCAATTGATTGGCAACTAAATGATGACATTTCACTTTACTACTATTTGCCAGTGATTTTAGTATTAGCAATTATTACTTATTTTATTGCTCAATTTGGACAAAAATTGGGTGCCGAGCAAATGTTTACACTTCATCATTTTTTTCAAGATACAATTAAAGAAAATGTAAAAGTGGAATAGATATAAATAATTGTTAGTGAAAGTAAAATTCCCAAGGTGGTCTTTGATTTCGTTTCTATTAATCTTAATTAAATTTCTTAATTTAAGATTTAAAAATATATTTAAAATATAAGCGTCATTCTTGTTATGAAAACTCAAAGCCAAATTCTGAAATTATTACATCAAAATAAACAAATTTTATTTAATAAATATCCAATAAAGGAACTTGCTCTTTTTGGTTCTTTTGCTAGAAATGAACAAAATGTGAGTAGTGATATAGATATCTTAGTTGAATTTAATAAAAATGTTGGTATTGAATTTATTGAACTTGCTGATGAATTGGAAGATTTAATTAAGTTAAAAGTTGATTTAGTATCAAAAAATGGAATTAAAGATAATTATTTTCAATTTATTAAAAATGATCTAAAATATGTCTAAACGTAATAATAAATTATTATTAGAAGATATATTACTATCAATTAAAATCATATATTTCTACTCTTTGCTCTTTTTGCCAATCAACAGGATTAGAAATAGAATCTGTTGCTGATAATTCGGATAATTTTTCCAAAAAATTAATACTTTTTTTTGAATTGACATTATAATTAACAAAAAAATAAAATAATAATTATTTTTTAATTCTGCCAGAAATCTCCAATTATCAACATCATCAGAATAATTCATTAGATATTTAATATTTGGAATGGTTTGAAAGCATTCCCTACAATTCCCGAACATTGCCAAGATGGTCTTTGATTTAGGAACGTTTCTCGCCCAAATGGTTTAGAATTTATATTCCTTTCTCGTAGGGAACGGTTAGAAAACAACAAAACTAAAACTCGCAAACATTTTAAGACTGAATGAGAGATACAAACTGCCTCACTGTTCAAAACCCTTCCTTCTTTCTCGTCATACCATAACCCCCAACGTCATTCTGAGACTTAGCCGAAGAATCTCCCAGAAATTAAAATGGTATAACTAAATTAATAGAAACTTGCGCCTTTAGGTGCAATATGTTTGTAAACAATAAAACATCACAAACGAAAAAGCGCCGTAGGTGCGAAACATTTATTACTATTATAACCCAATTCTTTTAAAAACAGCAAATACTGCAATTTTCTCGTCATTCAGAAAAACACTCAATACAAATCCAAAACCTTCCGAAGGTTAAAACAAAAAAACACCCATTTTACTGCAAAAACAGCAAACAATTTACGTCACATCGTTCAAAACCAAATTACTAACACATAATAAATCTTAAAACTCTGACTCCCTAATATCATAATAATTTTAATTAATTTAAGATAATAATTCTATTTAGTCGTCTATTTTTAATTGTATAAGCAATTTCGTAATTTTGTAAAATTTTTATGACATTTTTGACGGAGAGTTAATGAATATATTAGTTTGTGTATCAAGAGTGCCGGACACAGCAACAAGAATAAATGTTGGTGACGATGGCAAGACTATCAAGAATGATGGTGTTAAATTTATTGTTAATCCTTATGATGAGTATGCTTTAGAAACAGGTATTAGATTAAAAGAAAGTAATGGTGCTACTGTTACTGCGGTTACGGTTGGAAGTTCTGATTCTACAGATGTATTGAGAACATCTCTTGCTATGGGCGTTGATAACGCAATTTTAGTAAAAGCTGAAAACTATGATTCTTATGTCGTTGCAGAAAATATCGCAGCAGTTGCTAAAGATATTAATGCTGATTTAATTGTTTTAGGAAGACAAAGTATTGATTTTGATTCTTTACAATTATCTTCTCTTTTAGGTGCTATGTTAGATAGACCTTCTGTTTCAGTTGTTTCTAATTTAGAAATTAACGGTGATAAATTAGTTTGTGAAAGTGATATCGAAGGTGGAAAAGAAACAGTTGAAACTTCTCTTCCTTGTGTTATTTCTACTCAAAAAGGAATTTATGACCCACGTTATCCTAAGTTACCAGATATTATGAAAGCTAAGAAAAAACCTATTGAAGAAAGAGATGGAGTTTCTTCTGACACTAAAGTTGAAGTTATAACTATGGCTATCCCGCAATCTTCTCGTATTGGGAAAATAGTTGGCGATTCTGATGCTGAAATCGAATCAATTGTAAGTGCTTTACATACTGAAGCAAAAGTAATCTAAATTAATTATAAAAATTAGGAATTTAATATGTCAAATATTTTAGTTTTTCTCGAATCAAGTAATGGACAATTAAAAAGATATTCTACTGAAGCAATTACTGCTGCTAAAAACATCGCATCTCAAATCGGTGGAAGTGTAAATGCTATTATTTTAAATGATGAAGCAGCAGGTAAACAAGCAGGTAACTATGGTGCTGATAAAGTTTTAGTTGCTAAAAGTGATTTATTATCAAAATATTCTTCAGTTGCTACTTCTAAAGTAATCAAAGAAGCAGCAGATAAAACTTCTTCAAATATAGTATTTATGGCAGCAAGTTCAGCAGGTAAAGAATTATCACCTCGCGTGTCTTACTTAATGGGTGCTGGTTATATTGCTGATATAGTTGCATTAAATAATGAAGGTGGCTTAGTAGCTACTAAACCAGTTTATGCTGGTAAAGCTCAAATCAAAACAAAAATTAAAACTGCTAATCAAGTATATTCTTTAAGACCAAATGTATTCACTGCAAATAAAATCTCTGATTCAGATGCTGCAGTAGAAGTATTTGCTCCACAATTAAGCGATGCTGATTTCTCTGCTGTAGTTACTAAGGTAAGCAAGTCAGAAGGAAAATTAGACGTAGCAGAAGCAAGTATCGTAGTTTCTGGTGGTAGAGGATTAAAAGAAGCAGAAAACTTCAAATTAGTAGAAGACTTAGCGGCAGCTCTTGGAGCTGGTGTAGGTGCTTCTCGTGCAGTAGTTGATGCTGGTTGGAGACCTCACTCAGAGCAAGTAGGACAAACAGGGAAGACTGTTTCTCCTAATTTATATGTAGCAGTTGGTATATCTGGAGCAGTTCAACACCTTGCAGGTATGTCAAGTTCAAAATTTATACTTGCTATAAATAAAGATAAAGATGCACCAATATTTAAAATTGCTGACTACGGAATAGTTGGTGATGCTTTTGAAGTAGTTCCAAAAATTACTTCAATGATTAAAAATAAATAAGATTAAGATAAAAATATGGAAAAAATTCAATTAACAGTATTAGGTTTATCTGCTTCTCCGGCAGGGAATAATGCTTACGCACTGATTCTAAAAGAAATAGACGGAAAACGCAGAATGCCCATTGTTATTGGTACTTTTGAAGCTCAATCTATAGCATTGGAAATGGAGGGTTACGTCCCTCCACGACCGATGACACACGATTTACTAAAAAACTGTATTGAAACTGCTGGACTAAAATTAGAAGAAGTAATCATCAACGAATTAAAAGATGGAACATTCTATTCAAAATTAATAATAAGTGGAATGGAAATCGACTCACGTCCAAGCGATGCGATAGCGATGGCAGTCAGATTTGACGTTCCAATCTTTGTAGATGCTGATATAATAGATGAAGCTGGCTCCGAACCGCCAACAGAAGACACATATTCAGATAATTTTAATAGACAAACAAGTACAAAGAAAAGTACACCAGTAAGTCTAATTGATAATCTACAGTTGAAGTTAGACAAAGCAATCGAAGATGAAGATTACGAATTAGCAGCAAATTTACGAGATGAGATAAAAAAGATTTTGGAAAAACAATAATATTACTTAATTTTGTAATCTGTTCCGAACAATTTTTTTAATATGCCTGAGTAGCTCAGTTGGTTAGAGCACTGGAATCATAATCCAGGTGTCGGGGGTTCAAGTCCCTCCTCAGGTACTATTAATATCCTATAGTAGAATTTCCCCTAAAAAAATATCGCTTAAAATATAAAATAAATTAAAAATATTTTAAAACAAAAAACTTTATAAAAACTAATTTTATATTAATTTCGCACTCGTGATTCTAAACTTATTTCAGAATCTTTTGTATTCGTAGGGGAAATTCATGAATTTCCCAAAAAACTAAACCCAGTTCTTACAAAAAACGAAAAAACACCGATTTTACTGCAAATACTGCAAAAATAGTGTAAAACTATAAAAACTAATAATTTACAGGCGGCAAAAATGCTAAAAACAACTAAAAACACAAAAAATTCACTGCAAAAAACTGCAAAAACTGCAATTTTCTGCAAAAATAGGTCATTCATAGCGAAGCGTGAAATTCATTGTATTGTAGGGAACGGTTAGAAAATAAAGAACTTAAATTTGCAACCATTAGTAAAACAAAAAGAGATAATATAAACAGCTAAACTGCTCAAAACCGTTCCTTCATTCTCGCCATTCCATAATACTCTATGCAAATCCAAACCCTTCCGAAGGTTTAGAGAGGCTGTCTAAAAAGGTTAAATTTATTGAAAAATTAATTTTAAAAGGTGTAGTGGCAATTCATGAATTGCCATTACAACTACTTGTTATTTTTATGGATATGAGATAATTATTAATAAATAGAAATTATCAAAAATTGAAGAAAAATATGAATTTCTAAACAAAAATATTAATAATTAGGACTTTTTAGACAGCCTCTAAAACAAAAAAAATACCAAAATTCACTGCAAAAACTGCAATTTTCTGCAAAAATAGGTCACTCAAAACGAAGAGTTAAATCTATTGTTTTAAAATTCCCACTTTTTTTGTGTTAAGTTAAAAAAGTTTAATCTTCTTCTGGGCTAATTATATCTAATACAAAAAGAGTAGAGCTTTTTAATGCTTCTAATGTGGAGTTATTGTTGATTACAAAGTCCGATTTTTCCTTCTGGGCTTAGTTGATTTTTTATTCGGTTGAGGATTTTTTCTTCTGTTAGATTACCTCTTTTTAGTAATCTTTCTACTACTTGCTCTTGTTCCGAAATTACACATATTACAAAATTGTAAACATCTTGCATATTGATTTCAAATATCAAAGCACTTTCTACAAAGATTATATCTTCCCCTTCTTCTACTTATTTATCTATTTTATGAAATTTTGAATCTATTTTGAAAAATATTAGATAAAAAATATAATTTGTTTGCTCATTATTCGTAATAATATTTATATTTTTGTAAATTGCATTATGCAAAATGCAAAAGTATTTAGATTGAAAAAATTTTAAATTAGATTATAATAATGGCTGAATTAATAAAAAATAGAAAGAATTTTTCCTTTGGTGTTATCGGTGGTGGAAAGTTAGGTCTCAACTTAACTATTGAACTGCTGAAAATGGGAAGGTTAGATTGGATATTGGCTCACTCTAAAAGGACTTATGATAGAGTCTTAGGTAGAATTATTAACCGCTTTTTGATAAGAGCAACTATCCAAGAAATTGATAAATTTCCAGATATGATTATAATCTGTACTCCTGATTCTGAGATAAAAAGGGTCTCTGATGAATTAGCTCGTATCCATGGAAAAAATCTAAAGGGTAAATATATAATTCATTGTTCTGGTGTCCTAAAAAGAGATATCCTCTCTGCTTGTGAAAAAGTTGGGGCTATGACAGCAGCAATTCACCCTTTTCAAACTTTTTATTTTGAAGAGCCAGGTATTTTAAGTGATATTCGATGGGGTGTCGAAGCATCTGACGAAGATTATGGCTTATTTGCGAGTTTCGTTGATTTACTTTTTGGTTTCCCTGTTAGATTATCTGAAGAAAGTATTCGTGAAAAAGCACTTTATCACGCTGTTGCAACTGCTGCATCTAATTATATGACTACAATTATTCAATTAGCTAATCAAATAGCCGATTCTGCTAATATTGACTCAAATGAATTTTTACCACCTATTGCTAAAACTACATTAGGCAATAATTTACGTGGACTATCAGATTCTAAAATGATACCATTAACAGGACCAATTGCAAGGGCAGATATTGGGACTATTAAATTACATATTGATGCACTAAAATCGCATCCACATATCTTAAAGCCATATTGTTATATGGGATTAGCCACTGTTGAAATGGCACACAATGCTGGTATGCTAACAGAACAAGCACTTAAGGAAATGTCAGACCTATTTAAAACAGGTACATGAGCATAATTGAAGCTGTTATTTTAGGGATTATTCAGGGTTTAACTGAATTTATTCCTGTTTCTTCTACTGCACACCTTACACTTGCTGGAAATTATCTTGGTTTAATAGACTCAAATAATCCTCAAGTATGGACTGCATTTATTGCAGTTATCCAATTAGGTACTTTAGCCGCAGTTTTATATTATTTTTATAAAGAAATTATTGAAATTGGTAATTCTTTTTTAAAAGAAAACCTATTTAAGCGAGTTACTTTTAAGCAACAATCCTTTAATTCAAAAATGGGTTGGTATGTTATTTTTGCTTCTGTTCCTATCGTTACTATTGGTATGCTTCTAAAAAAAGTAATTGAAAGCAATATAACTAAAGACTTAACAGTAATAGCAGTAAGTCTTATTATGCTTGCAATTATAATGTTTATAGCAGAAAAAGTAAGCAAATTAGAACGTGATATTACACAAGTAAAAATGTTTGATGCAATAATGATTGGCTTAGCTCAATGCGTTGCTTTGATTCCTGGTTCTTCTCGCTCTGGGACAACAATTACCGCAGGTTTATTCTTGGGTTTGAATAGAGAAACTGCAGCCAAATTTTCATTTTTAATTGGTATTCCAGCTATATTTGGCTCAGGCTTATATGAATTTTATTCCGAATTTCAATTCTTATCTGGTGATATGCTATTACCTTTGATAATTGCTACTATATTTTCAGCAATTACTGGTTATTTTGCTATAGACTTCTTATTAAAATATCTAAAAAAACACACTACAAACTTATTTATCCTATATAGAATAGTAGCAGGAATTGTGATTTTAGTTATCATTAATTCTTAATCATAAATATTAACTCAAAAAGATAAAGTAATTCAAAAATCAATTGAGCATCTTGGGTCTGCCAAATAGACACGACATAATGGCATCGCCTATGCAATAATATCCAATTAATCAACCAATTTGTCATTTTTATTGAATTGGCACACTTTTCCTATACCATTAAATATAAAATTTTAATTCATAAATTATAGGTGAGAAAATGTCATTATTAGGTATAGATAACTTTGCAAATATAGATTCAGTTATAAAAAATATTAATAGATTTGGTAATGAAATCAGCAAAGGAGTAACTTTTGAAACTGGTGGATTTAATCCAAGAGTTAATATAATAGAAAACGAAGATCGAATAAATGTAACTGTAGAGTTAGCAGGTGTAAAAAAAGAAGATGTTAATATTTCAGTAAACGACGAAAATATATTGACAATAAAAGGTGAAAGAAAAACAAAAGAAGAACAACAAAGTAAAAACTTTTTAAGAAAAGAAATTGTATTTGGAGCATTTTCACGTTCATTTCTTTTACCAGATAATTTAGATTCTAATAAAATCACAGCAAAATTCAACGATGGTGTATTGAACATATCAGTTGCTAAAAAAGAAGTTCAAGCACCAAAAGAAATACATGTTCAAATTAATTAATCAAAGGAGGCCTTATGTCAATAGTTAGAATAGATCCTTTTAGAGGATTCGATAGTTTAGCCCGTAAAATGAATAGCTTTGTAAGCGAATTTGATAAGGGCATTAATGTAGAGTATGGTAATTTTTTACCAAAAATCGACATTTCGGAAGATGAGAATGCGATATATATCCAAGCAGAATTAGCGGGTATGAAAAAAGAAGATGTTAAAGTATCTGTAAATGATGATAACTTAATATCAATCAAAGGAAAAAAAGCGAAAGAGTTCAAGGAAGAAAAGGAAGGCGAGGATAACAAGTTAGTTTATCTAAGAATGGAAAGAAGTTTTGGAGAGTTTACTCGTAGTTTTCAACTTCCAGATAATGTCGATAAAGATAGTATTTCAGCGAAATATGAAGATGGTATATTAAATATATCATTGAAGAAAAAAGAACCTGAAAAACCAAAAGAAGTTTTAGTTAATATCGACTAAAACTTTCAAAGCACTAAAGGGTTATCAATTTTGATAACCCTTTTTTATTTTAATCATAAAAATATCTAATTTATTTATCCTCTTCATCTGCACCCTGAAAATGTTGACTATGATGTTACAATATATACACCTGAATCTTCGTCAACTGTAAATAGAGTTGTATCACAAAAAGAATTTGAAGTGAAAGACCATCTCGGAAATGTTAGGCTTGTGTTTAGCGATTTGAAAGATGTGAATATTGGAAGTATTGGAAGAAGTAGGTATAAATTGGACGTGCGTGCTGTAAATAACTACTACCCATTCGGAATGTTAATGCCAGATATGAGCTGGCAGACAAGTGGTTATAGGTATGGTTTCAGTGGTCACGAGAATGATAATGATGCGAAAGGCACTGGGAATCACAGCTATTTCAGTTTTTTCCAAAATTTTAACTTGTCTTATCCTTTTCTATTATTAATCGTTTGAAATTAAAAATAATATAAAATATAATAAAATAAGTTATTGATAATAAATGAAATCGATATGACTGAATAAATGAAGGAGAATCTGGTGGAAATGAAAATAAGTTTTGAGCTAATAAATAATTAGGTAGGTAAACTATATATTTCATTGAATCACTTATTGCTATAATAGGGATTGAAATTTGAAAAATTATTGGTAAAATAATATTTAAAAAAGTGTTCTTTACTTCATATTTATAAAAAATATTTATAAGTATATAATAATATGACAATTGTAATATTGGGTAACTTAGTATTAGTTTTGTGATTTTCCAAAAATCAGAGCCAAATTCAAACCCGAGTTTAAATTCACTATCCATCACTAAATATGATATATAAAAAGCAATTAAAAATGTAGCAATACTTATCAATGTATAAGCCATAATTATTACTAATTTATTTAGCAACATATTATCTGTATTCACACCAAAAATATCAAGTTGTTTTTTGTAATTATTATCTAATTCAATATCCACCATATCTACTATTAAGTACAATGAAACAAACAAATTAATAAATCCAAAAAATATAGCAAAATGCGTAATTAATAAATCAAAACCGTTTTTAGCTTCAATTGTATATACAATTGCATTTTTAGAATTATATACATAAAGTGTTAATAATACCCAATATAATAATGGAAATAATATTGAAATTATTAAAAATTTTACATTTTTAGTTTTATAAAATTCAATTTTTAAGTTCTGAATTATATTCATAATATTCCTTGATGTACATTTAGTAATTTAGATTTGAAACTTGGATAATCAGAATCTTGTTTTCCTTGAAATAATAATTTTCCAGATTTTAAAACAAGAAACTCATCAAAAAATTCTCCAAATTCACCTAAGAGATGAGTCGAAATTAATATATTGCATCCCTTTTCTTTGTTCAGTTTTTTCAATAATTTAAGGATTAATTCAATACCAAAAGGGTCTATATTTGCAAGTGGTTCGTCTAAAATAATAATTTTGTAATCATATAAAAGTGGATAAGCAAGTGATAGTTTTTGCTTCATTCCAGTCGATAATTCTTTTACTTTTTTCTTACCATCTATATTCAAAATTTCTAAAACTGATTCTATTTCATTATTTGATATACCCTTATATTTACAGAAAATATCAAGGTTTTCATAAACAGTTAAATGCCCATAAAAAACTGGTTCATTTACCGTTGCAAACAACTTATTTCTAATTAATTCATTAGAGTTAGCATATTCTAAGTTGTCAATAGTTAATTTTCCACTTTTTGGAAATAATAATCCAGAAATTAATTTTATTAAAGTTGATTTCCCTGCACCGTTCTCTCCTATCAGACAAGTAATATTTCCTTTTTCAATTTCTAAATTGAACTTGTCAAAAATCTGTGTTTTTTTATAGTAGAAATCTATATTTTCTAATTTTATCATAATTGTTTTATTTCAAAATTAGTTAAATTATTTTAAATTAAAAAATTAATTCTTTATTTGATTTAACTTTAGTTTTACTTTTATCAAAATATACTTTAGCAAAAAGAAAAACAAAACATAATAAAATTATAATAGATTCTAAATAATATTTGTTAGGTTCAACCCAAAATTCTTCAAAGAAATTCCATCTTCCTAATATCTCAACTGCGTTCCAAAATATTACAACTGTAGGAATTGCATATCTAATAGCTTTACCTAAATGACGAATTCTAATTAAATTTTTGAATAGAAAAAATGACCAAAGTAAACTTAAAAAGAATACAGCGTAAGTTACAAAATGTTTATCTCCAAATAAATGATCATCATAGATAATCAATAATACTATGTAAAAAAACCATATTATAATTATCGATTCTAAAGCAGTTAAAGATGTATAGTTTGTTTTTTTTATTCCTATTTTTGGAATATTTAATTTGAATTTATCTTGTATCCACATAAACATATTACATCGAGTAGAATAGTTTACAATTAGGGTACTTAATATAGTTATTACTAAGCCAACAGAGGAAATCATTAATAAATACTCAGGTCTTGTAACTATCTCATCACCATCCATTAATGGCTTTATTTCCAACCGTTCTGCAAAATAAACAAATGCAAATTCTACCCAACCTGTCCATATTATTATACCTGCTAAAAGCCCTAATAATGAAGAAGTTATTTCGTTTTGAACTCTGCTGAATAATAGTATTATAAAAAAACCACAAAAACCTAATATTCCAGCAAATAACATTTGATATTCTAAACTATAGTTTTTAGTAAAAAAAGACATTATAATATGTCCTATTGGCATCAACAATAAAACTAGTATGAATGCGATTATTCCGGTGGTATATTTCATATTTCCTCAATTAAAAAAATGCAATTTATGAAATATTTAAAACAAGATGAAATTAGTCGTATTTATGTTTTATAATGTTGTCAAAAAAAAATCCCTAACAATAGTTAAGGATTTTTTATTAATTTCATATTTTTTTTGAAATGCTTTATTTGTCTGCTTCGCCCATGATAGGGTCAATTGATCCAATAACAGCCACAACGTCAGAAAGCATCGAGCCTTCGACCATATATGACAAAGTTTGTAAATTTGATGCACAAGGAGAGCGGATTTTCAATTTCCAAGGATGACCTTTTCCATTGTTAACCATATAATATCCTAATTCACCTTTTGGCGATTCAATTGCAGTATAAAGTTCTCCAACTTCTGGAGAAGCTCCAAAGTTAACTAACATAAAGTCATTAATTAATTCTTCCATTTTAGTATATACAGCTTGTTTTTTGGGAAGTACAAATTTAGGGCTTGTTGCAAGCGTGTCGCCTTTTAGCGTTTGAAGTTTGTCAAGTGCTTGATTAATGATTTTTAATGATTCATCCATTTCACGAACTCTAACCATATATCTTGCCCAACAATCATTGTCTTGCTCAGTAATCACATCAAAATCACATTGATCATATACAAAATAAGGATTGTCTTTTCTGATGTCTTTAGCTATACCAGAACCACGTAAAACAGGACCAGTAGCACCAAGAGCAACTGCTTTTTCTGGAGGTAAAATACCTACACCAGCCATTCTATCTACGAAAATTCTATTTCTATTTACTAATTTTTTGAAATATGACATGTGACTTGGGAAAGCGTTAGCCCAAGTACGAATTTTATCCATAGTAACAGCGTCGATGTCGTTTGCTACTCCACCAATACGTGCGTAACTTGTTGTAAATCTTGCACCAGTTATCAATTCAAAAATGTCATATAATTTTTCACGCTCTGTGAAACACCATAAAAGTAATGTTAATGCACCAACATCCATACAAGTAGCACCCATCGCCATTAAATGCGATGAAATTCTTGCTAATTCGGAAGTTAGAACTCTTATCCATTGTGCTCTTTCAGGGGCTTCGATACCACAAGCATTTTCTACTGCATAGCAAAAAGCACTATTATTTTGCAAAGGAGCAAGATAATCTAATCTATCTGTGTGCGGTATAAACTCATGAAAAGTACAATTTTCTGCTAATTTTTCATATCCTCTGTGTAGGTATCCTAATTCGGGTACACATTTGATAATAGTTTCACCATCTAAACGTAAAAGTACTCTTAGCACTCCGTGAGTAGCAGGGTGTTGAGGTCCCATATTCAAGACCATATCATTTTCTAATGGGTCATCAAATATAAGTTCTGTGTCTTTGTCAAGCAAAGTTTTATAGATTTTCTCTTGTCTTCTTTGGTTAAGAGAGTCTAACTCTTGCTGTGTTTTTAAGTTATAATCTTTGAACATTTTTATACTCAAAATAATTAATTTTAATATGCAATTTAAGAAATTTATTTAAAAAAACATAAATTATAAATGTAAATTATGATTATTTAGATTAATTCAACGTCATTCAGAGCGAAGCGTGGAATCCAGTCTCCGTCATTCTGAGGCGTAGCCGAAGAATCCATAAAAAAATAAGTCGAGAAGGTAATTTCTTGTTTTTTATTTTGTTTTTGTCAAAATTACTAATTTTTTTATTTTCTGGTTTTTGCACTTTTCTTGTAATTAGTAAATATTATAATATGTTATAAGGGCAATAAAAATTAGTCTGAAAAAAATTAGTGATTTTTTATTTGCTTTTCATGATTGTGATTATTTAGTTGTTGTTATTTTATGTCGTTTTTATATATTATTTTGTTCTTCCTTTGTCTTTTTGGTTGTTTTTGTTTTGAAGATATGCCGAAAGAAAGCAAGAAACACCCCGTCGCTGCTGCAACACCCCTTTTTTGCATTTCGACTACGCTCAATGACCGAAGGGAATTTTGAGGGAAGTCAACCCATATTTATAATACAATTATCGTTTCGTTCTGAATGACAATATTTTCAATTTTTTGTATTCTAATATCTATGTTCAACTTCTCCGAAGTTGTTATATACTATTGATTTATATATGCTATTAGCATTAAACTTCTCCGAAGTTTTTTAAGTAGCCATGACAAATCAATGATTTTACGAAGAATAATGAAGGGAGGTATTTTTCTGGATTCTTCGCTTCGCTCTGAATGACGGGGAATTTCAGAATCACAGATTTTAATGGATTACGCTGATTACACGGATTTAAGATGTTGGTAATTTAAACGAGATATTTCGCTTCGCTCAATATGACGGGTTAGTTTTTAAGAAAAACGGAATTCAATCACCCCGTTGGCAAGCGGACACACCTTTTTTACATTTCGACTACGCTCAATGACCGAGGGGAATTTTGAGGGATTTTCACTCAATGAAATGTTATTTTGTTTCGATTTTGTCTATTTCTTTGATTTGGTCCTCGATGTCGAGTTGCTCGATGGCGGCGAGCTGTCTTTCGAGTTCCTCTAATTGTGCCTTGTATTTATCTGTGTTTAATAAGTTGAAATCGCTTTTGTCTATTGCGTTTGGTGCGTAGTTTTCGATGTTTTTAAATTGTTTATCTATGTTGGTTGTTAGTCGTACGTAACATTCGAAAAATCGCATTACCATGTACATTGTTTGGATTTCTTGTTTTTCGTGTTGTCTTTTGTTTTTTATTTTATCGGGGTCTATTGGATTTGTATCCCATTTATATAATGTTCTGTGAACTCTATCGCTTGATAGGTTTGCTCTTTCTTGTATGGCTACGAATTGTTGTAATGCATCCATTTTTTCTTCTTGAAATTGCATTAGTAATCGGCTTTTCATTGTTTCAAATTCATTTCTGTCATAATCTATTGATCTTTCTTGCCATTTGAATTTTTTTGCATAAGCATAGAGTGTGTATGGTTTGCATTTATATCTTGATGCTAAGTGGGATATTTTTCTTGGCAAACCCATTTTTAGATAATCCAGAAGCATGTAATATTGTTCTGTTGTTTCGTTTTCCAGTTTTGGTGGGTGGTTTACTAATTTTTCTACTATGTGTCTATCGTCAAATCTTACGGACATTTTAATCGCCTTATTGTTTTTTGAATTTTGGCGAATTTATGGTGTTTCGATTATTTATAAAGTTATATATTGTGAATATATTTTAGTTTATTTTTAAGGATATGGGGAGGGTTTGTAAGAAATATTTTGCACCTAAAGGCGCTTTTGGGTTGGTGGGGTTTTGTTGTTTACAAACATTTTGCATCTATAGATGCAATTTTTAATTCTCTCAGAATTACGTTGGCAATTCTGGGAGATTCTTCGGCTTCGCCTCAGAATGACGTTAGGGTTTTTGGGGGATTTAGTTTTAACCTTCCGAAGGTTTTGAACCTTCGGAAGGTTTCTAATATCGTTTAATATGGATTCCACACTTCGCTTTAAATAATATAATAAACTAACTAACTATTCTACCATCGTCCATTGTGATTATTCGATTAGTTTTATCAGCGAAACTCATGTCGTGAGTTACTATTAGTAGGGTTTTCTTGTATTTAGATGTTAATTCATTAAATATTTCAAAAACTATATCTGTGTTTTTATTATCGAGGTTTCCAGTTGGTTCGTCGCCCATTATGATTATTGGGTCGTTTATCATCGAACGTGCTATGGCTACTCTTTGTTTTTCGCCACCTGATAATTGATGTGCCATTTTGTGTGCTAACTTCTTTATATCAAGGTCTTCTAATAAATTCATTGCTCTTTTTTCGAGTTCTTCTTCCGTGAATTTATTTGATTTGAATCCTGGTAGCATTATATTTTTTAATACTGAAAATTCATTTAGCAAGTAGTGGAATTGAAATACAAAGCCGATTTTTTCATTTCTAATTGCGGCAAGTTCTTTTTCTGATTTTTTATAAGTTGATTGATTATCAATAAATAGTTCACCTTTGTAATCAGTATCCATAGTTGATAATATATAAAGCAAAGTGGATTTGCCACAACCTGATTTACCTATTATTGATGCAAATTCACCATAATCTAATGTAAAAGATACATCTTTCAATACGTCAATTTTAACTGGGTCGGTAAAAGTTTTGTAAATAGATTTTGCTTCGAGTACTTTTTTATCTAACATTATTTACCTCTTATGATTACAACTGGGTCAACCATACTTGCTTTTCGAGCAGGGAACCAACCAGCAAAGTAAGTAGTAAATAAAGCAAAAACACCTGCAATAATATAATAATTAATTCCGTAATCAATTGGATAAGTAGTGATTGTAGGCATTGCAGCAATTTCAAAAGGAATATTATCAATCATAAAACATAGCAAGAACCCAACAATAGAACCAGCAATTATTCCAAATGCTCCTATGCTAAGAGCAATATTTATAAAGACTCTTTTTACATCTTTACCTGCAAAACCAGTAGCTTTTAGTATTGCAATCGTATCCATTTTTTCATAAATCATCATATTTAAGATGTTATAGATTCCAAATCCTGCTACTATAAGTAAAGTAATTCCAACGGCGTAAGAAATTAATGAACGAATATCGCTTCCAGTGCTATATTGAGCATTAGCAGTTTGTATATCTTCAGCATCAACTTTAAATATTTTGCTATATTCTAAGGCAATTGGTGGAGCATTGTTTAAATCTTTTAGTTTAATTTGTAGTTCATTAATATAGGAATTAGATTTGCCAAGTATTTTTTGAGTTGTAGAAATATTAACAAAACTTTGGACTTTATCATAATCTGCCATTCCAGTTTGAAAATAAGCAACGACTTTAAGTGGGAATTGGTCGCCCGAAGTAGTTGTTACAATTATAACATCGCCAATTTTTGCGAGCATTTTTTCAGCTGCACCTATTCCAAGGATTATACTATTTGCAACATTTTTCAAATCCATATAATTTCCTTCCGGAATATAATCTGCGAAGGAATAGTATTTTGCTTCTTTTTCTACGTCAATACCGTTAACCATTCCATTAAGCTCAATGGTACCAAGACTATAAAATGCTTGTGCAAGAGTTCTTGGTGCAACTCCTTCTACCCTATTATCTTTTTCTAAAGTATTTAATATTGCATCTACATTATGTAGTTGATTTCTAGCAATAGCAGGTTTAATTGATTTTATAAAATTGTAATGATTTTTATATTTTTCAGAGATTTCTATTGGCTGAATTTCTGTTGGTCTAATATCGTTAAATAGTCGAATGTGAGGAGTTCTATTTAATACTAAACTATCTAACAAGCCATTTAAGCCCTCCATAAAGCCAAGTAAGGTAATGAACAAGGCGATACTAAATGTTACGCCGATAGCAGCAATTAGTGTTTGCTTCCAACGGGCAAATAGTAAAGCTATTGATATTTCTGCTATGTGTTTTACTTTCATTTTAAGGTAAAATTATTTTAGTATTTTTATCAATTCCAGATTTTATTTCAACTAAGTTGAAATCCATTAATCCAGTTTCAATTTTTTGCAAGTCGCCATTTTCTAAAGTTACTTCAAAATTTGAGTTCAAATAGTTCCTTGGAATTGTTAGTACTTTTTCTTTTTTATTTAATACAATATTAGCTTCTACTGTTAAGTTAGGATATAGTTTAGGTGGTTTTTCGTTGAATTTTGCCTCGATTTTGAAAGTACGAGTTCTTTCGTTCATAATAGGCTGGATATCACTTACTGTGGCTTCAAATACTTTATCTTGATAACTATCCATTCTAATAAATACTTCTTGACCAAGTTCAATTTTGACTATGTCAATTTCATCGATATTTACTTCAATTATAAAGTCTTCTGCTCCTATAGATGCAATGGCAGACATATTTGTAATTAATTCGCCTTTTTCTTTATTGATTTTGTAAATAACACCTTCAACTTCGCTTTTAATAATAAAATCTTCTTCCATCAACTTAGCGATTTTAAGATTGTTTTTACTTTGTTGAGAGTTTAATTTCAATTGTTTTTTTAAGTCAATTAACTTAATTTTTAAAGATTCTAAATTGTTTTTTGAATTTTCAAAATTTAATTCTTTTTGCTCCAATTCAAATTTACTGCCTACTTTTTTAGCCCAAAGATTTTTTTGTCTTTCTAATAGTAGAGAGTCATTTTTTAGTTTTTGTTCAGCTAGATTTATATTATTCTCAATTTCATCAATTTTAGCTTTATTATTTTGATAATCAGCATTGCTTGCAAGTAATTTTGCATTTTCAGTATTCAATTTAGAATTATCATTATCAAGTTGAAATAGAGTATCCCCTATTTTTACAAAATCTCCTTCTTTGACAAAGATTTTTTTCAAAACACCAGCACTTTTAGAAAAAACTTCATATTGATTCTTGCTTTTTACAAAACCAGATGCATACACGCTTTCTGTGATGTCTTTTAGTTCTGGAGTGATTGATTTTTTTTCTTTAGAGCAAGAAAATAATAATATTGAAATAATAATAATAATATAAATTGAAGTTCTCATAAAGGACCTTTTTAAAAGTAAAAACATTTAATACAAATAAGTCTTATTTCTTTTACAAAATTACTAAATAATTTTATAACTATTAAATATTAAAATCTATATTTTTTTAAAGTTGGTATAACATAAAAAAAGCCGAGTATTACTACTCGGCTTTTAAGGAAATCTAATACTTTAGAAATTATTTAGTTAAAACAACTTCTTTAGTGATAGAAGCACCGTCAACAGTAAACTTGATGTAGTAAACTCCACCAGCTATGTCTCCAGCTTCCCATGTAACATTGTGAGTACCTGCACTGTAAGTTTGGTTATTAATTACATTAGCAATTACTGCACCTGCTGCATTGTAAATTTCAACGCTAACATTCGCATGATCAACTAAACTAAAGTTAATAGTAGTTTTATCATTGAATGGGTTAGGATATGGTTCGTTAACATTTGCAGTGAATCCTTCAACAGAAGAAGCACCATCAGCAGATATTGTAAATCTACCAGATCTTGCATATTCAAGGTTTGCTTTGTTATCGAAGATTGCTCTAATTACAACGTTTTCAGAGTTCACGTTAGGTAATTTCCAATCCCAGTTTTGTTTCAATGCGTTTACGTTTTCTTGAATTGTAGTCCAGTTAAGACCACCATCAAGAGATAATTGTAAGTCAAATTCTACAACAGAATTATTGTTCCATCTAACAGATTTGATTGGGTCGTTTTTAACAACTAAAACATCACCAGCTCTTGGAGAGATGAAGTTTACATTTCCAGATAAGATTCTGAATGCTTCAGAGCTAGCAAGGTATTCACCTGTTGTAGCATCATACATAGCGATTACAGCTTTATCAGTATTTACGTTATTAGGAACAGTCCATTCAACTTTTCCAGTAAGTGCGTTAACAGTAGCAACGATTGTACTCCAGTTAGTAGTACCATTTGGAGAGAATTCAAATCTTACATTAGTTACATCTTCAGCAACGAATTCTATGTTAGATTTTGCACCTGCAAAATAGATAGGATCTTGAGCTGAAGGTTTTGTAATTCTGTTTTTAGCTTGTGTAATTGAGAATACATTGTTTGATACATCAATAACAGTGTTATCAACAGCGTCAACTAATCTAACTAAACATTCGTTAGATTCAAAGTTCTCAACAGTATATTCAAAGTTAGCAGCAATAGCTTTAACTTGAGTTTCATTTAATCTAATCCAAGAGTTACCTCTATCAAGAGATAATTCAACGAATAAGTCTTGATCCATAGAAGGTTTAGTCCAAGAAACGAAGTAAGATTTACCAGTTTTCCAAGATTCACCACCATTAGGAGAAGTTAAAACAGCATTAACATTGTTATCAACTTTATTACCATCATCAAAGTTACCGTAACCAGTGATTACGTTACCATCGATATCTAATACAGCAGTTGAGTAATGCCAATCGAAGTCAAAAGAATTAGCTACATTTATATCTCTGATAGAGAATACTAAAGTACCAACTAAAGTTCTTTCGTAAGGCACACTGTAACCAGGGTGTTTGTAGAAAGTATTAGTAGAAGCATCTCTATAAGGTTTGTTGTCATAGTCAATCTCAACAGATCTAACGTTGTCAATTGGCTTAGGAGCTACTGGAAGTGGAGCAGAATAAGTTTTAAAGTAACCTAAAGCTGCGTCATCACTCCAAGGACTGTTTTCAGTATTAGCGATAGTAACAAAAGTTAAGTTTTTGTTATCATACTCTAATGCAAAAGTACAGTTACCTAAAGCAAATGGCTCACCAGTGTTTTCCATATAAACAGATAACATTAATAGACCTTCGTCTTCTAATAACTCAGTTTCAGAATAAACATTATAGCTTAATCCACCAGCTTGTAACTTAGCTTTTCTAACTTCTTTAATTTTGTCAGAAGATTGCATTAATCCACCTAAGTTGTTAGCAGCTTTCATAGCTCTAGCATTCATAATTTCAGATAACGTAACATCATTAGTATTAATTTTGTTAAATTCAGTACCGTTTTCGATTTCACGAACACCTTGAGTAATACCGAAGATTGTTGACCAATCTAAGTATTCAGCAAGTGACCAAACTTTACCAAAGTTATTATCAATGATTGATCTATCAACAGCGTTAACAGAACCATCACCAGTAACATCAGCAGTTAAGTCATTTCCAAGACCTTCTAATCTAGATTGAACAGCATCTGCTACGTTAATCTGACCATCTCTGATTACATCACCTGCAACCATAGCAGCCATTTTATTAGCAGTTGCAGAACTACCTTGACCAGCAGTATAAGCTAATGCAGTTCTTGAATAGTCAGGAGATGTTGGGTCGATAGACACAGCACCTAAAGCTGAATATGCAGTACCAAAAGCAGTTGGGTCTTGAGAGTTTGCTAAAGTTAATAAATCAGTTGTATCACCTTCCCAGTTTTGGAAATCCCAACCAGACTCTACAGCCCAAGTTGATTTATCATCACCAGAGAAAGAGAAAGGAGCAGCATATCTAGACATAACTGGTAAGTGATTTTCGTGTTCTACTAATACATAATAAGTTGAGTCAACTATGTCAGTGAATACGTATTCAACATCACCAAATTGAGAACCAGCATTTCCTCTGATACCATCAGCAGATAAAGGATCTTTATCAACATAATCAGCTGAGTTAACTGAAGTAACTTTTACATTACTTGGAGAACCAGATTGATCATTGTATAAAGAGATTCTTAATCCATTAGCGTCGAATGCAGTTCCTAAAATACCTTGATCATTTCCAGCACCATCATCACCGAAGTTATTTACAGAACTTCTTTGGTAACCTTCTAATAATACTCTTACAGTAAAGTTAGAAGGAGGTGTGATAGAAAATACATCAGTTTGGTCTTTTAAGTCTTCAAATTCAGTCCAGTAGAATGGAGAAGCAGCATTAATAGTTGATTCACCTTTGATTTGTAATCTAGCATTTTCTAAAGCAGCTGGGAATGGCTCTTGCTCATTTTCAGTCGCATTGTGTTTAGTTGTAGATACATTTAATAATCCAGCATACTGAGTATGAGGTGGATTAGTACCTAAGAATTTGTAAGTTTCAGTTAAAGGTAAACTGAATGCATTAGTATAAGAAGCAAAATCATTATTTGATGAAGTTGGGTTGTAAGGTATATTAGCTACACCACCACCACCTAAATTCGACCATTCTAAATCAGAATCTTCAGTTAATACACTGTTACCAGTAGAGAAACCAGCTTTATCATAGTTAAATCCAATCCATCTTACTCTAAGAGCAGTATTAGATTGAGCAACTTGTGCTTCAAACATTGGTTCAGCTAATTTTACAAAAGGTTTGTTACCAGTAAATTTAACACCGTTGTTAACAATTACTTTAGCATTTAAGCTATCAGAAGCACCATTAATAACAGAGAATAAACTATTATATTCCATATCATTAGCAACTACTGAAGTACCATCAAAATCGAAAGAAGCGATTAAGTTAGTTTGAGAAGTAGTTAATAATTCAGAACCTTTAATATTAGCAGCACCTTGTAAGAAAGTAGTCATTGCAGTAGGTTCAACACCAGAAGCAGATTGACCATTAGGTAAACCACTCCAGTATCTTAAACCTTTTAATTCACCAATAAATGATTGGTTATAAGTTGCAGAATTTCTATGTTCGTAAGCAATATAAGCTGGGTAAGTATTATTAGAATTAACAACTACATTAGAAGCAGTAGTTAAAGATCCAGTAACAGCATCACCAGTTTGGATATTACCATCAATGTAAAATCTTACATCAGGAGTTCCAGAACCATTTCCTAAATTTACATAAACAGCTACATGAGTCCAAGCAGAGTCATTAGATACTGTAATTGGTTCAACAATAGGTAATGCTGCATTTGATTCAGCAGTAAATTGTTGACCATCAGCAGATCCAACAACAACTTGAATTTGACCAGTGCTTAATAATCTTAAAGCATAGTGAATATCACCAGTTGTAGTATCCATTTTGTTTGTAATTGGGAAGAACCCTTCAGTAGCAGTTGGAAATCTATAAGGTTTAATCCAAGATTCAAGAACTGCAGAACCACCTAAGAAATTCATATCTTGGTTTGATTCAATTATTATAACTGAATTTTCACCAGTATTTTGTAATGAGAAGTAAGGAGCTACTTCAAATTCTTCAGTAGTAAATGTGATGTTATCTTGATTATTAGCAGAAGTACCGCTAATTCTTAACATTACATTTTTAGAATAGTTAGTATCACCAGGAGCAACAGCTTGTAAGTCATTATATTGACCAATAACTGTATTGCTTCTGTATGGTTCCCATCCCTCATAATTACTTTCAGCGTCCATACCATCTAATAATATACCAGAATTTTTAATAGCATAAGCCCAAGTATTTCCACCATCACGGCTAAACTGAAGAACTAAATCTTCAGTTGCTATTGTTTCTGTATCACCTAATCCAAATGATGCCCATCTTACAGGGTAAGCAGCACCATCTAAGTTAGTTACACCAGACATAGAAGAAGGGGAAGTAATTCTTACGTGTCCTCTATCAGGTCTGTAAGGGAATCTTTCTTCAGTTAAAGAAGAAATAGTTCCATTTGTAATATCTGTATATAATCTTAATAAGTTTGCACCATTTTGATTTCCACTACCAACACCTGATCCACTTGCAAGGTCAGCAGAAACACCATTTAAAGAGTAGTAAAACTCCAAAGCATTTCTTTCATCGCCATTAGCAAAAGGAGTAGCAGCTGGGTTAGGAACTCCAGACATATATTTTCTAACTTCACCTTGTGCAAATGCTTTTCTCCAGATTTTTACTTCTTTAATACCAGCATTTAAGTAATCGTTAGCATCAACTGTTCCATTCGGGTTAACACCAATCCAGATATTTTGAGAACCTTGTTCAGGTCTTAAATCAACTGCATTTTCGTTAGTTGTTTGTTCCATTAATTCTCCATCAACATAAATTGATAAAGTATTATTGTTTACAACACCAGCAATATGATGCCAGTTTCCTGGATGTTCTGTATTGTCATCAATAGGAACATTTGCAGTAGCAGCGTCGATTGCGTCAGGAGATACAACAGTTGCTATATAAATAGAACCATTTTCACCTCTATTAGCACCACCACCTTGGTGATCTCTTACTCTAAATGCAGGGTATTTACCATCTTTCAAGTATAACATCCAAGTTCCTTCAGTAGTACCTGGACCATTAGAAGATGCCACAATAGCAGGTTCTATAGTCGATATGGTGTTTGAATTTATTGAAGTTAAGTTTACCCAAGCTTCTACAGTAAATTGAGTAGGGTTGTCAAATTTATCATTTGTTCTTAAGTATTCAGTAGCACCATCTAATTGCAAGAAGAAAATTCTTGACAAAATAAAGTTTGCATCACTTATATCATAAGTACCATCAGCAACATTGCTTCTTAAAGCAATACTAGCACCAGTACCAGTTGTATCAAGTTGTCTGATTCTTAAACGAGCTTCTTCAGAACGGAATGGGAAGAATTGGTCATCGTCCCACATTGCTCTTAAAACTCCGCCATAACCATCACCAGATCCAACAGGTAATTGAGTACCATCTCCTTGAGTTAACAAGAAGCCAGTATTAGCACCATTTGAAGTTGTAATTTCTCCACTTCTATGATTTGTAACATTTCCACCTAAAGTAGTAACGTTATCTCTATGTTCAGCAACTCTCATAAATTCAGTCCAATCTTGATTAGCATCAGATAGACCAGTGTCATATCCTGCTACAAAATCAAAACCATAAGCTAATTTATTTGAAGTTCCATATCTTGAAGTAGCTGTTGGAGAAAACAATCCAGATCTTTCGAAATAAATTGGGTATCCAGCAGTTGACATAGAAGAGTATTCTTTATTTCTATTTAATGCTTCATCAGGTCCATTAGGGTTTAATATTGTAATCCCTCTAATAGGCATGTTAGTAGTATTAACTATAGTAGCATTTGCTTCAACATCATTACCATCAACATCAAATAACACAAAGTTACCAATAGATTGTAGTGAGTTAAAAGATATATCAGTCATATCAGTTAAATCTAAATTATTATGATCGATAATATCAAATACTAATTTTCCAACAAAAGAACCAATTCCATCAGTTTCAGCAGCGATACCTTGTGTAGAAGGTACAGTTGGTATAGCAACGTGCATAATATACACATAGTTAGAACCATCAGTAACAGGATTTGCAGTTAATGCAGAGTACCCATTAGCACTGTGATAATTAGATGTAAATGTTCTATAAGGTAATGGAGCTGTTTGTTCTACATTATAATCTACAGAATCTGTAGTTTGTAAAGCATAAGAAGCAGCATCCGCAGGAGATAGATGAGCAGTGTTATATGTAACACCAATCGTCATATTCCCTATTTTAGGTACAGTTGTACTTGCACCTTTTAGCCAAAATTCAACACCGATTTGATCACCCATTCTTCTCTGTTTTAATGTAACAGTATAGTCTTGAGCGAATACATCAGGAGCGAATAATAGAACTGCTAGCATCAAGACAAGTGCCTTTCCTTGGCAAACTTGAATCGCTTTTTTTATTCTATTAAGGTTCATGATTTAATCCTTTAAATTAATTTAAACAAATTTTCGATTTAAAAATGGTAGAGATGGTGATTTACCACCTCTACCTGAATAATTACTCTACTTGAGAGAAGATTTCGTTATTACTTGTGCTAACTCTTAAAGTATAGCTTGAAGTAGAATAAGCGTCACCATTAGCTCCATATACTTTTAATACATACGAACCTGCAGCATTATTAAGTATAATTACTTCATCGCCTTGTAAAGTAACTTTAGAGTCTCTTAGTAAAGTTTTATTTATTATACCAGCAGATGCATCGTATAATTCAACTTCATAGTTTGCAGGTAAATTAGATAGTCTAATTATTGCATTGTTTTTAGTTGAAGGTATTTTAAATTGATACCAATCGATTTCATCAGCAGCTGATATAGTACTTGTAATGTCGATATCTGTTTGTATATTCGCTGGTAATGTTTCAGTTGAAGCTGAACTTATGTCACCAGAAGAAGTTGTGAATGATATCGGGTTTCTAACTGATTCACTAGTGAAAGCAGTACCAGTTGCATAGTTAAAGTTAGGAGTTGTTCCATTATAGTCAAATACTTGAACATAGTATCTTGTATTTGGCATTAATCCTGTTATGTCGTTAGAATATGCCGCCGCTCCTGCTGCAACATTTGCCATAACTACATAAGAACCTGGACCAGTTTGACCAATACCAGAACTTGCTAAGTCTAAATTTGCAGTATATGCAGTTGCATCTGTTGGAACGTGAGGAGCAGAACCTTGTCTAATTACTACTATTCTACCATCTGTTGAACCAGAGTTAGCTGTAATATTTGTTATTCTAGCTGTTGTAGCTGTAATATTTGCAATTGTAACAATCGCATCATTTGCAGCTGGTTCAGCTTCTAAGATAGTAATAGCATTTGAATTTGCAGAACTTGTTAAAGAAGATCCATTAGCAACTATAACTAAATCAGTTGATCCAGCAGCAGCAGTTAATGAAGGACTTACTATAACATTGTTTGTTCCGTTTACGATAGTACCAGTTGCAGTACCACCAACAGTTCCAGTTCCACTTACTTTAGCTATTGTTACTGTTTCAGCAGCACTTACTACTGTTGGGTAACCATTAGCATCAACTGCTCTTACTGTAAATCCTAATGTATTTCCAGTTGTAACAGATGTGTTATAATGTACTAAAGTTAAAGCAGTAGCTGTACCAGCAGTTCTGATAGTATGAGTAACTGCAGTAGCTGGTAAAGGACCAGTTGCATTTAATTTAGCAGGTGATGCTAAAGTAATGTAATCAGTACTTGTTAATTGAACTTTTACTGTTGAACCAGCAGTCGCTCCACTTCCAACTTTAACACCTACTAAATATTTTCTAGCAGAAGATAAAGATTGAGTAAATCCAGTAAATGTTAAGTTCCCAACACCAGAAGTTGATGTTAAAGTACCATTTGCGATTTTCTCAGAAGTTTCACCAAATCCATTTCCATTAGCGTCATAATAAAGACTCCAGTTAGAAAGGTTGTTTGCTAAAGCAGCTGCACTTAAAGTAACAGTTAAGTTTGCACCTGTAAATGATACAGGTTGATTATTGTCTGGAGTTAATGTAAATCCAAATATTGGTTGTCTATCAACTCTTGTTCCTAAGTTACTTGCTGCAGTGTTATTGTTAACATCAACAGTAACTGTAGAATTTACAAAAGAATAAACGAAACCATTATGAGAACTTGCAGCATTTCCATTAATATCAGTTCCTCTTATACCTGCATCACTTGATTCTAAGTTTGCATAAGTTAATGTTGGAGTAATATCTGGAGATGTATTTCTAACACCATCTTTAACATCTGCTACAACAAAGAAATATGTTGGAGTAGTTGCTAAAACTCTTTTTGCACTAAATGTAATATCAAATTCTGTAGAAGTTACATTTGAACTTGCTAATGAAATTAAATCACCTGCAGCCATATCTGCAAAATCATGTTCAGTAACAGAAGAGTAAACTCTTACATTTTCGAATACAGCAGAAGGATCTTCATCAAAACTTAAAGAGAATCCAGTAATACCAGGTAAACCAGCAGCAGATGTAACTGATGCTTTATAACCAAATAATACAACATCACTTTGTCCAGCAATTAATGGAGCATCAGTTAAGCCAACCTCGTGAGGTGAAACCATGATTGAAGCTCTAAATGCATAAGCCGAACCTGTTAATGAAAACTCTTCTGTAATACCATCAGAAATTGTAGTTACTAAGTTTGTTGTTGCAGGAGTAATTGTAGATGTTGCAGCAGTAACTGTTGATACGATATCAGTAACTAAGAAATAGTTAACTGGAGTACCTTCATTTACAACATTATAAGCAGCATCTTGACCTGAAACATCAAAAGTAACATAACTAAGACCAGAAGTACCACCAGTAGTATTAGTACCACCTGGAGCAACATCAATCATAGTATAGTTATCTTCAGTTGTTGAGAAATCATCATCTTCAGAATAAACTAATTTCCATTTAGCTACTTCATTTGTAGCACCTAAATTTCTACCTAAGTTAAATCTTACTGATGATAAATCAACAGAACCATTTGAAGTATATTGAACACCAAAAATTGCATTGTCATTTGTACCAGCAGAAATTGGAGTAGTAGCTAGACCATTTGTGATTGACGTTGCAGTCAATACATCAGGAGTACCAATTGTCCACCATTCTGTTAATCCAGTAAATGCATCTATTGCAGAGTTTGGAGTTGTTAATCTTCTTAATTCAGTATTTAAAGTAGATTCTTGTATAGTCCATACATCAACTGCAGGATCGTCACCATAAACTAAAATTAAATCATCTTCTGTTAATACACCTAATTCACTTGCATCATATTTAAACACTAATTTTGCATCTAAACTTGAGTTACCAGCTACTATAGAATAGTATCTTGAAGCTTGTGTTTGATTTCCTACTGTCAACGGAATGTGGTATCTTTTAACAGTTAATAAACCTGGGTCAGCAGAAGTTATAATAGCTCCTAAACCACCAAAGTTAATATTTGATAGAGATGCACCTGGAGTTTGAACTGCATAAACATGACCAGTAGAAGTACTTGGTCCATTATTAACAACAGTATTACCCGCAGTTTCATCTAATTTTGCAGTAGCAACTGTATTAACATCAATAGTTAATATGTTATTACCATTTAAGTCGATATCACCAGATTGTAATCTTAAAGTTCCTTGAACAGATAGTTGATTAACAATTATATCATTACCAGTACCAACTAATTTTAAACCATTTGAATTGTTAACAGTAGCATTATGTAATAATAAAGATGTAGAATTACCTGCACCTAAAGTACCATTACCTTCAAGGTTAATATCTTGTTGGCTAGAACCATTAAAGAACACTCTTTTATCACTAGTTTGAGCATCAAAAATTGCATCATCTTCAAGAGTTAAATTACCGTTGATATAAAAATCGTTATCAAATTGAACATCAGTACTTGTAGTAGCTAAAGTCAAGTTATAGAATTTTAAATTAGTAGCAACAGTTGTAGCATTATCAAAAGTTTGAGGAGCACCACCATTTACAGTAACAGTTCCAGCAGTAGCTTCAAATTTACCACCAGTAGCACCACCAACAGTTAAATCACCTTGGATAGCAAAACTAGAAGTAGTATTTACGATATTACTTGCTTCATTTGCAATAGTAACATTCCCTAAAGTCAACGTTCCATTATTTTGAATAGTTTTAGTTGTTGCACCAATAAATGTAATTTCGTCTGCAGGATCACTTGCTACTGCAGAGCTTCCGCTACCAACAACTATATTTCCAGATACTTTCATATCTAAAGCACCAGCACCTAAAGTAGTTGTACCATTGAAATCTACAGAACTAAAAGTTAAACTTCCATTACCAGTTTCTTCTAAAATCGAACCTGTACCTTCAAATGTTACTAGGTTTGAAGTATTTTGTAAATTACCTTGTGTAATAGTAAAATCACCATTTACTGTAAAATTATCATTTGAAGTAATATTATCAGTGTTTGCATTTTTATTAAATACTAAATCATGGAATTGTAATAAACCTTCATTTGTAATTGCAACATCATCAGTACCATCAGTAGTACCACCATCACCAAAAGAAATCCCACCATCAGTCATTTGAAGTGAACCAGTATTAGTTACATCTAAATCACCCATGATATTAATTAATTCAGTTCCTGCAGTTCCATCAACAGTATATGCACCTTGAAATGAAACATCAAATAGGTTTACAGTATTTGTAGTTGCAATATTAATAGCTTCACCTGAACCAGTAAAAGTTATATCAGATGAATTATCAGCTGCCGCAAGTGTTCCTGTACCAACTTGAGATAAACTACCACTAATAATTATAGGAGCATCAAAAGTAACTACTACACCATTAGCAATTGTTAAGTCGTGGAATGTTAATGCCGTTGCAGTACTGTTATTATCAATATCTGGGTCAGCAGCATTATTTACATTCATAGTTATATTCCCATCAGTAGCTTCAAAAGAGCCACCCGAAGCAATTACAATACTTGCGTCAGTATCTGATTCTAATAAAATTGATGCTAAAGTAGAAGTTACATCTCCAGCAACACCTACATTTATAGAACCAACACTTAAAACATTAGTACCAGTGATTGTTGCTTCTCCGGCAAATGTAATATCGGAATCTGGGTCAGAACCAGCCATATCAAATTCATCTACTACTAAATTACCATTTAAGGTAATTGCATCAGCAGCTTCAAGAGCTATAGCTGCCGATGATGAAAGAACTAAATTATTTAATTCAATAGTTGCACCTACAACAGTTGTATGGTCACCATCTATTATAACATCTCCAGCAGTAGAGTTAAATCCAGCACCAACACCAAAAATATCATCTAAATCAGATGTACCACCAGTATTTGTTAAATGTATTTCACCTAAATTTGTTATAGCAGAAGATAAAGAAATACCATCTGTATCTATTTCAAGTCGACCATTAATTGTTATCGCACCACCACCAGTTTCATCTACACTTACTGTTAATTCACAATTATCGTCTATAATTAATGTTCCACCAATTGAGAATGTTGTTAAGTTTACAACACTTGCTTCAAATTTATTATCATCTACATAATCACCATCGCTATCAGGTGCACCAGAATCTCCATAAAATGTTAATTCGTCGGAAGTTTGAGTATATGATGTACCATCTAAAGTTTTAACAATTGCGAAATCTCCAGTTGAAGTCAACGCTGTTCCAGCATTCAAATTAAAGAATGTTGCTGAACCAGCTCCACCTATTGTTAATGCATTTGTAGTTCCACCAAAAGTTACAGTTCCCGCAGATGCTACAAATTGACCAGTGATGTTTGTTGCACCATCTTGGTCACCAAATGTCATATTATTATCTGTTACTACACCAGTTGAATTTGAAATTGTTACAATATCAAGAACCAATGCTCCAGTAGTATTTAATTCAATTGTTTGTTCAGATGTGCCATTGAAATCAACAATTGATAATGCTGCACCAGTTACTGTCGCACCATCTTCAACATTAAAATCACCTGCAACATTCATATCAGTCATAGTTGCATCAATAGCAGCATCAGCTTCGAAAGTTACTTCTGCAAAATCAATAGTACCTGCAGCTCCATCTATTGAGAAAGCTCCACCACCATCAAAATAAATGTGCGAACTATTTGTAGTAGCATTTAATGTTCCAGTTATATTTAAACCGTCTGCTTGGCTACTTCCAACATAGAAATCACCAGAAGTTGTTACATCACCTGAAATAACAACATTACTAAATTTAAGATTTGCAGCGGTTGCTGTTGAATTAGTAATATTAGAAGTTCCATTAAATGATAATAAATCAGTTGAAGCAGCGCCAATTACAAAAGTACCAGTTGTTAAAGTAAAATCACCTGTTACTAATAAAGTAGAAGCAGCCCCATCAACATAATCACCTGTTATAGTAGCACCATTAATAATTAAATCATCTACTTGATTAATATCAGTACCAGCAAAACCTACATCTTCCAATCCAAGTACTAATGCACCTGCATTATATTCCAAGTTTGTTGCATTATCAAATGTAGGAGCTACAGCAGTTGTTAAGTTGCCTGACAAACCCGTTGGTTCTGCTGTTTTTAAAGTTGAACCTGCTGAAGTTACAAATGAAGAGTTAGCACCATCTAAAGTTAAAAGATTTGCACCAAAGTCTAAAGTTCCAGATGCACCAACTGTGATAGTAATATAATCGTCAAGTGAACCTGTTCCATCATCTAAATCTAAATCATTTAATAATGTTGTTGAACCATTTATATTAATAGCAATTCCAGCAGCAGCATCTCCAAAAATATCTAAACTACCTGCATCTACAACATTGATTGAATTTGTATTACTAAATACGATTGTATATACTTCATCGCCAGAGGTTGCATTATCTAAGTCAAATGTACCACCTGTTGCAATTCCAAAATAATTAGTAATTGTGAAACCTTCAGTACCTTCACCAACTCCTAAAGTTGATAAAGATTCATCACCAGCTATTGTACCTGTTATTTCTAAACCATAAAGAACTAAAGTTTCATCGTTAGCATTTAAAGTTTTTGCTGCACCTGACATAGTTATAGTACCAGATGTAGCAGTAACAGTTGTAACACCACCTGTATTTTCTGTAATTGCTAAATTACCTGTCATTATGAAGCCTTCAGTTATTGAAATGGCAAGAGTAGCTCCAGTTTCAGTTCCAAAAGTAACATCATCAACAGTTGTTATACTTGCTCCAGCAAAGCCAGTTGTACCACCTTCGATTATATAGTCAGTAGCCGCATTAAATGAATAAGTATCTAAATCAATAGCACCAGCAACACCAT
Organism: bacterium; assembly: GCA_030431515.1. Lineage (GTDB taxonomy): Bacteria > Bacteroidota > Ignavibacteria > Kapaibacteriales > UBA2268 > JAJRPT01. Next base: position 116,426 of record JAUIIX010000002.1, read on the forward strand.
CACCGTCATTTACATTAATAACTGAAGTTGCACCTGTTGTTATTGAACCAGTACCTGAAATTTCATTTGAAGCAGTTACTTTTAAAGTTGCTGCCCCTACAGTTAAATCACCAGCAAAATTCGCTAAATCACCAACTAAAGTTGTGTTAGCATTTACATTTAATGAAGAACCAGCTTGAAAAGTCAAAGTTCCTGCATTTGTTAATGTTTTTGTTGGGTTATTAGCTAAAGTTACTATAGAAGGGTTTTGTAAAATAAGAGAAGACCCAGAAGCAACATTCATATCACCATTTACAGTCAAATCTGTATTTGTAGTATATGAAGAGTTGTTATTATAAGTTACTGTATTTAATTCTAAAGAACCATTATTAGTAATAGTTTTACCAGATCCTTTAAAATAAACATGTGAGTCGTCAGCATTTGTACTTGGTAAAAATGAACCATTTATAGTAAGATTACCATAAATTTCCATATCACCATTATTATCACCAGCAACTGTAGTAATAGAACCATCAATTGTTAAGTTGAAGAATTGCATTTTAGCTTCATCATCTGTAACGTTATTGATGGAATTCGTAGCTCCAGAGCCATCAAATGTCCAAGAAAGACGACCAGTAGTTCCTGCATTTGTATATAAGATTGATCCAGCTGTCAAAACTAGATTATCTCTTACACGCATTGTTCTTGCAGAACTTGCATCTGGTCTTAATGTAACATCTGCATAGTTTAGTGTTAAAGAGTTAACATCAGCAGCAGTGTTTACATTTACTGTGTAAGCTGTAACAACTATTGAGTTGTCAAGAATTACATCATCAGAACTCGTCGGAACTGCGTTGCCATCCCAGTTGTCGGCATCGTTCCAATTCGTTGTACTAGCTCCACCGTCCCATTTTATGGTTGCGGCGAACGCATTAATACTCGGAAGACCCAAGAAGACTGCCATGAGCAAGCCAAGTATTATAAGTTTGTTTTTAGATTTCATAACTAAATCCTTTTAGAAATTATTAAAGACAATTAATTTACAGTTTATTATTTAATTCTCTTGAAAAAAATGTGTACATCAGTAATTTTTACTGCAGCATTTATCGCGAACTCATTTACCAACCGGTGAACGAATATCGGGAAAACCCAACTCTTTCATAAATCCTCCATAATTTTTACTAAATAAACACATCCATTGTGTGATTTTTTAAATTTTATATTTTTCATTGACTTAATCATATTTTTGCTTTTTCTAAAAAAGTAATTCTACTATTTCATTATTACTTATCGACCAAATGATTAAAAACTTTAGGAAAATTAGTATAAATTATACTAATCATAAAAGTAAATAACCAATGATATTCAATTCTGTTTAATATTAGCCATAAAAGCCGTTTTATTTGCTTCTTTTAGCGTCCTATTTTATAATTCAATATAAGTGCCAATAATTTTTTTTCGTCGTATTCGTTTTTAAAATAATGAGTTAGAGATTCAATTCGATTTAAGTAAAGAAATCAAAAATTATTTAGAGGTGTGGAAAACTCACTCTCGTAACAATTTTTTAAAAAAATAATGAAAGAATTTATAATTTTTTTATTCTAAATTCTATTTTTTAATCTTTTATGAACTTATTAAAATACCTAATGTTTTCATTTTGAATTAGAATGAAGTAAACTCCATCTGCTAATTCTTTTTCCAAGTAAAGATCGTTGTTACCAATAGTTAAGTAAGTTTTTGTTTCTTGGTAAAGCTGTCCATCTAAATCATAAATATAAATATTACAATTAATATTTTTTTCTGAGAACACCTTTACACTATTATTTATCGTCTGATATGAAATTAACTTTAGTGTTTTTTCTTCTTTTTCGTCAAATTCAGTAGAACTGCTTAGATCAATCGTGAAGCTCGAAGTGATATCATAAAGCATTTCTGGGTCATCATTCCATATTGCTCTTATCAGTACAAACTCCGATTCTATACCGGGTACATCCCAGTTATAATAACGCGAATGAGCATTTAGATTGCTCTCAATATTTAACCAATTATCACCAGCATCTAATGAAAACTGTAAAGTGAAATAATCTACATCACTATAAGTCCACCTAATTCTTTGATTGGTATTAGTAGCCCAAATTGTAGATGCATTAGGAGTATTAAGGTCAAGAGTCCCATTTAAAACTCTTATTTTATCTGATATATCAATAATCTCTGAGCCATTTATCATTCTAATATACATTATATTAGTGCTTTTTCTTGGTATCATCCACGAGAATTTCTCAGATTTAGCACCTACATTTTTCTTTAATGGTTTCCAATTATCGCCACCATCATCAGTATATTCAAAATCAACTGTTTCAAAACCTGATGCAGTAAAGTAAACTTGAATAAAATCTCCACCTGATAAGACACCATCATTTGAAGAAGGACTAACTATCTGCCCAAACTTTCTTTCGATTACAAATTTATCTGATTTCACTAACTCCACTTGAAGTTGAGCATCTATTATTCTAAGCCTTGCATTAAAGTTCTCTGTGTTTGGCAAAGTCCAATTAAATTTACTTACTTCTTTAGTGAAAACTGAATCTGATATTTTATTCCAAGTAACACCATTATAATATTCAAGTTGAATAGGGTTTCCTTCGTTCAACCAAGAAATTTCAAGATTTTGACCAATAGAATAGCTTTTTCCACCTTTAGGATTTAATAATTCTATCTTAAATTGCTTAACTGGAGATATATCTTCTTTAGTTCCAAAGGCAAGTAAATTCTGTCCAGTATTACTATATACCAAAGTACTATTGTGCCATTTGAATTGAACAATAGCATCTTTAGTTTTTATTTTGAAATTGAGTTTTCCAAGAGAAGTTAATTCGCTTGGAACAACTAAACCATCTTTTCCTTTTTCAAGTACAATTTCTATTGTTCTAAGATTTTTATAAGGAGATTGAGTTTCAGCATTTGGAGCGGAAAATGAAGTTAAATATCCAGCAGTCTTATTATTACTAAATATTACGTCTTTATTAGAATAAGTTATATAGTCTAATTTCAAAGTATCAAAAGTAAAAGCAAATGTTGAATTTCCAAGTTTAAATGTATCACCTGTTGACCTGATAAAAAACTCAACCGTTGCAATAGAGTCTTTGACTGTAGTTAAGGAAGATATATCATAAGATACACCTGCAAGTAATTGTGATTTGTTAATAGATTTTACAATATTACTTGACTTAATAATATCATTATTTGAAATTTGGATTGATGATGTTGTTCCTGAGCTTTCTTGATACTTTAAATAATTATATTCTCCGAGAGAACTAATTTTTCCAATATTACTTTGTGTCATAATTCTATCAAAAGCATTTACAGTGGAATCTGCATTCAAATCAAATTTTATATCACTTCCACCAGAATTTAATAATATTTGCGCAATATCAGTACTATCAATTTTTCCATCTTGATTAACATCTCCTGCAACCATAGCAGGAAGCGGATTAATAGTTGAAGAACTTTTCCCATCATTATAATTCAATCCAGTAGAGAACCAGTTAACAGAATCTCTACTTGCTTCAGAATTTCCAAAAGCAGTATATCGGAATAAAGACCAAGGGTTTTCATTTTCTTTCAAAGTATTGTTTCTAGCACCATTCCAAGAAGTGAAGTCCCAACCAGATTCAATCACCCAAGTGCTTTTATCTTCTCCTTCATATATAAATGGAGCTGGGAATTTACTCATAATTGGCAAGTGATTTATCTGTTCAACAAGTACCCAATACTTTCCAGTTTCTAAATTTTCAAATAAGAATGGCAAATTAGCAAAGTTTTTTTGTCCGTTATTCTGATGAAAAGAGCTTTTTTCTTCATACGATTTAGTTGCTTCGCTCTCCCCTACTTTTTTACCGGGTTTACCATTATCATTTTCAAAAAGCGATACTTTTATTCCACCTTTATCATAAGGAGTTTTCAAATCATCAATTGCTTGAGTTTTTCCAGAGTGCTTTCCTTCAAGTAAAACTCTTAAGGTAAAATTCTCACCAGGGATAACAGAATACAATGGACTTTCTGCCTTAATAGAATAAGGAGTACTTTCTACAATGTATCTTGCGTTAAGCCGAAATCTAATATTATCTTTTACAATTGGTAAAGCACCTTGGTCAATAAAAAGATTGTCGTGGTTCATATCTGCGTTTGCATTGCTTATATCTAAACTCGCAGCATAAATAATATTCTGTCCAAATTCTTTAAATCTATAATTACTTGAATCAGGCAAAGTAAATGAATTTCGTACATTTCCATTCCAATAAGATGAACCTACATACTGATATGGAACTACACTATTTCCTGCTCCACCTTTTTCTGAGAACTCTAATGATGGTGGATTACCAAATCTTTGTCCACCAGTAAAACCATTATTATCTATTCCGAAAGCAACCCATCTTATTTTAAAATTAGTATTATTTTGTTTAATTCTTGTATATTCCGGCGGACTAACTATTCTCAAATATGCTTTAGCTGCAGTATAAGTTGGATTTAATCCTTTAAATTCAAATATCATTGTAGAATCAATTGAAGCAGCAATAGTTTTTGTTTTTCCGAATTTCTGAAATAATCCACTATTGAAAGAAAATGTATTAATCAAATTAAGAGTATCTTTCCCAAGAAATCTATCTGCTTGTACAGTTAATGCACCTTGAATAAATTCAGTTAATTTTCCATTTGTATAATTTCTATTTGCAGGAAATCCTTTCCAAAATCTTAATTCTCTAAACTCTCCTTCAAATCCATAATTAACTTTAGCACCTTGTAGTTTTGGAAAATAACCCAAATACATTCTCTTGTTATTTGTGGAATCATAATTCAAGTCAGTAAATCCATCTTCACTAAATTCATTCCCAATTTCATTTCCATCTATCCATAATAGATATGGTTTCACTTTATTATAAGGATTAAAGTAAACTGCAATATGTACCCACGCAGTATCAGATGTTTTCGATATCGGCTCTAATAATCCTTTATTCACATCTGAAATTGCTTTTCGTAGTTTATTCTGACTATCTGTATAAGTGAACTCTAATAATCCAAATTGATTTAATGATAAATCATATTTAATTTCGTTACTAACAGAATCTAACATCGAAATTATTGGAAATACTTCTTCATTTTCTGTTGGAAATCTATGTGGCTTTATCCAAGTTTCAATAAATAATCCTTTTTCAGTTGGAAGTAATTTTCTTGTGCTATCAGAATATATTAAATTTGCTTTTGTTTTCTTTAAAGAGAAATTTCGAGAAACTACAAATTCATCTGTCGGATTTGAAATTGTTCTTTGTCCGTGAGTTTCGTGTCCTGTGATACGTAGTAATACCTTTTTCTCGAATGGCTCTACGTCACGAAGCCCAGCACCAACATCATTATTCTGATATGGCTCCCAAGTTGCTTTATTATCTTCAACATCAATAGCATTATTTCCACCAAGTTTTAATCCACTTGAGTTTTCTACTTGCAACCAAGTTGAACCACCATTTGTTGAAAATTCTAAATAAACATCTCTCGAAAATCTTGCAGCATTATTTCCAAGATTATAACTTACAAATCGAATAGGATATGACTGACCAACTGCTAATAATAATCCACTTCCTCTACTTGGAGAAGTTATTCTTCCGTGAGGTAAATCTGGTAAGAAATTAGCATTTGCACTTATTTGAGTTCCTTTATAAAATTGTAAGTTGTTAGCACCATTTTGAAATTGTGCATTTGTAGCAAAATCTTTTAAATCATCATTTAATTTGAAATATAAATCTAAGCTCGTTCTAGTATCTGGTAAAAAGTTATTATCAATTGATGATGGTGCTACAACACCTATTGCATATTTTCTAACTGAATCTTGTTTGAAAGCTGCTCTCCATACTTTTGCTTCTTTTATTCCACCAGCAAAATAATTCTTTCCATCTAACTTCCCATTTGGATTTACACCAACCCAAATAGGATGTTCTGTTATCAATGCTCTATAATCTTTATCTTTGTTTACTATATCACTTGCTACTAATTCACCATCTACGTACAAATATGCAACTGAATTTTCTAATACTGCAGAAATATGTGTCCAGTTTCTTGAGAAATCATCTTCCGTAGTTGAATAAGTAGAAACATTAATTGGATCTTCTGCTACAAGATTAACTAAATAGCCATCTTTTCCTCTATTCTGATTTTCCCTTACTCTGAATGCAGGATATTTACCATCTTTTAAATATAGCATCCAAGCACCTTCTTTTTTACCAAAGATTTCTGCTTGTTCAGGTCCACCACTTGAAGTGATTATCCCCACTTCTCCACTATTTATTTTTGTAGGATTTATCCATGCTTCAATAGTTAATTGTGTTGGGTTTGAAAAAGATTTTTCTGTTTTAAAATATTCATTGCTACCATTTAACATACTGGTAAAATATGTTCCCATAGATTGAGTATTTGGCGATTCTGAAGATAAGTTAGTTTTTGCTCTATCAAGTATATTATCATTGATTGTTCCAGAAAGCATCGCAATTCTGATTTTTACATTGCTATTTCTATCACGAATATTACTTGGTTTTGCCCACAAAATTCTAACTGGGTTTCTGAAATTTGAACTACCAAGTGCTTGACCATTAGAAGAAGTTATTACATAAGTTCCTACTTGAGTTGGACGAGCTACATCACCAGAACGATACAAGGCAGAACTACCAAATGCTTGATTATTATGCTCGGCTACTCTTCCAAGTTCTTTCCACGCACCGTCATTATAATCTAATACATAAGCATTATTTCCATTTGCAGGACCAGGGTAACTTTGTGGATTAACAGAACGTTCGAAATAAATTGGATAACCAACTCCCTTATAATTATTAGCCAATGAAGAATAATCTTTATCTCTATCGATAACTTGTCCAGTATAAATTGGAGATAATAAAGTTACACCTGTGATTGTAAAATTACTAGGCTGTTTGATACTTACTTTACTAGTTATATCTACAGAATTAACACTTAAAATACTTGTTGCTGGATTTGAAGTTAAAATTTTGATTGATGCTTGGGCGTTGATTGGAGGGCTATTTTTAATATCAAATATTATTTTACCAATGAAATTACCTCTTCCATTGAGTGATGGCTTAAATCCACCATTACCCATTGTGGTTAATCTGGCTCTAATTCCTATATTTGTTTGATTATTCAATGCAGATAAACTAGCGTAACCATTTTTGCTATTAAACTCAGAGTTTATTTGCATAAGTGGATTTGCTTGGTCAATATCTTTAGAAAGCGAATCCGCAATTCCATTGACAGTATTAGTATTCGGCACTAAAAACTCTTGGTTATACTCAATCCATAATTGTGCATCACCAATCAAAGCTGGATTTGGTGTAAGTGACTTTACCCAAAATTCTGCGTGTATTTGGTCATATTTGCGACGTTGGATAATATTCAACTCATAATCCTGTCCAACAATATCCATAGCAAACATAAGCAAAAGCATTGCTATTACTAACGTTCTTGACATAATTCAACCCAAATTGTTAATCAACAATAGTCTTTCGTCAATTAATGTGCCACTATCTTTTTTTACAAAATTCTGCAATTATAATTTATACTACTATAGTAGTTTTACTGAGTTTTGTTTGGGGTAAGAATTTTTGAGGAGAATTGTTGTTAAATAAAAAACAAGGGCGAGTTGCCCTTGTTTTAATTATTTTAATATGATTATCGTCAAAGTTTCTTTAAAATTGGTGTGATAATATCAGACTTAAAATCATTATAACTTAAAATATCTCTCTTAAATCGAGGAAAGTATTCTAATCTAATTTGATCTTTAAATAAATCCAATTTTATAAAATACCCAAAATCATTAAATTTTATTTTACTTTCAAATATGGTTGTATTTTCTTTAGTTGCTAATTTTTTTAAATCAATACCTTTTAATACATCAACAATAAATTTATATTTTGTTTTATCATTTGATATATGGTAAACATAATAGGCTCTCCTTTTTCCTGAAAATTTTCGTATTCTGAAATAAGAATATATTAAAAAATTTACTATTAGAAATGATAAAGATAAGACAATTAAATTAAATTCCATTTGTTTATTCCTTTGTATTTATTCACAAGGTACAGGTTGTTTACATTGAACACAGTAGCAAGGCCAAACTGGATCTTCGTCACCTTCTGAGTTAGAAGTTGCAATCCCTAAAATCATTATACCAGAAGTAACAGCAGCACCAAATCCACCTAGTACAGTACCTAAGGCATCTGCACCTAAAACTGCAATGGCTTCATTTGCTTGGTCAAGAGCTTCATAATTTGGAGCCATTAATAAACTTGCCGCTTTAGTCTCGAAACCATTTGGATACCAATATTCTTTCGATTTTCTATATACTGCTTCAAATTTCAGTGCGTTAGAATAGACACTTGTATTTAAGGTATCCCAAGGAAAATTTTCAATTCTGTTATTAAAACTAATTAAATCTAAATTTTTATAATCATTTATCATAGGGGATAAAATAGAATAATTAATTGAGTCAATATAATTCATAACAAATGCTTCATCAAAAATATCATCTACATGATCAAATAAAAAATTTAGAACTAAAGTATCATTTAGTTCACTAAATAAACCTACCTCCATAAAAAAATCTTTGATATTTTCTCTTTGTGAATCTACTTGACTCTCAGAATAAATATTATTTACAATATAATAATCACCCATAATCTCTAAATAATTATCAAGATCACCTACAGTTGCAAAAAAATCACCCTCAAAATTATATAACATTAAATGAGTACTATCATGAGGTAAATTGTTATTATGGTAATAAGCTAACAAATTATTGTGTTCAACTCCAACACTATCATAAGGATTTGAAAAGGTTGTAGAAGTTGTATAATTAATATCATTCCCAACTTTAGCGAGTGGCTCCTCCTTACAAGACCAAAGAAATGTAGATAATAAAATCATAGAAAAAAAGCTTAGTTTAAGTGTTATGTGTTTCATAACATCTCCTTTATATTAAATTAACAAAAATTTCAAATATTAATTTTAATTTCTGCTAATTTAAGCAATGCTAATTTAAGCAATGCTAATTTAAGCAATGCTAATTTAAAAACCAAATTATTTTTTCATAAAAAAGAGAAAGTTTGCCACAACCTTATATATTTGTAAAGAGTTATGATTTGAAAATAATTGAAAAATAAAGTGTGTTTGTTTTTATTTTATGTCAATAGTAGTTTTTACTGAGTTTTGTTTGGGGTAAGAATTTTTGAGGAGAATTGTTGTTAAATAAAAAACAAGGGCGAGTTGCCCTTGTTTTATTTATAGCTACAGAAATTAATTACGTAAATTCTAATACATTATTTGATATAAATTTATTCTAACTAAATTTATATGCTAAAGTAACTACAACACCTATTAATATTCCTTGTAAAATTGACCTAATTATTATCTTAAAAAAAATTACTTTTTTTTTCTCATCCATTGTTTTTCCTTAAATATTTCATATTTATTTTTTAATCCCAAAAAGTGCTTACAGCCCAATCTACAATTGCACTTGAAAGTGAGCCAGCGCCTCCACCTACACAAGCACCAGCCATTGCACCAGCAATAGCTCCCCAAGGTCCAGCTGCAGATCCTATTAAGGCCCCATCCACTGCACCTGCACCTGAGGCAAGTACATCACTTAGTAAAATTTCTTTATTATGAACACTATATAACAACTTATCATTCATTACATTTTTTTCACTTTTAAACAATTGAGTCTTTTCATTTGAATTATTAATATATTCAGTAGGTTCTAATGCATCCCATTTATTAACATTTGTTGTATCCCACCAATATTCAGCTGAATATTGTGCAACACTTAAACATGAAAGCAACATATATTTTTCATTCAATACTGAAATTGAACTTGCTTGATTTTTAAGACTATTTATTGTTGTTTGATATGCAATTAAATCATCATTATTATCTAACAAGTTTATCGCAATATTTATATTATTCAAAATAGAATTTGTCTGAGAACTAAATGTATTGCTATTAATAAATTCTGACATACTAGTTGGAACCTGACTTGGATGTGGAACAACCGTATCCATCCCAAATGCATCTTTACCCTTTATATTTTCTATAAAATAAACTGAAAAATTTATTGTTGTTGTATCTAAATAACCCTCACTATTTGGAAAGTCATACTCCTCATTCAAAATCCTTTCATATAAGGAGTCTAAATATTCATTATGCCATTGACCAATCAAGTCATAAGATAAATATGAGAAATCAGAGGAATCTGCCAAAATTAAATTGCGACCATATTCTCCTTCACTATTATTAATTAATGGTTCCTCCTTACAAGACCATAGGAATGTAGATAATAAAATCATAGAAAAAATGCTTAGTTTAAGCGTTATGTTTTTCATAACAACCCCTTAATTAAATTAACAAATATTCAAAAAAATTTTGAATTTCTGCTAATTTAAGCAATGCTAATTTAAGCAATGCTAATTTAAGCAATGCTAATTTAATTACCAAATTATTTTTTCATAAAAAAGAGAAAGTTTTCCACAGCTTTTTATATTTATAAGGAGTTATGATTTGAAAATATAGTTGAAATATAAATAGGAGAAATTATTGTTAATGAACAGTAGGATTTTATAGTGTTAATTGTATTTCTAAATTTAGTAAACTTCATTGTGTGAACCAATACTTTCTAAAAGAACTTTATTATCATCAACGAAAATAAAAGTTACTCTTACTTTATATGTAACACTGAAACTCCAAATTTCAGATAATTTGCCAGATAATTTATGTGTTCTAAGACTTTTATCATAAGGATTTTCAATAAATCTATTTAATTTTTCCTTGAATAAATTTTCAAGTAAAATATTACCTTTAATTCGTTTTTTATAAGCTCTTTTAAAAGAATTACTAAACCCAACTTCTATCATAAATCATCAAGTTCTTGAAACAATAAATTAATATCCGAAGAAAAATTAATATCACCATTTTCTAACTCTTCTTGAGACTCTAAATGATCTTCAAACAGTCTTTTTCTATTTGATTCCTCAATATAATTTTTTGTAAGAGAGTTAACTTCTAACAATTCATCATAATCTAATTTTTTTATACTCTCTACTAATTCATTAAATTCTATCATAATTCATTTTTGTTATGTTCACATGTCGTGATTATCAACGAAAACATTATATTTATATTTTATAAGATTTTTCAACCCAAACATCGAAGTTAAATATTGCACATCTCCGATTTGTTTTGTCTAAAGGATTTACATTACTATTAATATATAACATCTCAGAAGTTTTTAACACAACATTGTATTCATCATCTGCTAATCCTATAATTCAAAAAGATTAGTAGCAGTCATAAGACTCTATACTTTTGCAATAAAAAATGGTTCGCAAATGAATTCCTATATTTATATAAAAAGGTGCTACATTTTTGTTTAAATAGAAACTATTAAATACATTATATCCAATCTTAAAATCTACTTTTCCTTGAGTGAAACCAAGTTCTGTAGCTAAAATTAAATTCGATTTCAAAAAGTTTTTAGAATTATCACCCTCTGTATTTACATAACCAATATTTATTGTACCATAAAGTGACCAGAAGATATTTCTGAAAATTTCACTATTACTATATCCTAAAGTAATAATGTCTTGATTCCTATTATCAGAAAACAAAGACGATCCTATTCTTGAACTTTGGATTGCTAATTCAAAATGAGAGTAATAAAAACCTTTGAATGAATGAGTCAAAGCAAAACCATTTGACCAATTTTTCCCAAAATTAAATTGACTACAAGCAGAAACAGATATAATATGCCTATGAACACAGAAACAATGCCCATTAACTTGAGCATTCAATTTTGTAAAAGATGAAATCAAAATTATTAACAAAATCATTATTTTCTTCATTTCCCTATCTCCTTATTACAAAAATAATAAAAAATCAATTCATAACTTATTTCAAAACTTATTTTCTCTTTAAACACAACAATTTTCCTAAAAAACTCGTAAATTTGAAATTATAAATTCTAAATTAAAGGAAAAATATGCTTAAGTTATTAATTGTTCTCTTTACTTTTTATACTTTAAATGCAGAAGTGCTTGATAGCAAAAAACTTCTTGAGTTTAAGAAAATATCTGATTTTCATATTTCTCCGAATGGATTGAACTCTGTTACAGTTGTTAGCAAATCAAATATTGAAGATAATAACTCTAAATCTCATCTTTATTTAATAAATAATAAGACTAAAGAGATTAAGCAATTTACGAGTTCTGGCTCACATAATGGTTCAGCAGTTTGGGATAGTAAAAGTGAAAATATATACTTTATTTCTGATAGAAGTGATGAATCTCAAGTTTGGAAAATAAATATTAATGGTGGTGAAGCTACTCAAATCACTAAGTTTAAAGATGGTGTATCTAGTTTTAAATTATCACCTGATGAAAAGTATTTATCTTTTACAAGAGAAGTTGAAATTGGTAAAACTATAGAACAAGAATATAATGATAATGAATTTAAACTTGATAAAATTGATGCAAAAGTATATGATGATTTGATGTTAAGACATTGGGATCATTACGAAGATAATAAGTGGAGTCATATTTATATTATGGACTTAAAAAGTGGTGATACTACTGATATTATGGTTAATGAAGAGTTTGATTCGCCAATGTCACCTTTTGGTGGAAGAGAGCAATATAACTGGTCGGCTGATAGTAAAAGTATAGCTTACACTTGCAAAAAAGTTGAGAATTATGCTCAATCGACTAACTCTGATATTTATTTATATGATATTGCTTCTAAGAAAACTAAAAATATAACAGAGGGATTAGTAGGATATGAAATGGATCCTATTTTCAGTCCTGATGGTAAGTACATAGCATTTCACTCTATGGAAAGAGCAAGTTATGAAGCTGATAAAACTCGAATTATGTTATATGATATTGCTACAAAAAAAATTAAAGAAATCACTGATAAATTGGATCAACCAGTTAGCAAAACAATTTGGAAAAGTAATAATGAATTAGTTTTTATGGCTCCTGATGGAAAAGGAACTAACCAAATATATGTCATTGAATTGAATGGAATTTATAGATTAATTACTTCGGGAGTTGAAGATAATGGACTTCGTGGTTTATCTTTGGCGGACGATGGAAACACTCTAATTTACTCTAAGGAAAACTATTCAACTGCTCCAGAAATTTATTCTTTAAATATAAAAGCAAAGCTTGAAACTAAGTTGACAAGTTTGAATGATGAGTTTGCTGCGACTTTAGATAAATGTACTTACGAAGCTAAATGGATTGATGCAAGTGACGGAAAGAAAATTCACACTTGGATAACTTATCCGCCTAACTTTGATAAAAATAAGAAATACCCTATGTTAGTTTACTGTCAAGGTGGACCGCAACAGCAGATTTCTCAATACTTTTCTTATGGGTGGAGTATGTGGTTATTTGCATCTAAAGGATATATTGTAGTTGCCCCAAATAGAAGAGGTTGCCCAGGTTTTGGACAAGATTGGACTGATGCGATAAATCAAGATTGGGGTGGTATGCCGGCTGATGATATTATGCAAGCAGCTAAAGAAATTGCAAGTAAAAGTTATGTCGATAATTCTAAAATTGCTGCTGTTGGTGCATCTGCTGGTGGATATATGGCATTTTGGTTAGCAGGACAGCAAAGTGAATTTTTCAACGCCTTTGTTTCTCATTGTGGAGTTTTCAACTTATATTCTATGTATGGTTCGACAGAAGAATTATTCTTTCCTAACTTTGATTATGGTGGAGCTTATTGGGAAAATGAAGAATTTTATAAGAAAAATTCACCTCATAATTTTGTGAGAAACTGGAAAAAACCTATTTTAATTATTACTGGTGAAAAAGATTACAGAGTTCCATATACTCAATCTTTGGAAGCGTTCACGGCGGCAAGAGCTCAAGGTGTTCCAGCCAGAATACTTGTTTATCCTAATGAAAATCACTGGGTTTTGCATCCGCAAGAACAAGTTTTATGGTATGAAGAATTTTTTAGATTCTTGAAGGATTACAATATAAAATAATTTTTAAATGTTACTTAGATTTATTTTAAAGGCGAACTAATTTTTAGTTTGCCTTTTTTTTATATTTTGAGAAATTTGAAATTGCTTCTAATATTTCAGTTTTAAAATCTGGACTAATTTTTTTTTGTTAATTTTTCATTTTTTGGTTTTTGCACTTTTCTTATATATGGTTTTGTTGCAATATGTTACAAGGGAGAAAAAATTAGGTATAAAAAAAATTAGTGATTTTTTGTTTGCTTTTCATAGTTGTGACTGTTTAGTTGCTGTTAGTTTATGTCGTATATTTTATTTTTTTGTTCTTCATTTGTCTTTTTGGTTGTTTTTGTTGCTCTGATTTTGCTTTTTTATATTGTTTTTTGTCTTTTTTTGTTTTGGGTTTATCCTGAGAAAGCCACGTTATGTGGCTTGTATATTGATTATTACTCTATTTTTTTACATTTCGACTACGCTCAATGACCGATGGAAATTTTAAGGAAATGCACTCAATGAAATGTTATTTTGTTTCGATTTTGTCTATTTCTTTGATTTGGTCCTCGATGTCGAGTTGCTCGATGGCGGCGAGCTGTCTTTCGAGTTCTTCTAATTGTGCCTTATATTTATCTGTGCTTAATAAGTTAAAATCGCTTTTGTCTATTGCGTTTGGTGCGTAGTTTTCGATGTTTTTAAATTGTTTATCTATGTTGCTTGTTAGTCGCACGTAACATTCGAAAAATCGCATTACCATGTACATTGTTTGGATTTCTTGTTTTTCGTGTTGTCTTTTGTTTTTTATTTTATCGTGTTCTATTGGATTTGTATCCCATTTATATAATGTTCTGTGAACTCTATCGCTTGATAGGTTTGCTATTTCTTGTATGGCTACAAATTGTTGCAATGCATCCATTTTTTCTTCTTGAAATTGCATTAGTAATCGGCTTTTCATTGTTTCAAATTCATTTCTGTCATAATCTATTGATCTTTCTTGCCATCTGAATTTTTTTGCATAAGCATAGAGTGTGTATGGTTTGCAATTGTATCTTGATGCTAAGTGGGATATTTTTCTTGGCAAACCCATTTTTAGATAATCCAGAAGCATGTAATATTGTTCTGTTGTTTCGTTTTCTTGTTGTGGTGGATGGTTTATTAATTTTTCTACTATGTGTCTATCGTCAAATCTTACGGACATTTTAATCGCCTTATTGTTTTTTGAATTTTGGCGAATTTATGGTGTTTCGATTATTTATAAAGTTATTTATTGTGAATATATTTTAGTTTTGTTTTAGTTTATTTTTAAAGATGTGGGGTGTTGGTTTTGTAAGAAACATTTCGCACCTACGGAGCTTTTGGGTTGGTGGGGTTTTGTTGTTTACAAACATTTTGCATCTAAAGATGCAATTTTTATTTCTCTCAGAATGACGTTGGCAAGTTCTGGGAGATTCTTCGGCTTCGCCTCAGAATGACGAGAGAGTTTCTCGACTACGCTCGAAATGACAAGGCTTGGTTCTGAATGACGGAAAACCAAGAAATACCCCATCGCTGCCGCGACACCCCTTTTTACATTTCGACTACGCTCAATGACCGAGGGGAATTATAAGAGAATATGGATTCTTCGCTTCGCTCTGAATAACGACATTTTGACTTAGTGCAATAAACGATGAAAAGTAGTGAACGCAAATTTGCGTTCACTACTTTGATGGTTTTGTTTTAGATACGATAAATCTCTACATTTTTGTTGTTTTTTGACGCTCTGAGTGATGGGATAGGCAAGAGAAGTAAGGGAAATTAGCTTCGCTGAAATTTGAAATAATTTTCCCACTCTGTAACTTTTTCCCATTTCATGTGTCAATTAAATAGAATAATTTACTTTTTTCAAATATATTTATTAATTTAGGGTTATGATATTAATACTTTTCATATTTTCTTTTCTCAATTCTCAAGATATAATTAAATATCCTGAGAAACTACATATTAATAATCAAGAAGTTATTGAACATCTTAAAAAGAAAGAGCAAGCTCGATTATTAGAAGATGAATATTGGGATGATGAGAGAATTAAATTCTCAACCTATTTTGGAGGAAGTGGAATTGATATAATTAATGATGCTGCTGTTGATAGCGAAGGTAACATTATTCAAGTAGGATATACAGGAAGCCCAGATTTGCCCATTGTAGGAAATTCATTCCAAAAAACTAAAAACAATAATTTAGATATGTTTATAGTAAAATGGAACCCAGAGGGTGATGTAATTTGGTCAACATTCCTAGGTGGAGTTGATGAAGATGTGTTATATAATGTTGCCATTGATAGTAATGATGATATTATTGTAAGTGGTAGAACAGAATCATTTGACGTCATTGTATCGCCAGATGCAGCACAATATGAATATCAAGGGAAGAGTGACTATTATTTAGCAAAGTTTTCAAAAGATGGTAATTACATTTGGTCAACATATTGGGGTGGATCAGGTGAAGAGTTCAATACACACATGGTATTAGATAAAGATGATAATATCTACTTTGCAGGTAATACAACATCTCAATTATTACCAACAAAAAACGATGCCTTCCAAAGAACACTTGATAAAGTACACAAAGAAAATGCTCAACCATTTATAAAACAAGGTGTTTATATCTCTAAATTTAATAATGACGGAAAACATACTTGGGGTACATATTTCTCAACTGGAACGGATTATCGTGATTTCAATGGGTTTAAACAAAGTTATTGTTTAAATGAAGTTCTAACAAGTATGGATGTTTTTGAAGATGAAATAGCATTATCTTGGAGCATAGAAAAGTATGCGGAGGCGTTTCCAGAACCAAAACCAGAATTCTATTTAATTACAGATGATGCAGAACAAAAAGAAGGAGTATTTTCAGAAAGACCTCAAACTCAAATATTTAAAATTGATACATCAGGAACTTTTCAGAAATATGGAACTTTTCATACTGGGACTGTTTCAACTGCAAAAAAAATAAAATATGATCAAGAAGGGAATTTAATTTGTTTAATAGGAACAGTAAGAGAAAGTAATCCATACCCAAATTATTTTAATTTAAAAAATAATGAAGGTGCTGAAAAATTTATTATGTATAATAGTGATAATCAATTAGTGTGGGAACAATCTTTTGGATGTGAAGCGGGATCTGGTAAGGCGGGTGACTTTGACCTGGATGAAAATGCAGGTATATTTTATTATGAAGTAACTAATTGTAATAATTTTGAGTTAGGTACAAATAATTTTAACTCAGAACTAATAGAAAAAGGAAGAGTTACAGGTTTATTATTATTATTAAATTATAAATATAAATCTGTATGGGCGAGCTATTTAGATATATATGGATATAATATTAATTCGATAAATATCAATAATAATGATATATACTTTTCTGGATATAATGACATATTTAGAACTAAAAATGCATTTCAAGACTCTTCATCAAATGAGAACTCTTACAATGGAATATTCTTTAAAATTGATTTAGCTAATATAATAAATGATTCCAAACCTAAAGTAAATAATTTTATATTAAATTCAAATAAACTATTATTTAATTCAAGTGATAGTATAAACAATGTAGTTATTTATAATTCAATAGGACAAATTGTATATATCAATTCATTCTTTAGTGAGTCAATTGAGATTGAACTCAATATTTGTCAAGGATCATATTATCTAGTTAATAATAATCAATTAATATTTCATTTTTTAAAAACTTATTAAAGTTGTTTTATGAAAAACATTATATATTATTGTTTTATAGTTTTTGTATCAACAAATATTTTACTTAGTCAAAGATTAGATGATTTGAAAATAGTTACAGATGATATTTATATTTTTCCATATGATATGAATAATTCTGGGGTTGTAACTTTTAACCTAAGTTCTTCAAATAGATTAAGATTAAAATTATCAGATATTAGATATATCTTAAAAGGAGATTATAATGGTGATGGATTTGAGGAAGCAGCTTTGATTGGATATTTTAATCATTCATTTTTAAATCATTCAAAAACAACCCATCGCTGACGTGACACCCCTTTTTTACAGTTCGACTATGCTCAATACTTATAAATGTAACTGTAGTGAACGCAAATTTGCGTTCACTACTTTGATGGTTTTGTTTAGATGTCTCTACATTTTTGTTGGTTTTTTTTGACGCTATGTATGACGAGAGAATTTCTCGACTACGCTCGGAAATGACAAAACAAGTTCAGAATGACAGATAAATAATGAAGCAAATCCAGAAAGACAAAACAAAAAAAAAGAGGCAAAATGCCTCTTCTTTTAAAAAATTTAGAAATAAAAATTATCTTTCCATTATTAATGATCTTGAGATTACTAATCTTTGAATTTCTGAAGTTCCTTCGTAAATCTCTGTGATTTTTGCATCTCTATAATATCTTTCTGCTTTAAATTCTTCAGTATATCCATTTCCACCATGGATTTGGATACATTTGTTAGCACAGAACATAGCGGCTTCAGATGCCACTAATTTAGCCATTGCAGCTTCACGAGAATAGTTTAGACCTTCGTTTTTCATTTTAGATGCTCTCCAAGTTAGCAACCATGCTGATTCATATTGGCACCACATATCTGCTATCATCCATTGAATTGCTTGGAAATTAACAATTGCTTGACCAAATTGCTCTCTTTCTTTAGCATATTTGATAGCGTCTTCGATAGAAGCTCTTGCTATTCCTAATGCTTGAGAGGCAATACCTAATCTACCACCGTCAAGTGTTACCATTGCTAATTTGAACCCTTTATTGATTTCACCCAATAAAGCAGATTCTGGTAATTCTACATTATCTAAAATGATTTCTGTAGTTGATGATGCTCTAATACCTAATTTTCTTTCTACTTTTCCAACACTATATCCTGGAGTATCTGCTTCAACTATAAATGCAGTTACGCCTTTTGTTTTTAAACTTGGGTCAGTAGATGCTAAAAGCACAAATACATCGGCTTCTCTACCGTTTGTTGCCCATAATTTTGAACCGTTAAGAATCCATTTGTCGCCTTTTTTTACAGCTGTAGTCTGTGTATTTCCAGCGTCAGAGCCAGCATTAGATTCTGATAATGAGAATGCTCCAATTTTTTGTCCAGAAAGCATATCAGGTAAATATTTTTGTTTTTGCTCTTCTGTTCCAAATCTATAAATAGGGTCACAAGCTAATGAAGAATGTGCAGAAATAATTACCCCAGTTGATGCACATGCTCTTGAAATCTCTTCAATTGCAATCATATATGAAATATAATCCATACCTGCTCCACCGTATTCATCTGGGAATGCAATTCCCATTAAACCCATTTCAGATGCTTCGTTAATTATATCTCTTGGGAAAGTTTTGTTATGTTCATTATCAGATGATACAGGTTCAATTTTTTCTTTTGCGAACTTACGAACCATATCTCTCAACATTATGTGTTCTTCTGAAAGTAAATTATCCATTTTTTTATCTTCCTATTAAATTCAATTAAATATTTTTGCAAAATTACAAAATAACTCACATTTTTTGGCTCTAAATTTGTTAAGATATAGAAAATAATTAAAAAATTACTTATTATTGCATATAATAATACACAAAAATTCAAAATTTATTGAATTTGGGAGTAAAAAATGATTGACTTTGATTTATATGACTATTACAAAAATAACAAAGATAACAATATAATACTATCTTTTAAGGGTGCTGTTTCTCAGGAAATTTTAGTTGAGATTGGCTCTATGATTAGGAATAAGTTTACAATGCAACGTGATATTAAGAAAATATTCTCTGTATTTGTAGAATTATCTCAAAATATAATGCACTACTCAGCCGAAAGAGAATATAGCCAAAAGGAAAATACTAATGTTGGTGTTGGGATTATTTTATTTTCTGAACTTCAAGATTATTTTTATATTAGTTCTGGTAACTTAATAGAAAGAAAATTAGTTGACAGAATTGAAGGGAAAATAGAGAAGATAAATTCAATGAATCAAGAAGAGTTAAAAGAGTATTATCAAGAGCAACGCAGACTACCTCAAGAAGATGGCAGCAAGGGTGCTGGTCTTGGATTTATTGATATTGCTCGAAAATCTGGAAATAAAGTAAATTATGATATGACTAAAATTGATGACGATCATTCTTTCTTTGTTTTGAAAGTAAAATTTAAAAAAGGAGAATAAATATATGAATAATTTAATAATTGAAAAAAGTAAAACTAAGCCATACGTTAATTTTGATTTGGAAAGTGGAATATTAGAAGTTGGTGGCGAATCTTATCCAGAAAATGCTATTGAGTTTTACAAAACTTTGCAAGATTGGTTAAATGAAAATTTAATTGCAAACAAGGACAAAGAATTTGAATTCTCGTTTAAAATGGTATATTTTAATACATCATCATCAAAAGCAATTCTTGATATTTTAGATATTTTAGAAAAACATCACAAAAATGGTGGTAAAATTAAATTGAATTGGTATTACGAAGAAGATGATGAAGATATCCAAGAAAGTGGCGAAGAATTTGTAGAAGGATTGACACTTCCTCATAAGATTTTGTCTTATTGAGTGATAATTGATTATAATATTTATAAAATGAATCCAGAATTTATTCTGGATTTTTTTTGATATTACAATAAGAATAAAATATACGAATGAAATATGGGAAAAGAGTTTTCTTGAGAATCAGGAAATGTGGGGTTTTGAACCAGCACTTTCTGCTGTTTTAGTGAAGGATTTTTTTGTTGAAAAAGGATTAAATAATATTCTTATTCCTGGATTTGGATATGGTAGAAATGCCCAGATATTTATTAATAGTGGGATGAAAGTTAGTGGGATAGAGATTTCTAAAACTGCCATTGAGTTAGCAAAAAAACACTTTGGGCAAGAAACTACTATTTATCATGGCTCTGTTTGTGATATGCCATTTGATAATTTGGAATATGATGGGATATTTTCTTATGCTCTGATACATTTATTGAGTAATGATGAAAGGGTAAAATTTATAAAGGATTGTTATGCCCAGCTTTCTGAGAATGGATATATGGTTTTTGTTGTATTATCAAAGAAAGCAGATTCTTATGGAAGAGGTCGGTGTGTAAGTAAAGATCAATATGAAATATATAGAGGAATTAAAATGTATTTATATGATGAAGAATCAATTCAAGAAGAATTTAGTGATTATGGACTTAGCTCAATTGAAGAGATAAATGAAAGTTACCCATTTTATATAATTAAATGCCAAAAGGTAAAAAAATAAGAGGCGATTTGCCTCTTATAATATTTGATAGGATTAATACTACTTTATTTTGATAATACTATCTATAATTCCATATTCTAATGATTCCTTAGCATCCATCCAGAAATCTCTATTGAAATCATCCATTATTTTCTTAAAATCTTGACCGCAATTATCTGCTAAAATTTGTGCACCAAGTTCTTTAGTCTTGACAATTTCTTTTGCTTGAATTTCAATATCAGTTGATTGGCCTCTTGCTCCACCACTTGGTTGGTGAATCATAACTTTAGCATTTGGATAAATTAATCTTTTACCTTTTTCACCTGCTGAAAGCAAGATAGAACCCATAGATGCCGCTAACCCCATACATATAGTAGAAACAGGCGAACTAATTGAACGCATTGCATCGTATATAGCAAATCCAGAAGTTACGTATCCACCTGGAGAGTTAATATAAAATTTAATTTCTTCCCCTGGCTTATGAGCTTCTAAGAAGAATAATCTTTCAATTAAATGCTTTGCAGAGTCATCGTCAACTTGTCCCCACAAAAATATCTTTCTTTCTTCTAATAACTTCTTATCAATTAAGTTTTGACTACTTTCAACTTGTTTTTTCTCTTCCATTTCAACCTTTGTAAACAAAATATACTTTAAAAATTAGCTATAAAACGTTTATCAGCTAAACTTATTTATAATATTAAAATTTAATTTTTTAACATTATTCAAATTATATAATAATTTAAAATCCCAGTGAGTTTTAATTTAGTTTAATTCATTGCCAATTTAGCTAATTTAGTAAATAATAGGACTGTCTAATCTCTTGTCAATCACAAAAAGAAATATTAAAGGATTCGGGTATCATTTGTCATAGCTTTTGGGCAGGGACTGGGCAAGATAACTTTGGAAATACAATTCACAAATATTACACAAAGGAGGAATTGGAACAAATTATCTCTAAAAATTATAATATATTAAACATAGAATATTACAAAGAGATGGAAGAAGGAGATTCAATCTTAGTAATAGCTCAAGTCAAATAATGATTACACAGTTAGTATCTTATTAGAATTACAGTTCATACTATCTTATACTTAGATTTAAATTCACAATTTTCAAAATTTGACTCTAAAAGCGACGACCTTTTTAAAAAGAAAAAGCCTAACTTTAGTTTTTACATAAAGTTAGGCTTTGTTAAAAGTGGTCAAAGAGGGATTTGAACCCCCGACACAAGGATTTTCAGTCCTTTGCTCTACCAACTGAGCTATTTGACCAATTCAGAATTCAAAATTAGTGACTTTTTGATTTATTTCCAAATTTTATTTTATTTATTTTGAAATATGTTTGCGAAGCTCTCCCAATATCTCTTGAAAATCTGCAGGTAATTCCGATTCAACTCTAATCATTTCACCACTTACTGGATGTCTAAACGATATTTCCTTAGCATGTAATATTTGTCTTTTTGATAACTTTAAACACTTTTCTGCGAGGTCTCTTCTTACTTTACTGTTGTATCCAAACAATAATTTATCGCCTCCGTAGAATGTATCGCCCATTACTGGATGATTATTATGACTAAAATGAACTCGAATTTGATGTGTTCTGCCTGTTCTTAGTTTTATTTTTACTAAACTCGCTACACTATACTCTTCTAACACTTCATAATCAGTGATTGCGTGCTTTCCGCCTTGCTTTATTACGGCAAATTTCTTCCTATCACGAGTCGAACGCCCAATATCACCTTCGTAAGTTCCAACCCAATCTTTAAGTTTTCCCCAAACAATGGCATAATAATAACGCGAAATTGTTTTATCTACAAATTGACTTTGTAGAATTGGCATTGCTGAGTCTTTTTTTGATACAAGCAATAAACCAGAAGTATCTTTATCTAATCGATGCACTATACCCGGACGAACTGCTTCTGACAAGTAAACAAGCTCGTCATTCACGTTATTATCATCGGAATCCTCATCTTCATCGTCAACATCTACGTCAATCGCTTCTCTGGCTCCAAGGTGATACAACATTGCATTGACTAAAGTCTGATCCCTATTTCCAACTCCAGGGTGCGTACACATACCCCAGGGCTTATTTACTACCAATAAGTCGTCATCTTCATACAAAATCTCCAATGGAATATCTTGTGGAATAAGTTTTATTGGAGGAAATTTCAACATTCTACAAACTATCTCGTCATTAGGTTGAACTTTTCGACTGGCTTTGACAACTTTGCCATTTATTGTTACATCGCCATTAGAGATTGCAGTTTGAACCTTATTTCTTGAAGCATTTAGTATTTGACGAGTTAAAAAAGCATCGACTCGTTCTAACTTTTGCTTTTTAGGAGTTGTGAAAGTTAGTATTTGTTCTATTTTTTCTGGGTATGGTCTTTCTTCTTTTTCAAACATTTTTCTTAAATTTACATTTTTATAATTACTAAATTAAGCCAATGAAATCAATTATCATTATTCTAAGCACATTTTTTTTAATTTCTATTCAACTAAGCTCTTTTGAAATTATTGAAAGAAAGTTTAAAAACTCAATTAATTTTAATTTCTCACAAGAAAGTGGAGGAAGTTTTTATGATATAAATGGTAATAATAAAACAGAATTAATTAGATATGTTGATTCTGTTAGGTATCTGAATGATCAATTGTCACCTATCAATTATGTGTTTAAAAGTGAAAAGCAATTATATAGTATGTCAGCAAAATATTTTCCTATAAAAAATTTGGGAATAAGTGCTGCTATCAATTCTACCTATTATTCTTTGGATCAAAGAGAATTTTTATACTTTGGTTTTAAAGAAATAATGAGAAATGAAAAAATATCTTATGACTTAGATTCCAAATCAGAATTTCTTGTAAACAATTATAATTTTGGAGGAGAATATTATTTTACAACTGAAAATTTCATATCAAATATCCACGCTAACTATACTTTGAGTAATATAGAAAGTGATTTTGCTTTTATTTCAAATGATACTCTCGGAACTAAGCAAATTCAAAACCATGTTAGCTCGTTAGATTCAATGTACATTGCTCAACCTGGGTTTAAAATCAAAGAGCCAAATGTAAGTTCATTTGGATTTTTACTTGGATATGTGATTGATAAAACATATTTAGAATTTGGGAATACAACACATATCAGAAGTGGCGAATTTGATAATATTAATACTTCATATTTAGCAGTTGAATTAACTAAAAATAGATTATTCAAACTTAGAGCAAAATTAATTTATAATAAAATACTAAGTAGTGGCGATGGCTTTAACGAATATATTCCATACAGACCATTTAGATCAAACACTCAAGAAGAAAATCTTTTTATTAATTTGGGATTAACTTATGTTAGTGATAAATATTTTGCAGAATTTACTTATGGTCAAACAATAATTGGATATAATACTCTTAATATGGGCTCAATAAATGTTGGCTTATCATATTTCTTTGACTTTAGCAAGAATGAAGAAGAGTAAGAGTATTAAATTAGATATTAATTATTAATATTGCTTAACTTTTCTATCAACAGATTTTTAGATTCTTTACCAAATCCTTTTAAGTAGTCAATTACTTTATTATTTTCATCTAAAATATAAATACATGGTGAAACATCAACACCATATTGTGTAAGATTACTCAAAGAAAAATCTTCCTTTATATTTTCTTTAATTACTGTTAAAGTTGAATCTTTAAATTCATAATTAATGTAATCAATTTTAAAGTTATTCGATAATTCATTTAATTCTAATTTGCGATTTCATTTTGTAATGATAAAGTGCATTTGAGACTCTATACATAGTATTCGATTTATCTACAAAATCTATTTGTAATTTATCTGAACCATTTTTTAATTCTAATTCAAAATTCACATGATAATTCCAATAATTGATATCGTTTTTTGTTGTAAACTCTATTAAACTATTAGGTATTATTATTTCATCGAATTCATATTTGCTACCTAAGTAAATAATTCCTCTTTTATTTATCCCTAACATTGTTTTCTTATCAATAAAATTTCTTAATAATCCACCATAAATATACTTAAAATACAAAAATCCTGAAATTGGAAATGAAATAATTATTGAATAAACCCGAAACTGTTGCATTTCATTAATTATATTGGATAATGATATTAACCAAAAAACAATTAATAAAACCCAACCTAACAAAAGAAAAAGCCAAATTGAGAAATTCAACATTCGAACAGGATATATATTTTGTTTACTAATGAGTTTTACTCTATCATCATTGAATTTATTTTTATCTTCATTATAATTTTTTATATAGTGAATAATTTGTTTATTTATTTTCAAATTATCAATATCATCACTTGTTAAATATGATTTATAGAAAAATAAGGTTATTATGTCATCAATTCCTTTTTCAAGTTTAATGTTTATCTCTAGCCACTTTCTATAATTATTTCTAATAAATTTCAATAGAATAGGTCTAAAAATGCCTAATAGAAATAGGAGAATTAATAAGGAAATAAAGAAATTCACAAATGCATCTTCATCTGGGTTATAAATTATAGTTGCTATTAGTCCATAAGCAATTAAAAAAGTCAATATGTATAATATTAAACTTATTGTCCTGTATTTTTTAAATTTTTCAAGCATAAAAATCCTTAATTAAAATTAGAATGTAGAGAGCAATGAATTATTGCTCTCTTTTGCTAATTATAATTTTCTCCAATTATGAGAATGCCCATTTCTGGATTGACATGTTCCATTTTTTGGTGAACCTGAAGATTTTACATCTTTTCCACAATATGAACATTCATATGT
>JAUIIX010000050.1 GCA_030431515.1 bacterium
ACGGATTTCTAAGCCCAGTTCTTTGAAAAAACAAAAAACACCTTTTTTACTGCAAATTTTTTCATCCGAAGGATAGCACAAAAAATTCAGCGTAGCTAAATACTGCAAAAATGATATAACATAAGAATATTCAATAAATTACACACGATCAAAAGGTCATAAACTCTAAAAATGTAAATATAATCACTGCAAAAAACTGCAAATACTGCAGTTTTACTGTCATTCAGAAAGAAGTGTGGAACCCATTTTAAAATAATTTGTTTTATTTATAAATTTTTTATTTTAGTATTTTGCTTATTAACATAAAATAAAAAATATTGTTGCCTTTTTGTTGTTTATGTGTTATATATTAAATAACATAATTTTTTAATAATTTGTAGGAGTTTATTATGAGATTAATAAATACTTATTGTCTTGTTATTTTTATTTTAACTTCTTATAGTTATACTTTATTAAGTCAAACTTGGGAGTATAATGTAAGTGAAAATAGACTAAAAGGTCATCAATTACTATCATTTAGAGTATTAAATGATAAAATACTGATGTTTAGAAGTACAGAAGGAAAATCATTTTATTTAGAATCTATAAACAAATATGGTTTGAAGTCAGAAATAATTAATAATTTTGATGAAGCTCTTGGTAATACTTGGAATAGAAGTAAATTCAAATTAGATAATCAGGGTAATATTTGGTTTTCTTCGGATAAGTTGTGGAAATATTTTAATGGGACTTTGCAGACTTTTGACTTATTTAAAGGTTTAGATTCTAATTGGAGAACAGTTGTTGATTTTGAGTTCGATAACATTGGAAATGTCTGGATTGCAGCAGAATATAATGTTTTGTTATATCAAATTGGTTCTGACAAAATTATAAATGGTTATGCAGGATTATATAAGTATAATTCTGAAGGACTCGAAAGAGTAAAATTTGATTCTATTAGAATAATTGATGATTATGAATTTGGTGGTTATCAATTTATGGATAGAGCAGATGATGGAACAATTTTCCTTTCAATCAAAAGAGAAAAAGATAATCTTATGATAATTGAAAATGAAGAAATATCTTACAGAACTTTAGAAGGTATTTCTGAAAGTCCAGAAAGAAATGTTACTGACTTTGAAATTAAAAACAAAGATGAATTTTATGTAACTTATAAATATTTTCATTATCTAGACAGCGATGTGTCAATACGATATGGTGGTATTTCATTATACAAAAATGGAGTTTGGAAACATTATGACGGTACTGATGGCTTACCTTTAGCTGATATTGAGTTTCCTGCAGATTCAAGTAAACCAGTAGATGTTTATTCTGTATGTTTAGATAATGAAGGAAATCACTATTTTGCTTCTATAGGGGCAATTATAAAAATCACAAAGTATAATGAAATAATTGTATATGACGGTAAGGAAATAGTAAAAAATTCAAAAATGTATGGTGTTGATTATTTTAACAATTCATTCAAGGATTATCAAGAACCAATATTTACAAATGTTGCAAAAGTAAATAACAAGTTATATGCAACAGTTATGTATGGAATTCTTGAAATAGATGAAACAACTTTATCAGTTTCACAAGAGGTAAACAATCAACTTTTAATATATCCAAATCCAATTGTTAATGACAAAGCAAAAATTGAGTTACCTAAAAATGAAATTCTAAACTCCATTTCATTAATTGATATATCGGGAGCAAATATTGATGCAGAATATAATTTGAATAGTTCAAATATCGAATTAGACTGTTCTAAATTATCCAACGGAACTTACATTATTCTAACAAGAACAAACAAAGATTTATACTATTCAAAATTAATTGTTAAAAGGAAATAATAGCAACTCAAGCAAAGTAGAACCAAATTAATTATAAGGTCTTAAATAATATGTTTTGAAAAATTTGTTTTATTTAAAAATTGGGAATTAGAGAATGAAAATCTTACAAGTCAATAATAAAAAAGACCCTACAAAAGCAGGGTCTTTGAATTTAATTTAATATTCAGAAAGACTTAAAACCCGCCAATGTGATGGATTGGATTATATAAAACATGAAGCATTATTAAATTTATTTTGTGGTTATAAGTAAAAAATATTTTTCAAAATTCAAACCAATAATATTTATCTGTATCAGGACAATAATAATATAAATTCATAGAAAATCCAAAATTTACAAAAAAAGTAGTTAGATTTGGATTAATATTTTGTTTATTTAAAACATTATAGCCAAATGAAATAAAATATCTTCTATAAGCTACACCTAATTCAGGTGAAATAATCAAACTTGATTTAACAAAATTATTAATTTTTATATTTTCCGTATTCAAATAACCAATATTTAAAGATCCATAAATAGATGCATCTAAAGTTTTTATATTTAAAAAGCTGCTTGTAATACCCAAAGTAAAAAAATCTTGATTAATTTTATCTGAGATTAAAGAACTGCCCAATCTCGTAGAATGAATATTCAAATAAGTGGTTATTTTATTATCCAAATTTAAATATGCTATTTCAAATCCATTTGACCAATTATTTCCAATATTAAAGTTAAATTTAGGAGAAATAAAAAATGGTTTTTCATGGCGAACATAACAAAAACAATGGTCGTTACTTTTTAATAAATTCAAATTTATAATTATAAAAAACAATATAATTACTATTTTTTTCATTTTAATACCAATTCATTTATTCAAAATTACAAATTTTTTATAAAAGTAAAAAAAGCCACAAAAAATGTGGCTTTGAATAAAATTATTAAATGGTTTTTATTTAAAATCCACCATTACCACTAAGTAATACTGCTTTGATAGCTTCGTCCAAATCGCCATCCATAACTGATTGGATGTCAGTGTTTTTGTATTCGCATCTGTGGTCGTTTACCATAGTATATGGTTGGAATACATAAGAGCGTATTTGACTTCCCCATTCGATATTCATTTTCTTACCTTCCACCGCAGCACGTTCCATTGCCTCTGCTTCTCTTCGTTTTTGATAAATCTGAGCTTTTAACATTTTGATAGCTTTTTCTTTATTCCCAAGTTGCGACCTATCTTGTTGACAAGAAATAATAATCCCAGTTGGCTTGTGTTTCAACCTTACTGCTGTTTCTACCTTGTTTACATTCTGTCCACCTTTACCACCAGCTCTAAAAGTATCCCATTCAATATCTGCTGGGTTAATCACAATCTCTACATCTTCAGGAGGTTGAGGATACACATAAACAGAAGCAAAAGAAGTATGTCTTTTTGCATTCGAGTCAAATGGCGAAATCCTCACTAATCTATGAACACCAGATTCGCCCTTCAAATAACCGTAAGCAAAAGGACCTTCAATTTCCAAAGTTGCAGATTTAATCCCAGCTACATCACCATCTTGTCTATCTGCTAAGTTAATTTTGAAGTTTTTACGTTCAGCATATCGAACAAACATTCTCAGCAGCATATCAGCCCAATCGCACGCTTCTGTTCCACCAGCACCAGCATTGATTTGCAATATAGCAGTTCTATCATCATCTTTACCAGAAAGCATATTCTTAACTTCTAATTCATTAATTAGAGCTTCAGCTTTTTCAATTTCTGTTTTAATTTCTTTCTCTTGGCTTTCATCTTCCATTTCCTCAGAAATCTCGATTAATGCCTTACTATCCTCAACTTGCTGATGTGCTTCATTCCATGCTTTTATCCAATCTTTCAAAGTAGAAAGTTGTTGCATAGTTTTTTGGGCATTTTCTTGGTCATCCCAAAAATCACCCGATTCAGTTATTCCTTGTAATTCTTTCGCTTTTATTTCTTTGCCATCAATGTCAAAGATACCTCCGCAAATCAACTACTCTTTTTGATAAATCTTTTATATCTTCTTTGCTTGGTTCAAACATTTTATTTCCTTTCTATTTATATTTATTTATATGTAGATAGCAACAAGGGCTTGCAAGCCCTTGTTTGATGAAACTAATCATCTAACAATCAGTGAATTTACAGATCTCGGATTCAAATTCTATCTCAATAGTATAGTGTTCTTGCCCTTCGTGAGTAAGAATTTCTCTTGCTTCATCTTTTATACGAATAATCTCATCTACTTTTGTATCATCTGAAATGACAAGATGAACTGTAACTATATTATATTCGCCATCAAGCGACCAAGAATGTAAATCATGAATTTCTGTAACACCATTAATTTCTTTTAATTCTTTTTCAATTTCTTGTTGGTTTATATTTTTTGGAACTGCTTGTAAAAATATTGGTAAAATATTTTTGAAATTTTTAATTGCATTAAATAATATATAAAATGCTATTCCAAGTGACAGAATAGGGTCTAATATTAAATAACCAGTATAGTGAATTAATATAGCTCCAACTAAAACTGCTATCCAACCAAGCACATCTTCCATCAAATGCAACATCACAGTCTGCATATTAGCAGAGTTTTTATTCCCAACTAATTTTAGTACTGCTAATCCATTAAAAATCACACCTAATATAGCAAATATTATCATTCCTTGCGAATCAACAGTTTCAGGATTTAGTAATCTTGGGATAGATTGACTAATTATATAAAGCGAACCAGATAAAAGAATTATAAGGTTAATTAATGCGGCAAATGGAGAAAATCTTCTATAGCCATACGAGAATTTTCTATCTCTTTCTTTATAAGATACTTTTTCAAAAATCCAAGCAGAACCAATTGCAATTGTATCACCCAAATCGTGAATTGCATCAGATAAAATCGCTATCGAATTTGTAAAAATACCTCCAATAATTTCAATTATTGTGAAAGTAAGATTTAGAAAAAATGCAGATTTTATACTACCTTCTGTCTCATGATAACTATGATCATGATGATGATGGTGGTGATGAACTGGATTATGAATATGGTTTTTATCAGACATTTTATTAAATTGTATTTTGATATTTTCAAAATTAAATAATTAAATGATAAGTACGTTCATTCGTCTATATCATTTTGTAATAAAATAGTAAAAAAGTAAAAAATTCAATGGCAAAAGAACAAGAAGAAATTATAAACTCAATAGAAGGTGCAGACAAACAAAAAGTTGATGTACCAAAAAAACTTACTATCATTCCTCTTAGGGATATTGTAATTTACCCGAATATGATTTTCCCAATTCTTATAGGTAGAACTTCATCTCTCAAAGCAGTTGCAGATGCAGTTGACAGAGATAAATTCGTCTTTGTAGTTGCTCAGAAGAATCCAAATACTGAAGAACCAACATTCAAAGATATTTATAAATACGGAACAATCGCTAAAATTATTCAAGTACTTAGACTTCCTAATAATTTATTAAAAGTGCTTGTAGAGGGATTATTCCAAGCAGTTATAGAAGAAGAACTTGATAATCCTACTTATCTTGAAGCAAATGTAAAGCAAATTCCTGTAAAGTACAATGAAAAAGATAAAGAACTAATTGGCTTACAAAGACATACTGGTATATTATTCAAAGATTATATTCAGAATAATTCGCAACTACCACCAGATATAATTGGAGCTTATGATAATATTAATGATCCTTTAAAAAAATTA
Source organism: bacterium (assembly GCA_030431515.1). Classification (GTDB taxonomy): domain Bacteria; phylum Bacteroidota; class Ignavibacteria; order Kapaibacteriales; family UBA2268; genus JAJRPT01. The sequence goes on from JAUIIX010000050.1 coordinate 5,532, forward strand.
TATTACGCATCAGCTAATATTAATACGAAACCAGAGAAAAAACAAGAAATTCTTGAGCAAAAAAATATTAAAAAACAATATTACGTTTTATCTCAAATATTAAGTTCAGAACTTGAGTTATTAAAAATCGAAGATGAAATTGATACAAAAGTATCAAGTTCAATTCAAAAAACCCAAAAACGATATTATATTCAAGAGCAAATTAGAGCATTGCAAAAAGAACTTGGCGAAGATGAAGAATCATTGCCAGAACTTGCTCCAATTAGAAAAGCTATTGATGATGCAAATTTACCAGAACATGCTAAAGCAAAAGCAGAAGAAGAGTTTGACCGATTGAAGAAAACTCCGAGTATGTCACCAGAATTTTCAGTAAATAGAACATATTTAGAAATTCTAACATCAATTCCTTGGCATCATAGAACTGACGACAATCTAAATATAGAACTTGTAGAGCAAATTCTGAACGAAGACCATTATGGAATGGAAAAACCAAAAGATAGAATACTTGAATTTATTTCTGTATTAAATCTGGCAGGTACTTTAAAACGTCAAATCATTTGTCTTGCAGGACCTCCCGGTGTTGGTAAAACTTCACTTGCTAAGTCAATCGCACGTGCCTTAGGACGAAAATTCATAAGATTTTCGCTTGGTGGAGTTCGTGACGAAGCAGAAATAAGAGGACATAGAAAAACTTATATCGGTGCAATGCCTGGCAAAATCATTCAATCAATGAAAAAAGCAGGTTCTATAAACCCAGTAATTCTACTTGATGAAATTGACAAAATGAACTCTGATTTTAGAGGCGATCCATCATCAGCATTATTGGAAGTATTAGACCCCGAACAAAACAGCAACTTCACAGATCATTATCTTGAAGTAGAATATGATTTATCAAATGTAATGTTTATCACTACAGCAAACGTTAAGTATAATATTCCAGGTCCTTTACTTGATAGAATGGAAGTAATCGACCTAAATAGTTATCTTGACCCAGATAAACTACAGATTGCTAAAAAACATATAGTTCCTAAACTTAAAGAAGAATACGGACTTACAAATTTCAATATTGTATTTGAAGATGATGCCCTAATGAAAATTATAGAAGAATACACACGTGAAGCAGGAGTAAGAAATCTTGAAAGAGAAATCGCATCAGTATTCCGTAAACTTGCCAAAGACATAGTAAGTAAATATGATAAATCAAGAAAAGCTGGTTCTGTTAGGAAAAAAGCACTTGTAGATAATCCATATTTTGTAAAATCAATGAAAGGCGAAAGTTTTATAATTACACCAGATAAAGTAGAAGAATACTTAAAAATTCCTAAATTCCGTAAATCAGCAGAAAACCTTGACGACAAAGTTGGAGTTGCAACAGGACTTGCTTGGACATCAGTTGGTGGCGATACAATGCCCGTAGAGGTTAATATAATGCCAGGCACAGAGAAACTTACACTAACAGGTAAACTTGGCGATGTAATGAAAGAATCAGCTTATGCTGCACTATCATTTATACGTGCAAATCTAAAAACACTGAATGTACCAACAAACTTCAATAAGAAAAAAGAAATACACATTCACGTTCCAGAAGGTGCAATACCAAAAGATGGGCCTTCAGCAGGAATAACAATGACCTTAGCAGTAATTTCTGCAGCAACTGGTTTAAAACTACGTGGTGACATAGCAATGACAGGCGAAATAGACTTGCGAGGCGATGTCCTACCAATCGGTGGCTTAAACGAGAAACTACTTGCAGCTTCAAAACTCGGTATAAAAACAGTATTAATACCAAAAGAAAATATCCGAGATTTAGAAGAAGTAAAAGAAGATGTTAAAAAGAAACTAGAGATAATACCAGTAGCACACATAATAGAAGCACTACCAGTTGCTTTCCGTGATTGGGAAAAACATATCAAAAGTAAAACAAAAGATACAGAATAAATAAGGAGCTTCGGCTCCTTTTTTTTGTAATTTATTTAGTGATTTTGGTGTTTTTTTGTTTTTCAAAGAACTGGGTTCAGAATTACGATTCAACCCCATGGGAAGAATCAGTCGATTGGCTTTTAAAACTTGCTGAAGAAGCAAATAGATTGTAAAATTACTTATATTGTATTTTTAGTATTGTTTAAATTATTCAGGATATAAAATTGAATAATGTTAATTATTATAAGAGTCAATATCTTAATCCAAAAAGAACTAATATAAATAATAAAGATAATGAATAAATAAACTCTCAAATGTGCTTAATATTAATTACCTTTATTACTAAACTCTACATCTTCATTACAGCAATCTGATTTTATTAATTTACCATTTTGGTAATTAACTATTGAAATTATTACTTCAATTCTTCTTGTTTGGTCATAAGTGAAAAAACTAATTTTTCTTTTACTTTTGTCATACATTTTTATTTTAGCATCCGCATACTCGTCTATGTCTTCCCCATTTGCCAATATAATAATATCGTATTTATTCAAATCTGAGTCTGCTATTTCAGGATTATAAACTTTATTATTTGAAATATAATTTTTGAAAATAGATTTTTTATTTAATCTATTATATATTTCTTTGTAACCGAACCATGCTCTTAAATCAGATAATACCCTATTACTCAAACCCAAATTAACTTTATCAGAAACATATTTTTTATTTTCATCAACTGCCGGAGCAGCTATATTTATTTTTCTTTTTATTATTTGTTCTGAATATTTATCATAATATCCAGCATTATATTTAATATCATTTTCACCAACATACCAACCCCTATCTACACCTCTTTTATCTGACAATGCTTTTATTTCAATTAATAATTTAGTTCCAGTTTCTTTAGGATTTAATTTTAATAATTCTTCAAATTTAGGTAGTACATCATTAGCAATTGAATTTACCATTATGTCCAAATTCTCGCTAACTTTACTTGCATATTCTTTATATTCTTTTTTTCTGTTTTCTCTTTTTTCTACTCTTTCTTTATTCGCACCTAAGTATAAATCTGGTCGCCAACCCCAATAATAATTATTAGGATGTAATTCTATCCATCTACTATTTGCAATAGAATATTTAGAATTATCTTTTAATAAAAGAGGGTACATTGCAGACTCACCAACAACAGTATAATCTGACTTATTTCTTTCAATTTTATCAGAACTAATATTAAATCCTTCTTCCAATCTATTGATATGATTATCTATATTTTCAACTGTATTTACTTCCCAAAAACCAGTTTGAAAATAAGGAACATTTTTATGATAACCCTCAAAATTTACAAACTCAACAGAGCAAGGTGGTTTGATATATTCTTCAGGAATTAAATATACTATATCATTAATTACCTTTGTTTTACAATCTTCGTTTCTGGAAACAGATATTTTAGCAGAATAACTAAATAATGATGGAATTATTGCACCTTTTACTTTACGATAAGTGCTTAAATCTAAATTCTCAAAATCTTCTTTTAATTTAAACATTCCATTTTCAAATTTAGCTCCATAATAAGATCTTACTAAATAATCTTTATTATCTTCACATTCCATTCCGTCATAATTTGAACCACCATAAACAAGATATTCATGATTAGGATTTGGATAAAAAGAATATTTATCATCATCTATTTTTAATTCTTTATTTGTTGTCACATTTTTAATTAAAATAACTGCTTCTTTTATTTTCTCATTTAATCTTTTTGCATTTTTAATATTAATTGAATATTCAATATTAGGTGTTGCATTCAAATAAACAGTATCAGTTAAACTAATATTTGATTGAACAGATTGAGTGCTAATTCCACCAGACATTGTAGATTCAGACTCAACATTTGTACCTTGTACTAATTTATTCATATCATTTGCAGAAAAATATCTTAAATATGGTTTTTCAGGAAAATCTTTATTACCTTTATACGAATAAGAATAATTAGAACCACCGAAAACTCTATAAGTTTCACCACATTTTAATTTGAATTCAAGATATCCTTTTTCGCTTTTTTTATTACTATCACCATATCCTTTAGAATTAAATATTTCTGCTATTGGATTTAACACTTGTTTTCCAGTACATTTATCAATTACAAATACTTTTAAATTAATATCATAAGCATCTTTATAAACTGGTGCTAAATATACAGTATCATAAATATCTGTATTATTAGTAATTCCTAAAGTATTCAAATTTGATTTTAATGTTTTAACAGAAGGAACTTCGGCACTATTTATTATTTTTTTATTATTATTTAATCTAAAACTTTCTCCTAAAATTAAATTAATTGTAGATTTTTTAGCAGATAAAATAGTTCTATTTATTTGACTATCATAATTATTATTTTTTTTATCAATATTAATAATTGTTGAAGTATTAACTATTTTATTAATTAAATTAAAATTATTATAATTAATAGTATCATAAGTAATTAATGTTTTAGAATCACCTATTTTAATTTTAATATTTTCTATATTTAATTTAATTATTTCTGAAGATGTATTTTGTTCATATTCAATTAAATCATAATTAATATTAGGATAAGTATATCCAGATAAAACACCTTCTTCCAAGCTTTGGCAATCAAATCCCTCATCAGAATATTTACTACCAGCATACGAGCTATATTCTTTTTCTGCATCTAATAAATAAGTATATGTTTTATTATCATTATTTAATAATTTTGCATCATTATTTACATTTACTAATACTTCAGGGATTGCCGAAGTGCTATCCGCAGAATTTAATACCGTTAAATGATATTTAATTTTAAATTCTTCTGGCTTACAAGGGAATAATTTATTATCTAAATCTATAGAATAAATGTCATAATTTCCTTTTGCTTTTATAGCAGTGCTATCCGTTGTTTTAGTAGCTTTAGTAAATCTATTTGAAGAAAAATATAATTTCAAATCATCAGAATAAGGATAAGGAATAAATGGGAAACGTTCATCACCATTAGTATTAATTAATTCAAATCTTTTTAGTGAATCAGTTTTAGAAAGTGAATCACTGCCTAATTTTAAAAATCTTTTTGGATTACCAATTGTAGTAATTTTTAAATCATTATAATCAATTTTTATTCTATTGTAGAAAATATCAAAATCATTTTCATTACCATCTTCATTTGAAGAATAAAATAAAGTTGTTTCCTCACCACACAAACAATAAATAAATGGTGACCCCTGATTAAAATCATTATTCAAGTTTTCAAATTTCTTTACATTGCTCCATTGTTCATCAATTCTGAAAGCATAAAATAAATCTGTATTTCCAGATTGTTTTATTTCTCCCTCTTTATCAATTGTTTTAGAATAAGGTTGATCTCTATCTGATGACCACAACAATAATGTTACTCTACGACCATCTGGCAATAAAGTATCTGCTCCAAAAGGATGCGATTCCCAAAAACTTGTATTCAATGCTTCGAGAGGTGCAAGATTATCAAATTCAAATCCTTTTTCTGGATTCAAAGCAAATTCGTAGATGTCTGTTCCACCTGATTGACTTTTTAGATTTATATTAAATCGCTTTGCAAATTCAGGAGCAAATGGGTGAGAAAAAGTAATAAAACCTCTATCTTTGGACAAAAAACTAATTGACTCAATATTAGATGTAAGATATTCTCTCCAAGATTCTTCTATAAACGACAATGATAATTCATTAGCAGCAATTTGTGCAGATGACATTACATTATATTTACTTTTCTCTTGCGATATTTCACGTAAATATGGGAACGACGCCTTATCATCACTATAATAATAGTCAGGTCTTTCGTTAGGAGCAATTTGTGAAAGTGAATCATTTATCTGCTCCACATTACCTTTAGGCAAACTTTCTTTTAGTTTGATTTGCTCTTTTGGACTCGAACATGCAATAAGAAATGTTAGAATTAGAAATAAAATTTTCATTTTTATATCAAATTAGGTGAATTAAACATACAAATTTAAAACTTATTTCCTGAATTTTAAAGCAAGTGTATATGAAATTTTGAAAATGAGTGAAATTTATTATGAATTTTAATTCAGAATTGACTTTTTGAACCTAAAATCTCAAAATTTTTTATGAAATTTTGTAACAAAAATGTAAAGATTAGTGTATTATAAAACTTTTTTTTAAAAAACTTTTAAAAAAATATTGCACTATACAACGATAAAATAGCAAATTCTCATAAACCTTTGTATTTTCAATCTAATACATCAAAACGATAAACCTTGATCTTAACAAGAGCATATTCTACTAAATGAATGTTTACAATAGAGTTATAAGTTTTTTAAAATGTTAACAATTTGATTGAAAACTGCCTAAAAACCTTATAAGTATAATAAAAAAACCACGTTATATGAAAATTTAATTTGCATATTTAAAAAAAACACCATACATTTGAAATATTATTTTTTACAAAGCAGCATAAAGTGGATCACCTCCTCGGTTATCCCAACACAAAAAAATATGAAAAGAATTGGATTAATATCGTTTGTAGCGATAGTTATCCTTGCTTTTGGTTTATTGGTTTTCGCTTCTGGTCAGAAAGACAAAGAAGTGAAAATTGAGCAAATCGAAATCAAGAATAATAGCTATCTATCTAACAATGAAATTATTGACTTAATCAAAGATGATGTCATTAATTTCAAGAAGGATAGTATTAACATTATCCAAATCTATGCCAAAATTAATAAAAATCAATACATCGAATCAACAAACTTATTTTATGATGATGAATCTTTAGTAGTCGAAGTAAAAGAAAGAAAACCAATAGCTTATATAATCGAAAATACAGAAAGTAAATTTTTGAGCAATGATTTTAAGGTCATTGACTATAGAAAAATCAATAATGCATTAGATTTGCCAGTACTTAGATTAGAAGGCAATAAAAAAATCAAAGATTTGAATAATTTAAAAACTCTGTTTGAGTTTATCAATAATGAAAATGTGCAGTTCCTAAAATCACATATTTCCGAGATATTTTACAACACCAATAATAGTGAAGTAGAATTTGTCTTGACTGAAAACTCAATTTCTGTGAAATTAGGATATACTAAAGATTGGCAAAAAAATATTAAAAAATTAGAAGACTATTGGTTAACAATTTCTATGAAAGAGAAGAATCAGATTAATAATATTGATTTGCGTTGGGAAAAAAGAATTATCATTTCATAAAAAAAGATATAAGATTATGAAAAAACATATAACAGTTGGATTAGATATAGGTACAAGCAAAGTTTGTGCTTTAGTAGCATCTACAGCAGAAGACGGTGGGCTAGAGATTTTAGGTATCGGTATTACTGAAAGCGAAGGGCTGAATAGAGGAGTTGTTGTTAATATAGAGAAAACTGTTAAGACAATTAAAAAAGTTATCGAACAAGCTGAACAACAATCTGGTGTTAAAATTCAGGACGTAGTTGTAGGTATTGCTGGCGACCATATTGAAGCAATTCAAACAAGAGGTATTGTTGGTATTTCTAACCCGAATCAAGAAGTTCAACAATCTGATGTAGATAGATTAATAGCAAATGCTAAAAATATAAAAATTCCTGCTGAAAGACAGATTATCCATGTAATTCCACAAGAGTTCATTATTGATGGACAAGACGGTATAATTGACCCAATCGGTATGTCAGGCGTAAGAATGGAAGCAGAAGTTCATATTATTACTGGACTTAATACTGCGATTAAAAATATTCAAACTTGTGTGGAAAGATCTGGTGTAAATGTTCAGCAAGTAGTTTTAGAACCATTTGCTTCAAGTAGAGCAATACTTACTGAAGAAGAAAAAGAAGTTGGAATTGCATTAATTGATATTGGTGGTGGTACTACTGACATAGCAGTATTCCAAGAAAATGTAATAAGATTTACTTCAATATTTGGTGTAGCTGGTAAGCACGTAACAGATGATGTTAGAAAATGCTTAGGAATTATTGCTAATCAAGCAGAAAGAGTAAAAAGAGAATATGGTCATTCTTATGAAGCTGGTATTATGAAAGATGAAATCTTTATGATACCTGGTATTTCTGGAAGACCTCCTATGGAAGTTTCGAAAAAAGACTTATGTAAAATTATCGAACCAAGAATGGAAGAGATTTTTGAGTTCGCTGCTAATGAACTTAATCGTTCTGGATATTTAGATAAATTAGGTGCTGGAGTTGTTGTTACAGGTGGTACTTGTTTATTAAATGGAACAGAGGATTTGGCAAGAAAAGTATTTGGAGTTCCTGTCAAATTGGGAATCCCGACTGGTATTTCATACTCTGGTTTAGGTCCTGAAGTAGAAAGCCCAGTTTACTCAACTGGCGTAGGTTTAGCTTTATATGGGTTAGATACCGAAAACAATAATACAAAATATGAATCTAAAGTAGAAGAAGTCAAAGTTGAAGAAAAAGTAAATAAAGTTGAAAAAGAAAGCAAATTAAAAAGCATTAAAAATAAAAAAGCAGAATCTGCTAAAGACAAAGATTCAACTCCAAAAGAAAAAGTTTCTTTTGTGAAAAACATCAAGAAAATATTAGAAAATTTATAATTTAAGGGGAGTATTTATGATTTCAATGGATACTAATTCTGTCAATTCTTCAGGTGCAGTCATCAAAGTGATTGGAGTTGGTGGCAGCGGGGGAAATGCCGTTAATAACATGATAGAAAAAGGATTAACTGGTGTAGAGTTTATTGCAGCAAATACTGATAAACAAGCATTGGATAACAATCTGGCTCCTATCAAAATTCAATTAGGACGTGAGACTACTAAAGGTCTTGGTGCCGGTGCTAACCCAGAAGTTGGTAAAGCATCATTAGAAGAAAGTACTGACGAAGTAAAAGAAGTACTTAAAGGTGCGGACATGGTCTTCGTTACTTGTGGTATGGGTGGAGGAACTGGAACTGGTTCTGCTCCTTATATTGCAAAAATAGCTTTAGAGCAAAATAGTTTAGTTGTTGGTATCGTTACAAAACCTTTCATTTTTGAAGGTAAAGTGAGAAACCAAATTGCTGACGTATGGCTTGAAGAGTTTAGAAAAAATGTTGATGCTTTGATTGTTATATCAAATCAAAGATTACTTGAAATCATAGATAAGAATACTTCGTTCAAAGAAGCTTTCTTAAAAGTAGATGAAGTCTTATATAATGCAACTCGTGGTATATCAGATATGATATCTACTCACGGTTTGATGAACGTAGATTTCGCTGATGTTAGAACTATCATGAAAGGAATGGGTAATGCCATTATGGGAATTGGAGTTGCTAATGGAGAAAACAGAGCTAAAGAAGCCACTCAAAAAGCATTGAACTCGCCACTTTTAGATGGTACTTGTATCGCAGGTGCAAAAGGATTACTTGTTAATATTACTGGTAGTGATTCTATGGGAATGTTAGAAGTAGCAGAAGCTGTTGAGTTAGTTAATAATGCAGCCGGCGAAGGCTCTAATCTTATCCATGGTGTTAACTACAAAGAAGAAATGGGTGATGATTTTATGGTAACTATTGTTGCTACTGGTTTTAATATGAATAATGAAGAAGTAGCAGTTGATGAAAGTGAAGAAGATATTGAATTCACTTTACCTAAAATGACTGATACTGTTAAAGCAAAAGCTCCTACTGGACCTAATGATTTAAGAAAGTATGATACTCCTCCTGCAATTAGAAATAAAGTAAACTTAGGTGAACAAAATACTGCAAGAATTAATAAATTGTTTAACACAAAATTCGAACCAGATTCTAAAAATGTACAACAAACTCCTACATTCATTAGAAGAATGATGGATTAAGAAATATTAGAAATTATTAAAGTCAATATGCCCGCTACTCGCGGGTTTTTTTACAACTAATTTTAATAAAAGGAAAGATATGAAAAAGCTAATGATGATAACTATAACTTTGATTCTTACTAACCTGAACCTACAATCTCAGTTTAGTAATGATGATTCTTGGTCAAAACAAAGTGTAACATTATTTGGAGATTATAGTTTGTTTTTAGGTGATTATGGTGCAACTTATGATGCAGGATTAGGCATAGGTGCTATTTATGATTATAGACCCGAAAAATCATACTCATTTTCTGGATTATTAGAATACCAATCATGGAGTGATGTTAGAAATGGTAATAAAGCATATCCTAACCGTAATTTTATAGATAATATTAAATTAGGAGCTATAGCTAAAGGATATTTTGATGCACCACAAGGATTTGATGCATATTTTGGTTTAGGTATTTCTTATAACTTAATCGAATATGTTTTAGATACACCAGCAGAAGGATTAAACAATTCGTTCCAAAGATTTAAGACTTCAGATAACTCGCTCGGAATAGATGGAGTTGTAGGAGTTAGAACAGGAATTTATGACAATATTAAAGCCGATATAATGGCAAGACTTGGATGGCTCGGCATAGAAAACTCAACTTTTATTGTTGGATTTAGTGTTGGTATTACTTATGAATTAGATTTTATCTCAGAAGAATATTAATCTAAATTATTCAAATCTTTCAATAAATTCTTTAACTACTTTATTGTCTGTAGAACGTAAATCTTCAGGTGTACCTTCGAATTCAAATTTGCCATTGTTTAACATAGCTACGTGGTCAGCAATTCGATAAACACTGAACATATCATGTGTTATAACTATTGAAGTAATTCCAAGTTTGTCAGATAAGTCTTTAATTAAATCGTCGATTTGTTCTGATGTAACAGGGTCTAATCCAGTTGTTGGCTCATCATAGAAAATATATTTAGGGCTACCAACTAAAGCTCTTGCTACACCAACTCTTTTTCTCATACCACCGGATAAATCAGATGGTTTTTTATACTTGAGAATTTCCCATTCTTTTGCAAAATTACTACTTTCTCTGTTTGGTAAAAGTCCTACAGCTGAAAGAACCCTGATTGCTTCATTTTCCAAAGCAACTTTATCTTTTTCACCATGCTCATATAAACTTAGAATAACATTCTCATAAATATTATAAGAATCAAATAATGCCGCAGATTGAAAAACATAACCAAAAGTTCTTCTTATATTAAATATTTCATTGTAAGATAAATTACTAATTATATTATCATCAATAGATATATCACCTTTATCTGCTTCAATTAATCTAACAATTAATTTTAATAAAACAGATTTTCCACAACCTGATTTACCAATAATACAAGTTATTTTATTATTTTCAATATTAAGATTTACACCATTTAAAACATTTTTGCTTCCAAATGATTTATGTATATTATTGATTTTTATCACGAACCAAACTCCAAAATAAATATAAATTAATTAATGCATTAATTAATAATACATCAATGAAAATATTAAAATCATATTGATCAAATACTATTTTAATAAAAAGAATAAAAACAACTAAAATAGCACCAACTAATTCTTTATATAAGCCAATTAATGAAGCTAAAATAATTAATATATTCGGCAATTGAAGAGTATAAAAAGTATTTAATTCAGGATTAAATAATTTGAATTTCATCACCAAATTAAATGTAAAATAAATTATAAATATAATAACAGTAATAGCTATAGATAATAATTTAAGAATATATAAAGTTTTATTAAATTGAAATTTATCAATATTTGGAATTATTTTAACTTTCTTTTTCAATAAAATCCTCAAGCATTTTTTTACAATCTTTATAATTAGAATTAATTAATTCATTTTTAATTTTAGGAATATTTGAAAATGATAAAGATAATTCGTCAACACCTGTTCCAATTAATAATCTAGTAAAATTAATATCATAAGCGATTTCACCACATACACTAACTTCTACATTTTCTTTGTGTGCATTATCAACAATATTTTTAATTAAATTAAATAAAATAGGAGAATTATTATTCAAATATTTAGAACACTCCTGATTAGTCCTATCAGCAGCAAATAAATACTGACTTAAATCATTAGTACCAATACTTAAAAAATCTGCATAATGAGATATTTTCTTTGACATTAAAGCAGCAGAAGGAGTCTCAATCATAAATCCAATTTTAATATTTTTATCATATTTAATATTTGATTCAGTCAAAGAACTTTTTACTTCATCTATTATTTGCAAAGAGTATCTAACATCATCTAAATTAGTAATCATAGGAATTAATATTTTTATATTTTTTAATTCAGATGATTTTAATATTGCAGTTATTTGTTTTTTAAATATAGATAAATTCTTTAATAAAAATCTAATTCCTCTAACACCTAAAGCAGGGTTCGATTCTTTAAATTTGAATCCATCTGGATACTTATCACTACCAATATCAAACACCCTTATAGTTACTTCATTCGGATAAATCTTTTGTGATATTTCAGTATATTTTTTAGTTTGAAAATCTTCGTCAAATATTTCTTTAGTATTAAATAATATTTCAGTTCTAACTAAGCCAAGCCCATCAGAATTTAAAACATTATATTCACTTAATTCAATTAAATTATCCAAATTCGATTTAATTTTAATTTTTTTATTATCTATAGTTTTAGATTCTTTCTTTAGTATTTTAGATAATTCATTATAATTAAAGTCAAATTCTTCTTTAATTAATTTATATTTATTAATTGTTTCTTGATTAGGATTAATTATAAAATTACCATTAATCGAATCAATAATAGCAAAATCACCTTTTCTACTACATCTAATTAAATTTTTAACATTAATCAAAGAAGTAATATTAAATGCTCTGGCAATAATAGCCGAATGACTTGTTAAGCCACCTTCTTCGCATACAAAGCCACTTGCATTTGCTTCTTTAATATTAAAAATATTCTTAGTATCAATACTTTTAGATACAATAATATCATTAGGATTAAATTCATTAATATCTTTAATTGTTATTTTATTAATTAATAAATCTTTTATTTCTTCAATTAAATCAGCTCTTTCTTTTAAAAGCAAATCCTCTGATGATTTTAATTGTTTAATAAATTTATTAAAAATAGAATTAATTGAATATGCTGCAGAATATAAATTATTTATTTTTGCTTTTATTTCTTCAATTATTATAGGGTCTTTTAATAATAAAATATTCATCTCATAAATTTCAGCAATTTTATCAAATTCATAATTCAAATTATTACTGATATTTTGAAATTCATTCTCTAAATATTTAATAGTATCTTCAAAAATAGAAATTTCACTTTCAATTTCATCTTCTTTTATCTTTCTTTTAATACTATTTTTATTTTTATTCAAAAAGTTGATATACCCAAAAGCTATTGAGCCAGAAGATGAAACACCTTTTAGTTCAATATTATTAAGTTTATCTTCTATTTTATAGTTCACCAAATCCATCACTAAATAGTTCTGTAATTTTTTCCATTGCTAACTCTTCATCTTCTCCATCAACTTGCACTCTTATAAAACTTCCATACTCAGCTGCTAAAGTCATCACACCTATTATGCTTTTTCCGTTTACTTTCATACCGTCTTTAATAAGATACACTTCACTTTTAAACTTAGAAGTTAACTTAACTACATTTGCGGCTGGTCTTGTGTGCAAGCCATTTTTATTTACAATCTCTAAACTCTTTTCAATCATCTCAGTATATTCTCACTAAATAGATAAAGAACATAAAAACATTCTTTTATTCATATAATTATTTACAAAAATAAGTTAAATTTACTTATTAAAATAATCAAGTTTAAAATATTTTAAATTTTGGAATATTTAACAGTGTATGAAATTGCACTTTGAATGATATAGTAAAAAAAGTTCAATTGAATTTAATAAGAATATGCTTTATTTGGTTAAAAATTTAGATGTGTTCAATATTGACCATCAAAAAATTTCACAATAAATTTCAATTAAATGAAATAAACTATTTAATCGGTAACTATTAGTCAAATTCATAAGTCTTTGAGTAACAAGTCATATATTTCAGGATAATTAGATTATCGACACTTTTATTTCAAACTTTAACAAATAATATTAAAAAGTTTTATTGTGGATAATTTTCATTTGGCATAGAAATTTCATAATTTTACTTGATTTCAAAATCTAATTTGTAAGATGAAGATAAAAAAATATATAGAGAAAAGCTTTAACGACGGTAAAAAGAAAATCCTTAGCGACTTAGGAGAAGATGCTATCATACTATCTACACGGACTGTGCAAGATAAAGATGGGCAATCAATGGTTGAGATTGTGGCTGCTATCGACGAAAAAGATATGAAAAAGCAACAGGAACAACAAACTCAAACTGCTAAGAGACCAGTTAAAGATAAATTAAGTGGCTTAGATGCTATATTAAATATGGCTAATCAGAAAAAAGAATCTGAAAATAAAGTTACAAATTATCAAAATCAAGATGTATATGGCGAAGTTTTAGGAATTAAATCTGAGTTAAGAGATTTAAAAGAAATCCTTAAATATAAATTTGCTAGTTCATTAAATGATAATTTCTCAAGAATATATAAAATTTTAATAGACTCAGGAATTAATGAAAAGACGACATTAAAACTAATTTCTGATATAAGTGCTACAGACCCTAATATGAGCTATGAAGATGCTCTTGTAGCAGTTAGAAGCATTTTTGTAAGCGATTTGAAGATTAACTCTTCAATCCAAAACAAAGAAAAACAAGTTATTTCTTTTGTTGGAGTTACTGGATCAGGTAAAACCATGACTTTAATTAAACTTGCTATAATTAGCAAATTAATTTGGTCAAAAAAAGTAATGATAATATCTACAGACACTAAAAAAATTGGTGGTGCTGATCAGTTGGAGACTTACTCTTCAATATCAACCATACCATTTAAAAAAGTAGATAGTCCCAAAGAAATAAAGAAAATAGTAAGCGAAAATGAAGAATTTGATATTATCTTTGTAGATACTGCTGGTGTGAGCCAGAAAAATCAAAAAGATATGTTTGAAGTAATGGATTATGTGAAAGCTGCAAAATCAAATAGAATTATTTTAGTCCAAAATTCCACTACGAATGAAAAGACTATGAAAGATATTATCGAAAGATATATACCTATGAGTATTACAGATATAATTCTAACTAAAGTAGATGAAGCAGAGTCGATTGGCGAATGTTTGTCAATCATCAAGGAATACAAAGTACCACTATCTTTTCTGACTTATGGTCAGAGCGTTCCTGATGATATAGCCCCTCTTACAAAAGAGAAATTAGGCATAATGGCAATACCTGACCCTAAAAATAAAATTACATTTAGTACATTATTTAAAGAGGACTTTTAAAATAAAGAACATTATGGAGAAGGAATACATCAATAATCCATTTGTTATCACTATCTGTAGTGGTAAAGGTGGAGTAGGTAAAAGTTTCATTACTGCAAACTTAGCGAATATCCTTGCAAAAAAAGGAATGAAAGTGCTAATTTGGGATGCAAATATGAACTTTCCTAATCAACACATCCTTCAGGGAGTTGAACCTCCTATCCGTATATCTGACGTTTTTCAAGGGCATTTTGATTTACTAACAGCTATTTTTTCTATTAATGAAAACTTAGATTTATTAGCTGATAAACAAAATTTTAATGATTTACCAAGTTCTGATTCAGATTTAATTTTAGATATATTTAAAAAGCTACTTATCAATACTAATTATGACTTTATTATAATTGATACACCAGCTTTTAATAATGAACAAGTATTACAATGTTGTAATATAGCAGACTTAATTACCTTAATTGTTACCGATGAACCAACTTCAATATTAGATGGGTATGGTTTACTCAAAATATTGCTACCATATATTAGTGAAGAATATATGGCAATATTAATAAACAATGTAATTGATGATGACGATGCAGAAGATATTTCATATAAATTAAATTTGGCAACTGAAAAGTTTTTAAATATTGAATTAGAACAATTAGGATTCGTACCCTATGATAGAGAAGTAAGACAATCAATTTTAAAACAAGAATTGTACTCTAATATTTACGAAGACACTGATTTAATTAAATCTTTAGACGGTATTTCAAATAAAATATTAAAAAGAATTGGACAAGCAATAGAGTAATTAATATGGCTAAGAACAAAAAAGATAATAATCTTACTCCAGAAGAACAACAGATAGAGAAAGAACGTCTTGAACGGCTTAAAAAAGAAGAAAAAGAACTAAAACAAAAAGCTAAAGAGAAAGAAAAAAGACGTAAAGAACGTGAAAGTAAGATTAGAAAAAAAGAAAAGTTAGAAGAAAAGAGAATAAAAAAAGTAGTAAATTTTCCATTTAGGACACTTTTACAACTTAGCACCTTCTTTACCTTAGTTTCTTTTATGATTATATTTTTTGGTAGCGAACTTGATCTAATGTCAGCAATATATATGTGTTCCTTGATATTTATTTTACTTTACTTTGTAGTTGGTGCTGTGATGGTTATCGGTTACTGGAAAATATCTGAAGAAAGAATACATGAAATGGAAGCTAAGAAGAAGAAAGAAAAAGATGAAGAAAATGAAAGAATGAGAGAAGAAGAAGAAGAATTAGAAAAACTATTAAGAGCTGAAATTGAAGATATTGAAGAAGGAAATAGCTCAGATGAAGACCCAATTCTACTAGATGGTAGAAATATGGAAGATAGTTTTGATATTCCAGAAATTAACTTAGAAGCATTAGAAGATGAAAATGAAGAAAATAATGAAGATAATGATGACATAACAGATAATGAAAAGACTTCAGAAGAAGTGAAAAGTGGCTCTGAAAACAAAGAAACAGAACCCGAAGCATTCTTTAGTGAAGACGATTTTATGAACGATGTTATCTTCGGTACGAATGAAGAAAAACAATAAATAATAATTTTAAATTTGCACAAAATTGAAAATTAAGGATTTTTACTTATTACATGATGTAAAACAATTGGTAAGTTGCAACTATGGAAGCAGTAATTGAAAATAAAGTTGATGAATTATGGGATTCTTACTGGAATGTAAGAAGCTCTGATTCCAAAAATATGTTGATTCTAAATTATATTTGGTTAGTTAGATATGTACTACACAAAATGACATTACCTAATCATACAATCTTAGATACCAATGACTTTTTGGCTATTGGGGTACTCGGTCTATACGAAACTATTGATCGCTATGACCCAAATAAAGGTGTAAAATTTGAAACTTATGCTATCCCAAGAATACGTGGTATAGTTCAAGACGAATTGAGAAAACTTGATTGGTTATCTCGAAGTACAAGAAAAAGAGCTCACGAATTCACAAACATTTCAGATGTTTTAAGATCTGAAAATGGTGAAGTCAATTCATCTGAAATAATGAAAAGATTAGACATCGACTCAGCAACATACAGGAAGTATCTCGCTGCAGCCGCTGCCGCTAAAGCATCTTTGAGTTTCAACGAAAATAAAAACGTAACTATCGAAGGTGAAGAGTATGACTTAATGGATACTCTACCAGATAATGAAGCAAAAAATATACTTGATGATCTAGCTCAAAAAGAAAAAGTTGATATTTTAATAGATAACTTAAGTCAATTAAAAACAAAGCATAGATTAGTAATATCATTATATTATTACGAAGATCTGACATTTAAAGAGATAGGAAAAACACTAAAACTTACAGAAAGTCGTGTTTGTCAAATACATTCACAGGTCTTAAAAGACTTAAAATCTAAGTTATATAATTACGAGAATGCTTGAAGCAAAAATTGAACGAAAATTAGAATCAATAACAGACTTACCTGTTGTACCAACCTACATAGGTAAGATACTTAGGGCATTAGATAATACTGACATCAGAGCAAAAAAACTTGCTGAATACATAGAAAAAGACCAAGCTCTTACTATAAAAATACTTAGAGCAGCCAACTCCCCATGGTATGGTCAAAAAGGGAAAATTGCAACAGTTGACTTAGCAATTATTATTATGGGATTAAACACCATAAAAGAAATAGTAATAGGTATGCTCGTT
>JAUIIX010000120.1 GCA_030431515.1 bacterium
TCTCCAAAAATAAAATTTATACTTTTTTTCTCTATATTCATTATAAAAAATTAAATTAAATTTTAATGGAAGAAATTGAACCATTTTCAAATCCTAAAAATAACAATTATTACTATTTATCTATAAAATATGAAGATATTATATTTTTTTATTTTTTAATCTATTTTTATTTATTAGTCATATCTAAAATAATATATTAATTATTCTATAATATGAATAAATTATTATTCCCTATATAATTTATATCTAAATAAAAATCATATTCTATATACTCTATCTATTCAATAATTTATTCTTATTAATTGAATAGTCAAATATCACCAGTTACAAATAAAATTATTATTTTATCATTTTCTAAAAAATCAAATCCTTATATTTTAATACTATTTTTTATATCAAACAAACTTTGATATTTTAAATTTAGACCTATAGTTCCTAATTTACCATTATCTGTCGTATAATATATTAAATCTCTTTCTATCTTATTAAAAATACATTATATTTTATTTAAATAACATTTGATCCAATAGATAATTAGAATGAATCTTCCATTTATCCATTTTCTATATCAAAAGACATTATCTTATTCTTATAATCAACAATATATAGTTTATTATTGATAATTAAGGCTTTTTTCTTAAAATAATATCTACTAATCTTTACCTCAATATGATATTATATCTCTTGATCTTCATATACCCTTATAATACCATCTCAGCCAATTACTATAATCTCTAATTAAAATACTTTCTAAATGAATTAAAACTTAATATCCATTATTCTAACTATAATACTATAATTATTTATCAATTTCATAATCAGTTTAATGACAAATTTCTGAATCTTCTAAAATGAATAAATTCTCATTATTTCCAGAAATATCAATAATTCAATTTTCTCCGAATTTTAACATAAATTTATAAAAAAATAAATTATTTAAATCAGTACTTAACTTTGAGCATTTCTTATCCGAGTTTTTCAACAGCTTCATTACACTTACCAGGATTAGACTTATCCTTATTCCAAACACCAATAATAACTAATTTATTAGAGGTAAAAACACAAGCACCTCCATTCTCACTCTTAAGATAAATAGAAGGAACATCTTCTCTGTTTGTGATGAATCTGTAGACAACTCCATTGATCCATATACCTGGAGGAGATGGCATAACCCCTTTATTTTTCTATATATCAAGCATAATTTAAACCTCATCAACTTTAGCAGTGTATTCTTTACCAGTCTCATCTTTTTATTTTTCAGTGTGTTCTTTGAGTGTAAAATTAGGAGAAGCTACAATTACTTTTTTCTTGCTTTTTTCAAGAATCAATGCTTACTAGCACTTATCATCCTTCAATAGTTTATTTAGATGGTCTTACCAACTCATTTATTTATAAAATTAAATATTAAAATGGAAGAGATTTCTAATGATTATTTCAAATTTTTAAATGAAATAGATAAATATTAATCTATTGATAGTTTAAATTAAAAATAGTGTAATTAAGTTGATTGATAAGAACTCACTCCACTTCTATATATTGTATATTAACCATCATTTTTCAGATTTTGATATTTTGATGATTTTTGGAATTCATTCACTTTAATGAGAAATAATTTCAATTTAATTCAATAAGTATATGACAAAAAAATTAAAATTTTTAATAATTAAATTTAAATCAGTGGAACAAATTGGTAATATCTTCTCCTCTCTTTGAGTATTTCTTATAGTATTTCTTTCCTCCCATCTATTTAAAAGCGTGTTTATGAGAATATCCTCTGTGGTGATGATGTCCATTTCCATACCAATCATGTCCTTCTTGAGAACTATCAGAAGAAGATGAATAACTACCAGGTACCCATTAGTAACCTCCATAATTCATTTCACTCCAATTAACAACTTCTTCAGATTCATCTTCAGGCATTTCAACATAAACTGGAACATCTTTGTAAAGTGGAACATCATGTCTGACTGGAACAGGAACTGGTACATTTTAGTAAGCAGGAAGAGTATGATAAACTTGATGATCAACTCTTTCTCTACTGTGTCTGTGTTGTCTAGATACTTTAGCAGGGGCAGTTCTGTAGACTGGATCAGAATCAAGTACTTAAACATCTAAGTTCTAGTTAGTTACAATTGGTTGATAGATTTTTTATCTGTAAATTTTACCACCAGCAACATCAACATTCTTAGTAATAGTGTTTTCGCTAAATCTGGTTGGTAAAGTTTCTGGTCCTCTATTTACATATTAATCTTATTCGTTGTTGTATTATAATTGAACTCTTTCTTAAGTAAGAATAGGTTGGATAACATCTTATTTATAGATCTTAGCAGCAGGTACAGTAACAGATCTAGTTCTATTGTTATTTTAAGTTTAAGTTGGTTTAACAATTGGTTCAAGAGTTCTTCTAATCTCAGGTGCCTATTGAATTCTAATTCTTTCATTAATAGTCTAAACAGTTGGTTAAACATAAGTGTTTCTAGTGATAGTATTACCAGGAACTTGTACGTTTCTAACTCTATCTTTCTAAGTGAAGATAGTCTCTCTTGTAACAGGATCTCTGTTTTCCATTCTACCAGATTGTCTAATGAATTAAGGAACAGCTCTGTAATTCTCAGTAAGTTGGGTTGGTTGTGTGATGATCAATTGTTTGACAGGCATTTCAATGTTCTCAGTAATGATCTTTGGATCAGCAGTGATTCTTTCAGTAAGGACTTTTGGTGGAGCTGTGACTCTCTCGGTGATGATTCTTGGTTCGTTTGTGATATTTTGAACGTTTCCAAGGTCCTCTCCCTAAAGAGTTTGTTCATTCCAGTTAGTTTAGTCAATGTAGCCATTGGTGTCATTGACTCTGATTTCCTCTGATAATGTAGCGGAGACTACGAATAGTAAAGCGATTAACTTCATTATAAATTTGAAGAAAAAACTCTTTTTTATGCTTTAAATTTGATTTAAGATTTTATAGCTAAATTTTAATTTAAAATTTTTTATTTTTAAACAAATATTCAAGATTGTGTTTTTTAAGGTATTTTTAGTCTCTTAAATCGATTTACATTTATTTTTTGAATACTTATTCTACCCATAAATAATTCAAATTTAAGAGTAAAAATGGAAATAAAATGTATTTTCTATTGAAAGAAATAAATTTTTGAAATTTTGTTGGATTTTTTATTCAATTTTTGTAGAAAAACCAATAGTCTTTAAATCCAAAATGAAAAATACCATAACTAATTAATGATGCACCGACTGTCCATTTCGATTTTTATATCTAAATCTTCGCAAATAATTCTGCAATTTACTCATTATCATTTTCATTTAAATTCAAGTTATAAAATACACTTTCGGACTATTTTCCCTCGGCAACTTAATCCAACCAATATCAATATTACTCTAATATTAAGTCTTTATTAGTAATTTTGCTATTCTATCCTCTCTCTTATATTCTTTTTATTAGAATATCCTTAAAGTTCTTATTCTTCCACATTTAAACTAAATCCATTATTTTTTTAATTAATTAAATACAATATTATCAACACTATTACAAACATTAATATCAAATATAAGTATAGTGTAAATGAACCTCCACCTCCTATTTTCGTAATGTTATCTATTACTCCCTATATTGTGCTGTTTAATGAACCATATGAACTTTACATTTTTTTCAAATCTCCTTCTTTTTCTTATTCTAAAAATTTATTCATTGTTTAAGATATTTGTTTTATTTGAAATACTCAATTTTCAAGGTCCTCTAAAGAATCTTATTAATTTCATTGTAGATTTGATACTAAATTATCTGTCATTTATAATTAAATTAAATCGTATAAATCATCATTTATTTTGATATTGATTTTTTAATGTTATTATTTTGGTTACTGTTCTTATTTGATATGTTATTAATATATATATATTTTGAGTTATTTCTATTCTTAATCGAATTCTGCTTTTGTTTTATCTATATCAATTAAAAATCAATTTTTTAATTATAAAAAGTAAAAAATATTTTCAATTTTTATGAATTTTTTATTGATAAACAAATCAGTATATTTACATGATTTAATTTTATTCATAAATAATTATATGATAATATGATC
>JAUIIX010000121.1 GCA_030431515.1 bacterium
CCACCAACCACCAACCACCAACCACCAACCACCAACCACCAACCACCAACCACCAACCACCAACCACCAACCACCAACCACCAACCACCAACCACCAAATAGCCAATAGATGGGTTAAAATTTTAACCTGCTTTATTTTACTTTTTATATTTTACAGTTGTAACGATGAAGATAATTACATTATTGAACAAGCCTCACTAGAGCAAAACAAACAAAATAATGAAATAAAAAAAGCAAGAATATGGTTTGAAAGTAATCCGAAAGAAAATGATTTTCCAATAATTAATTATACCAAATCGATTGAATGGGATAAAGCCAAATCGTATAAACAAAATGGAGTTCATGCCATTGAAGTGCCATTAACATTAAACCACAATATAGGTACAAGACCAAATAATAAAGCAAACTATAATTCTGCAAACAGAATTTTAATATTAAAAAAAGGACAAAAAATAAAATCGTATCACATTAATATAAACAGTAAGATAAACAACCAAAGTTTTTTAAATGATTTTACTGCCATAAATTATTTTAATGTAAATGATGATTTTACCGGTGTTGTTTTGGTTTTGGATCATAAAGGGAGCATTATTACCCAAAATAAATTCAAAGACCTATTTAACAATATTCAAGATGGAAAAATTAAATTAAAAGAAGAGCCAATTTCTTGTGTATGGTTGGTAGAAATTTTTGAAGATGGAACCGTAAGGTATATCAGTGAATTATATTGTAATCAAGGCGGCGGTGTATCAACAACTAATCCAGCAAATAATGAACCCTATCCACATGGTCATGGAGGTAACGAAAACAATAACCCTGAAGAGGAAGACCAGATAGATTCTAGCCAACTTACAGGGAAAGCAAAATGCGTTTATGAGAAAATGGTTGATAGTAACAATAATATAAATTGGATACTTGAGAATTTTAATGACGGAGACAAACCCTCTGAATTCAATCTTAATTTTATAATGTCAACAGATTTAAGTAACTCGACAAACGCTTCTTTTTTAACACCAGCAAAGAGTGGAATAGCTGATACGTTTTTAATTAAAATTAATTCCAATACAATTTCAGGCAGAACTGCCCTTGGACTAGCTCGCACAATTTTACATGAAGGAATTCATGCAAGATTATGGGAATTCGCTTATAGAAATAATCAAGAAGTAAGTAAGATAGATTTCCCAGGGGTATACGAATATATGAAAAATCATAAATTTAATTGGGATCATGAACAAATGGCGGCATATTATAGAAATACTATAGCTCAAGGGTTAAAACAATTTGATAATGGGCAACATTCAGATGAGTTCTATAATGCTCTTGCATGGGAGGGATTATCAGAAATTAAAGATGCTAATAATAATCATGAAATAATCTATACACAAGCTTGGAGTGAATTATCTGAAAATGAACAAACGGAAATTGAAGAAATTATAACTAATGAAAAACAAAATGGGAGTAAAAGTTGTGAATAAATTTATTTTATTGTTATTATATCTCACTATTTCAAATATAGCATATGGTCAAAGAACTAAATATTTATTATTTGATTATGATAAAGATAGTATTATTAGTCAAGAAAAAACCATCTATTACAAAATAGATAAAAATTTATTTAGTATAAGTAGGTATAATGAAATAGATACTATTAGTTTTAGTGAATTAAATAAAATAAAGCTTGAAAGTGTTTCTAAACTTAAAAAAGAAGGAGCGTTTTTATATGATTCTATTTTACAAGAAGGAATAAAGAATGAAAAGATAAGAGTTATCGAAACGAACAATCAAATATTTAAATATATATATGTAATTGAAAAAATACCTGAAAAAAAATATAAAAAAACAAGAGTATGGTGGATTGATTACCCTATTGATTAAATAGTGAAATTCATATTTCTATTTTTACTAATTAATAGTTCTCACCTTATGAGTTTCGCTCAAGAATTTAATAATTCTAAATATTACAAACTCCTTAAAGCTGGAGAAACGATATTAAGACCTATTATCTATGTGCTTTATCCTTGCACAAATGATTTACAAAAAAAATAAAGAAGGGGTGCTTATATTTAATATGGATAATCAGTCTTTTAGATATAATCCCGCCAGACATATTAAAAAAACTTTAAGTGAGAGTGAATTTGAAAAAATTAAAGATTTACTCGATTTAGAACATCAAGAATATTTAAAATCTGTAAAAAAAATTATGAAAACAAAAGGCTTTAAACCTCCAACACCAATTAATCACACTTTATTGAAAGTCTTTATTGTTTATAAAATTGGAAACAAAATCGAAAGTTATGAAACAGATTGGGCTTATTCAAAGCATTAGGTATCTTAGTAATTGACCATAAAAATAAACGAACATTTCCCCACTATCTTTATTGAGGTGTTTTTTAAAAAGAGTTAAATTAGTAAGTGATAAAATAAAGTTCAAGCTTATGAAAATCTAACCGAGGCAGAAAAAATTGAACTAACAAATAGTTTGAACATGTATTATCATAGTACTACTAAATATTGCCCTAATTAATTATGAAAAATATACTATTATATTCTTTATTGTTTTTAAGCTTATATTCTTTTTCGCAAGAACAAATAGGAGATACATTATTCATAGAATATGACAATTCTTTATTAACAAAATATACACAACCAATTGATAAGTATAATTATTATCTAATAAAAGGAACAGGTAATAAGGAAGAATTGGTTTACTTAATGGAATATGAAATTTATAGAAATTTAGAACCAAAAAATGTTCAGTGTCTCAAAAAAGTCTTAAAAAAGTCTAATGCTTATTATAAAAACAATAAACTTCATGATTCAAAATTAGCTAATTATTTAGGGAAGTATGTAATTTTCTTAATTAAAGAAAATAAGTATATTAAAGTTCAAGCAGTACTCGAAATAGAATGAAAAAGAGATAATAATCATACTACCAACTACTTAAAAGCGGCAATTCCGGTAACATCCATACCGGTATCAATAAATGAATATCGTGCGTACCTTCGTAGGTAATTACGGATTTTAATCACCTCGAATGGAGCACAAAATGAAAAAGATTTAGGGACAACAGAAGCTCAACACAGGTATATGACAGAGAAGTTTGTCGAACCAATTGCTCAAGCACTTCGAAAACTAGATTCTAATAAATATGATTCAAGTTTTTATATGCCATTTGCTTGGGGTGGTTTGGAATCTTATGGTTTAAGCGGGTTTTATGTTGATGGGGTTAAAAGAACATTAGACGATTCTGAATTTGAAGAAAAATTAAGAACAGTATTAAATGCGAACAACTTTCAAAATGTGTGTAATTAGAAATATATCGACTATTTTAATTTCTATTTTAATGTTTGGTTCTTGCCAAGTAGAAATAGAAAAATCTGAATTAGAATCAGTAGTATCGGTTGTTTTAAATGACTTATATAAGCCGGTAGACCCTCCTCCTCCTCCGTACCCTAATACCTTTAAAATAGATAGTATAACAAATGATTATACAGTTAAAGGAAGGTGGAGTTCAAAGAAAGACTCAGTAAAGTATTTTAAAGAATTAGAGAAGATTGGTAAAAAAAGGAATATAAAGGATTCCATTTTTATAAAAACAGACATCAATTATTTTAATATTGAAATAAAAAACAATCAATGCAAACAATATAGATTTGCATATCATAAGGAGAATGATCAATCAAAAAAGCAAATATATATTGCTAACCTGAATATTGTAGATAAGAATACAATTATTTTGCCATTATCATTAAGGAATCAATTTAAAGGCTATTATCCAATTTTGGAATTTTCAAACGTATATTTTAATAAAAAAGGTAATAAATCTATTATTATGGGCTCTTTATCAAGAGGCAAACTTAATAGCATTTCTATTCTATTTTATTTAGAAAAAATTGATGGTGCATGGAAAATTATTTGTAAAGATGGCATTGCTATATCATAGTTAACTATGTCATTGATGCGCATTATAAAGAATTTGCTTCGGCAATTAGTGCTCCAGGGCGTAATTTTTCGCTTACTGTAATTGGGAATTTTTA
>JAUIIX010000003.1 GCA_030431515.1 bacterium
CATTCAGAGCGAAGCGTGGAATCCATAAAAAATTCCACGTCATTCTGAGGCGCAGCCGAAGAATCTCCAAGAAATTACCATCGTAATTCTGAACCCAGTTCTTAGAAACGCAAAAAAACACCATTTTTACTGCAAAAACTGTAAAAATAAGAAAACACAAAATACAAATAGTTAAAAAATTAGAAAATTACTTTTTATCGGTTGACTTTTGTAATGCGATAAAGGAAATCCAAAAAAAAGGAGACCGAAGTCTCCTATTTTATAATTTAATTTTGAGTTATGCCCATTTGATAAGATGGGTTTCGCCAAAGTGTTTTATATAATTACTTGACGGAACAACTCTAAAGCTTAATGCAAACATACCTGAAATATGTGGAGTTATGAATGCCTCGTAACTTGCTATTTTATTGTTAAACTCGACTAAATTCATTTCTAAGATTCTACCTTCTGATATATAGCCGAAAGCATCTTTTTTGCCATAATATACTTCTAAACTTATATCTTCGTAATTCAACTCTGCTAAATATACTTTAGCTTTTACATAAATTGTTTCATTGTTGTCAAAGTTGTTATTACTAATAAATGTATCATATATACTTATGTCATCCCAATTACTTTTTACTTTTTCTTTCCAAGCGAGTACATTTTTAGCAATATTTCCATTTTCGATTGTCATTTCAAGGAATCTGAAGTAAGCCGGTAAGTAGTAATTACTTGTATATTCCATAACCATTCTTTCTGTTGAGAAATAAGGAGCAATTGTAGAAATTGCATTTTTCATTTTACCAACCCATTCTGTAGGAATCCCTTTTTTGTTTCTGTTGTAAAACATTGGAATTACTTCATATTCAAGAAGGTCATAAAGTTCATTTGCTTCGATAATTTTCTGTTCGTTTTTGTCTTCGTATTCTTCACCATTACCAATTGCAAATCCATTTTCTTCGTTGAACCCTTCGTCCCACCAACCATCAAGGATAGAAAGATTTAAACCGCCATTTAGAGCAGCTTTCATTCCAGATGTTCCAGAAGCTTCGAGAGGTCTTATCGGGTTGTTAAGCCATACATCACAACCTTTTACGAGCAATCTACCACTAACCATATCATAATCTTCAAGGAAAACAATATTTTGTTCTAAATTATGTTCTTTGATTTTTTGAATGATTTCCATTATCGTCTCTTTCCCAGCAACATCGTGTGGGTGAGCTTTTCCGGCTATTAAAATTTGAATTGGTTTTTCTGAATTTTTAATTAGTTTTTTAAGTCTATCCATATCAGTAAATATCAATGAAGAACGCTTATAAGTAGCAAATCTTCTTGCAAAGCCGATAGTTAGAGCATCATCACTTAAATAATTTTTAATACCTCTTAATTGCTGATTAGTTAAGTAACCAGTTTCAGATTTAATCAGATGTTCTCTCGAAAAATCAACTAATCTTTGTCTTCTTTTGTTTTTAACTTCCCAAATCTTTGAGTCTGGAATAGCATTGATTTTCTCCCAAGTCTTTGGGTCATCAACATCTTTTTCCCAATTTGGATTCAAATTTGCATCAAATAAATTTTTAAATTCACTTGCTAACCAAGTATGAGTATGAATACCGTTAGTAAGTCCTTGAATTGGAACTTCATTAACAGGATAATTCTTCCATAAATCTTTCCACATATCACGAGAAACTTCGCCGTGAAGTTTACTTACACCATTAGCATAGGCAGTGAAATTTAAACCCAAAATTGTCATTGAAAACTTATCATTAAAATCACCATTTGTAATTCCATAATGATATAAATCATTGAATTCTATACCAAGTTCTTTAGTGTATTCAGTTAAATACATTTCAAATCTACTTCTTTCAAATGTCTCATTACCAGCTGGAACAGGAGTGTGAGTAGTGAAAACAGAAGATGCTTTTGTAATTTCTTTTGCCGCTTCAAACGAAAGGTTAAATTTATTCATATAATTTTTTGTTCTTTCAAGTAAAGCAAGAGCCGCATGACCTTCATTAATATGAAATACTGTTGGCTCTACACCTAAAGCAGTTAGAGCTTTTACTCCACCAATACCAAGTATTATTTCTTGTTGTATTCTTGTTTCTCTATCACCACCATAAAGTCGATTTGTGATTAATCTATATTCAGGGATAGTATTCTTTTCAATATTTGTATCTAATAGATAAAGTTGAACTTTACCAACATTTAACTTCCAAATTCGAGCATAAACAATAGATTTAGGAAATTGAAAATGAACATGAATTTCATTTCCGTTCTCATCTTTTTGTAATTCAAGTGCTAATGAATAAAAGTCATTATATTTATAAGCTTCATTTTGCCAACCATTGTATGCCAATCTTTGTCTAAAGTATCCTTCTTGGTAAAGCAAACCAATTGCGATAAGTGGAATACCTAAGTCAGATGCAGATTTTAAGTGGTCACCAGAAAGCACACCAAGTCCACCTGAATAATTAGGAAAACTTTCATTTATACCAAACTCTGGAGAGAAATAACAAACTGAAGTTTTAGCATCTCCATCTGTTTCGTCAAACCATTTATTTTCAGACATATAAGTATCAAAACTAATTGAAACTAATTCTAATTTTTTTAAAAATACAGGGTCAGAATCAAGTTCATTTATTCTTGCCACAGATAATTTATTTAAAAGTTCCACAGGATTGTGGTTAGCTTCAATGAATAAATCTCTATCTATATAATGGAATAATTCTTTTGCATCAGAATTCCAACTCCACCAATAATTTTGAGAAATTTTCTCTAAATATTCTAAATTCTTTGGTAGTTTAGTTTTGATATTAAATTCAAAAATGGGTTTCATATTCTCTTACTTTATTTATTTCTTAATTTTTTTTAATGTTTAAAATGTCTTGAACCAGTAAAGACCATTGCAATATTATGTTTGTCAGCGGCTTCAATCACTTCATTATCTCTTATTGAACCACCCGGTTGAATTACAGCAGTAGAACCAGCATCGGCAGCCATTTCTAATCCATCTGCAAATGGGAAAAAAGCATCAGATGCTAATACAGAACCTTTTAAATCTAATCCCATTTGTTTTGCTTTTTCTCGAGCAATTCGTGCTGAATCGACTCGGCTCATTTGCCCTGCACCAACTCCAAGAGTTCTATCTTTAGCACAATATACTATTGCATTTGATTTCACGTGTTTAGCAACTTTCCATGCGAACATTAATGATTTGTATTCATCTTCAGTTGTTTCACGTTTAGTAACTGTTTTTACATCACTTGGATTGAATAATTCTTTGTCGTAATCTTGAACTAAAAAGCCACCAGAAACAGATTTAACTTCTACTTGGAGTGAATTTTTTAATTTTTCTAAATCAACAATAACTAATCTTCTATCTTTTTTAGTTTTAAGTAATTCTAAAGCATCTTCGTCATAACTTGGAGCAATAATTACTTCTGAGAAAATTTTATGAATTTCTTCAGCAGTTTCTAAATTAACATTTTGGTTAAAGCAGAAAATTCCACCAAAAGGAGAAACATTATCAGTAGCAAATGCTTTTAAATATGCTTCTTTTAAATTATCGCCAATCCCAACACCACTTGGGTTCGTATGTTTGATAATTGCACAAGCATTTTCACCTTCAAATTCAAGAATTAATTTTGCAGAAGCATCGATATCAACTATGTTATTATATGATAAATCTTTACCGTGAAACTTTTTGAATATTTTATAAAAATCTCCGTAAACAGCCGCATTTTGAACAGGATTTTCACCATATCTTAAGTCTTCTAATTTTCTTGCACCTATATTTAAAAACGCAGTGTCTAATTCTAATTTTTGTTTAAAGTAATTTGCAATCATACTATCATAGAAACTTGTAAGCGAAAACGCTTGCATAGATAATTTTACTCTAAAATCATAAGTAGTTTGGAAATCGTTATCTTTCAATATACTCATCAATTCATCATATTGAGCAGGTGAAGTTACAACTGTTGTATGCTTATAATTTTTAGCAGATGCACGAAGCATAGCAGGTCCACCAATATCAATATTTTCAATCATATCTGCGTGGTCTGCACCAGAATTTAATACTTCTTCAAAAGGATATAAATTTAAAACTACTAAATCTATTTTTGATATTTGATGTTCGTCAAGTTGTGATTGATGGTCAGCTAAGTCAAGATTTGCAAGTAATCCAGCGTGAATATTAGGGTGAAGTGTTTTAACTCTACCATCTAAAATTTCAGGAAATTTAGTAATTTCAGAAACTTTTTTAACTGGGATATTATTTTCTTGTAATGTCTTGTAAGTACCACCAGTTGAGATAATTTCTACATTATTTTCAGCAAGAAATTTAGCAAGTTCTACTATATTAGTTTTATCTGAAACTGAAATTAGTGCTTTTTTAATTTTATTTAAATTCATTATTAAAACCTTTAATTTTTCTTTCTAAAAACAAGTGATATTGGAGTTCCTTCAAATGGGAAGAACTCTCTAATTTTTCTTTCAATAAACTTTTTATATTCTGTTTTCAAATATTGAGGATGATTCAAAAATAATGCAAAAACAGGTGGCTCTGTGCTTACCTGAGTTACATAATTAATTCTCATATCATAACCTCTTGAAGAAGGAGGAGGAGTTGCCTCAAAAACCGGCATCAAGTATTCATTTAATTTGTGAGTAGTGATTCTATGATTACGAGTTTCGTGAACTTCAATAGCTTTTTCAATTACTTTAAAAACTCTTTGTTTAGTTTCAGCAGATGTAAATAAAATAGGCATATATGGAAAAGTTCTCATTTCATCGTGAATGATTTTTCTGATTTTATCAGCAGTTTTCACTTCTTTTTCAATCAAATCCCATTTATTAATAACTAAAATTATTCCTTTTCTTGCTTCTTCAACTTGATTGATTATTTTCTTATCTTGGTCTTCCAACCCACGCTCTGCATCAAGCATAATAACTGCTACATCACACCTTTCTATAGCTCTTCCAGTTCTAACTGCTGACCACATTTCAATATTTTCAGAGATTGCAGTTCTACGTCTTAGCCCTGCAGTATCAATTAGCATTAACTCTTTACCTTGATATTTCAATATTGAGTCAATTGAATCTCTTGTAGTTCCCGGAACATTAGTTACAATCATTCTTTCGTAACCAAGCAAAGCATTAGTTATACTTGATTTTCCAACATTTGGTCTTCCTACAAAAGCGATTTTTAATCCTTCGTATTCTGGTTTTTCTTTATCAGTTAAATTTTCAACTAAATGGTCAAGGAAATCTCCTGTACTTCTACCATTTACAGCAGAAATTGGAAATGGGTCGCCCAAACCTAATTTATAAAACTCATAAGAATTATTATCTAAAATTTCATTATCACATTTATTTACTACCAAAGTTATTGGTTTTTTAGTAGTTCTAAGCACGATAGCAATTTCTTCATCATAACGAGTTATACCAGTATTTCCATCAACCACAAATAAAATAGAATTTGCTTCTTCGATTGCAAGAACTGCTTGTTCACGAATTGCTTTTTCCATCATATCTTCAGTACCAGGAATAAATCCACCAGTATCGATTAACTCAAATTTCTTTCCATTCCAGTCACCTTTGCCGTACAATCTATCTCTTGTTACACCTGGAGTATCTTCAACTATGGCTTCTCTACTACCAATTATCCTATTAAATAGGGTGGATTTACCAACGTTGGGTCTTCCTACTATTGCAACTAAATTCATTTTAAATTTCTTAATCTATTGTAAAAATATTAAATTTGAATTATAATTTTAAAAATTCAAAAATAATAATGGCAAAATTACAAAATAAAAATATCATTTTAGGAATTTGTGCTTCAATTTCAGCGTATAAAAGTCCAAATTTAGTAAGATGTTTAAAAAAAGATGATTATGACGTTCAATGTGTTATCACAAATTCGGCTAAAGAGTTCGTTGCTGAAGCCGCTTTATCGAATGTTTCTAAGAATAAAGTTATAAGTGATTTGTTTGATAAAGATTATTCGGCCGATGGTGCTTGGCATATAGAACTTGCTCATAAAGTTGAAGCTTGTTTGATTGCTCCTTGTTCTGCTACTACTCTTGGGAAACTTGCTAATGGAATTTGCGATAATGCTCTTACTACTTTAGTTGTTGCATTACCGAAATATGTTCCTGTTATTATTGCTCCTGCTATGGATTACACTATGTGGGAACACCCGGCAGTTCAGAATAATATTAAAATTTTAAAAAGTTTTGGCTATCATATAATTGAGCCAGAACACGGAGAATTATCATCTGGATTAGTTGGTAAAGGACGCTTGCCAGAAGAAAATAAAATAGTAGAAGAAGTAAATAGAATATTGTTAAAATCTCCTAGTCAAAAGACTAATAAAAAAGATGATGAAATTGAAATCAAGCACTTGAATAATAAATTGAGTGATGAAATAAATGTTGAATCGGACTTAGCAAATCTAAAACGTGAAAATAGTATTTTGCGAGGAAAGAAATGTTTGATAACTCTTGGCTCAACGATTGAAAAAATAGATGATGTTCGGTTTATTTCCAATCATTCTTCTGGGAAAATGGGTTTAGCTCTTGCAGAAGAAGCAATTAGTAGAGGAATTGATTTAACAATAGTTTATGGCTCTCACTCTGTTGAATTACCAATTGAAGCAAAATTAATTAAAGTGCAAAGTGCTGATGAAATGTACTCTGCTGTTATGAATAATAAAGATTATCAAGATTTATTTATAATGACTGCTGCAGTTGCGGATTATAAAGTTGAGAACGCTATTGATGGTAAAATCAAAAAAGACGAAAATTCAAATGAATTAATTCTTAATTTAGTTCAAAATAAAGATATTCTCAAAAGTATAGGGCAGAATAAATCTCAAAATCAATATGTAGTAGGTTTTGCATTAGAAAGTGAGAATGGAGAAAGTAATGCAAAAAATAAATTACTAAGTAAAAATGCAGATATGATTGTTTTAAATAATATAAATTCTGATAATCAAGTGTTTAATAATGACTTCAATAAAATCTCTATTATCACTTCAAAATATGAAAAAGATTTCCCTAAAATGAGCAAAAAAGCTTGTGCCATCGCCATTTTTGATGAAATTGAGAAGGGAGTGAAGCGATAAATCTAATTTTTAAATAAGAAACTTTATAAAATATTCCATCCCCCGTCATTCAGAGCGAAACGAAAAATTGTAATATGACTATGGGTGGGTTTCAGCCCAGCTATTTAAATCTATTAAAAATAATGGATTTAGCCAAAATAACAAGTATATTTCGTCATTCTGAACGAAGCGAAGAATCCACTGCCTGCTTTCCCTGTCATTCTAAAAATAGAGAACGTCATTCTGAACGAAGTGAAGAATCTCCCAAGCATTAACTACGTCTATCATAGCATTTTACAAGCCCAAAACCCTCTCGAATACTCCTTACGCCGTCTTCTCTTTGTCATTCAGAGCGGAGCGAAGAATCCACTGCCTGCTTTCCTATCCTTTCTGAAAATAGAGAAAGTCATTCTGAATCAAGTGAAGAATCTCTCTTTCTAAAAGATAAAATACATCTTTCTGATTCGTAACCGATGAATCACATAGAAATCACAAACCACGAATTTTTAAAAATAAATTACAAATATATTAAAATAAAATACTTTATGTAAAATATTAATATATTAATTTTGCCATGTCTTTCTGAGCGAAGTAAAGAATCAATCTTCTTTTTATATTCAATGGGGGGAGCTGTTGGAACGACTGAGGGTGATTTACCGACTTGTTAATTAAACCCAGTTCTTTGAAAAAACAAAAAAACACAGATTTTACTGCAAATACTGCAAGATTCGTATAAAGCAATAAATACTAATAATTTACAAAGGGTAATTTTGCTAAAAATAGTAAAATAAAAAAAAAATCACTGCAAAAAACTGCAAATACTGCAATTTCTAGTCATTCAGAGCGGAGCGAAGAATCCACTGCCTGCTTTCCCTGTCATTCTGAAAATAGAGAAAGTCATTCTGAACCAAGTGAAGAATCTCCCAAGCATTTTCTACGTCTATCATAGCATTTTACAAGCCCAAAACCCTCTGTAAGAACATTTCCGCCGTCTTCACTTTGTCATTCAGAGCGGAGCGTGGAATCCAACTTTCTTCATCTGTGAAATCTGCGTAATCAATAAAATTTGTGATTCTGAATTCCCCACAAATCGAAGATTTGAATTAAATTTTTATTAAGATCCGGAAAATAATTTAATTGGATTAGAAGTTCTTTTTGCTTCGGAGTATTTTAAAGAAGAACAATTGAAAGAATGGAAAGTTTAAGAACTGAATCTTTTTAATTTTGCAGAATTGATTTTGGTGAATAGTTATAAAGAATTAATATCTTATTTGAATGGAGATAGAAGCTGGCTCAAAGACTGGAATCTCAATATATTAAATATTTATTTTTTATATTCGTCTTGTATTAAAAATGGAAATTTATGGAATTAAATGAAAAATTTATTTTATTATCATTAAAATCATTTTTATCAATATTATTATGTTTTTTATTCTCACCCATCACTATTTCCATCAATTTTATAATTTCATACAAAAATAAAAAGAATTCTTTATAATTACAAATATAATATGCAGTTGTTGAAAAATGTTAATAAAATGTCGTTTACGACGGCGTCTTTTCTTGATTCGTGTAAGTAACTATTGTTGTTGGGGTTTCTGGGGGATTTAGTATTAAGCTTCCGAAGGTTCAGAACATTCGGAAGCTTTCAAAAGTGTGTTTAGAATAGATTCTTCGGCTACGTCTCAGAATGACATTCTATTTTATTGAAAGTTGGATTCCACGCCTCACTCTGAATGATGTTGGGGAAAGGTTCAAAAACAAGTTCAGGATGATAAGTCATTTGGACTTCGCTCAATGACCTAGATAATTGATTATACAATTTCTTCTACTTTGCTAAATTTTATAGATTTGAAAGAGCTATTTTTGCAGATTTTCTTAAAATTATTATTTTATTTTAAACTCTGTATTTATCTGTTATATCTAAAATGTGTGAAATTTATTACACACTTTTTGCAATATATCGAAAAATAATTCTTATATTTGTGCAAAATATAATTAATAAGGTAAATTTTTATTTTGAACTATCGTTGGAAATTCGATGAAAAGTGCAAAAGCGAAACTATACAGAATCTATCAAATGAACTAAAAATATCAGAAACCCTTGCTAAAGTGCTTTGTAAAAGAGGCATTGAAACTAAAAAAGACGCTGAAAAGTTTTTTCAACCTCTTCTTGAAGATTTACATAAACCGGAACTTATGCTTAATATGGATAAGGCGGTTTCGAGAATACTTCAAGCCAAAGAGAAAAATGAAAGTGTTTGGGTGCATGGTGATTATGATGTAGATGGAACTACTTCTACTTCTTTGATAGTTATGTTTCTAAAGGAGTTAGGTATTCAAGTCGAATATTTTATTCCTGATAGATTTATAGATGGCTTTGGACTTTCAATTAAGTCAGTTGACCTGGCTTTACAACACAGATGTAAGCTACTTATTTCTGTGGACGTTGGTATTACTGCTATTAAGCCATTAGAACATGCGACTAAAAAAGGCATGGATACTATTATTTGTGATCACCACCAACCTGGTGATTATCTTCCTGAAGTTTATGCTTTGTTAGATCCCGTTCAAGATGATTGTCTTTATCCCTTCAAATCGCTTGCTGCTTGCGGTGTTGTTTATAAATTAGTTCAAGCTGTTTGTAATCGTTTAGAAAAACCAGAAAAAGCCCATAAATATTTGGATTTTGTGGCATTAGCTTCGGCTGCTGATATGGTTCCTCTTCTTGATGAAAATAGAGTTTTAGTTCATTATGGACTTAAATTACTTAATGAAAAAACAAGACCTGGCTTTAAAGGATTAATTCATTGCACTAAGTTAGAACCTGGAAGTATTACTGCCATTAATTCTGTTTATGCTTTAGCTCCTATTATCAATGCAGCTGGTAGAATGGGTGCTGCTATGCGATC
The DNA here is from genome assembly GCA_030431515.1 of bacterium. Lineage (GTDB taxonomy): Bacteria > Bacteroidota > Ignavibacteria > Kapaibacteriales > UBA2268 > JAJRPT01. Next base: position 10,000 of record JAUIIX010000003.1, read on the forward strand.
TGTGGAAATGATGATTCATGAAGATGAAATTGCGGCTTTTCAAATAGCTCAACAGTTGGAAGATGAGAATAGAAAACGAAGAGTTTTTGATGCTCAAACTTTTGAAGAAGCTATCCCTATGGCAGAAGAAGAAATTAAAAAAGGTAGTAAGGTTTTAGTTCTTCATAAGTCTGATTGGCACGTTGGAGTTATAGGAATCGTTGCTTCTCGATTAGTAGATAAGTTTAACTTACCTACTTTTTTACTGACTTCAATAGACGGTATGGGTAAGGGCTCAGCAAGGTCTGCTAATGATTTTGATGTTTATTCAGCATTGAAAAAAGCTTCGCATTTGTTAGATGAATATGGTGGACATACTCACGCTGCAGGAATGACTATTTTGGAAAAAGATATTCCAACAATGAGAAAGATTATAAATGAAATTGCTGAAAATCAAATTTCAAATGAAATGCTTATCCCTGATTTGAATATTGATGCTGAGTTGAAATTAAATGATTTGTCACCTAAATTTTTAAAGACTTTAGCCAAATTTGCTCCTCATGGTTATGCTAATCCTAAACCAATGTTTATCTCGAGAGGTGTTACTTCGGCTAATGGAGTTAAAATTATCGGGCAAAATAATTTAAAATTTAGAGCTTTTCAAAATAATTTTGTAATTGATGCAATTGCTTATGGGCTGGCTGATAGAGTTAAAATTATCAATTCAGGTAAACCTTTTGATTTGGTTTATAATTTAGAAATAAATTCTCATTATTTAAACAACTATCCTCAATTATACATTAAAGATATTAAATATTCGGAAAATTGAAAATGACTTTGATTATTGATGGTAAAAAACTATCCAATGATATAAAAAATGAATTACTTGAAAAAACTACAGAACTAATTGAGACAACAGGAGTTGTCCCTGGTCTTGTGGTTTTGCAGCTTGGCGAAGACCCTGCATCATCTGTTTATGTTAATAGTAAGCAAAAGACTTGTAAAGAGTTAGGGTATCATTCTATTGTTCATCGTATTCCAGCTGAAAGCTCTGAAGAAGAAGTGCTTAGCTTAGTTGAAAAGTGGAATAATGATTCAACTATTCATGGTATTTTAGTTCAATTGCCTTTACCTAAACATATTGATGAACAAAAGGTAATCACAACAATTGATCCTAATAAAGATGTAGATGGCTTTCATCCTCACAATGTTGGAAAATTAGTGATTGGATTAAAAGGTCCAATTCCTTGTACTCCTTATGGTATTGTAGAGATGTTAAAGCGATATAATATCGAAACTTCTGGTAAGCATACAGTTGTAGTTGGTAGGAGTAATATTGTTGGAAAACCAATTGCAAATATAATGTATCAAAAGAAAGAATATGCTAATTCGATTGTAACAATCTGCCATTCTGCTTCTAAAAATATTTCAGAATTTACAAAACAAGCAGATATTCTTATAGTTGCAGTTGGAGTTCCTAATTTAATTAAAAAAGAAGATATTAAAGAAGGTGTAGTAATAATTGATGTTGGTATCAATAGAATAGATGCTGATAATGAAAAAGGATATAAAATAGTTGGTGATGTGGACTATGATGATGTCTTTGAAAAATGCTCGGCAATAACTCCAGTTCCTGGTGGAGTTGGTAGAATGACAATAGCAATGTTAATGCAAAATACTTATAATTCGGCGTATGAAGCAAGTAAAACCATTTAAGAAAATTTATGAAGATGATTATTTTTTAATAATCAATAAAGCACCTTCAGTTTTAACAATTCCTGATAGATGGAATGATAAGTTACCCTCAATTTATGGAATTTTAAAAGAAGAGTATGGCAATATATTTATTTGTCATAGGATAGATAGAGATACTTCTGGTATTATGGTTTTTGCAAAAGATGCAGAAACTCATAAATATTTTAATACATTATTTGAAAATCACGAAATAGAAAAAATTTACCATGCAATAGTGGAAGGTCAATTTGGTGAAGATGCAATTGAAATTGATATTCCAATAGCGGCTGATCCAGCTATAAAAGGAAAAAGCATCCCTTCAGCCCGTGGAAAAGCAAGTTTAACAAAAGTAAAATTAATCAAGAATTTTAGAAATTCAAGTTTAGTAAAATGTTTATTAATCACAGGAAGACACCATCAAATTAGAGTTCACCTGGCTGCAATAGGTCAACCTCTTTTAGTGGATAATATATATGGAAATAGAACAGAATTCTTAGTTTCTTCTATTAAAAGAAGATATAACTTAAAGAAGAATACTGTAGAAAAACCAATGATGATAAGAAATACCCTACATGCATATTCTATGAAATTCATCCATCCTCAAACAAAAGAAGAAGTTGAATTTACCGCAGAATATCCTAAAGATTTTGCTGCTACAGTTCAAGTTTTAGAAAAAAACTCTTAAAAAAAAATTAAAAATAAAAACTACATTCCATGTGAATCCATTATTGCACTATGTAGTTTTATACGATATATTAATTAGATTTTCCTCCATGTTGCAATCCTTTGCAGTCTAATTATATCAATTGCTTATAGACATTTTTATTTCTTTAAATAGAAGGTCAATTTCATTGAACTTGTTAGATGAATCTATCCACAAAAGTTCATCCTCTATTTGTATATCAAATCCACCAAAATCATAAGCATATTTGCTATTTTCTTGCATTTTTGGCAATTCTTCATTTACTATAGCTTCCATACTAAGTTATTCCTTTTTTTTAATAAATAATATTATCAATAATTTGTTTCTTATTGCTTTTAATTTGCTCGTTTTTAATATCATACAAAGAGAATACATCATATTTAAACTTATTATTTTTTAATTTCTTAGGTGAATCTTCCTGATTTTCTAATTTCATTTTTTCTAAAGATTGCTTGGCATTGTTATTTAATTCGCTATTTTTGCTTCTTGCTTTAGCGATTGCCAATTCTTTTAATAAATTAGTATAATTACTTCTTTCCTGGTTTAGTTTAGCAGTGTATTCATCTTGTCCTTTTTCCTCTGGTGTAAATGATGCAATACCAACTTTAATATCTCGGATTACAATCTTCGATTGATTGATTTTCCTGAGTATTTCCTTCTCAGATAGTTTGTAATTATTCTTATATGTATTCCCTTTTATTAGCATTAGGAAGCCAATTTACGATCTACTCTTTTTCTAAAATCTTTAATTTTGTACAAAATTTCTAAAGCAAGTTCACTTTCTTCAACTATTCTTTCTTCAAATTTTCTTTTTAATTTGTCATTATTCTTAATAGTTGACATTGCATCTTTCAGCTTTACAATTGTACTTTTAGCTTTTGAAAGTCTATTTTCTAAAGCATTGATCCTATCGATATCAATTTCTCTCATATTTGTCTCGAAATTGTAATCATTATTTAAGTTTAACATTTTATCCTCCATGAATACTGTTAATTTGTAAAATTTCCCTCTCTACTAACAATTATCGGAGCAAATCAAAAAAAGTTAATAGGTAAATTTACTTAAAATGCGATAAATTCCTTGTTTTAGCTAGTAATACCTACATTTTTTCCTTGACAAAAAATGAATAAATCTTAATAATATATTGTAAACTATTTAATTATCTAAAGATTTTAATATTGAAAGAAGAAAATATATCTAAAAGTTTCTGATTCTAATTAAATCTATTATATAAAAAGTAATTATAAGAGCTTAATCAAATATAATATATATGTTTATTTAATTTATGAAAAAATATTTATTATTTAAAAAATATTTGTATTTTGCATTTGTAAAAAAGAAAATTTAAAAATTAAGGAATAAAAATGGAAATGATGTATTGGGGTGGTTTTATCATACTCATAATATTTCTCTTGTACTTAGACTTAGGTGTTATTAATAAAAAAGACCATGAGGTTAAAACCAAAGAAGCATTAATATGGACTTTCTTCTGGGTTTTTCTTTCTTTATTGTTTACTGTTTTTGTTTACTATGCTTACGAATTAGATTGGCTAACAACACACTTATCTGCCTCCCAAGTTGCAGAGGGTATGACCCAGATGTCTGGATATGAAGCCAGTTTGAAATATTTAACAGGTTATATTATCGAGAAATCTTTATCATTAGATAATATATTTGTTATTGCTATGATATTCTCTTATTTTAAAGTTCCTATTATTTATCAACATGAAATTCTAACATGGGGTATTTTAGGTGCAATTGTATTTCGTGGAATAATGATCATAATTGGTTCAACATTAATAGCTGAATTTGATTGGGTTACTTATTTCTTTGGAGCATTATTACTGTTTTCTGCTGTTAAAATGATGACAACAGGAGAAGATGAAGAATACTCTCCAACTAAAAATCCTTTTATAAAGATTGCTAAGAAAATGTTCCCAGTTACTGACATAGTAGATGGTAGTTTTTTCAAGAAAATAGATGGAGTAAAACATATTACACCATTATTCGTTGTATTATTGGTGATTGAAACAACTGATGTAATGTTCGCAGTTGACTCAATTCCAGCGATATTTTCAGTAACTACTGATTCATTCATAGTATTTACGTCAAATATATTTGCAATACTTGGACTTAGATCATTATACTTTGTACTTGCTGCAATGATGAATAAATTTAAGTATATCAAAATGAGTTTAGTATTTATACTTGCTTTCGTTGGTGTTAAGATGCTATTAATTCACCATTATCACTTTGAAACTTGGGTTTCATTATCAGTGATTATAGGATTGCTTTTAATAGGTGTACTATCATCAATATATGCTAATTTCAGAAAGAAAAATGAATATTTATAAGAAATAGTGCCTTTATCTAATTTTAATGATTAACTATATGATTTTATTATCAATATAGTTAATCTTTTTTTTTGTATCAATAATAAAGCAAAAAACGTGGAAGAAAAACTAAAAGAATTAATCGCTAAATATGAAGAAAATCTTGCAAAATTAGCAAGCCCAGAGATAATGACTGATCAAAGAAAAATCACTGAAATCAGTCGTGAACAAAAGCGTTTAAGTCCGATTATTGAAGTAGGTCATAAGTATTTAAAGCATTCTGAAAATTATGAAAATAACAAAATATTAATGCGAGATAAAACTTTAGATAGTGATTTTAGAGAACTAGCTGAAGAAGAAAATAAAGAAATTGAGATTATTCTTCCAGAATTAGAAGAAGAACTTAAATTATTACTAATTCCTAAAGATCCAAATGACCAAAAAGATTGTATTTTCGAGCTAAGAGCAGGAACTGGGGGAGATGAAGCAGGGATATTCTGTGGTGATTTATTCAGAATGTATGCACGTTGGGCAGATGCAAAAGGACATAAATTAGAAGTAATAACAATGAATGAAGCCGAAAAAGGTGGATTTAAAGAAATTGTTTTCTCACTTTCTGGTGATGAAATTTATGGTAAAACAAAGTTTGAGTCTGGAGTTCATAGAGTACAAAGAGTACCTGAAACTGAAACAAATGGAAGAGTACATACATCAGCTGCTACGGTTGCTGTTTTGCCAGAAGCAGAAGATGTTGATATTGATATTAGAGATGAAGACTTAAGAATAGACATATTTAGAGCAGGTGGTAAAGGTGGACAAAACGTAAATAAAGTAGAAACTGCAGTTAGATTAGTCCATATACCCTCAGGAATCGTCGTGTCATGCCAAGAAGAACGTTCACAACTAAAGAATAGACAAAAAGCCATGAAGGTACTTAGAACACGTTTATATGATATGGAATTGGAAAAGCAAGTAGGAGATATATCATCACAAAGAAAAAACATGGTCAAGTCGGGTGACAGGTCAGAGAAAATTAGAACATACAACTACCCTCAAAATAGATTTACAGATCATAGATTAGAAGGTGAATTCAAAAACTCACCACTAAAAGAAATAATGGATGGTAATTTAGACTCAGTAATCGAAAGTTTACAAATAGCCGAAAGAACAGAATTGCTAAAACAAGGAACAGTGTAATAAATTAAAATAAATAATAGGGTTGAAAATAAAATTCAATCCTTTTTATACCTAATCATTAGCAAAACAAAGTATCCTTTAGAAATCACCAACCACGTATTTTTAAAAATAAATTACAAATATTTTAAAATAAAAAACTTGATAAAAAAAATTATTTTATTAATTTTGCCTTCGTCATTCTGAACTTGTTTCAGAATCTTTTTCTTGTCATTCAGAGCGAAGCGTGGAATCCATTTCTTAAAATCTCAATGAATTTGTAGAGCCATCGATTTATCGCGGCTTCCCTAAAACTTCGGAGAAGTTTAATGTTAATAGCTAATATAAACCTATAGTATATCACAACTTCGGAGAAGTTGAACCCTATTCTTTTAAAAATGGAAATAGCTGCTTTTGCTGCAAAAAACTGCAAAAACTCTACGTCATTCTGAGACGCAGCCGAAGAATCTCCCAAAAATGACATTAGTCTTCTGAAATAATAGAAAATTGCGTCTTTAGATGCAAAATGTTTGTAAACCACAAAACAAAATTAACAAAAAATCTCCGTAAGTGCGAAATAAAAAATCAAATAGAAACTCCTTTCAACATAAAAAAAATATAAATTTACTTCATCAATATGACATCAAACTCTAAATAAAAATAAATTTTGTTAATTTTGTCTTTTCTAATATTGAAAAGAATATATAATATGATACCAAAAATAATACATCAAACTTGGAAAACAAAGGAAACACCTGCTAAATGGTTACCTTTTGTAGATATAGTAAAAAAATTAAATCCCGATTGGGAATATAGATTGTGGAGTGATGAAGATAATGATGAGTTTGTTAAAAAAGAATATCCTGATTTTTATGACACATTTAACGGTTTTTCTCGTGGAATAATGAGAGCCGATGTAATTCGTTATTTGATAATGTATAAGATAGGTGGAGTATATCTTGACTTAGATTACGAAATGCTACAACCTTTTGATTTTGGTGATACAAAAATAGTATTACCAATGAATAGAAGCAAAAGTTATGGAGATAGTGCAGACGAGTTAGGGAATTGTATTTTTGCATCAGAACCAGGACATCAATTTTGGGCAGATGTAATTGAAGATTTAAAAAATAATCCACCGATTGTAACTGATTACTCACAAATAGTAGCAGCAACAGGACCAAGATTACTAACTAAAATTTACAAACAAAATACCTATACAGACATTGATACTCCAGAACGCTTAGTTTACCATCCTCCATCTCCAAATAATAAACGAGATATAAAGAAAATCAAGAATAATGGAGTGTCGCTTGGAATACATCACCCTTGGGGTAGCTGGAAAGAAAGAATGACAGCGACTTATTTTAAGAATAAAATCAGAAAGATTTTTAAATAATTAAAAAATATTTTTTATTTATAAATTTATTCCTTAATTTTGTGTTTTATAAATGTTTCGATTCGTAGGAAAAAGATGTTAAATAGTGAAATAAAATCAGAATTAGTATCAAAATTTGGAGCTAACGCTACTGATACTGGAAAATCTGAAGTTCAAATTGCAATTTTTACTGAGAGAATTAAAGAACTTACAGCTCACGTGAATATCCACAAAAAAGATAATCACACTCGTAGGGGCTTAATTACTTTAGTTGCAAAAAGAAGAAAACTATTAGATTATCTTGCAACTAATGATATTGCAAGATATAGAAAAATTATTGCTGACTTAGGTCTGCGTAAGTAATTTTTTCTTTAAATCTTTGTTAAGTCATTACATGACGTGATGCGTCGTTAATGGCTTTTTTTTTAAATTTATTTTATTTTCGGAAATTAGAATGTATAAAGCTTCAATAGACTTTAATGGGCAGGAATTCTCATTAGAAGCGGGTAAATACGCAAAATTTGCAAATGGATGTGTTATGGCTCGCTGTGGCGATACTATGATTCTTGTTACAGTTGTAGCAAGTAGTCAAGATAAAGAAGGTATCGACTTCTTACCATTAACAATTGAATATAGAGAAAAATTATCTGCTGCTGGTAAAATACCTGGCGGATTCTTAAAAAGAGAAGGAAGACCTTCTGAAAAAGAAACTTTAGTGGCTAGATTAATTGATAGACCTTGTCGTCCGATGTTCCCTAAATCTTGGCACAGAGATACACAAGTTATTTGTCAAGTCTTTTCGGCTGACCCGAATGTTGACCCAGAAAATATTGTTTGTGTTGGTGTTTCTGCTGCTTTAATGATTTCTGATATTCCTTTTAATGGACCTGTTTCAGAAGTTAAAGTTGGTAGATTAAACGGCGAGTATATCGCTAATCCTACTGAAGAACAATTAAAAGAATGTGACCTTAATATGATGATTGCTGGTAGCGATACATCTATTAACATGGTTGAAGGTGAAAGTGAAGAGATTTCTGAAAAAGAATTCATCGATACTATTCTATTCGGACACGAGAGAATTAAAGAATTAAATGAATTACAAAGAAAATTACAAAAATTAGTTAGCAAAGATAAAATCGAAGTTGTAGAAGATTCAATCCCAGAAGAATTTATCGAAGTTATTAATAATGAAATCAAAGACGATTTAAAAGAATATGTTTACTCAGTTACTACTAAAGACGAAAGAAATGCTAAAAGATCAGAATTAAAAGAAAGATCTTTGAACGTTGCTAACGAAAAATTTGGTGAAAACGAAGAGTACGAAGGCAAAATTGAATTTTTAGCTGGACAAGTATTCGGAAAATTAGAGAAACATCAAATGAGAATGATGATTCTTGAAGATAAGAAAAGATTAGATGGTAGAGGTTTGGAAGATATTAGACCAATTGCTACTGAGGTTGGTTTATTACCAAGAGTCCACGGTTCTGCTTTATTTACTCGTGGAGAAACTCAATCTTTAACATCTGTAACTTTAGGTACTGGCTCCGACGAACAAATGATAGACGGACTAATGCCTACTTACACTCAAAACTTCTATCTACATTATAACTTCCCTCCATTCAGTGTTGGGGAGACTGGTAGATTTGGAATGACATCAAGAAGAGAAATTGGACACGGAAACTTAGCACAACGTGCTTTGAAAATGATGTTACCTTCTCCTGAAGAATTTAAATATACGGTTAGAGTTTTATCTGACATACTAGAATCAAATGGTTCGTCTTCAATGGCTACTGTTTGTGCAGGTTCTATGGCATTAATGTCAGCTGGTGTTCCTATGAAAAAACCAGTTGCAGGTATTGCTATGGGCTTGATTAAAGAAGAAGATAACTATGCTATACTAAGCGACATCCTTGGTGATGAAGATTTCTTAGGAGATATGGACTTTAAAGTAGCAGGAACTGTTGACGGTATTACTGCTTGTCAGATGGACATCAAAATCGAAGGACTATCTGTTGAGCAAATGACTAATGCACTTCAACAAGCAAAAGCTGGAAGACTTCATATTCTTGGCAAAATGGCTGAAACTATTAGCGAAGTTAACACAGAAATGTCTCCTTACGCTCCGAGATTATTCTCTATCAAAGTGAAAGAAGATGAAATCGGAATGGTAATAGGACCTGGTGGTTCTAATATCCGTGAAATAGTAGCTCAATCTGGTGCTCAAATTAATATTGAAGAAGATGGAACTGTAATAATTGCTGCAACTACTCAAGAATCTGCTGATATTGCTATTGCTATGATTCAGAAAACAGTTCAGAAACCAGAAGCTGGCGTTGTTTACAATGGAACTGTGAAAGAAGTAAGAGAGGGCTTAGGTGCTTTAATCGAGATTTTACCTAAACAAGTTGGACTTTTACACATTTCTCAAATTGCTTGGGAAAAAACTGAAAACGTTGGTGATCATTTCAAAAGAGGTGACAAAGTTGAAGTTTTACTTGAGGAAATTGGTAGAGATGGAAAATATAGATTGTCAAGACGTGCTTTACTTCCTAAACCTGAAGGTTATGTAGAAAGACCACCAAGACCTCCGAGAGAGAATAACGATAGACGTGATGACAGAAGAGGTGGCGGACGTGACGAAAGAAGAGGTAGAGATGATAGACGTGGCGACAGACGTGATAGCAAACCTGAATCTAATGATTAATTACTAAAAGGAGCTTCGGCTCCTTTTTTTTTGCATTTCTGAGTAAATACTACATATCTTCAAAAAAATAAACCTCGTATCTTCAAAAACAGATTACAAATAAATTAAAATAAAGAACTTGATAAATACCAAGCTCCTCTATAAATTTGTATATTTTCACTAAACACAACACGAACCAAAAAAACTGGACACTTTTTTAATCATTATTTTCTTCAAATCCTCCAATTCGGATAGGATTTATGTGGGCTTATATTATTTATTAAATAAACTTAAAACACCCTAAAAAGCAAATACGACAAAATAATGTAAATAATCAAATCATATTTATAATTATTTTGCAATATAAATAAAACAAAATTCAAAAAACTATATAATAATATAGTTAGTTTTATTGAAAATAATTTTAAATTGCATTTAATATAATTGAATTTTGGAAAAATGATGTCAAAAGAATTAATATTATCACAAAGTATAGTTGAAGAAAAAATTATATACATCCGAGGAAATTATGTAATGTTGGATAGTGTGTTGGCTGAATTATATCATACAGAAACAAAGTATATTAATAGAGCAACTAATAGGAATCCAGATAGATTCCCTCAAAATTTTATGTTTCAATTAACAAATGAAGAATGGGAAAAGTTGAAGTTCCAATCTGGCACATCAAAAAAACATGGTGGTAGAAGAACATTGCCTTATGTATTTACAGAACAGGGTGTTGCAATGCTTTCTTCTGTTTTGCAGACACCCGTTGCAGTTAAAGTTAGTATTCAAATTATTAATGCTTTTGTAGAAATGAGGAAATTAATTGCTAGCAATTATGGACTGTTACAAAGAATGGAATATGTAGAAAAGAAACAAATTGATTATGACAATAAATTTGAAAAAATTTTTAAAACAATAGAAAATAAAGAATTAATTCCAAATCAAGGTATATTTTTCGAAGGTCAAGTTTTCGATGCTTATGAATTTATTTCTAAAATTATTCGCTCTGCAAAAATATCTATAAAGTTAATTGATAATTTTGTAGATGAAAAAACTCTAACTCATTTATCTAAAAAGAGAAAAAATATATCTGTAACTATCTTAACTAAAAATATAGATAGTAAACTAAAATTGGATTTAGAAAAAGTTAATAAACAATATGGTGGTTTTGAAATTAAATTTTTTTCAAAAAGCCATGATAGGTTTATAATTATTGACGATATAGAAATCTTACATTTAGGTGCATCTCTTAAAGATTTAGGTAATAAATGGTTTGCATTTTCAAAGTTAGATATCAAATCAGTTGAAAGTTTATTGAATTCTATAAAACAAAAATCAAAAAACTACATAAAATAGTAGCGAGGATTTATAATAATTTACTTTAAATTGCAGAAAATAAAAAAACAAAATAGTAATTAAGGGGTTAAAATATGAGTTTTACATGGATAAAAGTACATGAAGCTATAGTTGAATATTTAAAAGATAAACAAAATAGTCAATTAGAATTAATAAATATCCTGAATGAATCTGGTGTTGATGTTAATACAGATGTTGATGAGAATGAAAATGAAGTAAATTTAACAGAAATAGACCCATTTTCATTTTTTGCTCAAATCTATAAAAACAAAAAAAGAAGAGAAGCAATTCTTAATAATTTAGCTAATAAATTGAATATTGGTTTAACTGCATCAGATACTAATGGATTACCTCATTTTTCAGATAGAAGAAAAGATTGTAGCGTACTTCTATTTCCTTTTAAAAAAGATAGGACAAATGAAATTGAAGAGTTATGGACCGCATTTGGTAAATTTATAAATAAGAATGTGGATAAGAATGAAAAAGTAAAGATATTTGAAGAATTAATATCTAAATATGAAATCGGATGGTTTAAATTAACTACTTGTTTGTACTATATTTTACCAAACGAATTTGTTCCTTTAGACTCTAATACTTTAAAATATCTTAAAAGTAATAATCTTATGGAAAAGCGAATCACTAATTCATTAGATTATTTTAATTTGATAGATAAGCTTAAAAAACAAGAGATAAAATTATATAAAATACCTTATTTGGCAATTAGTAACATTATAATTAATGAAACAAATTATTTTTCAAAACGACTTTCTGATTATAATCAAGAAGATTTAGATAATTATTTTAGTTTTTTGAAAGGAATAATAACTCATTTTAAAATAAACAAAAATGATAAAAGAATTTATTTAAACTATTATGACAAAAACGAAAAAATCACAAGGTTGATCTTTGTTATTGGACAAAGATATTGCTGGATTCTTGATAAAAAATTGAATTATGGAGCTATTTCTAAAAATAGATTTGGTGACTCAGTTGAAGATTTCGAAATAACAAATGATAAACTTAAAACTCCTGTATATTTAAATTATTATAAAGATTATAATAAAACTATTCAAAACAAAACTCCAATTTTTGAAGCGTTAGAAAATGAATTAAAATCTACAACAAAATCTAGTCATAGAAAATACCATAAACAAGATTTAGAAGATTATATATTTGATGTTATTTTTAATAAAGAATTTAATAGGATAGAACAAAATAAAATGGAAGAAAACAATAGCATTAATGCATTTAACTGCCCTGACTTCTCAAAAAATCAAATCCTATACGGACCTCCTGGTACTGGGAAAACATATAATACTGTTAGGTTAGCAGTTCAAATTCTTGATTGTTTGAAGGATTTACCAGATTATAATGCTGATACAATCAACAAATATAATCAATATAAAAAAGAAGGTAGATTATCTTTTATTACTTTTCATCAGAATTTCTCTTATGAAGATTTTATTCAGGGCTTAAGACCTAATTTGAATAATGATTCTATGAGTTTTAAAAACAAAGATGGTATATTTTTAAAAATGTGTGTTAATGCAAAATTTGAATATTATTTAGAATCAAAGAAAAAAGAAAACACAAATCCTGTTAAAGATGAAAATGAAATTTATATAAAATTTATTCAGAGTTTGAAAATCGGAGATATTTTTAAATCTTCAACAAATTCTGAAATAGAATTAATAAAAATAAATGAAAATAATAATTTAGTATTTAAACATGTTAATGGTTCAAGAGAATATATAATTTCTCCTCAAAGGTTATTAAAACTATTCAAAAGATACCCGAACATAGATGAAATTAAAAGTATTCATACAGAGATAATTGAAACAATAGGGGGAATAAACACAACGATTGCATGGATTGCCTTAAATGAATTTATAAAATTTTACAATAAATATGAAATTGAAATTGGTGATGAAGAAGAAGTTGATAATGATATAAAATATCCATACGAGATAAAAAAAGAAATTATTAGAACAGTAAACAATGATGAATTGAATGTTGAAAATACATACAAAATAAAACCCTACGTCATCATCATAGACGAAATAAACAGAGCAAATATATCTCGTGTATTTGGTGAGTTGATTACTTTAATCGAAGAAGATAAACGATGGAATGGTGACCCTGAGAAAGTTAATTGGCAAGTTACTTTACCAAGTGGTGACCCATTTGTTATTCCAGATAATCTTTATATTATAGGAACTATGAATACTGCTGATAAATCTATTGCCTTGCTTGATGTTGCTCTGCGAAGAAGGTTTACTTTTAAGGCGATGTATCCTTTATATGAGATAGATGGTGTTAAATACTTGTATTCTGATTATCTCAAAAAATTGAATAGTTTAATAGTAGAAAAACTTGGTGCTGGAAGAGGACATGATTTGCAGATTGGTCATTCTTATTTTATGGAAATTAGTAATAATCAAGAATTTATTGATTCTATGAATAATAAAGTAATTCCGCTTCTTATGGAATATTTGATGAATGATTTAGTAGAAGTTATTAAATTAGTTAATACTTCTCTAAAAGGTGAACAATATTGTTTAAAAACTTCTGAAAATAAAAAATTAAATGATACTAAATTATATGATAATATAAAAGAATTAGATTATATCTACCCATTAGAAATAGTATTGTGTAATACTCTTAGCATTTCAAATGATGAAAGTGAGGAAAAATAATTAAAAATAATTAAAAATGAAAGATAAGGTTTCAAAATCAACAGATATAAACGAAATAAATTTATCTGAATATCAAACTACTGATAAGTTAAAAAATGATAATTATAATAATTACATTAATGATTTAGAAATATTCCTTGATGATATTTGGAAGAGAAGGGATAAGAATGATTCATTTTATACGAATAATGATGAGCCAGATACGAGTTCTCAAAGGATTTTATCTTTATTAAGACATAATAAAATCAAACAAAATAATTATGTTGGGGTTATTAATTTTCAAGGTAAAACTTTTAATTTATTACCAAAGATTTTTAAAGATGATGTAAGTAATTTAAATGATTCTACGGAAGATGGAAAAATATTAGAAAATATAAATTTGAACATTTTGTGGTGGCTGACATATACTACAAAAATTAAATTCCCTAAGAATATTACGAGCATAAGTAAGTTTGAAAAGCATTCTTTTTTGGAAGTAATGATTTGGTTATTTGCTATATATACAAAAGAAACTTTGACTAATAATTTATATCAAAATTATGTAGATATAGAAAGTGAAACAACTTACGTGAAAGGTCAGTTCATGTTTAACGAGTATATAAATAACTACCTTGCACGTGCGAAATGGGATAAAGTATATTGCCGCTACGATTCTTTTGAGTTGGATAATAATTTCAATAGAATAATAAAGCATGTGTCGATATTGTTGATGAATTTCACTGAAAACAACGAAACAAAACGCTATTTACAGGATATAATTTTTATTCTAAGCGAAGTTCAAGATGTGCGATGTACTGTAGAAGATTGTAATAAAGTACGGATAAATCATTTTCAGAATGAATTTGAAACGATATTAGAGTATTGCAAGTTATTTTTATCTAATTCAATATCAGTTAATTACAGAAATAAGTTAGAATTATTTGCTTTTTTAATTCCAATGGAAAAACTATTTGAAGATTTTGTATTTGGCTTTATTAAAAAGGAATTGAAAGATAATTTAAAAATAAAATCCCAAGTGTCTGGAAAAAATTTAACTGAGGAAAATGGTTATTTATTAAAACCAGATTTAAAAATAACTTATGAGGGTATAGATTATTTAGCAGATACCAAATATAAGATAATAAATTATGAGAATAAAAAGTTAAGCCAATCAGATTTGTATCAGATGGTAGCGTATGCGATTCGATATGAGTGTGAGAATATAATTTTATTTTATCCTGAAACAGATGAAGAAATTGAAAGCAAACATTTAAAAATTGTTGATGAGTTTTCTAATAAGACAATTAATATATTTCCTCATTGTTTGCCTATAAAGTTTGATTTAGAAGTGGAATTTAAAGATAATATCGAAAAGTTAAAATGTAAGTTAAAGAAGCAGATTAATAATATATTTGAAAAGTTTGGTGAAGAAAAACAGAAGAAATAAAAAAAGAACTTCCGAGGAAGTTCTTTATGATTATTTTTTTAATAAATCTCTGATTTCTGTAAGTAGCAACTCTTCTTTTGTTGGTTCAGGAGGAGCTGCTTCTTCCACTACTTCTTCTTCTTTTTTCTCCATTCTAGCTTTGAAGTTGTTATATGATTTTATAACTAAAAAGACAGTAAAAGCTACAAAGACAAATGTTATGATATTGTTGATAAACATCCCATAAGATATTGCTACTTCTGCAATTGCATCGCCAGTACCAGCTACTGACTCAGGTTGAGCATCTTTTACTACTAATTTTAATTGTTTGAAATCTACTCCACCAAGTAGCATTCCAATTGGTGGCATTATTATATCATTTACTAATGATTTTACAATTGCTCCAAAATAAGTTGCCATTATTAAACCGACAGCCATTTCTAATACGTTGCCTTTACTTATAAAGGTCTTAAATTCTTGAAACATAAATTTCCCTTTTTTTTAATATAATTTTCTAAAATTAATAAATTTATTTTAAAAATATAAATTATTTTATCCAATTTATTAATTTTTTTAAATAAAAATTACTCAAATTAATATTTTCCAATTAAAATAATTTGAATAAGTAATAGTTATTGCTTACTTTTGAATATTCTATTATTTAAAGAAGGTATAATATGAGTAATTTAAAAATTCTTTTAAAGATATCATTTAATTTTTTTCTATTGTTCTTTGCTGGGTTTGTATTCGCATTCATAATTTTTAAATATCTATATCAACTTTTTGATATAACTTTTCCACTTAGTTATGGTATTTTAGAACAAAGTTTTTTTGTTGCTTTAATTATGACTGTTTATTATGCTGTTTTCCTATTCCGTAAATTAAATTCTAATGATATTACTAATAATGGAAAAAGTAAAGTATATAAAATTAAATTAGGTAAAGATAAAGAAGAAGTTCTATCTCTTTAAAATTAGTTTTAAAGGGTTCTCATTTTCAAGAAAATGGAAATCAAATCAAAGTATTTCAAACGCAAGGGATTTCTTACTCCAATAATTTATTATTCATCGATGTTCAAAATGATGAGTTGTTAGTAAGTTCAAGTACAATTCTTCTTCATTTGTGAAACTAAACACTGAACAAACTAACCTTGATTTAATAAATGCTCTTGCAAAATAAGTATAAAAAAAGGGGCTAATTAAAGCCCCTATTAAAAATTCTACTAAGGAATAATTCTGTGAATCATTCTTGGAAATGGAATACATTCTCTAATGTGTTTAGCACCTGTAATCCATTTTACAGTTCTTTCTAATCCCATACCAAATCCAGAGTGAGGAACTGAACCATATTTTCTAAGGTCAAGATACCATTGAAAATCATCCATATCAAGTTCTTCGTGCTTAATTCTTGCTTCCAATAATTCGATATCATCTTCTCTCTGAGAGCCACCGATTAACTCACCTGCTTTTTCAGGTCCAAGCATATCCATAGCTTTCACAACTTTATTATTTTCTGGGTCACGTTTCATATAAAATGCTTTAATATCAGCAGGATAGTCATATATAAAACATGGTTGGTCAAATTGCTCCATTAATGCTTCTTCTTGAGGAGCACCAAAATCTTCACCCCAAGGGAAAGGTCTGATTTCAACATCTTCT
Source organism: bacterium (assembly GCA_030431515.1). Lineage (GTDB taxonomy): Bacteria > Bacteroidota > Ignavibacteria > Kapaibacteriales > UBA2268 > JAJRPT01. Next base: position 27,104 of record JAUIIX010000003.1, read on the forward strand.
CCATCTATTTTTTTAATTAATGGTATATCATTATCATTTAACCATTTTACTGCTTCTGTATAACTTAATCTTGGGAAATTACCAGTTATTTTTTCTAGTTTAGTAATATCTCTTTCAAGAGTTTCAAGGTCTTTCTGGCAATTATCTAAAACATATTTAACAATATAAACTGTTAAATCTTCTGCTAATTGCATATTATCTTCCAAATCGAAGAATGCCATCTCTGGCTCAACCATCCAAAATTCAGTTAAGTGCTTTCTTGTTTTAGATTTCTCTGCTCTAAAAGCAGGTCCAAAAGTGTAAACTCTACCCAATGACATTGCAGTTGCTTCTGCATATAATTGACCTGATTGAGATAAAAATGCTTTACCTAAATCAAAATATTCAGTTTCAAATAAAGTTGAAGTTCCTTCGCAAGCATTTGGAGTAAACATAGGCGAATCCATTAACTTAAAGCCAGAGTTATCAAAGAAATCTCTAATAGCTTTTTGGATAGCAGCTCTTACTCTCATAATTGCGTGTTGACGTGAAGAACGCAACCATAAATGTCTGTGTTCTATCAAGAAACTATCACCATGCTCTTTTGGAGTAATAGGGTAATCCTTAGAAATTTGATATATTTCTATATTGCTTGTATCTAACTCGTAACCACCTGGAGCTTTTTCATTAGCAACTACTTTACCTTTTACTTTGATTGAAGATTCTTGAGTAAGTGATTTTGCTTCTTCAAACATTTCATCGCTTAGATTTCCTTTGATAACAACACATTGTGCAGTACCAGTACCATCACGAAGTAAAATAAATTGTAACTTACCTTTTCCTCTTTTGTTGTAAACCCAGCCATTTAGTTCAACTTCTTGATCTATGTGCTTGGCTAAGTCTTCAACATATACTTTATCTTTATATGACATGCTTATTTTCCATTTTTAATAATTATTTTTACAAAATTAAGAAATTAATCTTTGAAAGTTAAATTATAGTTGAAAATCTATTTTAGATATATAATTTTTAATTAATAGTAATACGAAAAATAAAAGGAGAGGTTGAATTGTCCGACCAAAAGTTTGTTCCTAAGTTTAATGTTAATGATTATATCGGAAATAGGAGAATTTCTTATATACCAGAATATCAGGATTTTAATCAAAAAGACTATTCTGCTTATGGAAGAACTTTATGGGAAAATAACACTAAACCAGAGCGAACTTCGTTCTTATCCAAAGAAAAGGATGATGAATCGCAACTCGGGGATTTTGGGGTTCGGAAATACGACGACCTAACGGGCAGGTTCACTGCGATTGACCCGCTATGGGAAAAGTTTTATGGCTGGTCGCCGTATATGTATTCGGCGAATAATCCTGTGAATGCGGTTGATTTGGATGGTCGGGTAGTTTTCAATGCGGCTAATCCATTAGGTGCAACACAAATTAATCAAGCATTTGATGAGCTTATAAAATCACCTACAGGTTTTAGATTATTAAATGATGCATTCGACTCTAAATTTGCAATAGTTTTTTTAATGGTTGAACAAGAAGAATTTGATAATAAAGTTGGTGTAGATAATGCAAACACAGAATATATAACTAAAATTGGAGGAGATTCAAATGATCCGAAAGATGCTCTTCTTAAAGTAAATATAAATAAAACAACATGGGAAAATAAAACTGTTACCGAACGAGCAGAAACTATAGGACATGAATTAGAACATGTAAGACAATTTTTAGATTCTGATAACAAAAATAACTTTAAAGGTTCAAATCAAGAATCGTATGAAAAATATAGAGATGATCCTCTTGAATATCAAGGTTTTGATTGTCAATATCAAATTCGTAAAGAAATAAAAGATTGGAAAGAAAAATGAATTTAATGATATTTCTTGTATTATTGTTGATAAATAATTTTAATATTTATTCAGATGAATTCGAACTTTCAGATGAAGAACTTGAAATAGTTTATAAAAAAGTTTCTTCAGTACTTATGTATCAATATTACTTAGACCATAGTTTAGATGATGGGTTTATTTATATTAAATCAAAAAAAAATAAAGATGTTTATATAGATTATTTTAAAAATATAAATTCATGTCTTGAAAATGTAACAATAAATGAATATTATGAAACAACAAAAATTCATAGTTTTAATAATAATTTTATAATCTACAATATTTTACCAAAATATGGATCGCAGAAAATTGTAGGATTTATAGATAATTCAATAAGATTTATAATAGATAGAAATGGACGGATATATTTTTTAAAAGGTAGTAAAAAGAATAATAGCATATTTGATTCTTATGAGGACATTAAACATATTTTAAAAAGTGAAAATTTGATTTTAAATGCTTATTACTATTTACTTTTAAATACAAATGTTAATATATTATTAGAATTAGATAAAGCTAAAATATTTAAAAAGAATGAAATTGAATTAAGTAAACATATTGTTGATAATAATTATGAAGAAAAAACATCAAAAATAAAATTTCAGTTAGAAGATATTTATATATACGTTTATTTAAAAGATGGAAAATTTAGTCACGTAATAAATAGCAATACTAAATAATTATTTAGTTTTTAAAATCAATCAAAAATAAAATTTATCTATACTTCATTAATTTTAACATCGAAGTTTCAACACTAAAAACCTCACTTTGTATTATATATAATAGATTGACATAAATTATAAATTTTGTTATAGCCCCTACTCCACAAAATTAACTTTGATTGTTGTTGATTTTTTATGACAACGACACTAAACCAGAACGACTTTCATTCCAAGATAGTGTTTTGTATAGAGGATATAATTATACTAAATTTAAACTACAATCGTTAATAATTAAAATTCATTAAATATTTGTTTTAATGCCAACAATATCAATGTTTCAAGGTATAATTATTAGGATGTATTATGGTCCAAAAGAGCATAATCCACCTCATTTACATTCTTATTATCAAGAATTTGAAGCAACTTATGATATTAATAATGCAGAATTTATAGACGGTGATATGCCAAGTGCAAAGAATAAATTAATTTTAGCTTGGATAATACTCCATAAAGATGAATTAATTGCAAATTGGGATTTATGTCAGAATGGTGAAATTCCGTTTAAAATTGAAGGACTTAAATAATGTTAATAAGAGTAAAAAATGTTAATGCACTTGATAACTATGAATTAGAAATTGAGTTTACTAATGATGAGATTAAAATATTTGATATGAAACCATATCTTAATTTACCTATTTTTCAAGATTTAAAAGACCCAAAAATTTTTGCTAAAGTAAGAGTTGCTTTTAATACAGTTCAATGGGAAAATGGTGCAGACTTTGACCCAGATTCACTTTACTCTTTATCCAAGGAATTAGTTAAAGAAACATTAGAATAAAATTCCAAAGAAAAGGATGATGAATCGCAACTCGGGGATTTTGGGGTAAGAAAATACGACGACCTAACGGGTAGGTTCACTGCGATTGACCCGCTATGGGAGAAGTTTTATGGCTGGTCGCCGTATATGTATTCGGCAAAACACTTAAAATATTAAAATAAATAATTCGTTTATAATCTAAAAATCTAAATATTATGGAATATACAAACTTACAAAAAGAGTTGCTAGATATTTTCAGGTATGAATTACCTGAAGAACAGCTTATTGATATTAAAAATATTGTTCAATCTTATTTATTAAATAATATTGATAATTCAGTTGATAAATTTATAGATTCTAATAAATTATCAGAGACGGACATAAATAATTGGTTGAATGAAGACTTCAAATTAAAATAATGAAAGTAGTATTAGATACCAATATATTACTTGTAAGTGTTCCTAAAATATCTAAGTATAGACTTATATTTGATAAAATAATAAATGAAGATATTGATATTGTAGTTTCAAATGAAATTTTCACAGAATATTTAGAAGTTTTCTCATTAAAATTTAATTCACAAATAGCTAATAACATATTATCGTATTTGAATATAAAAGATAATGTATTTAAATCACATATTCACTATAAATATGACTTAATTAGTCGAGACCCTGATGACAATAAATTTATAGATGCTTATTTAAATTCCAATTGTGATTATTTAGTAACTAACGATAAGCATTTCAATTTTATTAAAAATCTCGAACATCCAAACATTAACATTTTGAATATTGATGAATTTATAAAAGTCTTAAGTAAAATAGACTAATCCAATTAATCTTTCGTTCTTATCCAAAGAAAAGGATGCTGAATCGCAACTCGGGGATTTTGGGGTAAGAAAGTACGACGACCTAACAGGTAGGTTCACTGCGATTGACCCGCTATGGGAAAAGTTTTATGAATTTCAACTAAAATATTAAATAATATATTTCGACTATATTAAGAATGAAAATAAAATTTGAATGGGACTTTTTTAAGGAAAATGCTAATATTTCAAAACATAAAATTGATTTTGAAAGAGCATCATCTGTATTCAAAGATCCAAATTCATTAACAATATTTGACAATAAACATAGTGATTCTGAAGATAGATGGATTACTATCGGACAAGATAATTCTAGTAATTTAATTGTAGTAGTGCATTTTGACAAGTATTTAAGTAATAATGAACTAATCATAAGAATTATATCAGCAAGAAAGGCAACAAAAAATGAACAATCAGCTTATAGAAAAAGAATATGATTTTAAAGATGGCGAAAAAGGAAAGTATTATATAAAAGATAATACTTATGAATATGCTATTTATGTAAGTGAAGAAAATTACCATAAATTAAAATTATTGGCTAAAAAAGAGAACAAAGATATTCAAAAAATAACTAACACTTTAATTGAAAATATTAGTATTCAATAGTTGAGTATTTTTTTATTTTTTTGAAGATATTTATCTCTCCCCCTACTCCACAAAATTAACTTTGATTTTGTTGATTTTTCTGTTACTATTTCCCCCAGCCACTCCCAAAAGAACAATATTACTCATTGATTAAAAATAACCAAAATAGTTGAACAATTATTCCGCTAAATTCTCTCTAAAAATAAAATAAAATAATTATTAGTCTATATTAATCATAGATATATATGTGCTATTGTATTTTAGGAAAGTGAATAAAAACACTTGTGGCACAACACTTGTAAGTATTGTGTCAATCGAAATAGAGGTTAATTATGGACAAGAAAGTTATTCAAGGAAGAAGAATAGAAGATTTATACAGAAATAATTCTGAAGGATTTTCTGAAAGCTCAATTTCAAATTGGATTATAAAACGTGCTATTGATATGGATATTCCTATTCATAGGGATAAAGAGTTGATAACTAAATTAGCAAGAATGGAACTAACAAGAAGTACTCCAGAAGATTACTATCCTGCTATTGCTGAGGTGGTTTCTTATATCCGCCGAATTAATAATAATTTTAATTTGGGAGATGTCAATGCTTAAAGAGTTTTATACAGCTGCCGCTGGGATGATGACTCAGCAAACTCGATTAGAGGTTGCTGCTAACAATATGTCAAATGCTTCTACTTCTGGTTTTAGAAGACAAGAAGTTTTTGTAAGAAATTTAATTGATGCTCGATCTAACTTCAATAATGTAAAAGGTGATTTGGAACAAAATGATATTCCAATTGGATCTTATACTGATTTTGAATTAGGAGCTATCCAACAAACAGACAACCCGATGGATGTTGCAATGCTAGATAAAGAAAACTTCTTTATGCTTCAGGACGAAGAAGGCAAGCAATTTCTAACGAAGTCTGGAAGATTTATGATTGACAAGGAAGGTACAGTTCGTGCCATGGATGGCAAATTTTTACTTGGTCAAAATGGTATTATTAATCTATCGGCAGAGAAATTCTCAAAACCTCAAATTTCTGAAAGTGCGAAAGATTTGAATCTGAAGATTACTAAGAATGGTGAGATATTTTTGAATGAATTTCCAATTGACACACTTTTAGTGGCTAAGCCAGACGATCCACAAACTTTGCAAAGAGTATCTGGGTCAAGTTTCATTCCAACTAACATCACAGAACTAAGATACTTGAATCCTGAAGAGATAAGTGTTCAACAAGGATTTATGGAAAGTTCAAATGTGAATGTTGTAAATGAGATGGTGGAAATGATAGAATTACAAAGACATTTTGAAGCAGGACAGAAAGTAATAACTACAAATGATAGTACTCTTGATGGTGCTATTAGATTAGGAAGATTTGTTTAGAATTTCGCTTTTTAGCTAAGGGCTATCCATAGAATAAGGATATCCGAAAAATACAAGGAAGTACATAATGGATAAAACACTAAGAACCGCTGCCACTGGCTTAACAGGGCAACAAAGATATGTAGAGATTATCTCCAATAATCTTGCAAACGTGAATACCACAGGATTTAAAAAGCAAAGGCCAGAATTTCAAGATTTGCTTTACGAAACACTTAGACCAGCAGGAGCTGTCGCTAGGGTTGGAGTAGAGCCATTGAATGAAGTTCAAATTGGGTCTGGTACTCAGTTAGTTTCTACAACAAGGATGCTCGGACAAGGTGATATTCAGCAAACTAATAGACCGCTTGATATGGCGATTAGTGGTGAAGGTTATTTTATGGTAAGGAAACCAGATAACGAATTAGCTTATACTAGAGATGGATCTTTCAAAATTGATAGAAATGGAACTATTGTTAATAGTCAAGGTTACCCTTTGGAGCCAGGATTTCAAGTTCCAGATAATACTTTAGAAATGATTGTAAGTGCAGAAGGTGTGATAAGTGTTCTACTTGAAGGACAAACAGAGCATACACCAATAGGACAAGTTGAATTAGCTCGATTTATTAACCCAGCAGGATTGAAAGCAGTAGGTGATAATTTATTTAATGCAACTCCAGCATCTGGACAAGCTATTTTCGAATCACCAGGTAATAATAATACAGGTGTTATTTTACAAAATCAACTTGAAGCATCAAATGTAGATGTAGTTGAAGAAATGGTGAATATGATAACTGCTCAAAGAGCTTATGAGTTAAATTCTAAATCAGTAAGAACTGCTGAAAGTATATTAGAAACTGCTGTAAATCTGAAGAGATAAAATGAATAAAATTATTTTAATATTAATTTTCGCTTTTGCAATTAATTTTACTTATGGGAAATCAAGTTTCTCGGCTGATAGAATAGAGAATTCTTGTAAGGATTTTTTGACTTCTAAATTAAAAAATGAAATAAAAATTGAATTTTTGAATAAAGTGGTCGATATTGAATTAGAGGAAGATGGTTTAGAAGCGTACTTTGAATTAAAAGGACCTGAAATTGGAATATCAACTTTAAATATTTATTTTTTTAAAGGTGATAAAGATCTTAGAAAAATAGGAATTCCAATAAAAATTTATCAAAGTCAAAAAGTTCCAGTTGCTAAAAGTAATTTAAAACTTGGTGATGAAGTTAACGAATCTAATGTTAGATTTGAAAATAAAATGGTAGATTTTTATGTTCAATTTGATGAGCAATTTTTTATTGGTTCACTTACAAAAAGAGCATTTCAACCAGGTGATATTTTAAATCAAGAGTATTTAGAATTTCCTCCAGTAATTAAAAAAGGTGATGTAATTAAGGTGAATGTTCAAACATCATCTGTGATGATTACTACAACTGGAAAAGCATTGGCCGATGCAAAAATAGGCGACTATATCAATGTACAAAGAGATGGTGCAAAAAAAATAATTAATGGAGTAGCACTGCCTGATGGTACGATTTTAGTATCAAAATATTAAATTAAATAATGAAAAAGTGGAAAAAATTAACTATATTTTTATTTGCTGATAAAGACGAAAAAACAGAATTAAGAGCACAAAGAATAATTGAAAAATGGGAAGAAAAAGATACCCAAGAGAAAAATAAAAATTGGGATATAAAAGTGATATTATAAGGAAATAAGTTATTTCCTTTTCTGCGTTTTAGCTTTATTATTTAGTAATAAAGCTTTTTTTGGTTTGGGGTAAATTGTAGCATGTCATTCAGAGCGAAGCCAAAGAATCTCATAAAATTTAGGAGTATTCGTAGGAAACGGTTTGAAAACCACAACCCTTTATTTCGCAACAAAATATATCCATTTCTTTTTGAATAGCCACCAGCTTTAGCTGGTGGGCTTGAAAACACATTAAAAAATGGCTTTAGCCAAATAAACAAATCTATCTATTTTCTATAAAACTCTCAGTCATTCAGGCGAATTTATAAATCCATTTCTTTTTGAATAGCCACCTGCTTTAGCTGGTGGGCTTGAAAACACATTAAAAAATGGCTTTAGCCAAACAAATAAATCTATCTATTTTCTATAAAACTACCCCGTCATACTGAGCGAAGCGAAGTATCTTGTTATCATTATAATCGCTTTCGTACCGAACGCAAATTTACGAACCCAAGATATAAATTTACAAATAATCCCTATTCTCATAGACTATTTCATATTTAATTCCTTCGTCATCTTTGAAGAAAACAGCGTAATAGTTTTCTCCGTGTTGAGGGAATAATCGAGGACCATCAACGATGTTTGCATTTATTTCTTTTAACCTTTCTGCAATTTCATCAACTTCATCTTTTGAGTTTGCTGCAAAAGCAAGGTGATGAACTGCACCTGGTTTCCTGCGGTGAATCACATCATTTTTGAATTGCTCTCTTGGAGAGTTAAATCCAATAGTCAAATTTTTATGTGCATATTCAATTACATCAAATTCATTTGCAGGAACTCTACCTTTAGATTTTTTAGATAAATCAAAGCCAAGTATAGGCATTAGTTTATCATAAAACTTTTCAGCTATATCTAAATCTTTCACAGTAATTTGTAAGTGGTCAATTCTTGGTGTCATTTTATTAAATAATTTCAAAAATTCAAAATATTATTTTATAAAATTATAAAAAAATTATTAAATTACAAAATAATCTAGAAAAGCATAATTCCTTTTAGTATAGAATATTTAATTGTTTTATTTTTAAAAATATTATTGGAAATAAATTAAAAGCAAAAAAGTAAGGAGCCGAAGCTCCTTTAATTACTTACTTATAGACTTTGCTTTTGAAGTGATTAAAAGTTAAGCAAATTACTACCAATCTATTTGTGTATGTGGTAGCCAAGATTTAATTTTAGCTCTCTCTGTTTCTGAAATCTGATTATCTCTTAACTTAAGAATTTCAAGCGTATTTTTAAGATTTTTAATTGATTCAGGTAGACTAGTTAATTTATTCCCTCGTAGATCAAGCACTTTTAATTTATATAGCTGTTCAAAGCTCTCAGGTAGGTTAGATATTCTATTATCAATGATTTCAAACCTCTCTAAATTAATCAAATTACCAAAGTTTTCAGGTAAACTAGATATTTTATTATAAGAAAGAATAAGATATTTTAAATTATTCAGATTACCAAAGCTTTCCGGTAGGCTAGATAAGTTGTTATTAACAAGATCAATGCTATTTAAATTAATCAAATTACCAAAGCTTTCAGGAAGGCTCTCTAATTTGTTGTCACTAAGACTAAGCAATTCCAAATTATTCATATTTCCGAAGGAATTAGGTAAACTAGACAGTTTGTTACCAAAAAGAAGAAGATCTCTTAAATTATTCAGATTACCTATTTTTTCAGGCAAACTAGTTAATTGGTTATTAAAAACAGAAAGTGTTTCTAAATTAATCAGTTTAACTATGCTTTCTGGTAGGTCAGTTAAATTATTTGCGGCAAGATGAAGACTTTTTAATTTAGATAGATTATCAAAGACGTTTGGCAAGCTAGTAAATAGATTATCATTAAGTACTAGCTCTTCTAAATTAATCAGCTTACCTATGCCTTCCGGCAAGCTAGTTAAATCATTACTTTTTAGAAGAAGAAATTCTAAATTATCTAGATTCTCAATACAACTTGGGATTTCAGATAAACCTTTTTCAGCTAAATTTACAGTAAGACGATTTTCAACTAAGGGCAGATTATTATTGTCATAAGTTTTACCAACAATTTCACAATTTGAATTACCAGATACATTTTCATCTTCATTTTTACAAGAGTTTATTGCAATGAGCAATAGTGAGATTAATACAATTTTAAAGTTTTTCATAATATTTGAATTTATGTGAAAAATTTATATAACTAGTTTAACTAATTACTCCCAATCTATATTCGTATTTGGTAGCCAAGATTCAATTTTAGCTCTTTCAGCTTCTGGAATCGGGTTACCCCTTAAATCTAGTGATTTAAGCACATTTTTTAGATTTTTAATTGATTCTGGCAGGCTTGTTAATTGGTTATTACGAAAACTAAGTTCTTTTAAATTATTTAGACTACCGAAACTTTCTGGCAGCTTAGTTAATTGATTTCCATCAAGATTAAGATTTACTATACTATTCAGATTAGCGAAGCTTTCGGGTAGCTTAGTTAATTGGTTTTCGCTAAGAAAAAGCTGTTTTAAATTATTCAGATTGCTGAAGTTTTCCGGCAGACTAGTTAATTGGTTTCTAGAAAGAGTAAGCCTTTCTAAATTATTCAGATTGCCAAAGCTCTCCGGCAGGCTTTTTAACTCATTACTATAAACATCAAGAAATTTTAAATTAATCAGATTACCAAAGCTTTCTGGCAGATTAGTTAATTGGTTTTCGTTAAGATAAAGATGTTTTAAATTATTCAGATTACCAATACTTTCAAGTAGACTAGTTAATTGGTTTTCGTTAAGATTAAGTACTTCTAAATTTTTAAGATTGCCGAAGCTTTCTGGCAGATTAGTTAATTGGTTTTCGTTAAGATAAAGATGTTTTAAATTATTCAGATTGCCGAAACTTTCTGATAAACTAGTTAAATAATTACTATGTATACTCAGCTCTTCTAAATTATTTAGATTATGGAAGTTTTCTGGCAAGGTAGTAAGTCCGTTCTGAGAAAGAGAAAGATGTTTTAAATTATTAAGATTGCCGAAGCTTTCTGGCAGGGTATCTAATGCGTTAGCATTAAGCCGTAGCTCTTCTAAGTTATTAAGATTGCCAAAGCTTTCTGGTAAGCTTTTTAATTGATTCCAAGTAATATTAATCACTTCTAACTTATTTAGGTTTTCGATACAACTTGGTATTTTAGTTAATCCACCATAATCTGGTATATATAGAGTAAAACGATCATCTTTTATAGGCAGATTATTGTTATCATAGGTTTTACCATTAATTTCGCAAGTCCAGTCATTTTCTTTATATATAACTTGAGTTGATATACCTGCTCTATCTATTTGAATTGTTCCTTCTTCTGGTATGTCGTTTGGAACCATAAATTCAATCAAATTATTTTGCCAAGTAATTGTATTTATCTCATCATCATTTAAAAGCAATTTATATCCTTGTTTTTTATCTATGCCAAAATAATTCCCTTTAATTTTAGCTACTTTACCCATCATAATATATAATGTATCGTTTGAAATAATAGGAGGCATAACGTTATCTAAACTCACATCAATATTGATTTCACCAATATCATTTAATTGACTTCCAGATGTCGTGAAATCAATTGTGTTAGAACCATAGATATCAAATTGTGCCTCAATTACTACATCTAAATTTTCTAATGTGAACATTTCAAATGTACCATCTTCAAGTGATTTAGTAGAAAGTTCAAAAGCTCTATTTTTAGCAGTTTGAACTAAATTAGCTCCTTCAATTGGATTCCCTAAATTATCTACAACTTTACCTATGATTTTTGCTCTTAACTCAATTGGTATATCCCAATTCCAAGGAGTAAAATGATTAACAGTTGCAGTATAGATACCATTTGCATAGCTTCCAGACCCTTCTTCAATCCATTGACCTTTTTTAAAATCATAGTACCACATAGGAATGGTAGATGGTGAATTGTTAGGAGCTTTGATTTGTATTTTAGCTTTTACTCCATCAGCTAATTGAACAGGTTCTCCCTTTTCATCTATAATATCTACATCAATAAATCCAAAAGACTCTATCGCTGTTTCAGAGCCATCTTCTCTTGTGCCTCTAAATTCACCTGGGAAAGCACCAATAAAATAATCTTCGCTAATTAGAAATGGAGTAACTGAAACTGTTACCTCACCTTTAACAATTTCTCCATCTGAATAAACAAATCCACCTGGCTCTATCTCAACAGAAAAATCATCTCCTTCAATTTTACCACCTTCGTCTGTTAATTTAGCAGTTTTTTCAATATTGAATAATGTTGCATCAACTCTATTTGGTAGTTCTTCGCTAACATTAATTAACTTTTGAGTTCTGGCGTATCCATCTTTTTCAAACCAAATTCTTTTTTTCAAACCCTTAGAAACTTGGGTTAGCTCAAACTTTCCTTCTCCATTAGTAATGCTGATATGCTCACCAAAATAAACACGAACATCACTAAGTGGGTTGCCAGCTTTATCTTTAGCAAATCCTACTACTCTTCCTTGACCATAGTCTTCTTTTATGGTTTCTGGAGTATATTTACGATTATTGTCAATTAAGACATCATCTTCATTTTTACAAGAGTTTATTGCAATGAGCAATAGGGAGATTAATACAATTTTAATTATTTTCATAAGATTTAGAATTTATGTGAAAAAATTTATACTTCCAGTTAAACAAATAAACTAATAATGTTGTACAAAATATAGTCTTACACTAGAATAAAAGCAATTTACGAAATAATTTCAATTATAACAAAACATAAAAATGTCTTTTTGTTCAAATCTGGGTTTTGTGGGGGTTGGGATGGGATTCGTTTTGCTATTAATATTGAACTCCGCTGGATTTTTTTTTAAGTGGAGACGAATTTGAAGTGAACGCAAATTTGCGTTCACTACGGATGATAAGATGAATTTATTTCTTTCTTTAATATGATAGAAATTTTACACTATTTGCAGTAAAAAAGTGTTTTTATTAATTTTATACCAAAATAAAATTCAAATAAAACAAAAATAGTATATTAAGTGGTGTCGAAATGAACTTAATCCGTCGGCTACTTTCAAGCTACTTTTTGTTAAAAATCACTAATTTTTTTTAACCCTATTTTTTTTCTCCCTTGTATTGCATTGATACACAAACTATTTACAAGAAAAGTGCAAAAAGCAAAAAATAAAAAATTTAGTAATTTTTGCAAATATCTAAGTATTGAACGCAAATTTGCATTCACTACACAAATATTTTGGATTCCACGCTTCGCTCTGAATGACGTGTATTTTTTTAGAAATTTCTCGACTCCGCTCGAAATGACATCACATCGTTTAATTCATTTTTTATTCCCCAAATACCACTTCAACCACAATATCATCCATTGGTTACTTTTAAGCAGAATAACTTTGAAGTATAATGTTCAATTTATGTATATAAAATATTTTTAATATCAATTAAGCTATTGAATAATATAAAATAATAATCCATACTCTAATTAATAAAAGTAGAAAATAAACTTTCTGGCACATCGCTTGTCATATATATATTAAGTATAAAAAAGGTTAATATTAAACAATATTTAATCTTATTATTTATTAAAATGCTTAAAATATTATGAAATTAATTTTAATACTTATTATCTTATCTTTTGGATTTACAGAGTTAGATGCTCAGTTTATTCAAAATAGTTCGCAATCACTTTTTTCTGATGTGAAAGCATTTAAAGAAGGTGATGCCTTAACTGTATTGATTACCGAAGATGTTCAAGCTAATGGTAATTCTTCTATGGATAATGGCAGGTCAACTGATGTTGGTTTTTCTGCTAATATGGGTTTGAATGCACTTGGTTCTTTGAATGGTAGTGCTGGTGCTGGACACGATAATGATTTCAAATCAAGTGGAAATACTTCGAGAAATGAAAGAATTAGAACTCAATTATCTGTTAGAGTTACTGGTGTAGAACCAAATGGAAATTTGGAAATAGAAGGTACACGTACAACTAAAATAAATGGCGAAACTCAAACTATTGTAATTAAAGGTGTTGTTAGATTAGTAGATATACTACCTAATAATTCAATTTATTCTTATAGTATTTTGGATTTAACATTGTTGATAGATGGAGATGGTCAAATATCTGAAATTCACGAACCTGGTTTAATTACTAAATTTATAAGATTTTTATTCTAATGAAAAAACTAAATTCAATATTAATAATTGCTTTATTTGTTGTATTCACATCAAATATTTTCGCCATTAGAATTAAAGATATTTCTAATGTAGAAGGTGTTAGTGGAGTTCAAGTTATTGGTTATGGTATCGTAGTTGGTTTAAATCAAACTGGTGATAATCAATTAACTGAATACACAAATCAATCTGTAATAAATATGTTAAAACGATTTGGATTGACTACAACAAGAAAAAATAATAGAATGAGAAATGTTGCTGCTGTTATGGTAACTGCAACTATACCAACGTTTTCTAAAATTGGTCAAAAAATAGATGTAACTGTTTCTTCAATGGGTGATGCGACATCGCTTCAAGGTGGAACTTTGTTACTAACTCCACTTGCTACAAGCAAAGGTGAGATAATTGGAAATGCTCAAGGACCATTAACTGTTGGTGGATATGATTATAGAACATTAGGTAGTCAAGTAAGTAAAAACTTTGTTACTTCTGGTAGAGTTCCTAATGGATTAATATTAAATCAATCTATTGAAAGTCAAATTACTGATGGGCAAACAATTAGAATTTCACTAAGAGAATCAGATTTTACAACTGTTACTCGTTTATCAAATCAGATTAACAGTATTGCTGCAGTTAGAGGTAATGTAAATGCTTTAGATGCTTCAACTGTAGAAATTCAATTACCTGCTGGATTAACTACTGGAAATCAAATGGCACTAATTTCTCAGATAGAGAATTTAGATGTAACTGTTGATCCACAAGCAAGAGTTGTAATTAATGAAAGAACAGGAACAATAGTAATTGGTGGAAATGTAAATATTTTACCAGCGGTAATTTCACATGGTGGCTTGGAAATAAATATACAGAGACAAGTAGTTGTGCCTCAGCCAGCTCCGTTCACTATATTACCTCCAAGAATAGCCGAGACTGCCTCGATTGATGCAAAAGAGGAAATTATACCTGCAGCTCCATTAGAAGTGGGGCAGGGTACCACTGTTGATGATATGGCTAATGCTTTGAATCTTCTTGAAGTAAAACCAAGAGATTTAATTGCAATATTTCAAGCTTTGAAAGAAGCAGGTGTTTTACAAGGTGAATTAATAATTCAATAGGATAATTGATATGTCATTTGATATGATGAATATAGACACTAAATCACAAGCTAACGATTCGATGAATAATGCAAGAATGGCAAGATTTGCTAAACTTGCAGGTGAAGGGAAAATTGTTGGTAAGAGAGAAATGCCTATGGCTGAAAAAGCACAAATGGCTGAAGCTGCTCGTGGGTTTGAAGCAATGTTCTTAAATATGTTAATGAAAGAAATGAAGTCTTCTGTTAAATCTTTAGAAGGTGATAAAGAGAATCTAACAACTTTTGGAGCAGAAACTCTGGAGGGCTATAATGATATGGCTTTTGCTGATGAGATGTCTAAAGTTGGAAAGGGAATGGGAATCGCAGAGTTAATATTTAAACAATTAACTGGTGGCGATGAATTAAATTCTATTACTAAATTTGATTCAACTGCTTTTGACCCTCAAGGATCATTAAAATTAGATATGAATAATATTAATTCAGAGAAAATCAATCAGAATTATAATTCTAAAGTAAGTGAAAGATTGTCTCAATATAATGACTTGATAAATAATGCTGCAAGTAGTAATGGATTGAATCCAAGTATTATAAAAGCAGTTATTGCTGCTGAAAGTGCAGGTAAGGAAAATGCTGTTTCTTCGGCAGGTGCGAAGGGTTTAATGCAGATTATGGACGGTACTGCCAAAGAGCTTGGCATAGAAAATGTATTTAATCCTATAGAGAATATACAAGGTGGAAGTAAATACTTGAAAAATATGATTGATAAGTTCGGAAATATTGATGAAGGGCTTGCTGCTTACAATGCAGGGGCGGCTAATATTGATAAGTATGGTGGAATACCGCCATTTCCAGAGACACAATCTTATGTTAAAAAAGTAAAAAAGTATATTCAAATGTTTGAAACTTCGGAATAATGAGGTAAAAAATGATTAAGCAATTTTTAGATATTTTAGAAAGAGAAGAAATAATACTAAGTCAATTAGTGTTAGTTACTGAGTATCAAAATAGAGCTTTGATTGAATATAAAACTTCAAATGTTCCTGATATTATTAGTAAACAAGATTTACTTTTAAGTCAATTATCAAAAATTGAAAATGAAAGAATAAATCTATTTATGAATATATTTAAAATAACAAGAAGCGAAGCAGTTAATTTAAAACTATCTATGATTGAAAATAAATTAAAAGGTGACAATGCTTTAGCTGTTAAGCATTTAAGAACGACAATTGCTAAATTAAATAATAAATTAATTCAATTGAATAATGAAAATAAAATATTAGCAAATAGAGGAAAACAAAGTATTAATAATATTATAAGAACATTAAATCAAAATAATAATGCTGTATTTAATGTAAAAATTTAAGTAATGGACTATGCTGAACTGCAAGGACGCAGCTCAAATTCCAGTCGGGGTAAATTTCTACCCCGACTACTTAATAAAAAGGGTTTATTATGGAAAACAATAGTTTAGATATCATCGCTAATGAATTAGCAAAAGAAATCATCCAATATTCAGTGCATTTACCTGATGATGATATTCTTCAAATCAAGAAAAAACTAAATGTCTATGCACGCTTAGTTCCTTCTTCAATTAGAACATTCACACAAAAGAAAACTAGAATTGAAAAAATGAAATCTTTAATCGAAGCAAGTTCTAACTTGTCAGATTGCAAAGAATTTTTGGATATTTCTAATAGACTTAGATATGGAAATGTAGATTTAATTAAAGAAAAAATTGATTCTTTAGACTCGCATCTTTCTAAAAATGTATTCTTTTAAAGAAATTAAATAAAGCACTAAATGTCATTTAATTCATTAGAAATAGGTAGAAAAGCATTACTTGCCCAGAGAATGGGCTTGGATATCACCAGTAATAACATTGCTAATGTTAATACTGAAGGTTATTCTCGTCGTGATGCACAATTTGCTGAATCTTCTGATGCGATATATCACAATGGTAATTTTATGGGCACAGGTGTGCTTATGAGTAAATTAAGAACATTTAGAGAAGATTTTTTTGATAGGGAAGTGAGGAATACTTTAGCACGAAAAAGTGGCTTGGAACAAGATGATAAAATACTTGAAAGAGTAGAAACAATTTTAGCAGAACCAACTGCTGAAAACCTAAATAATTCAGTTACTGATTTTTTTAAAGCATTTGATGAATTAGCTTTAAAACCAGAGAGTGTTGGGTTAAGAGAAAATGTCTTAGAAGTTGCAAATACTTTTATTGATAAATTTAATTATATCTCTCGCCAATTAACAGATGCAAGAACTGAAGTAGGGAAAGAAATTTATGCAATGACTGAAAAATCAAATAGAATTATATCAGAAATTGCGAATATAAATCAATCATTTAGTGCTAATCAATCAATGGCTTATGAACAATCTCAAACAATGATTGATAAAAGAGAAATGTTATTAGAAGAACTTTCGGAGATTGCTAACTTAACTGTTACAGATGGTAATGATGGTCAGATAAATGTATTTATTAATGGAATAAATGTAGTTACCAGACATATCCCAAGTACTTTGCAAGTAGCCGAATCAGTGTCTGCACAAGGTGAAGTAACTTATAAAGTTAATAAAATTGATAAAAAAGGGAATGCTCTAAATTCAATTAATCCTTCAAGTGGAAAATTAGCTGCTTCATTACAACATTTTAATGTAACGTTAGATGGTAGAGAGTCTTCAAACCAATTTTCTGCATTCAAAAGATTAAATGATTTTGCTACAGCAATTGTATCAAATGTTAATAGCATTACTGAGCAAGGATATGGCTTAGACGATATAGATGCAGAAGCACCTGGAAGAAAATTCTTTGAAATTGGAGATGAAACAAGTTCTTCTTTTTCAATTAAATTATCAGTTGACTTAATGAATAACCCTAAGAATATTCCACTAAGTTCTGCAGTTAATGAGCCAGGTAACTCAGATATAGCAAGACAAATTGCACGACTTGCTGATAAAAAAGATTTTATAGGTAATGAAGCTTATCATGAATATTATTCTTCTTTTATTGGTAAAGTTGGCTCTATGCGTCAAGATACAATCCGATTATTTGATAATGTTAGTGTGATTTCTGAGCAATTAGAAAATCAAAGAGAATCAATCATTGGTGTAAACTTAGACGAAGAAGCTGTTAATCTGGTAAAATACCAACAAGCATTTCAAGCTGCTTCGAGAATTGTAAACACTACAAATGAATTACTTACAACAATTGTAAATTTAGGGAGATAATAAATGAGAGTAAGTAGTAATTCACAATATGTTGGTTTCACTCAAACTGTTAATAGAATTCAACTCGAACGAGATAAAGCTCAAACAAGAGTAAGTACTGGTAAAGATATTATTAACTTATCTGATAACCCCGAAAAAGTTATTGATATTAAATTATTTGATAAGAAAATCACTCAAAATGAAAACTATATGCAAGTTCTTGATTTAACTTCAAATGAGTTGTATGCAGTTGATGATTCACTTAGAAGAATTAGCGATATTGTTCAAATTATTAGAGAAGAAGCTTTGGACTCTACTAATGAACAAGCAGAAGCATTGCAAATAATGGGTGATAATTTTAAAGGATTATTAGATGATTTAGTAAGAGAAGCAAATACTGATTTTAATGGTCATTTTATTTATGCAGGTACTAAAACAACTCCTAACTCAATACAGAAAGATAATCCTAATATGGATGCGAATCCATTTCAAATAATTCAAGGAGACAAAACTACAGATAATCCTTCTGGTTTAAAAGTAGTTTTCAAAGGAAATACTAATGATAGAATTATTAATAAAGACCAAAAAAATACTCAAGTAATTAATCAAAAAGCTGATGAAATATTTGGTCCAAATATGGAACTTTTTGATTATGTTATAGATATGCACAATGTTTTATCATTTCAAAATGATGGTACACCAAGAGGAGACTACGATCACTTTAATGAAAATGATATGAAAGAAATAGATAGAGTGCAAAAAGGACTTGCTGTTTTTTATGATGATATTAATAGAATTGCTGCCAGAAATGGTACTTATATTAATAGAATTCAAGGTCTTAGAGACCAATTGACTGATGAAACTTTGAGATTAAAAGATTACCGTTCGGTACAAGAAGACACAGATATTGCTGATGCAATTGTTAACCTAACTCGCCAAGAAAATGCTTTAAATTATGCACTTCAAGTAGGTGCAAGAATTAATCAAGTGTCACTATTTGATTTTTTAAGGTAAGGGTTTAAGTTTACTCATTCTCTTCTTCTAGTAAATCATTATTATTTATAAATTCTTCAGGGATTTCTTTTTTAGGAGATACTCCTAAGTCTATTAATTTCTCTGCTTGAGAAATCAAATTACCTCTCCCTTTTGTTAATTTATTAAATGCATTATTATATGAATCTTGAGTTTTATTAATATGCTTATCTATATCTTTAAAATCTTCTACAAATGATACAAATTTATCGTAAAGTTTTTTACCCCTATCTGCTATATCAAGTGCATTTTTATTTTGTGTATCTCGTTTCCATAATTCAGAAATTAACTTTAATGTAGTTATTAAATTTGTTGGGCTAATTAAAAGTATTTTCTTTTGGTAAGCGTAATTCCACAAATCACTATCTTGTTGGATTGCTAGTAAATAAGCTGGTTCAATCGGAACAAATAATAATATAAAATCTAATGAATCTTTCTTCTCAAAATAATTCTTGCTATGTAAATTATCAATATGATTTTTAAGTGAAGTCAAATGTTCATTTAAGGCAATTTTTTGCACATCACTTGTTTCTGCATTTACATATTTTTCATAAGCAACTAATGATACTTTTGAATCTATTATAACTTCTCTATTATCAGGAAATTTTACAACAACATCTGGTAATTTTGTGTTCCCTTCACTATCTTTATACGCATCTTGTAGAAAATATTGTTGCCCTTTTGTTAATCCAGAATTATCTAAAATTGTATCGAGTATCATCTCACCCCAGTTACCTTGTTTTTTAACATCTGCTTTTAAAGCATTTGTCAAATTCTTAGCTTCTTGACTAACTTGGTTTGTTAATCGAAATAATTCTTTAACTGTTTTATCAAGGGAAAATCGTTCTTTAGATTCTTTGTCATAAGTTTCTTCCACTTTTTTCTGAAGTGCTTTTAAATTAGTATCAAGTGGCTCAAGAATTTGCTTAATATTTTCTTGGTTTGACTTAGTAAATTTATCAGATTTCTCATCAAGTATTTTATTAGCAAGGGATTGAAATTCTGCTAAATTATTTTTATACATCTTCTCAATTTCTTCTTTTTGAGTATCTAATTTTTCAAAAAGAGTATTGTTTTCGGCAGTTAATTTTGCGTGTTCAGACTTCAAATCATTCAGAATATTAGTGAGTTTTATTTTTTCATTTTCTTCGATATTTATTTTTTCTAAATATTCTTGATTACGGATTTTCAAGTCTTCATTTTGACTTTTAACTTGTGTAAGTGAATTAGATAATTCATTTTTCATATTATCTAATTCATTAACTTTTTCATTTAATTTAGTATTTTCATCTTTAATATATTTTAGTGTAATTAAATCTTCTTTATGTTGATTTACCTTCTCTTCTAATTCAATAAATTGAGAAAGTTTAATATATTTAGTCTTAATAAAAATAAAAAATAATAGAATAACAACTACAAACCCTAATATAATAAACAGATAAGAACTATATTCATTCATTTAAAATTCTCCAAATTAATTATTACAAAATTAATTAATTTTTGCTTACTAACTCACGACATTTAGTGTCGAGAAATTACAGTCGATGAATTTAATTTATTTCACTATAAACTTTTTACTGAACGGTTTATTATCAACTTCACAAGTAAATAAATAAGTACCAGATATTAATTGAGAAATATCTATCGTAAATACATTTTGACCAATTCCTTTTAATAATTCATTACCTTTCAAATCTAAAATTCTATATTCTTTTATTAAAAAATTAGAATTATCATCAATTAATTTAATTAATATTTTATCTTCAGCGGGGTTAGGAAAAATTTCAAAAACTGAATTGTTCTCGTCAACACTCAACTGCGGTGCAACATATTTAGCAATAATTGAAGTCGATTTTGATAATAATTCATCATCGCTTGAGTTAGTTTTAAATATTATTTTTCTTATAAATGTACCTGACTCCTCTGAAATAAAGTTTAAATAGTTTAGTTCTACTTTTTTATTACCGTTTGAAGGTTCAATGGTAAAAGTTTTCGAAAAATTACCTTCATTATCTAATTTTAAGTCATGACTAAATTCAAATGGTGCCAATCCGATAATTTCATTATTTTCATTTCTTACATTTTCAAGATCAATTCCGTATATATTTAATGGGAATGTAGCGTTTCGATTCTTTGTTGTGTTATAATTCTGAATATAATAGTCTATTTTTGACCCTTGGTTTGTATTCACTTTTGTAGAAATTTTTACTTCATCTAATTCCCAATTACTGATTTTCATAAAGGATTCTCCTCCTTGACCTTTTAAAATAAATTCATATATTCCACATTCAAATTCAAAAACTAAAGTATCACAATCATATTGACCGTCATCATGAATCTCAGCATCTAAATATTCATGCTTAGGAATATAAACTATATCTGCATTCAATGTATCATTTGGTAAAAAAGTATAAATTGAATCTCCTTTATATTCAAAGCCAATTTCCCCATTTTTTAAATAGATCTTATTTATTGTTGTAGTGTTACTTGTTAAATTAATAAAGTTGTGGTTAATTATATTTTTTGTTCTAACTTTAACTAACCCAAAATCGAAATCTGTTATTTCAAGATTAGTCGCATTGTAATAAATAGTAGTATCAATAACATTTTCATAAGTAGCATCTGTAATTTGTAATCTAATAAAAGCATCTTGTTTTGGATCATCAATTTCAAATTTAATATTTAACTCATTATCTGCTGGAATTCCATACCACATATTATCTTCTGATTTATCGATTT
This sequence comes from bacterium, assembly GCA_030431515.1. Taxonomy (GTDB): domain Bacteria; phylum Bacteroidota; class Ignavibacteria; order Kapaibacteriales; family UBA2268; genus JAJRPT01. The sequence continues at coordinate 49,238 of JAUIIX010000003.1, forward strand.
CAAGTTCATAGTCAATACCATAGTTTTTAATATTTTCACTTTCAACAATAAAAGGAACTTCATTAATACCAAGGTCTATTTGACAGGTAGAGCAGTCAGCAAATTTAGTGCTATCAATAATTTTTATTTTAAATGAAGAGCAATTCTGATTAATTTCTACAATTGGTTTTAATGTGTCTAATTGTTTACTGTTGTTAATTTTACTCCCAACATTTGTTCCAAATGAACTTAAAAAAGTAGTTAAATAGTATGTTGCAGTAAATGGAATTTTGCTATAAATTTCATTATTTTCTTTTGAAACTGGAAAATGAATCCATCTCATTTTATTGTTAAACTTAGAGTCAATATATTTTATTTTTTGATGTTTAAATTCAGGATATTTTTCAATTAATTTTTCCCCATTTACCTCAATTGAATTTAATAACTCATCTTCATTCAAGCTAGTCAAACTATCTTCATAAAAGATTAAATTTACTTCATTTTTTATTCCATCATCTAAAGTTTGACCATTATCTAAAATAGGTACACTAAATACGGAAGAATTTGTAAATTGAGATGTTGGTGATAGGGCAATTAAAAATGGGTCAAAGTCATACTCATTATCATCCCATTTGGCTGAATAAGAATATTGATATACTTGAACTGGTTTTGTGGCATTAAAATATGCAATACCTCTTATTGATTCATTTTCATGAGGCATAGAGGCAGAGATTTTAGAATATTCATCGAAATCACCTTTCTTTTTTAAACTTCCTTCCCAAGTATTGATTAATTCAAAAGTATTCTTGTCATACCATTTTACATTAAAATAAGTATTATCTTCTGTTGCTACTATCCTAAAGAAATCACCTTTATTTGTCTCTCTGTTTATTTCTAAAGATATAAATTCTTTCCCAGCAGAATGAATAGGGAAAAGCATTTCGGACAAATGATCTCTACCATTATTAACTATATATGAAGGAATCATTACCCTTTCAGAAGTGGAAATCACAGCGATATTTTTATCACCTGTAATTATACTACCTGTTAAATCAAAAGTTCCTCTTGTTTCACCATCACCTTGAACCATATATATTTCACCTTTATTCAAGGTAACAGATATTTCATCACCAATTTCATATCCTGACTTAGTTTTCTCAATATTATTTTTTCTTCCATTAAGTAAGATACTTACAGAAGTATTATCAAAATAAGCCATTACTAAAAAACCAGACTTCCATTTTTTTTCAGCATTAAAATCATAATATGAACAATTTATGTATTCATTACCCCATTTTTCAACAGGAATAACAGTATATCCTTCAGAAGTTACTGGTTTAGAATTTACAACAGAAACATTGATTGGATTCTCTGATTCAATAATCAAACTATTTTTTGAAACTTCACCTTCAATTCTATTTTCAATATCAATCATTAAATCTTCTAGAACATTAATTTGATGAAAACCTTTTGTTAAATTATATATTTGTTTAAAATCATTTGGACCTGTAATTTGAATTTGAGTTTCTTCTAAAGTTGATATATTTATTCCTAATAAAGTTTTTTTAGTCTCTGAATAATTTTCTAATTCATTAGGTGGAAAAGCGATAACAAAAACTTTACCTAAATTATTATTTCTATACATTTTATTTTTAAAAAATACTTCCTGCGAAAATAAGCTGCTTGAAAATACGAAAATTATTAATGTTAAGTTGATTAAAATTATCTTTTTCATATAAATATCCATTTTTTGTTTTATTATTAAATGCAATTTAATTAAAAATATTTAACATAAAAAAAGGTTGACAAATTTGCCAACCTTTTTTATTAAAATAATTTATATTATTCTTTATTTTTTATATCCTTCCACATGTCTTTCAGCATGGTAAGATGACCTTACTAATGGACCAGATTCAATATATGGAATACCCATTTTCTCGCCAATTTCTCTGTATTGTTCAAATGTATCTGGGTGAACGAATCTATCAACAGGTGCGTGTTGAACTGTCGGCTGTAAATACTGCCCAATTGTGAATACATCTAATTTGATTTTTACTAAGTCTTCCATCATTTCATATATCTCATCATCTGTTTCGCCAATTCCAACCATTATTCCAGCTTTTGTTCTCATACCTTTTTCTTTAGAATATTCTAATAAGTCTAAAGTTCTTTGGTATTTAGCTTGTGGTCTAATTCTTTTGTATAAACGAGGAACAGTTTCAATATTATGATTAAGTATATCAGGATGAGCAACAATAACTCTATCAAGACATTCTCTATCACCTTTAAAATCTGGAATTAATACTTCAATTGAAGTATTTGGATTTAATTCTCTAACTTTTAATATTGTTTGAGCCCAAAGTTCAGAACCTTGGTCAGGAAGTTCATCTCTATTAACTGATGTAATTACTGCGTGTACCAAGTCCATTTTTTGTACCGAACGTGCTACATCAAGCGGCTCGTGAATGTTAACAGTTCCAGGTCTTCCAGTTTTGATTGCGCAAAATGAACATGAACGAGTACAAGTATCACCAAGAATCATAAATGTAGCAGTACCAGACCCCCAACATTCTCCAATATTCGGACAACGAGCTTCTTCGCAAACAGTATGTAAAGATTTAGCACGCATCATTTTTTTAATATCAGCAAATTTTTCACCACCTGGAGCTTTTACTTTTAACCATTCAGGTCTTCTACCCACAGTAGTCGAGCCAGTTGGATTATTTCTATTTATCACAGGGATATTGAATTTGCCGTTGCTGTTTTCAATAGTTAAGTTATTACTATCTTTTACTTTTTGAGAAACTTGCATATTATTCATTGATTACTTTCTTTTAATTATTAACCTAAGTAAGTTCTTAGTGATTTTGACCTCGACGCGTGTCTTAGTCTTCTAATTGCTTTTTCTTTTATTTGTCTAACTCTTTCTCTTGTTAAGTTGAACTTTTCGCCAATCTCTTCGAGAGTTAGAGCATTTCCATCTAAGCCAAAATATAAATTAATAACGTCGGCTTCTCTTTGAGAAAGTGAGGTAAGTACTTGTTTTACTTCTAATCTTAAAGATTCTTGAATTAACTCAGTGTCAGGCGGTGGTTGTTGGTCATTAGGCAATACGTCTAATAATCTATTATCTTCACCTTGCACAAAAGGAGCATCTACAGATAAGTGACGCCCTGAAATTTTAATAGTTTCAGCAATTTCTGCTACTGTCATACCTAACTCATCGGCAAGTTCTGCTGCAGTAGGTTCTCTTTCAAACTCTTGTTCTAATTGACTGAATTTTTTTCCAATTTTATTTAACGCACCAACTCTATTCAATGGCAATCTAACAATACGAGATTGCTCTGCTAATGCCTGAAGAATAGATTGACGTATCCACCAAACAGCATAAGAAATAAATTTGAACCCTCTTGTTTCGTCAAATCTTTTAGCTGCTTTGATTAAGCCGAGATTTCCTTCGTTAATTAAATCGCCAAGAGATAGACCTTGATTTTGGTATTGTTTTGCTACTGAAACTACGAATCTTAAGTTTGCTTTTACTAATCTTTCAAGGGCTCTAACTCCACGTCTTCCACCTTGTTTAATAAGAATTGCTAATTCAATTTCGTCATCTGCAGTAAGTAATTCTACCTTTCCTATTTCTTGGAGATATTTATCTAAGGATTGACTTTCTCTATTGGTGTATTGTTTAGTAATTCTCATTAAAGACCTTCAAAATGATAAAATATCAAAAAATGTATTGACGTTGCTTATTAATATTTATTGAAATAATTTATTGCTTAGAATCCTTATTTTCTTGACCTTTTAAAATCAAGTCATAATTACTCTTTTTAAGAAGAGATGCACTTCTAATTAGTATGGAATCTTTTTCCTTATACATATCAATTAGTTGTGTAGAATTAAAATATCTTCTTTTAATTTCATAATCCAATAATAAAGTAATTTCTTCTTTATTTTTTAAAAATAAATTTTTATTACTTTCATTAATTTTTTCGTTTAATTCATCAAGTTCTTTTTCTATTGACTCTAAAATATCTTCATTAGCAGCCACTTCATACATTCCATCTAAATACTTTGATGTTCTGCTTTGATTTAACAATGATTTGTCAATCAAATATTTTTTGAATTGGAATAAGATAGTAGAATCAACTTGAAATTCTTGTTTAATTTCTTTATTTACCAGGTATTCAGTTGCAAAATCAAAAATAGAATTTGTATTATAAATCCTACGAGTATAGTCATTATATTTATGCTCAAGTATTGTAGTATCTGGCGTAATACCTTTGTTTTCTAATACTTTTCTACCAGATTTAGTATAAAATATATTAGTATCTAATTTATTACCTTTTTTATGTTTGTCATATTCAATCCTTTGAATACATCTACCCGAAGGAGTATAATATTTAGCAGTAGTTATTTTTAAATTTGAATTATATGGTAAATCCATAACAGTTTGTACAAGTCCTTTACCAAAACTCTGAACCCCTGTTACTATAGCTCTATCATAATCTTGCAGACAGCCAGCAACAATTTCCGAAGCACTTGCACTATTCTCATTAATAATAACACATAGGGGAGTAGTCAAATCAATAGGTTCACTATAAGACTTATAAGTGTAATTTCTAATATTACTTTTGCCTTTTGTGCTTAGCATAACAGAGCCCTTCGGCAAAAACATCTCACAAATATCTAAAGAGGCTTCTAATAGTCCACCAGGATTATCACGTAAGTCAATCACTAATCCATCAAGAGTATTATTATTTACTAAATCAAAATATGCTTTTCTGAACTGATTAGCAGAATTTCTCGAAAATCTTTCAAGTTTGATATAGCCAATATTATTATCAAGCATACCAGTGTAAGAAATATTACTAACTTCTACATTGTGTCTTTTTAATTTTAAAGATAAAGTATCTTTTAATCTAATGACCTCAACATCTGCTAATGAATTAGAATTACCTTGAGTAAATTGTTTTAATTCATCAGTTGATAGATTTTCAACATTATTTCCATCAATTTTATAAAGGACATCGCCAATTCTTAACCCACCATCGAATGCAATAAAATCATCGCTAATTCCAGTAACAGTTATTTTTCCATCAATTGGTCTTATGTTAATACCAAAACCAACATAATGCCCGAAAGTGATTAACTCAATATCTTCCTTATCATCTTCAGGATAGTAACTGGTATATGGATCTAATTCATCAAGCATACCATTTATAGCAGCTTCGAATAGTTCATCGCTGTCAATTTCATTTACATAATTCTTGTTAACTTCTTTCAAAATAGCACCAAATATTTCAAAACCTTTATTGACTTTAAAATATTCTAAATCATTAAATGAAATTAATGCTACTGAAACAATTAAAATTGATGATATTAATACTATTTTGTTTTTCATACTGATGTATAAACGATTATATATTACTTTTCGTGAATAAATATTTAAAATTTATAAGGACTACGTGATGATTAAGGAAAAAGTTTTAAAATTTTATCTGTTTGAGATTCATAACTGTAATCTTTTGAAACCAATTTGCATTGTTCAATCATTGGTTTTCTATTTTCTAAATCTCTCATTGCCTCTATTTTAGAAATTATATCGTTAACTCTTAAATCTTTGTCAACTAATAAACCAACTTTTTCTTTATCAATTATTTTTCTCATCTGTGGCAAATCGGTCGCTATAGTAGGTATTCCAGCCATAATATATTCAAATAATTTATTGGGAAGTGCATATTCGTAAGAAATAGAAACCGGCTCGAATAAACATAGACCAACATCCGCTGACGAAGTAATTTCTAATAATCTGGCATAAGGAACTCTGCCCGTGAAAGTTACTTTCTTTTGTAAATAATTTTCCATCACATATTTAGCAAGGTCTTGATAGTATTCACCACCACCTACAATAAATAAATGAACATTCTCCATTTTAGAAACTGCATTTATAGCAAGTTTCAATCCCCTACCTTTTAAAATCATACCTTGATAAATCAAAATTAGTGTTTCATCTGGTAATTTTGATTTCAGTCGAAGTAAATTAGTACTATTTGGAGTTTGGAAAGGTGGTAAATTTAAAATTTCAATAAATGGTGCAGAACTTTTAAAGTAAGGAATTAAATACTCAGTATCCATTTTCCCAGATGTAATAATTTTATCAGCACTATTAACATATATTTTTTCAATTTTAGAAATTACAGCTTGTTTTAAAGACTGACCAGAAAGTGGTCCTAATTGAGAATAAACTTCTCTCGAATCATAAAACATTTTAGAATAAGCACCAACAAAACGCATTGCTTTTTTCATATCGGCTGCAACTGGAAGTGAATATAAATCACAAGCATAATAATACTTTGAATTTATTTCGCCTTTTAGCTTGTTAGTATCTAATTTAAACTTAGACCACCTAACTGAAACTTTAGAATGTTTTGATTTTTCAATCGGAAAAAAGGTAATATTAAACGCTTTATAATTTCTTTTTTCTTCTTCTGTTCCAAAAGCAATGAGGGCAACATTTTTGCCTTTTTTAGCAGTTAATTTTGCTATATTTATAGTTCTTGCATCAACAAGTGGCTCATTGAATGCTATAAAACAAATATCAAAATTATAAGTATTTATTATACTTTTACTCATTTGTGAAATTTTTTATTATTTTTGTCTTTATACAAATAGCAAATTAACAAAAATTATTTCAAAATAACTACACCATAGGATATTGTAATGGAATTTGGACTAAAAAATATTATATTCATATTAGTTTTCGGAGCAGGTGGAGCTTTCTTCACTGTAAATGTATGGAGATTAATAAATTATTTAAAATTAGCAAATAGCGAAAATAGAATTGACAATATCGGTCAACGAATTAAAAATACTTTAATAGTTGCCATTGGTCAGAAGAAAATATTAAGGGATAAAAAAGCTGGTCCAATCCACGCTGGGATTTTCTGGGGATTCCTAATTCTTTTATTTTCAGCATTAAATTCTATATTTTCAGGATTTGGGATTGATGGTGTTTTTGGATATTTAGGACCAATTTTTTCTGTAATTACAATTTTGACTGATTTATTTATCACATTGATTGTTGTTGCAGTTGTAATGGCATTGATTAGAAGATTAGTAGTTAAAGTACCACGTCTGCATAGAGAAGGGCATAGCCAAGGCGAAGCATCAATGATATTAATGATTATATTCTTTATCGTTACTTCACTAATGTTTGAAAATGCAGCTGCTATTGTAATGGAACACGACACAGCATGGGCTGTAAGACCTTTAGGTTCAGCATTATCAGGGCTAATATCACCAGATTTTGCTCCAACTCTTTATGAAATTTGTTGGTGGATTCATATTGTGTTAATTATAGTATTTATGAATTTTTTACCTTACTCAAAGCACTTGCATGTTTTAACTTCTGTTCCTAATGTATTTTTCTCAAATTTAACACCTACTAACTTCTTGAAACCAATAGATTTTGAAGATGAAAGTATCGAACAATATGGTGCTGCCGATTTTGAAGATTTTTCTTGGAAAACTATACACGATTCATATACTTGTACAGAATGTGGTAGATGTTCAAGTGTTTGTCCTGCATATCAGACAGGAAAAGCATTAGACCCACGTGAAATAATGATTCAAATTAGAAATCGAACAATGGATAAAGCTCCTATTGCTTTAAAAATGAAGTACGAAGATAATCTTGCTGCAAAAGAAAATAGAGAGGCAGATTATAAATTAACTGAAGAAGAACAAGCAATATTAGATAAAAAATTAATTGGAGATTATGTAAATCCAGAAGCACTATGGCAATGTACTACTTGTTCTGCTTGTATGGAAGAATGTCCAGTTAATATCGAACATGTACCTGCTATTCTTGATATGAGAAGAAATTTAGTTTTAATGGAAGCAGATTTTCCTGCTGAACTTGGTACTCCTTTCACCAATATTGAAAACAATGGAGCACCTTGGGCATTCCCTATGGATGCAAGAGCTGATTGGGCTAAAGGTACTGGAGTTGAAGAAGTAGCTGACAAACCAGACTTTGATGTATTATTCTGGGTAGGTTGTGCTGGTTCTTTTGATGATAGAGCTAAAAATGTAACTACTTCATTTGCAAAACTAATGCAGTTAGCTGGAGTCAATTTTGCAATTCTTGGAAAAGAAGAAAACTGTACAGGCGACCCAGCACGTAGAGCAGGAAACGAATATTTAGCTGATATGTATGTTAAAATGAATATAGAAACAATGAGTAACTATAATGTTAAAACTATAGTTGCTACTTGTCCTCACTGTTTCAATACTCTTAAAAATGAATATCCAGCACTTGGTGGAAACTACGAAGTAATTCACCATACAGAATATTTACAAATGTTACTTGATAAGGGCAAATTAAAAACAAATGATAGCACAAAAGAAGAATTATCAATTGCAATGCACGACTCTTGTTATGTTGGAAGACTAAATAATATTTACGATGAACCTCGTAATACTTTATTAAAAGTACCAGGAATGAATTTATTAGAGCCAAAACGAAACAAAGATAAAGGATTCTGTTGCGGAGCAGGTGGAGCTCAAATGTTCATGGAAGAAGATAAAGGAAAAAGAGTAAACATCGAAAGAACAGAAGAGTTATTAGCAACTGGTGCAAAAACAATAGCACTAAACTGCCCATTCTGTATGACAATGATAAATGACGGAGTTAAAACTTTAGAATCAGACGTACAAGTGAAAGACATCTCTGAGATATTATTAGAGAATATAGAGAGTTAATTTTAAAAGGAAATTTTATGTTCAAAAAATCAATTATTGCATTACTATTATTTCTATCCTTTTTCCTCATAGCAATGATAAATATTAGTTTACTTCAAGATAGAACTATAAACTATGAAGTATTAGAAAAAGATATTTTGTCATTTATGTTTTACGTTGGAATGAGTCTAATGCCACTATTAATTTACTTTATGGCAGGAGATAAGATTAAATCTAAATCAAAACTAATAGATAGTAAATTATTTTCTTTACAGATTGTATTAGCTTTTTTGATTCCAATTTTATTCTATTACAATATATATTTTAATATGAATAAAGTAACAGATCTAATTTATGCTATTTCTACTTTTACCTATAGTATAAATTTTATGGTGCTTTATGCAAAAGTGTTTTATTACAAAAATGATTCCAATGAAATTGTTACAAACTTAACAAATAGCAATTAATTAAGAATATTGATATATTTATGTGATTGTAAGGAATGGTTTTCTTAACCATTCCTTTTTTTTATTAATTTACAAGGTCATTCTAAGCAACTTGTATTGAGCGAAAACGAAAAAAACATGGAATCCAGACTATTCCATGAGTCTTAAAGTATCTATCATCACAACTGAGGTGCCTCCCACAGTCATATTAGGCGAAACTTGAAATGAAAGGGTATAGTTTACACGCTTCGCTCTGAATGACAGGAAGAAAAGATTCTGAAACGAGTTAAGAATGTTAAATGTGAAATTGATATAAAAATAGTTTAAATTAAGTTTTTATTTAATTTTTTAAATGAAAAAGTGGAACATTTTTTGATAATGTATTGTAGGGTGGAGTAGGTAAAAATGAAAATAAAAGAGTTATTTTATTATAATTGTTCTTAAAAATAAAAAACCCTTGCAATTAAATTACAAGGGTTTTTATTAATTTCGATGTACACGGAGCGGGACTTGAACCCGCACGAGATAAATCTCACAGGATTTTAAGTCCTGTGCGTCTACCAATTCCGCCATCCGTGCAAAAGAACATTTACAAAATTAAAAACTTTTTTATAATTTACAAAATAAATTTAACAAAAAATGAAAATAAATAATTTAGCTGCTATTAAGAACATTCTTTTATTCTTCCTTTTTATCACAATTTTTGTGATAATGGCGGAGCTGTCGGCTATCTTAATTCCTTTTGTTTTGGCTACCTTACTTGCTATTTCATTCCAACCTTTAATCATATTATTGAAGAACAAAAACTTCCCTGATTGGATAATAGTTCCTATTGTAGCGTTGATATCTTTTTTAGCAATTTATGGAATTTACTCAATTGTTACGAGTATGTATTTCGATATTTTGCAAAATCGAGAATTTCTTTTGCGGAAATTAAGTGAAAGAATTTTGGATTTGACTACTTTTATTAATGAAATCACAAGTGACTCTTATAATATCAAATATTCTATTGATGAATTTTTAGCAATATTTAATCAAGATTTGTTTTCTAAGTATGGAAGTATTTTAGCAAATCTATTAGGTTCTTTTACAGGATCTTTTTCTTTATTTTTGATTTTTTACATATTGATTTTAGTTGGTATTACTAATTATAAAAGATATTTGAATTTTGTAGCTGGTGAAGTTGAAAAAAACACTTTACTTTCTAACTTTGAAACTGTTCAAAGAGCAATCTATTCTTATATAATAATAAAGATACTAATTAGTTTTTTAACAGGTATGATTGTTTTTATTACTTGTCTAATTTTTCAGATTAATTTTGCTTTGTTTTGGGGCTTTTTGATATTTATATTGAACTTTATTCCATCGCTCGGCTCGATTGTTGGTTCAATTCCTCCGATACTGATGTGCTTTATCCAATATGATTCATTCAATGTTACATTGTTGTTTTTTGTAATCATTGCAACTTTACAATTTATGATGGGTAATTTTATTGAACCAAGAATTTTAGGTAGCAGATTACAATTAAATACGCTTTCAGTCGTTTTTGGATTAGTTTTCTGGGGTTATTTGTGGGGAATACCTGGAATGTTAGTGGCTGTTCCACTCTTAGTCCTTATGAAATTGATATTTGAACAATTTCCATCGACTCGAATTTTAGCAAGAGTTATGGGAACTTCAAAATTATTATGATTTTTATTTTTTAATTTAATTTAAGGTTTAATATGAAGTTTTTTCTTCTAACTGTAGTAGTTTTTTTAATTGCTTTTAATTTAAAATCAAAGGATTTTAGAGTTACTCAGATACCAAATGGTGTTAAGTATGGTTGTCAAAATTGTCATGCTAGCCCTTATGGTGGTGATATGTTGACTGCTTTTGGAGCTCAAGTACTTTCAAAAGGAATGTCAGGTGGTAATGTTGTATGGGCAAATTTATATAATTTAGATGCTGATGAGGATGGTTTTACTAATGGTGAAGAACTTTTAGATCCTGATGGAATGTGGAGAATTGGAGATGCTAACCCTGGTCAATTAAGTGATGTAACTGAAATATGGAATAAAGAGTCATTTCCTTTATCTGTGATTTGGTCATATTTTATATCTGAACCGAATGTATCGCCTAACCCGAGTGTTTCAAATGTAAATATAAATTTTGATATTAAAGTTGGAACTTATATTAGCACTAATGTTGTTGATATGAATGGTAATGTTGTTAAAAACTTAGATGATAATTTTTATTCAGATGGTAATGTTAAATTATCTTGGAATGGAAAAAATGAATATGGTATGCCAGTTCCAAAAGGTGCTTACTTAGTAAATATCAATACTGGTGGTCATATTAAAACTGTGAAAGTGATTAAGAACTAAGTTTTAATTGAATTTAATATAATGATTTGAAAATAAAAATGACTCAGCGATGAGTCATTTTTACGTTTATATTAATAGAAGTGATAATTTTATTTAAACAACTCGTTTAAATCATCTCTATTGTTTCTTTTCAGACCAAGTTGAATATATGCTTTGTCGGTTGCTTGTCTTCCACGTGAAGTACGTTGAATGAATCCTTGTCTTATTAAAAATGGCTCATACACTTCTTCTATTGTGTCAGATTCTTCACCAACAGCTACCGCAATAGTGTTTACTCCGACAGGTCCACCAGCAAATTTTTCGATGATTGTTTCAAGTATTCTTTTATCCATATCGTCAAGACCAAATTTGTCAACGTCGAGTGCTTCTAAAGTTTCTTCGGCTATTCTTTTATCTAAAAGTCCTTTGTTTTTTACTTCAGCGAAATCTCTTGCTCGTCGTAATAATCTATTAGCAATTCTTGGAGTGCCTCGTGAACGAGATGCAAGTTCTTCTGCACCTGCTTCTTCAATTTTGATGTTTAATAAGTTTGCTGAGCGTAGAATAACTTTAATTAAATCTTCATCGTTGTAATAATCTAATCTGTTGATAACTCCAAAACGAGAGCGTAGGGGAGCAGTAAGTAAACCAGCACGAGTTGTAGCACCAATTAAGGTAAATTTTGGAATTGATATTTGTAATGTACGAGCAGATGGGCCGCTATCAATCATTATATCAAGTTTGTAATCTTCCATAGCAGAATATAAATACTCTTCGACAATCGATGATAATCTGTGAATTTCATCTATAAAAAGGATGTCGCCTTCTTCTAAATCTGTAAGCAAGCCAGCCAAATCACCAGGTTTTTCTAAAACTGGACCTGAAGTGGTTTTGATATTTGTACCCATTTCTGTTGCAATTATATAGCTAAGAGTTGTTTTACCTAAGCCGGGCGGTCCTGTTAGTAAGACGTGGTCTAATGCTTCTGACCTATTTTTTGCAGCAGAAATAAATACTTTAAGGTTTTCGACGATTTTGGGTTGTCCCACAAATTCATCAAAAACGGATGGTCTTAAGTTTAATTCAAGATCATCTTTTTTATCTACTTCATCTATTATATTTCTGAAATCACTCATTGTTATCTTTTTTAAATAAATGAACAGGACATTTTCTAATACCGTGCATAATACAATCTTTAGGGCATGGAACTGCATAAATTCTTGAAATAGCAGTAGGATATACACTTTGAATTTGCTTCTGCATTTTTTTCTCTATTGCATATTTTTCATCCATTGTGTAATCATACGGTAAGATAATATCTAATTCAACAAATATATCTTTCCCTGATTGACGAGTATGAACTGATTTGAATTCACACATTTCGTTTACATTTTCAGCTACTACAGCAATTATTTCAAATTGAATATCATCAGGTAAGGTTTTGTCTAATAATTGGTTAAGAGCTTCTTTAGAACCTTTGAGTGGAACTCTAAGTGCTAATGCTGTTAAACCTATTGCTGTTAGCGAATCAATTTGTTTTGCAAGTTGATTATAATCAACTGCAATTAAAATTACTCCAAGAAGTAAATTTGCTAAAACACCTAATTCAATAAAACTATCCATTTTCCAAATTTCTGCATCAAATTTCAAGATAGGCATTCTAAATCTTTTTGAACTTGAAAGTTGATATTTGTACATACCATACATAACAAAGAAAGTAAGGAATGAATAAAATGAAAGTAATGAGTAATTTCCACTTGTAGATTCTATATTTGCATAAGTTTGAATTAATTCCCAAAAGGCAAATCCTAATACTCCTAATAAAAGTATAGCACTTAGTAGTAAAGTGAGGGACTCGTATTTTCCGTAACCATAATTAAAGACATAATCGGGAGTTCGTACAGAATGATTGACTGCTATCATTAGTAGTATCGAGTTTACTACATCAATTAATGCAATAAAACCATTAATTTGAACTGCAAGTGAAGATTCTAAATAACCTAAAACTATACCAGCAGATGCTAATATTATACCTACTAATAAGGATAAACGAGTTGACATTAAAGGTGAACTCGTATCAAATAGATTTTTAAATTTTTTGGCTAAAGTCAATTTTTTATCTTTTAGAATTAGAGAAATTATTTCACAAAATTATGAAATTTAACAATTAATTATTGATTATTACGAAACTAAATGTACTACCTTTTCCAAATACGCTTTTTACTTCTATCTCTGAATTTTGTTTTAATGCAAGTTCTTTGCATAATTTTAACCCAAGCCCTGTTCCTTTTTCTTTATTAGTACCTAATGTGGTAATTTTTTTTTCAATTTTAAATAAATCTAGAATTGTATCTTCTTTTATACCTACACCAAAATCAGTGATGTTTATCTTGATTTTATTATTAACTAAAGTTGAATCAATAATAATTTTTTGTTGAACATTTGAGAATTTTATTGCGTTTACTAATAAATTTCTAATTATAGTATCAAAAATAAATGGATCACAAATCACTTTAAGATTTTTATCAATATCAACAATTACTTCAATTTCCTTGTTTTTTGTAATTGTACTAAATAGCTTGACAATATTTAAAACTTTGTCATAAACTGGAAATTCAGTTTTATTGATTTTAAAATCACCCGTTTGTGATTTTGACCAAATCAGAAGATTTCCTAATAAATCGTTTAAACTTTGAGCAGCACTGTTTAAACTATTTATTAATTCCAATAATTTATTAAAAGTCAAATCACCTGATTTATCCTTAATTAAACTGGTTAAAGTTAAAAAACCTGTTAAAGGATTTCTCAAATCATGAGAAATAATGGAAAAAAAGGTATTCTTTTGATTAATTTGATTTACTAATTCAATTTCTTTATTTTTTAATTCAGTAATATCAGTATGCATTGAAATGAAGTGAGTAATATTTCCAAATTTATCTTTAATTGGTTCGATACCCCATTGATTATGAAATTCAGAGCCATCTTTTTTGTAATTAATAGCAGAACCTCTGAAGTGTCCACTTTCTTTTATATTTTGTTTTAGGCTTTGGATTGTAAAGTAATCTGTTTTTTCGCCTTGAAGCATTCTGGGCGAATTACCTATTAGCTCTTCGGCACTGTATCCAGATACTTTTTCAAATCCTTTGTTACAATATACAATAAAAGGCCCTTTATTCTCAAAGTTTGCATCTGTAATTAATATAGGTACATCGAACTCATATAATGAATTTGCAACTGAATTAGTTACAATATTTCCAAATTCATAATATGATGAATCAATAGAGTTATTGTTTAGTATTATTTCAATTAATTCATCTTTGCTAAGTTTTTCTAATTTATCTCTATCCATAATTACTACTTATTAAAATTTTGCCAAGTTCCATAATTTGGATTTGGTATAATAAACCATCTTTCACCAAAATACTTTATATTTTTATACAAAGCGTCTTCTTTATTAGCTTGTTCTAAATTAACGGCATTATCGTAAAAATCGTTAAAATCATCACCGACGAGCATCAATATTCTATATTGTTCTGTTAACATTTGTCTTCTAATACCTTTATCACTTGTCCAACTTTTGTATTCATCTTTAAGTAGTAAATGATAATCATCAGATTTTAAGCCGATTTTTTTAAGATTTTCTAAAGTTGATTCTTGCTGAGGACATTTTACAGAATCAAGTTGTTTACAAGCACGATTAGTAATATAAAATATTTCAATTCCTTTTGCTTCTGCTTTTTTAATAAATTCTACTGCACCGACTATTGCTGTTGCTTCTGCTTTACTTACCCAAATATCCCAATTTTCACTTGTGTGACTTGTGTCTTTGCTTCTTAGAAAGTCGTAATATCCGATATTATCTATTACTGTTTCATCTAAATCAAGGATAATGGCAAGTTTTTTATCCCAAACCATTTGATCTTCCATCTGGCTTGGTATTGCACTCCACATTCTATCTTTTATAGCACTATCGAGCATCTTACTTGCATTGCTATATACTTGATAACAATTTGCTTTAAATTCTACAGAGTGATTCATCCATTGTTCAGATTTCTGTTCTTGTGAGAATAATAAATTCATTAAAATCAATAGAAAAAACATTTTAACACCTAAATTATTAAGAAATTCTATCTATTACAAAATCAGTTAATTTTTCTAAAGAAGTTTTGTACTCACTTTCAGGATATTTTGATAATACTTTTTTTGCTTTATCACAATATTCTCGAGCTTTATCTTGTGCATATTTCACACCTCCAACTTCTTTCACAAAGTCTAAAATATAATTTATATCTTTTTTCTCAAGTTTACCATTTTTAACTAACTTTATAATTTCTTTTTGTTGACTTTTTTCTGCGTGTTGGAGTGCATAAATTAATGGTAAAGTGATTTTCTTTTCTTTAAGATCATTTCCAACTGGTTTTCCAATTAAACTTGACTTAGATATATAATCTAATAAATCATCTCTTATTTGAAATGCTAATCCTAAATTTGTACCAAATTCTCTTAGATTCTCAGCATCATCTTTATTATTACCAGTACTTAAAGCTCCAATTTCACAGCAACTTGATATTAATGAAGCAGTTTTACCATTGATAATGTCAAAATATGTTTCTTCATCTATCATAAAGGAACGTGCTTTATCAATTGCTAATAATTCACTTTCACTCATTAATTGAACTGCTCTTGATGTAACTTTTAAAAATGAAAACTCATCATTATTTGCTGAAACTTGTAGTCCTTTAGAAAGTAGAAAATCACCAACAAGAACGGCTATTTTATTATTCCATTCTGCATTAATAGATGCAACACCACGTCTAACTGTGGCTTTATCAACTACATCATCATGGACTAATGTAGCAGTATGTAGCAACTCAATCATTGCAGCACCAATATGACTTCTATGATTAATCTCTCCGCAAAGTCCTGCACTTAGAAATACTAATACAGGGCGTATTTGCTTACCTTTTTTATTAGTGATATACTTTAATACAATATTCAAAAGAGCAACATCAGTCTTCATTACTTCTTTAAAATAGACATTAAAGCTTTCTAAGTCTTTTACTATTGGCTTACTAATAATTTTTAAATCCATTAAACATCTCTACTTTTTATATATTGCTTTAATGCCATTGCACTAATTAAAATACTAATTTCAAAAAGAATATAAATCGGCAATGCTACAACTAACTGATTAAAAGGGTCAGGAGTTGGGGTAACTATTGCTGCTATTATTAATATCACTACTATCGAATGACGTCTATATTTTCTTAAAAAATTTGGAGTTACTAAACCAGCTCTTGAAAGTATATATGCTACAACGGGCATTTCAAAAAATATCCCTGCTGTTAGTAAGAGCATCATTATAAAGCTCCAATACTCGTTTATATCGATTACATTTTTTATATCTTTTGTACCAAAATCAACTGAAAAACTTAG
Source organism: bacterium (assembly GCA_030431515.1). Classification (GTDB taxonomy): domain Bacteria; phylum Bacteroidota; class Ignavibacteria; order Kapaibacteriales; family UBA2268; genus JAJRPT01. Next base: position 66,189 of record JAUIIX010000003.1, read on the forward strand.
CATTTGAGGTATCATTACGTAATAACTAAATAATACACCACATATAAAGCATATAAATGTAAATAAAACTATCCACTTAGCCCAAGATCTTTCGTGATCGTATAAACCAGGACGAATAAAACACCATATCTGATATAATATAAAGGGTAATGATATAGTTACACCAGCATAGAGTACTATTTTAAAAGTTAAAAAGACTTGACCAAATGGTTTTAGATTTTGCAGTTCCATACCTACACTTTTAGCAGGAACTAATAAAAAACTATTTACTAAATCTTGATAAAAGAATGCTGCTATACCTGATGCAATAACTAATCCAATGACAGACCATACAAGTCGCTTACGCAACTCTGTAAAGTGATCCATAAATCCCATTTCGGATTCTTGCTTATCTTCTATTTCTTGTTCTTCTGACAATTTGCAAAATTTTATAAAATAAATTCAAAATTAACCAAAAATAACGAGATTATTATAATTTCGTTCAAAACAATCAAAAATATGATGAAAATAATGATTAAAGAAAGGATGTTATAAAGTATTTTCTTTCATAATATAAATTATTTTTAATTTGAGTTGTAGATTTATTTTAAACTATATTTTAATATAGAATTAATCAATCATATTTGATTTGAACTTTTCTTGAATTGATCTATTATATTCTTGCATTCTTAAATTATCTTCATTTTTATATTGTTTTTCAGCTTTTATAAAATACGCTCTTGCTTTTCTAAAATTTTGAAGGAAAATATTGCATAAACCTAAATTATAATAAGCAATTGATTTGGCTTCACCATCCTTTAATTCTTCGATTTTATTTTCAAAGAATGTGACTGCCATTGGTATTTCTTTTTTATTTGCATATTTTATACCCTTTGAAAATAAATCTTCATAATTTTTGAATTCAAGTTCAATTTCTAAAATTAATGATGAAAAAACTTTTAATAATTCAATAATTCCTTTATCACAAGCTTCACTAAACCCTAAAACTAGGTCATATTCAGGATATTCGTCGTTAAAATAAAAATTAGTATCTTTACTAAAAGATTCAATTTTAAAGTTTTTTGCAATTTTTCCCTTATTATGATCTATGATAGTAAGAACCATTGTTACACTTGCTGTTGTAATTCTTCTAAAATATTTATTTTGAGTAGTTATTTTTTCAACATCAGTTTCGCTTTCTCTTTCTATTCTCATTAGGTCATCTTTATTATTAAAATCAAAATCTTTAAAGTTTAAAAAAATTGACCCAATCTTAATATCATCAAAATTCAAAGGTTTGATATTTTTAAAGTCATAATTAGTACCATCATAATTTATTTGATTTAGAATTAAATCTAATTTATTTCTATCAATAGTATATGTAATTCCAAATCTATTTAATTCTTCATTTACAATGCTTACTATAAATTCATTAATTAAAGGATATTTAGAAGAATTAGCAATAACTCCGACTATATCGAATTGATTAATTTCAAATTCAGGTGATTTATACATTTCATAAGTTACCTTATTAGTTTGACAAGAAACCAATAAAAGTAAACAAAGAAAAACTATTATTTTTTTATTTAATATCATATACTTATTCCTCTATTAATTCAAAATTACTAATAATATTAAAAATATTCAAAAATAATTTTGTATTTTTGTAACAAAATTGGCTTTGAAGTGTCTTTATAATAGAAAACGAAACTAAAACTGAAAATAATATGAAAAAATTAATCTTAATACTTATATTTCTATCTTTTATCTCTTTCTCTCAAGACTATGAAAATAGTCAAATACGAGTAAAATTCACAGCTAATAGTGATATACTTAAAAATTTAAAGAATAATAGTTCGGACCCTCTATTATCGAAATTAATAGGTGAATATAAAGTAAGTCAATTTATTGATAATAAATTAGAGTTTGCTTACCAAAAGGCATTAGCTAAAAAAAGGAATAATAATCTTTTATCAAATTCTTCTTTTAATAATTCATTGAAAAATATATATACTATTGAGTATAGTAATAGTATTGACCCACATATTGCTGCTAGAAAACTAGCATCATCGAATGAAGTTGAGTTTGCAGAAGTTGTATTTAAAAGAGAAATCGTATTTACTCCTAACGATCCAATGGCTTCTGAGCAATATCACCATGATTTAATTAAAACTTATGAAGCATGGGATTTATTAGATACAACTAAGAAAGTAGTTATTGCAATTGTGGATACTGGGATTGAATTTGAACATTCTGATTTGAAAGATAATATTTGGTATAATCAAGGTGAAATGGGACTTGATGCAAATAACAATCCGAAACAAAGCAATGGAATTGATGATGACGAGAATGGTTATGTAGATGATTTTCAAGGTTGGGATATGGCTTTAGATGACAATGATCCAAGACCTGGACATAAACACGGAACTCATGTAGGCGGTTTGGCTGCTGCAAAGTCAAACAATAATAATGGTGGGGCAGGTGTTGCTTATAATGGAAAATTACTTGCTGTAAAAGTTGCTCCTGATAGTAGAAATGCAACTAATGTTGTAAATTCATATCAAGGTTTGCTTTATGCTGCTATTATGGGAGCTGATGTAATAAATTGTTCTTGGGGTGGTGGCGGATTTTCAGATGCAGAAGCAAGTATCGTGAAAGCTGCTGTTGACCTTGGTTCAGTTATTGTTTGTGCTGCAGGGAATAATGGCTCTTTACAAGCATTCTATCCTTCTTCTTATGATGACGTTTTATCTGTTGCATCAACTGATAACACTGATTCTCAATCTAGTTTTTCAAATTATCATCCTAAAGTAGATGTTTCTGCACCTGGGTCGAATATTTTATCTTCCGTGTTAGATAATACTTATGCTAATTCAAGTGGAACATCAATGGCTTCTCCAATTGCTGCTGGAGTAGTGGGAATGATTAAAACTAATTTTCCACAGTATAATAATATTCAGGTTATGGAACATTTGAAAGCTACAACAGATAATATTGAAGATAATTTAGTTTCTTCTCGTAAGAATAATTTTGGAACTGGAAGGATAAATGCTTTAAAAGCATTAAGCACTCCTTCACCACAACTTGTTAGATTAGAGTCATATCAAATTATTGATTTAGATGGTGATAATGTACTTGAACCAGGTGATGAAATTACAATTAAGATGTTAATTTCAAATCATTTGAATGATATTTATGGTTTATCTTTTGAAGTGGCAAGTCTTGATAAAGATGGTAAGCCGACAATTGCTGCAGATGGAATAATTGGCGATTTGAAAATTGGAAATTTTAAAGATATTGAATTTAACTACATTTTACCAGATAAATTAGCGTATGATGCAAATTATCAATTACCAGTTAAGTTGTACAATTCTATGGCTTATGAAAGTTATGAGAATATTAACTTTACTGTAAATCAATCATATAGGAATTATTTAGGGAATAAACTTGCTTTTACGATTAACTCTCGTGGTAATATAGGATTTAATGATTATCCAAGTAATGAACAAGGCATTGGCTTTCAATATGAAGGTGATAATGTTTTATTTGAAGGTGGGATTTTAGTAGGGAATAGCCAAATACAACTTGCAAATTCTACAAGATCAAATATTCAGATGCAGCAAGATTTTGATTTTCAAATTAAAGAAATTATTAGAGAACAAAATTTTGAAGATGTTTATAAATTTAAGTCAACGTTCTCAGATTTAGGACCTTTTAAAAAAATCGGGGTTGAAATAGAGAAAACTTCTTATTATATAATTGAAGAGTATTTAGAAAAAGCAATTATAGTAGAACATAAAATTAGAAATAAATCTGGTTTTGATTTAGATTCATTGTTCTTAGGATATTTCTTTGATTGGGATATTGGTATGTCAGGACAGTCTGATGTATCATATTGGGATCAAACTAATAAGATAATGATACAACAAAATGAGAATGATCCTAAGAAAGCAAAAGTAGCTTTAGGGATTTTATCTAATCAATCTTCACATGGTTTTGCTATAGATAATGATGGAGAAACAGAAGAAAACCCTGGTGTTTATAATGGATTTACTGCAGAAGAAAAATGGAATATATTGTCTGGGAAAATCACAAGGTTGATGTCAAATACTGGTGATGTATCTTCAGTAATTTCAGCCGGTCCTATGCAAATGAAGCAAGATGATTCTACTAATGTTACAATGATTATTATGGCTTCTGATGATATTAAAGATTTTCCTTTAATATTAGATAAAGCTAAGAAAAAACTTAGTGATTTAAAAGTTCTTAGTGTAAATGAAAATGATGAGAATTTGATAGTATATCCTAATCCAGTATCTAATGATTTTATTAATTATGAATTAGTAAATTATGATAATTACTTGATTACTATTGAAATGTATGATGTTTTTGGAACTAAAATAATTACTAAAGAAAGTTTAGTAAATCAAGGGTATTACTATGGTGCTGAAAATATCTCGAGTTTATCTAATGGTACTTACTTTTTGAAAATCACTACTCCAAATGGAGAGATGATTCAGAAGTTTATAGTAAATAGATAATTTATGCAGTTTTTTTATTATGTTTTTTATTCTTAGACATTCTGGGATTTAAAAACAATGAAAAAATGTAAATGAATACTAAAGAAAGAATTAATTGTGTTGTACTAATTATTTTATAAGTATATTTTGAAATCTCTAAACCAAATTCAAAAATATTCATTGTTAGTATGAAAATAGGCACAAAAATAAGTATCTTTTTTATTATAGTTTTAATATCATCTTGACGGGTAAACATATTTAATATCCTTTATTTTATTTAATTTACTTACGTTTTAGAATAATCATAAGTTACTATATAAAATATTTTATTTAATTTTAAAAGTTAATAATTTCTGGAACTAATTGGAGTTACTTTTCTTTGGTTTTTTTTCAATCCAAAATTCCATCAGAATTGATATTAGATAAATTGAGAAAAACATTAAGATTATTTTAAAGGGTGTGTATTCTTCAATGTTATATTGATTTATATCAAATCCATATTCAAATAAATTACTAAATAGGATAGCAAATAATAAAAAAAATGTAAATTTTAATATTACTATTTTAAAACTATCTTTTCTTGAAAACATAATTTTTATAAAATTAAGGATTTATAATATTAGAATCTAATTTAGATTTTTTCCTTTTCTCATATAAATCTCCAACTATATCAATAACTGCAACTACGAAGAAATAGAATAAAATAAACATTACATTTTTAAAAGTAATAGTATATTGAGTAAACTCAAATCCGAAATCAAAAAGATTAAAGACTAATAAAAAAACAATTGAAACAAGCATTAGTTTTTTTGCTATTTGCCAAATCGATTTATCTTTATAAAACATTTTAACTCCTTAATAATTAAGGTGGCGATTAAGCCACCCTAACTTAATAATTTTCATATAATTTATATCTTAGCACTTTGGTCTAAACGTTTTACTAAAGTAAGTATTGTACCTAAGGCAATTAACTCTTCTCTTTGATTAAACACTTCAACTTGGAATTTTACTACTCCAGTTATTACTTCGTCATCCGTTCTACGTTCTTTGATTTGCTTAGATTTGCACGTTAGTATAGTATAAATTGTATCACCAGCATAAACTGGCATTGTAAATCTTAAATCATCTAAACCATAATTAGCAAGTACAGGACCTTTTTTTCTTTCAACAAACAATCCTGCAGCTGCTGAAATAATAAAGTAACCATGAGCAACTCTTTGCTCGAAAATAGTTCCAGCAAGAGAAGTTACATCAGTATGTGCGTAAAAATGATCCCAAGATAAATTAGCAAAATTCACTATATCGCCTTCTGTAATTGTTCTTTTACCAGAAGTGTAAGAATCCCCAATTACTAATTCTTCAAAGTGTTTAGTAAATGGATGTCTCAAATCTTCAATACGAGAAGAGCCTGGTTGGAATTCTTCTGTAATAGCAGTCATCAAATCAGGATTAGCTTGGATTGCTGTTCTTTGCATATAGTGTAGAACAGAACGAATACCGCCTAACTCTTCACCACCACCAGCTCTACCAGGACCACCATGCACCATGTGAGGCAATGGAGAACCGTGACCAGTATTTTCTTTTGCAGAATGCTTATTTACAAAGTGCAATCTTCCGTGGTAAGATGCAGTTCCAAAAGTAATTTCTTTAGCAAACTGAGTATCATCAGTAAATATCGACCCAACTAAAGAGCCTTCACCTTTTTTAATTAATTCAATCGCTTCTTCTGTATTTCTATATGGTAAAATAGTAGAAACTGGTCCAAATGCTTCAATACTATGAGGAGCAACTTTATTAAGTGGGTCTTCACATAATAGAACTGTTGGGTTTAAAAATGCACCATTTTCTTTAGAACCTCCATTTAATTTATAATTATCGTCAGAATAAACAACGGAAGCATCTTCTTTTAATTTTTCGATTGCAGCTCTAACATCTTCAACTTGAGCTTTTCCTGCAAGAGGTCCCATTCGAGTTCCTTCCACACTTGGGTCACCAATTACATTTTTGTCTAATCTTGATTTTAAAGATTTTACTACATCTTCAACATACTTTTCAGGAACGATAACTCTTCTAATAGCAGTACATTTTTGACCAGATTTGACAGTCATTTCACGAGTAACTTCTTTAATAAATAGGTCATACTCTTCTGTTCCTGGCGAAGAACTATCACTTAAAATAGAGAAATTAAGCGAATCTGCTTCCATATTAAATCTAACAGAGTTATTAATAATAGAAGGCATTGATTTTAATTTTCTTCCAGTATATGCCGAACCAGTAAATGTAACAACATCTTGATGATCAACATGGTCTAATAAATCTCCAACCGACCCAGAAATTAATTGAAGACTTCCTTCAGGAAGAATTTTAGATTCAATAATGTCTTTAACCATTAATTCAGTTAGATATGCTGTCAGAGAAGCGGGTTTAACTATGGCAGTCATTCCAGCTGCTATTGATGGAGCGATTTTCTCAAGCATACCCCAAATAGGGAAGTTAAATGCATTAATATGAACTGCCACACCTTGAAGCGGAGTGCAGATATGATGACCAATAAAAGTACCATTTTTAGAAATTGCTTCATAATTTCCATCAATATGAAAAACATTATCCGTCATTTCTCTTCTTATTTTACTTGCATAAGTAAATAGAGTACCAATTCCACCTTCAATATCAATCCAAGAATCAGTTTTAGTTGCACCAGTAGCTTTTGATAATTCGTAATATTTTTCTTTTCTATTAATCAAGTAGAATGCAAGTTCTTTCAACATTCTAGCTCTTTCGTGAATTGTATATTGTCTCAAACTTTTAGATTGCTGTCTACCATAATCGAGCATTGCTTTAAAATCTAATCCATTAGAAGAAATAGAAGCAACAAAATCGCCACTAACAGCATTTAATAAATGTTGCCCTTCATCTTTACTTTCAAACCATTCTCCATAAGCATACGATTTCAGTTTCATATTTACCTTATATATTTATTTAACTTTCACAAAAATAAGAAAAAAAATACTAATTAGAAATTAGTATTATTGTCAAACTATTTAATAATTACTTCTTCGTCATTTAGTTCAACATCTTCATCATTAGAATATAATTTAGAACAGAATAATTCATCAACTAAATTATGGTAAAATAATAGTTCTAATGTTTCATCTAAACTTTCTTCACATTCATTATCCCATCTTCTAATTATTCTTCCTTGACGAGTTTGGTCGTCTGTAGAAAATACTTCATCTTGAGTTAAAGATATTGAATTAAACAAATTAACATAATCTTCAACTAAAACTTTACCATCATCAAATTTAACTACCCAGAATAGTAAAGGTAATTTTAGTTTAAAAGACTCATACCAATCTTCAGAAATATCTAAAGTTGCAAGTTCATTATTTACTACAATTTCAGAACCACCCATTGACGGGACATCCATTATAGTAATCTGGTATCTTTCTGCTAACAAAAGTTTTGATATTTGGTAAAGATAATCACTTTTGAATGGAAGTGATAGTTTATTTAACTCAGAACTTTCACTTGTTATATTTAGTCCTAATGTATTGGTATAATCTTCTAAGAAAAGAACAGAACAAGGAATAATTCTTACGTCGTTGTTCTTTTTGAGTTTTGAATATGTAATTGGATCAACTAAAGCGGCTTCAATCAAACCATTTGATAATTTTTTAACTATCTCATCTTGTTCAATATTAATAAGATTAATATCAGAATTTACACCAATATTATCTCTTAAAATTAATTCACTTATTTCATTTTTTGTATATGCTATTTTCATTTTCACCTCTTATAATTTTCAAAACTAACAATAAATTAATAAATATAAAATTCTACAATTATTAAGAAAAGAAAAAAATTTAACTTAATTTTGTAAATAAAATAATCAGAGAAAATATTAATAAGATTTATAAAATATGGTTTATTGTTTCGCTAATATTTGTTCTAATATTAATTAGTCCACTAATTAGTTTATTTTCAAGCATCTTTTCCATTGATTCGGGAATATGGTTACATATTTTCGAGAACCAACTTGGAGAATATGTTTACAATACACTTTATATCATATTCTTAGTTTCAATAATTAGTCTAATAATATCATATACTTCGGCGTACATAATCTCATTTTACAAATTTCCTTTAAAAAAGTATTTTGATATATTGTTAATGTTACCAATAGCAATACCATCATATATAATGACTTATACATATAGTGATTTCTTTTCATATACTGGTGGGTTTTATATAATTCAAAATCTATTCGGAATTTCATCTGAACAATATATTAAGTTCAACTTTTTTAATGAAATCAATCTTGTTATTATATTAAGTTTAGCATTATATCCATATTTATATATTGCACTTAGAGCATATTTCACTTCACTTCCAGAACATTTGATAAACACAGCAAGAAATCTAAAGATTGTCAACTTTAACTTTGCTTTCAAGATACTTTTACCATTATCAAGACCCGCTATAGTCGGTGGTCTCTTCTTAATAATTATGGAAATATTAAATGAATATGGTGCAGTTAAGTATTTTGGAATTAATACCTTTACTGTTGGAATATTCAAAGTCTGGCTTGGAATGGGCTCATTAGAATCAGCACTAAACCTTTCAATTTATTTATTCTTATTAGTTTCATTATTGTTATTTCTTGATTACATATTAAAAGGAAATAAAATATTTGAATTTTCAAGAACTAATAAAAAACATAGTGTCCAAAATCTAAGTTTATCATCAAAAATATATTCAACTATTTTTCTATCTCTTATCTCAATATTTGCTTTTATATTACCAGTAATATTAATAATCCAAAATTCAGTATCATTATCTAATTACTCTTATTACTCGGAAATTGGAATTATAGTATTTAATTCATTGATGTTATCATTTTTTACAAGTATAATTATTGTTTTTATTTCAATTATCTTAATATATTCTAATATCTTAAATAATTTTAAAAGCACAAAGTTAATAACAAAAATAGCAACATCTGGCTATGCTATTCCAGGTGCAGTAATTGCTATATCTTGTATAGTAGTATTTTCTTATATAGATAAAAATATTTTGAATTATTTTTCGATTCTTATAAGTTCAACAATATATATACTAATTTTTGCATTAGTAATTAGATTTATCGCAGTATCATATAATACAATTAATGGTGGGTTTGAGTCATTGGGCAGTCAATATGATAAGACTTACCGTTCAATTGGTAATAGACCTTTAAAATCACTCTTCAAAATTAATTTACCAATACTGAAGCCAACAATTATATCAGCATTTATCCTTACTTTTGTAGATATTACTAAAGAATTACCATTAACATTGATTTTACGACCATTTAACTTTGATACACTTGCAACACGAACCTTTGATTTCGCAGGTGATGAAATGTTAAAGGAAGCATCTTTACCTGCTTTAATAATTATTATAATTGGAGTTATACCAATAATATTTTTTAATAAATTGAAGAAATAATATGCCCTACATTGAAATTAAAAATATAGATAAAAAGTATAATAAAAAAGTTATTGCCTGTAATAACATAAGTTTAAAAATAGAAAAAGGCGAAATAATTGCTTTGATAGGGGAGAGTGGATGTGGTAAATCAACTTTCCTAAAAATACTTTCTGGTTTTGAATTTCCAGATAAAGGCGAATTAAAAATAAATAATCATTTTGCTTTTAATTCAAATACTTATAAAAAAGCAGAAGAAAGGAATATTTCTATATTATTTCAAGAGCATTCTTTATTTCCACATCTTACTATTAAGCAAAATCTTGAATTAGCAATTAAGAATAAAGATAGAAATTACTACAATGACTTAATAAAAATTAGTTCAGTAGAAGATCTTTTAGAAAGATACCCTCACGAGATTTCTGGAGGGCAGCAACAAAGAGTAGCACTAATCAGAACGTTACTACTCAATCCAGATTTAATCTTATTAGATGAGCCATTTAGTAGTTTAGATGAGTTTACAAAGTCAAATTTACGTACTTATTTCAAGAGAACTCTCAAAGAAAATAATTTGACTACAATATTAGTAACTCACGATATAACAGATGCTGCTGAATTTGCAGATAGAATACTTGTTATGCAAGAAGGAAATATCATCTCAGATTCTAATTATGAAGAACTTTATCAAAATCCAAAAAATGAATACATTGGATCACTTCTAAAAAATATAAATATTTTACCAGCTAAACTCTTTGATTTACAAAATCAAAAGAATATGGGATTAAAACCAAGTTCAATAGATTTAACTGAAGGGAAATATCAGGGAACAGTCTTAAACTGTATTCCTTTATTTAATTCTTATAAAATACTAATTGAGTATAAAAATAATCAACTCTTTACTTTTAGTGAAAAATTTATTCCGTCTAACGATTTAATAAACTTTAGTATTAAGTTAGATGAAATCATTCATTTTGAATAAATTTCTATTCAGAATTTACTGATTTTAGTAAAAATTTTATATTTTTGTTTATTATAAAATTAAATTAAGATATGAAAAAATTATTATTCAATATACTTTATACAAAAGACCAAAAAGGAATTTTGTATAAAATAGACGATTATTTTATTACTACTCTGATTATTTTGAATGTTTTGGCAGTAATGTTAGAAACATTTAAGGAAATATATACAAGTTATAGGGATATATTTTATTATTTTGAACTTGCAAGTGTTATAATATTTTCAATAGAATATATTACTCGTGTTTGGATTGCTGACCTCCGATTTTCTGAATTATCCAAAACAAAAGCAAGATTAAAATATATATTCTCAGGAATGGGGATTATTGATTTGGTTGCTATTTTACCATTTTATATACCATTCATAATATCGTTTGACGGTAGAATGGCAAGGATACTAAGATTATTCAGATTATTTAGGATATTCAAACTATCCCATTATACTAAGGCACTTACGCTCTTATTTAATGTATTTTCCGAAAAGAAGCAAGAGCTAATCGTAACAATAGTAACTATATTTATTTTGTTATTGTTTTCATCTGCATTGATGTTCGAACTTGAACATGAATTGCAACCCGAACAGTTTCCGAATATTTTTGCTACTTTTTGGTGGGCAATTGCCACTCTAACAACTATTGGCTATGGTGATGTTTACCCTATTACAGCTATGGGAAAAGTACTCGCTGGATTAACAGCAGTATTTGGAATAGGATTAGTAGCAATTCCAACTGGATTATTATCAGCAGGATTTTTAAATAAGATTAGTAAAGATGAAGAAGAAATAACTGTTTGCCCACATTGCGGTGAAGATTTAAGAACTCATAAGTCCGAATAATTGCACTAAACTTATTTGCTTTTGTAATATTCTACTAAGCCATCAGTTAGCCAATTAGCAATTGCTTGTCTATTGTCGTAAATTAGGATTCTTTGTTGGTCTCTATAGTTTTGAATATTTCCTAATTCAATGAATGTCATAACAGGAACAATATGTCTAAGCACGTATAAAGAGCGATAAGATACTGATCCCTCATAACCTCTATTAGGTTGGACTTCATTGTATTTTCTTTTTATCGTAGTGAGTAATGAATTAGCTATTAACTCACCTTCACTGCTATTTGGAGCATGATAAAAAAATATGTCGATTTGCTTGCTGTTACTTAATCTCGAGTCAACGTGAATTGAAATTGCATGATGATTTTTCTTTTTTTCAGGATTCTGATTATAGATTTCATTTGTTATATCACATCTATCGTGAAGTCTTTGCTTTTGATTGTAATCTATTTTCATACCACCATAATAAAATTCATCTTTGCTGTTTTTCAAATAAACTTCATCTCTTATTCCATCTTCTGGGTCTTGGACTATAAAGTAAACCTCAGCACCACGTTTGATTAACTCTCTGCCTAATCTTAATATTACATCATAAGCATATTCATCTTCCGATAAAGTATGTCCTCCCTTTTCTGATTGAGCTCCTGGGTCTGGACCTCCATGACCTGTTATCAAATAAAAAGCACAATCTAATAAAAGATGATCTTCTTCTTTTACCTTTTCATACTTCTTCCCAAGAATAGGATAAACTCTTTCACGTAATGGGATTTCTTTTTTTAGTGCTATTTTCTCACTTTTATCAGAATTGTTAGGGTTAAAATTAACTGGAACCCATAGAATTTTATCTTCTCTGAAGTCTTTGTCTTTTATACCTTTTTTAACTAAATCTTCATTATAATGTTGAATAGCTAAAGCAAAGTCATAGTCATTGTTATTAATAGTAGTTCTGATAGATTTACCATTAAATTTATAAACATTTATAGGTAGTTTATAAGTTTTGCTCAGATTTAATCCAAGATTGTTTTGGTTATTTAATTCTTTGAATAAGGATATATTTTGATTTGAATAATCAATATCATAACGTTGAAATAGAGTAATCAGCCCATCACCAGATTTTGCTTTTACTTCCAAAAAATCTGTTGGGTTTGATATAAGAATATTAAGATAAAGAAAAACAAAAAAAATCATAATTGTTTATTCTTCCCAGTATCCCATTTTTAAAAACTTTTCTTGTCTTTGATTTACTAATTTGTCAATTTTAACTTTTGATAAATTCTTAAGTTCCTTGGAAATAGTCTCGCTCATAATTTTGAACATCTTTTTGTGGTTTTTATGAGCCCCACCAACTGGTTCTTCAATTATATCATCAATTATATGTTGTTCTTTTAGGTCTGGAGCAGTTAATTTTAAAGCTTCTGCAGCTTGTTCTTTATATTCCCAACTTCTCCACAAAATAGAAGAGCAAGATTCTGGAGCAATTACAGAATACCAAGCATTTTCAAGCATTAATACTCTATCTCCTATACCAAGTCCAATTGCACCTCCAGAAGCACCTTCTCCAATTATAATAACAATAACTGGTACAGATAATTTAGACATTACTAATAAGTTATCTGCAATTGCCTGAGCTTGACCTCTTTCTTCTGCTTCAAGTCCTGGGTAAGCACCTGGTGTATCAAGGAAAGTAATTATAGGTCTATTAAATTTTTCTGCTAATTTAAAAAGTCTTTGTGCCTTTCTATATCCATCAGGTTGAGGCATACCAAAGTTTCTGTATAAATTTGATTTAGTATCTCTACCTTTTTGATGACCTATAACCATTACTGCTTGACCTTCGAAAGTAGCCATACCGCCCATTATAGCTGGGTCATCTCTAAATTTTCTATCGCCATGCAACTCAATGAAATCTTCAAAACAATTTTCAATATAATTTGAAGTAATTGGTCTATCTGGGTGTCTTGCAATTTGCACCCTTTGCCAACGAGTGAGATTTTTATAAACTTGAAGTTTTAGGTCATCAACTTTATTTTCTAAAATGGTGATTTGCTCACCTAAGTCAAGCTCTTCACTCATTACTTTCATTTCGTTGATTTTATTTTCTAATTCTATAATTGGTTTTTCGAAATCTAATACTAAATTTGCCACGGTTTACCCTTTCTTTTTGAAAAAAGATTTTACAAAAATATCAAAATCTAAGGTCAAAGAATAATTATTTATATAATATTTATTTAACTCATCTATGTCGTTTTCTAAACTTGTTGAATTTAAAGCAACTAAGCTATACAATCCTTCCTTGTAGTTGAAATGTTTTTTACCTTTATAAATTCCTATCAATGTTTTTTTTCCAATTAGAACTTGAAAAATATTTTTGATTGATGCTTTTTTGAACAATAAAAATAATAAAGCGACCGATAATAATAGCAAAGATACAAAAATATCTAATATTCTTTTAATAAATTTTACTCTTAGTAAATCCAAATCTGATTTCTTGAAAATAATATCACTATTTAACGTCTTAGAAATACTGAATTTGAATATAAAATCTTGATAATCATTTATCTGAATTAATGAGTTAATATTTTCTTGATATTCTTTTAAATTATGTTTCAAATCTAAAATATCAGAATTATCACAGACTAAAATTTCATATTGACTATTGCTATTTTTCACAACATTAAATAAATCATTTTCATTTGATATTGTGCTATATGGGATCTTATTAATTTTGAAATACTCAACTATCTTTTCACTAAGTTCGTTATTTCCGACAATTAAGTTTGTAAATTTACTTTTTGAATTAGCTCTTGAACTAATAAAACTCCTAATCAAATAGCTTAATGTAATAAATGATGTAGTAGTAATAAATAAAACTATCCTACTTAAGTCAAATCCTCTAATTAAGTAAATAAAGAATCCAACACCCATCATCATCATCAGACCAGAGACTATATTTTTTCTAAATCTATAATCTCTTTCAAAGTAATTTCCAGACAAGAATTGAGCAATAAGTGCAAAAAACACTAATACTATTGAATATATGTCATAGTTTTCGGCAGGATAGCCAACTGAATAGCCATACCTTAGTTTATTCGCAATTGGAAATAGTATCAGTACTAATAATATATCTATTGTAATAAAGAGTATATCTCTTCTAAATTTGATTAAATAACTTAATAATTCTCGAACTTTAATACCAGTTTTAAGAAATGTTAAGAATAAAAACGAAGAACTATAATGTTTTTTTACAAAAATTTGCATTGCATCATAAAAATGCTTCACTTCATTAATATTACTTCTCTTTGTGCTTTCACCTTTAAAGTGAATTATACTTGTTTCGTGAAAGTAATAAACTTTATATCCTGCTTTTTTTACTTTGTAGCAAAAATCTAAATCTTCACCATACATAAAGTATTCTTCATCGAAGCCATTGATTTTATCAATAACATCATTTCTAACAAACATAAACGCACCAATAAGTGCATCTACTTCATAGCTTTCATCTATGCTTTTATATGTTAAATTATATTCTGAAAATAGTTTAGTATTTGGAAAAATCTTTTGCAATCCAAATAATTTGCAAAATGAATTCCAAGGGGTAGGGAAGGATCTTCTACAAGGTAATTGAAAAGTATTATCGTGATTTAAAACTTTACAACCAGAAGCACCAATTTCTGGATTACTTTTCATAAAATGATATACTTTATGAAGAGTATCTGCACTAAGAATTGTATCAGGATTTAGTATAAGAACAAATTCGCCAGATGCTTCGGCAAATCCAATATTATTTGCTTTGCTAAAGCCCAAATTTTCTTTTAATAAAATAAATTTAACATCTTTGTACAATTTAGATAATTCTTCAAATGAATCATCGTGAGAGTTGTTATCAACGACTATTATTTCAAAAATTAAATTAGTATCAGAATTATAAATTGAATCTAAGCAATTTCTAAGAAAATCTTTAACATTATAGTTAACGATTACAATTGATATATTAATTATATTGGACAATATTATTTAGTTTTTAATTTAACTAAACCAAGTTTTAATTTCCAAACCATAAATACAGCTTCCCAAATGATTGATTTATTCATTTTAGAAACACCTTCAATTCTATCCACAAAAATAATAGGAATTTCTTTAATTCTACCACCTAATTTCCAAATTCGATAAGTCATCTCAATTTGAAAGCCATAACCATTTGTTTTAACAGAGGAAAGGTCTATTTTAGATAACAAGGTGGCTCTAAAACATTTAAAGCCACCAGTTGCATCTTTGATTTTCATACCAGTTACAAAGCGAGTGTACATATTAGCAAAATAACTAAGAAGTAATCTTTTAAGAGGCCAATTAATAACATTTACACCCTTGATATATCTCGAACCAAGAACTAAATCATTATCTTTGATAGCTTCTAAAAAATTAGGAATCTCAATTGGATCGTGTGAAAAATCTGCATCCATTTCAAAGATATAGTCAAAACCTTTTTCCAAACTATATTCAAAACCTTTGCAATAGGCAGTTCCTAATCCAAGTTTTCCTTCACGTTCAATTAAATGAATACGTGAATCATCTTTCATTTTATTTTTGACTAATTGTCCTGTTCCATCAGGAGAATTGTCATCTACTACTAATATATCTATCTCTTCTACAATAGAATGAATCTTATCAATAATTTTAATGATATTCTCTTTCTCATTGTAAGTTGGTATTACTATAATCGACTTCATTAATTAACTATTTTAAAGCATTTATAACATTTTCAGCAATTTCTGTACTAACTCTTAATTGAGCTTCTTCTGTAGAAGCACCAATATGAGGAGTTATACTTACGTTTGGATGAGCAATAAGTTCTGCTTGAACTTCAGTTACAGGTTCATTTGCAAAAACATCAATACCTGCACCAGCAACTTTACCTGAATTTAATGCAGAAAGTAATGCTTTCTCATCAACAACTCCACCTCTGGCACAATTAATTAAAATCACACCATCTTTCATCTTTTTAAATTCATTTTCACCTAAAACAGCACCTTTTTCTTTATCAAGAGGAAGGTGTAATGAAATCACATCAGACTTACTCAGTAAATCATCAAGTGATACCATTTCAACACCTATATCATTACTTTTTGGAGAGCGGTTAAAAGCAATAACATTCATCATTAATCCTTTTGCTCTTTTTGCTGTTTCCATACCAATAGTACCAAAACCAATAACACCAAAAGTTTTTCCAGTTGCTTCTCTTCCACCTGCAAATTCTTTTTTAGGCCATTCGCCATTTTTCATTTTTGTAGTACTTACATTTAAAAATCTATTTAAAGCAAATAAATGCCCGATTGCTAATTCTGCAACAGAAATTGAAGACGCTGCAGGAGTGTTAACAACTTTTAGTCCTTTATCACGTGCATACTGAACATCAATATTGTCCATTCCTACGCCACTACGTGCTATCACTTTTAAGTTAGAAGCATCAATTAAGTCTTTTCTTACTTGAGTGGCAGATCTAACTATTATAGCATCATACCCACCAATTTTACTAAGTAATTCATTTTGAGGAATATGTATGTTATCTACTTGAAATCCAGCATTAACTAAAACTGCTTCCCCTTCAGGAGCAATACCATCATTTATTAATATTTTCATAAATAAACCTTATATTGTTTTTTTTAATTAACAAATTTAAAAAAATTATATCTTAAAAGTAAATCGTTTTTGAAAATTATTCGTAATAATAGAAGATATTCTTAATTATTTGGGAAAAAAATGAAATTAGTACTATTTATTATCACTTTATTTAGTTTTTCTTTGTCATATTCACAACAGGACGAAGAGTATTACAAAACGGCTATGGAGATAATTAAAAACCGTGAATTTGAAAAAGCTCATCAATATTTAGATTCTATTCATAATTTAACTAACAATGATGTTTTCATCTATGAAAGGGCTGTTGTTTATTACAGACAGAAAATGTTTAGAGAAGCAATTGAAATACTTGAAAAGTTAGTTGTTAAAGAAGATGCTAAAATGGAATATTATCAACTATTAGGTTCTTGTTATGACTTTGAAGCTGAAAAAAAGAAATCTGTAAATGTTTTATCTGAAGGTTTATTCAAATTCCCTGATAAAGGTAATCTTTATTATGAACTTGGTGTTACTAAACTTGGTATGCAAGAAAGACAAGATGCTGCTGATTTGTGGGAAAAAGGTATTTATGTTGACCCACTTTATGACAGGAACTATTATCAATTAGTTAAATTCTATAGAAATACTGAGTTTAAAATAGTAGCACTGTTGTATGGTGAAATTTTTATTAATATTGCTATTGATGACGCTAAAAAACAAGAAGTAAGTGGAATAATATTTGATATATATAAATCAGCTTTTGAAGAATATAAATTATCTCAAAAGCTTGATTTATCTAAATACTCAAAGGACTTTACAATAGAAGAAGCAGTGGCATTTCCTTTTATTTATAAATTCCAAGAAATATCAAATGTAGCTATTCAAAAAATTGATTTAACTGGTGATATAACTATTAAGATGATTAGTGATTTTAGGAAAGAATTTCTTTCTCTTTGGTTAGAGCAAAAAAATGATATTTTCTTTTCAAATACGGTGTTTGATTATCAAAAAACGATAGAAAGTATTAATTATTTTGAAGCATATAATTATTTGCTATTCAGTGCTGGCAATATAGATGAAATTAAAATGTATGCTCAAACTAATCGACAAAACATTATTGATATTGTTAATTGGCAAAACAATAATAGAATTGAAATAACTGAAGATAATAAATATTTTTCTCAAAAGTATAGACCTTAACTTGAAAAAATTTGTATTAAAAAAACAAGATACATCAAAGAAAAATTATTTAATTGACTATAAAGAAAACTTAAATGACAGTCAATACGATGCAGTTATGCACAATAAAGGAGCTGCAATTGTAATTGCAGGAGCTGGAACTGGTAAAACCCGTGTTATTGTCTATAGAGTCGCACATCTAATTGAAGATGGAGTTGACCCAAATAAATTATTACTTCTTACATTCACTCGTAAAGCTTCTGAAGAAATGAAACGCAGAGCATCTAATTTACTTGACGGTAGATGTTCAAGAATTATTTCAGGTACTTATCATTCTTTCGCACTTTCTATGCTTAAGAAGTATGGCAACTTACTTAAATTAGACTCTTTCAATATCCTTGATTCTGGTGACGCAGAAGATACAATTAATTTAATAAGAACAAATTACTTAGCAAATAAGAAATTCAAGACAAAGAGATTTCCTCAAAAATCAGTTATTTCTAAAGTAATCTCTATGTCTATAAATAAGCAAGAAAGTATATCCGATATTATTATGGATTCTTATTCATACTTTGTTGATGAGATTTCTGATATTGAAGAAATTTACAATCAATATAAAGTATTCAAA
The DNA here is from genome assembly GCA_030431515.1 of bacterium. Classification (GTDB taxonomy): domain Bacteria; phylum Bacteroidota; class Ignavibacteria; order Kapaibacteriales; family UBA2268; genus JAJRPT01. Next base: position 85,427 of record JAUIIX010000003.1, read on the forward strand.
AAAAATGCTCAACTAATTGACTATGATGATTTACTTCTATTTTTACATCAAATATTAAAATCTTATCCAGAAACAAGAAAAGAAATTGTAAATAGTATAGACTATATAATGATTGACGAATATCAAGATTCTAACCGTCTTCAACACGAAATAGTATTAATGTTGTGCAATGAAAAATCTAATGTGATGGTAGTGGGCGATGACGCACAATCAATCTATTCATTCCGTGGTGCAGAATATCAAAATATCATATTTTTTCCTAAAAGTTTTTCAGATTGTAAAATCTATAAGATAGAAGAAAATTATCGAAGCACTAATCAAATATTAAATTTCACTAATGATGTTATTAATAAATCTACTTTTTCATATAAGAAGTCTTTATTTTCAAATAAAGAAGATGGTGAGAAACCAATAGTATTATCTACTAAAAATGAAAGAGAACAATCTTTATTTATAGTTCAGCATTTACTCGAAGAACGTGAACAAGGCACAAGTTTAAACGATTGTGCAATATTATTTCGTTCTAATTTTCATTCTTTTGATTTAGAGATTGAATTAAACAAAGCAAACATTCCTTATAAGAAATTTGGTGGATTGAAGTTTATTGAATCAGCCCATATAAAAGATTTACTTTCATATTTAAAAGTCATTTATAATGAAAAAGATGTGATTGCTATTTCGAGAATATTGAAATTAATAAAAGGTGTTGGTAATTCTACAATTAATAAAATCACTAATGAAATAACAAACAATTCATTAAATATTGAAGAATTTATTGAGAATAATAAGCGACTAAAATCTAAAGAAGATATACTGATTCTATTTGGTTTTTTGAAACAAATAAGAGAAAATAACGAATTAGATTTAGTAACAATACTAAATAAAGTTACAGATTATTACACTCCAATTTTAGAAGAAAGTTACGATAACGAACTAAAACGTAAACAAGACTTACAGACAATAACTCAAATAGCAGAGAGATACAAAAACATAGATACATTTTTAAGTGACTTATCAATCGACCCAGCAATTGCATCTGTAGAAGATATAGAAGCAGAAAATGACGAAGATGAATTTCTAACTTTAACTACAATTCACTCGGCTAAAGGATTAGAATGGAAAAAAGTTATTCTGATTTGGGCTTTAGATGGAAAATTCCCATCTTCCAAATCTGCAAATAAAACTGAAGATATTGAAGAAGAAAGAAGATTATTTTATGTAGCAACAACAAGAGCAAAAGATAGTTTGTTGATTACATATCCAACTAATATATATGATAGAGAGTCTGGCTATGTCTTATCAAAACATTCTCGTTTTATAGACGATGCTGATGAAGACTCCTACGAAACTTATACTTTAATTGAGGAAGAATGAAGAAAATATTATTTTTAACTCCCAGAATGCCTTTCCCCTTGATTGGTGGAGATAGAATAAAACCTTATAATTTACTAAAACATCTTGCAAAAGATAATATGGTTCATCTTGTTACCCTATACCAAGGGAATGATAATATAGATGAATTAGTGGCTGAATTAAAAAAAATTAATGTAGAAGTTACTGTTATTAAACTTAATCCATTTTTAAAATCGATTTATATTTTGCTGAATATTTTATCATCTAAACCCTTAGAGATTTTATATTATTATGACTCTAAGTTTCAGAGAATAGTAGATAAAATGATAGAAAAAAATAATTACGATATATCTTTTGCTTTCTTTATGAGAACGGCAGAATATTTGAAAAACAAGAGTTTACCTAAAGTATTAATTGCTGAAGATTGTAGAACTATTTATCAAGAAAGGTCATACAAGGAAAGTAATTCCCTTCCACAAAAATTTATTAGATGGTGGGATTATAGAAAATTAAAGAATTATGAACCTAAAATAATGGAAAAGTTTGATTTAGTAACATTAGTGTCAGAATTTGATGTGAGTGAGATACAAAGAATATCACCAAAATCTAATGTTGGACTTTTAACTAATGGAACAGAAATAGCAAAATACAAACCATTAGACAATATTGAAAAAAAAGGATTATTATTTTTAGGTAAACTTGATATTTGGGCTAATCAAATGATGATTCAGAAAATAGTAAAAAATATTTTACCTGATATTATCAAAGAGTTTCCAGATACTATTTTCTCTATAGTAGGTGCGAATCCACCTAAAAGCATATCTAAATTAGAATCTAAAAATATTAAGATTTATCCAAATGTACCAGAAGCTATACCTTATTATCAAGAAAATTTGATATTCATTCATCCACACTCGGGTGCAACAGGAATTCAAAATAAAGTGCTTGAAGCAATGTCAACAGCAATGGCTGTAGTAACTACAAAAACAGGTAATCAAGGGATAAATGCAATTGACGGTAAAGATATGATGATTGCTAATGATCTAAATGATTTCAAAAAAATAACTTTGGACTTACTCAGAAATAAAGATAAGGCTATTAATATAGGAGTAAATGCTCGAAATCATATAATAGCAACACATTCATGGGAAAGTATATTTGTAGAATTAGATAAAATTATAGATAAATATGCAAAATAAGAAATGTGTTTTTTTTGATAGAGATGGAGTAATTAATAAAAGAATTATTGATTCATACGTTACTAAGCAATCAGAATTTGAAATTAATTTAGATATTCTTCCTATTCTAAAATTTTGTGATGATAATAATTTCTTGAAAATAATTATTACAAATCAACAGGGAATAGGTAAATCGATGATGAATGAAATGGATTTAGAAAGTGTACATAACTTTATGAATAATATTTTGCTTGAAAATCAAATATCAACATTTGATGATATTTATTTCGCTTCTGAATTAAAAAATACAGAACCATTTAGAAGAAAACCTTCTCCCAAAATGCTACTCGAGGCGATGAAAAAGTATGACTTACAAAAGCAAGATTGTATTTTAATAGGTGATAGTAAAAGCGATATAGATTCGGCAGTTAATGCAGATATTATGTCAATATTTTATTCAATTATTGAATATGAAGAAGCAAATTTTTCATCGCAAAATACTGAAGAAATCCTCACTTACTTAACTACTAATTTTATATAAAATTTAATTAAGAGTTATTAGTATTAAAACACACATATAGACAAAATTAAGTTACTTTAGAAATAAGACTAAATTAATCTTAATTTTGAATTATGAAATTTTTATTTTTAATAATTATATTATCGACTTCAATATTTGCTAATCAGAAAGACACTGTTGTCTATCTAATCAATGAAGTAAATATAGAGTCTAACTCCGATTCAAAAATCGGGGTAGGTAGATTATTACCTGTAGAAAAATCAGCACTATATTCAGGACGTAAGACTGAGTTAATCAATTTATCTAATGTAAACGCAAACTTAGCAAATAATAACACAAGACAAATCTTCTCTAAAATCGCTGGATTAAATATTTGGGAAGGTGACGCTGGAGGATTACAACTTGCTATTGGTGGTCGAGGTCTATCGCCACATAGAGTTTCTAATTTCAACACAAGACAAAATGGATATGATATTGCTGCTGATGCACTTGGTTATCCAGAAAGCTATTATACTCCTCCAATAGAGGCAGTAGATAGAGTTGAAATAGTACGTGGTGCAGCATCGCTTCAATATGGTACTCAGTTTGGGGGCTTTATCAATTTCAAACTTCAAGAACCAGAATTTAATCAAAAAACTAAAGTAGTGTCAAGACAATCTGGTGGTTCATTCGGATTAGTTAATACATTTAATTCAGTAAATACAAGTATTGATGATGTTAGTGTTTACAGTTATTTGCATTTCAAAAGGGGAGATGGCTGGAGAGAATTTTCAACTTTTAATCAATTTGGTGGACATTTTAATACTAAGTATTATGTAAATGATAAATTAAACATTGGCTTTGAGTTTACTAAAATGTACTATTTGACAAGACAAGCTGGTGGACTAACTGATACTGAGTTCCAAAGAAATCCAAATTCAGCAACTCGTGCGAGAAATTGGTTTGAAGTTGATTGGAATTTATTTTCAAATATTATTGACTATGATATTTCTTCTACTTTAAAATTAAATATTAGAAATTTTGGATTAATTGCAGAAAGAAACTCACTTGGAGTTCTCGAAAGACCTGACCGAATGGACATAGGTGGAGATAGAGATTTAATAAAAGGTTCTTATCTTAACTATGGGAATGAAACAAGATTAATGAAGAAATATGAAATAGCTTCTTTGCCTCAAACTCTTATTACTGGGTTTAGAGTTTACCAAGGAAGAACTAATCAATCACAAGGATTGGGAAGCAATGCAAGTGATGCAGACTTTAATATGACTTCGCAAAAATCTAATTATTTATATCCAGGAACTAATGTTGCTTTATTTGCTGAAAATTTATTTAATATTACAGATAAATTTAGCTTAACACCAGGTATAAGATATGAATATATTGATACTAAAGCTGAAGGAAATTTTATTAAAATAGAAAGAGATCAAGCAAATAATATAATTAAAAATGAAAATATTTTTGAAAAAAGATATAACACAAGAAATTTTGCTTTACTTGGCTTAGGATTATCATATTTTCACGATAAGACATTCGAGTTTTACTCTAACTTTTCTCAAAATTACAGAGCAATTAACTTTTCTGATATGAGAATATTAAACCCTAACTTTAAAATCGATCCTAATTTGAAAGATGAAAATGGATGGACTTATGATTTAGGATTTAGAGGTAATTGGGATAATTTAATAGATTATGATCTTACATTTTTTATGCTTTCATACTATGATAAAATAGGAGAAGTAGTAAAAGTTGATTCAGCTTTATTCATACCATATAGAGAAAGAACAAATGTGTCAGATGCTCGGACTTTTGGATTTGAATCAGTAGTTGAATTTAATATTTTTAGATTATTAAATTTAGATTATTCTTCAATGTTTACATATTTTATAAACTTTTCATTAATAGATGCAAAGTATATAAATTCAAAAGACAAAAGTATAGAAGGTAATAATATAGAATTATCACCAAATGTTATTTTAAAATCTGGATTTTCATATAAATTAAAAAGTTTTTCAAGTAATATCCAAGTTTCATATATGAGTGACCAGTTTACTGAAGCATCTAACACTCGCCATTCTAATAATGCAATATATGGTATAATAAATGAATTTATGGTTGTTGACCTAAGTTTTAAATACTCATATAGTTCTTTCGGATTTGAAACTGGAGTAAACAATTTATTCAATGAAATGTATTTTACTCGTAGAGCAACAGGTTATCCAGGACCAGGAATTATACCATCTGATGGGATTAATTTCTATTTTAATATTAATTATGCTTTATAGTTTTCTTTGATTATTTTCCTTAGTTTTGTAAATTATTTTTTGTTTTTAATGAAAAGGTTTCAAATGAGATTAATATTAGTTTTTATCATAGCTTTTAACATTCTAAATGCTACTGAAATTAGAATTCCTACAGAAGGAGGAGCTAAAAGTGTTTATTTTAATTTAAATACGCACGAATCAACAATTGTTAATGCTGATGATTGGCAACTTTCTTTCAAATCTGGTAATATAGCCGGAACAATTAGATCGAACAAAAACACAAAAGTTTTTAGAGCAATCGATTTGACAATAGAAGATTTTAAAACACCAATAGATGCTGCAGATATAGTTGACAAAAGTAAATTCGTAGAATTAATTAATGACCCAAGTGATTGGAAAATGGGTGCATTCAATGATGGTGGTTCACCAGAAGAAGATTTTAACTACGGTTGGGGAGAATATTCTCAAGGGAGTGGTATTTTTGGTTCTAAATTATTTGTAATCGAAAGTACAATTGAAGGCAAAAAACATCAGAAGCAATTTGTAATTAATTCAGTTTCTGATAATAAATACTTTATTGAACTTTGTGATTTAGATGGTACAAATGAGCTTTCTAATGAAATTAATAAAAGTACATTTTCAGATAAGAACTTCGTTTATTTTAATATCTTAAATAATGAAGTAATTAATAATGAACCTAATATAAACGAATGGGATTTATTATTCACTGAATATGTAACACCTATCCAAGCTGGACCAGATGTTTTAAACTATACAGTTGCTGGTGTTCTTCAACATCCTTCTTTATGGGTCTCTGAACTTGAAGGAGATGTTTCTACCGAACCATCTGATGATACTTATTCTCCAATGATTAATACTATTGGATATGATTGGAAAAAATTTGATAATGGATATGTTATTGAAGACAAAACATATTTTGCACAAAAATTCACTTACAACGAAGATTTAGAACCAGTTGGATCTGGTTATATTTATAGAATTAGATTTACAAATTATGAAGGTGGAACTGATAAAGCATCTACATTTGAAGTAAATTCTTTAACTTCTTCAGTTGAGTATAAAACAAATCAATTTGCAATTTATCCGAATATCATTAGCCAAAATGAATCTTTCAACGTAGTTTGGAATAGTAATAATCAAGTAATTACTTCTATGAGAATTATTAATTCAAATGGGGAAGAGATACTTTCTAAAAATCTTACTTCTACTAATGAATTATCTAACATTAAAATAGACAGTAATTTAGCAAGTGGTTTGTATTTCGTTATTTTCAATTATGGAAATAATATTGCTACTCAAAAATTAATGGTAAAATAAATAATGGTTTTTCTTTTTTCTTTATTGTTGTTTACATCAATCAATGCAAAAGAAATCAAAGTAGTTGACGCAGAAACAGGACTTTCTATAAGTTCAGTTTCTGTTTATTTTGAGGATTTTGATAGCGATTATAAACATACTTATTTTACAAATGAAAAAGGAATTATAAATTTTAAACAAACAGATAATTTTAAAATTAAATTAAATCATATTTCTTTTGATGAACAAATAATTATAGTTTCAAAAGAAAATCCATTAACTCATATAATAAAGCTAACCCCTATAACTTTCTATATTGAAGAAGTTGTATCAACAGGGCAAATAATTCCTACTACTGCACAAAAATCAGTTTTCGATATAAAAGTAATCGATAAAGAAAGCATCAATGCAAGAGCCGCTCCAACACTAAGAGAAGTGCTTATTAATGAAAATAATGTAAATGTTTCCAAAGATGGTGTGCTTGGTTCATCGTTAAGTATCAATGGGGTAGATGGTCAAAATGTTAAAATAATGATTGATGGAGTTCCAGTTATAGGACGTGAAAATGGGAACATAAATCTTGACCAAATAAATGTAAAAAATGCTGAAAGAATTGAAATAATTCAAGGTCCTATGTCTGCTATTTATGGGTCAGATGCACTCGGCGGCGTAATCAACATAATCACCAAAGACGGTAATTCTGATTACTCAGTTGATTTCGAATCTTATAATGAAAGTGTTGGTCAGTATAATTTATCTTTGAATGGTGCTTTTAATATCGATGAAAATAATTTTTTAATATCAACATCAAGAAATTTATTTCAGGGTTTTTCACCAAACAAAACATTTAGAGCTCAAGTCTGGGATCCAAGAGAACAATATTTTGCAGATGCAAAATGGACTCGTGAATTTGGCAAATATAAGATAAATTATAATTTAAATTATATGCACGATTTTATTCTAAATAGAAGTGAGCCAATCGATGCACCATATAATGAAAAAGGGTTTGACGACGAATATTCTACAAATAGAATATCTAATTCTTTAAATATTAATGGAGAAGTAGCCGATGGTAGATATGTTAATTTTATCGCAAACCATTCATATTATAATAGAAGCACTGATAGATATTTAAAAAACTTAGTTACTTTAGATAGAGTATTAACTAATGATATAAATGATCAGAAGTTCAATAATTTTCAAAGTATTATGTCACGTGGTACATATAGCCACGATGAAATAGTTTCTTCATACTCCTACCAATTAGGTTACGATTTAAGATATGATGTTGGTGCAGGAGATAGAATAAACAATACTAATACAAGTATTTACGATATGGCTGTTTTTTTTACTTCAGAATACAAACCCATAGGAAAATTAACTATTAACCCAATGTTTAGATTTATATACAACTCTAAATATAAAGCACCAATTATCCCAGTATTAAATCTAAAATATAGTTTAGTGAAGAATACTGATATTAGAGCTTCGATTTCTCGTGGTTTCAGAGCTCCATCAATTAAAGAACTTAACTTAGAATTTATTGACCAAAATCATTATTTAATTGGTAATCCTAACTTAGAATCTGAAAATTCTATTACTGTTAATGCTATGATTAATCATAATTATTATTCAAATAAAAATGTTGTAAAATCAGAATTCAAATATTTCTATAACAACATTAACAACATGATAACTTTGGTTAATGTTGGATTTGAAGAAGTAAACCAACAACAAATATATTCATATTCTAACCTTAGTCAATTCAAATCAAATGGTTTTCAATTTAATCTTTCATATTTTAGAAACAAAGTATCAACTAATTTATCTATGTTGTACATAGGCAGATGGACTTCGCTTCTTGAAAAATTTAATTATTCTCCAGAACTTTCATTTAATCTAACTTATGAAATTGATAAACTTGACTTACGACTAGCAATGTTTTACAAATATACAGGTAAAGTTACTAGATTTGGCTACATAGGTAGTGTAGATCCCGAAGAAAATATAATTAATGAAGAAGATCTTGTTGAGTTTATTATATCAGATTATCATAATATGGATGTTAATTTAAGCAAGTATTTCTTCGATAAAAGTTTAGATATTTCATTTGGAGTAAAAAATATATTTGATTTACAAAACATAAATACATCTGGTCAAAATATTGGTGGTGTTCATTCTGGAAACTCATCATCTTTACCTATGAATTGGGGAAGAACATATTTTCTAAGAGCATCATATAACTTGAAATAAAAAAGCAAGTCCTAAAACTTGCTTCTTAATATTCATCAAAATTCACTTAAAAAATTAAGCATTTTTTTCTTCAAATTTTGCTTTTATTTGATTCTCTAATTCATTGAATAATTCTGGACTATCTGCTACTAATTTCTTTAACCCTTCTCTACCTTGGACTCTTTCAGAACCAAAAGTAAACCAAGAACCACCTTTAGCAATAATATCCATAGCAATTCCTACGTCTATCATATCACCAATTTTAGAAATTCCTTCATTATACATAATATCAAATTCCACTTCCTTAAATGGAGGAGCAACTTTATTCTTAACTATTTTCATCTTCACACGATTACCAATAATATCAGCACCATCTTTAATTACTTCCTTACGTCTGATATCCATTCTCACTGAAGCGTAAAATTTAAGAGCATTTCCACCTGTAGTCGTTTCAGGATTTCCATAAATTACACCAATTTTACTTCTCAACTGATTAGTAAATATACAAAGAGATCTTGATTTCCCAATCGCAGCTTGTAATTTTCTCATTGCTTGAGACATCAATCTTGCTTGCGAGCCCATTTGTGCATCGCCCATCTCACCTTCAATCTCTGCTCTTGGAGTTAATGCCGCAACAGAGTCAATTACAATAATATCAACCCCGCCAGACCTAACCAAAGTCTCTACAATTTCAAGAGCTTGCTCACCAAACTCTGGCTGTGCTAATAATAAATTATTAACATCAACACCTAATCTACGAGCATAATTTATATCCAATGCATGCTCAGTATCAACAAAAGCAGCAATTCCGCCTTTTTTCTGAGCTTCTGCAATCGTATGTAAACAAATCGTTGTTTTCCCAGAAGATTCAGGTCCGTAAATCTCAACTATTCTACCTTTTGGTAAACCACCAACACCAATTGCCATATCAAGTGACATACACCCCGTCGAAATTACTTCTGTAGCAACTTTAGTATGTGCATCTAATCTCATTATCGCACCTTTACCAAAATCTCTTTCAATCTGAGCCATTGCACTTTCAACTGCTTTTAATTTATCAGGATTTATAGAGTTTGCTGGTCTTTCCTCTACCTCTGATTTCTTTTCTTTAGCCATCTTTTTTACCTTTTAAAATTATTAATTTCTATTTTTTCAAAATTTTAATTTTAAAACTAACAAATTATTCTTAATTTAAGAATTGAAATTGTAAATGTTGAAAAAAGTTTTGGAAAATGGATAAAATAAATATACTGATAATTGGTTCTGGCGGTAGAGAACACGCTATTTCAAAAGCACTTAGCAACTCAAGATCTTCTGATGTTTTGTTTGCTTTCCCTGGTAACCCTGGAATTTTAGAAATTGCAACCTTTGCTGATATTGATTTATCGGCACCACACACTATTATAGATTTCTGTAAAGAAATGAATATTGGACTAGTAGTAATCGGACCAGAACAACCTCTTTCTGATGGATTAGTTGATAAACTAAAAGCAGAAGGAATTAATTGTTTTGGGCCAAATAAATATGCGGCACAATTAGAATCTTCAAAAAGTTTTGCAAAAGACTTTATGAAAAAATACGATATTCCAACAGCAAAATATGCTAATTTCTCTAAAAATAATGAAACATTAGCACATGACTATATTAATTCTGTAAAACTACCAATTGTTCTAAAAGCAGATGGCTTAGCAGGCGGAAAAGGTGTTGTAATACCAGAAACTTATCTTGATGCACACTCATTATTAGATGAAATGTTCACCGGGAAATTTGGTAACGCAGGTGATAAAGTTGTAATCGAAGAATACCTCGAAGGTGAAGAAGCATCTATATTCGCTATTTGCGATGGAAATGACTTCATTACATTAGCACCTGCTCAAGACCATAAAAGAGCTTACGACGATGATAAAGGTCCAAATACTGGTGGTATGGGAGCTTATGCACCGGCTGATATTGTTAATGATGAAATTTTAGAAATTATAAAAAATCAAGTAATTATACCAGTTCTTGAAGGAATGAAAAAAGAAGGAAATCCTTTCATTGGCTGTCTTTATTGTGGATTAATGATAAAAGGAAATGAAGTAAAAGTAATAGAGTTTAATGTTCGATTTGGTGACCCTGAAACACAATGTGTACTTAGCATATTTGAAGGAGATTTAGCGAAACTATTTTACTCTGCGTCTTTATCTAAAATTGATAAAAGTGCAGTAAGAAATATAGCAAAATCATACTCTTGCAATGTTGTATTAGCTTCAAAAGGTTACCCAACAACTTACGAAAATGGCTTTGAAATTACTGGAATTGAAAAAGCTCAAAACTCAGACACAACAGTTTACCAAGCAGGAACTAAAATCAAAGCCGGTAAATTAGTTTCAAATGGTGGTCGTGTTCTTGGCGTTACAGCACAAGGAGAAACTCTACAAGATGCAATTAACAAAGCTTACGAAGGAGTTGATCAAATCTGTTTTGATAATATTTTCTATCGAAAGGACATTGGAAAAAAAGGATTAAAATAATATTAAAAGGAGTTTCGGCTCCTTTTTATTTTGTGCTGTCATTCATTACAAAGCATTGTCATTTCGAGCGTAGTCGAGAAACTCCCTCATCATTCAGAGCGAAGCGTGGAATCCATGTTTATAAAATATCTACGTCATTCTGAGGCGCAGCCGAAGAATCTCCCAGAAACACCAAACGACCTTCTACATTAATCAAAACTTGCGTCTTTAGATGCAAAATGTTTGTAAACTAAGAAATACCACAAACAAAAAAGCTCCGTAGGTGCGAAATGTTTCTTGTAAATATTAACCAGTTCTTTGAAAAAACGAAAAAACACCCTTTTTACTGCAAATACTGCAGAAAGCGTATAAAATAATAAATATCAATCATTTATATATAAAGAAAAATAAATTAAAAAAACTTTCACAAAAACCAAAAAAAATAGCCACTTTTTCAAGCGGCTATTTAATTAAAATTAAAAATTTACCTTCCACACTGACACTTAGGAGTTGATATTTCATTTTCCATATCATGCCATTCAAAATTCTCACCATAAGGCGATTCATTCCACCAGAAAGGAGCATTTTCTTTTGCATCAAATCCAACTTCATTCATAGTTTCTGCTTCAAATAATCTACCATTTACCATTGTATGAGTTATCTTCTCACTATCTCTAATATTCGCAACTGGATTACCATCAATCAAAATCAAATCAGCTAATTTCCCTTTTTCAATCGAACCAATTTGCTTTTCCATACCTAAATAAACTGCCCCATTAATTGTAGCAGCTTCAATACATTCTCTCGTTGTCATTCCACCTTGTTCGAACATCCACAATTCCCAATGAGCTCCAATTCCTTGAATCTGCCCGTGCGAACCAAGATTAATTTTAACACCTTTATCAGTCAATTTCTTCAAAGATTGAGAAATCAAGATATGCCCATTATCATACTCACCTTGCGGAATCATAGTTCTATGTCTTGAACGAGAATCAATAATCGAACGAGGAGTAAAGTTTAGCAATCTTTCCTTTTCCCAAACATTCGTATTTTGATACCAATAATACTCACCAGTTACAGCACCATAAGATACAATAAGTGTAGGAGTATTATGAGTTTTTGCATTTTTCCACATACCTAAAACATCATCATAAAGTGGAGCAACTGGGATATTATGCTCAATTCCAGTATGCCCGTCAAGTATCATCGACATATTATGATAAAAATGAGAGCCACCCTCTGGAACAACCATCATTCCCAAATCTCTTGCTGCTGCAATAACTTGCTGACGTTGATCTCTTCTTGGCTGATTATAACTTTTTACAGAAAAAGCACCATACGCTTGAGTGCGTTTCAAATGTGAATAAGCATCTTCATAAGAATTAATTACTGCTTTGAAATCTCCATCAGCTCCGTAAATAATTGTTCCAGTTGAAAATACTCTTGGACCAACCATCTCACCAGCTTGAATCATCTCACTATTCCCAAAAATCATTTCCGAATTTGAAGAAGGGTCGTGAGTTGTTGTTATACCATAAGCCAAAGAAGCATAATAAGGCCAATGTTTCTGTGGAGATAAACCATATCTAAATGTTCCTTGATGTGCGTGTACATCAACTAAACCTGGCATAATTGTTTTACCTTTTGCATCAATTACTTTAGCATTTGCTGGCACATTTATATTTAAACCAACTTCTTTAATTATATTATTTTCAACCAAAACCGTTGCATTTTCTAATATATCAAAATTCTTATTTACAGTAACAATTCTTGCATTTGTAAAAGCAATAATTCCTTTTGGTTTATATTGCTTTATCTCTAGATTAATCTTTGTTCCAACAGTATCAAGAGCAGGTAATTCTTTCTTTCCTTCATTTAAGAAAGTAAATCTATCTTTGATTGCATTGACAAAATATCTATTGCCAAGCGTCCAATAAACTGTCTTGGAATCTCCAGACCAATGTAAGTTTATTCCAGCATTTTGAGTTATTCTTGCAACAGGAAAAGCATCTGTTTTTGCAGACAAATCAATCGCATCGCCTTTTTGAGGAATCGGACAAATGTAAGCGTGATGCAATTCATTAAACGCTAACCATTTTCCATCAGGAGAAGGCACAAATCTATTTGTATATTTTGATGTAAAGATTGTTCTTTTGTCAAATCCATCAAGATTTACGGAATGAAAACCTTTATCTAATTCACCAAATAAATAACCACCTGTCTGATAATAAATTCTACTTCCATCTTCATTAAAAGTTGGATATTCTCCGTCATCTGTTACAAATTTTAAATCACTTCCATTGGAATTCATAGTATAAATACCAGGGTTAACTGCATATTTATAACCTTGATAAGAGTTCCCACCCTCTTGATAAAAGACAATCTTCTTTCCATCAGGAGAATAACTCGGCTCTCTCAAAATTCCTTTAACTTCACCAATTTTTTTAGGACTTGCATTAGGAGTATTCAAATCCAAAGTCATTATTGAACCATAATCTTTATCATTCCAAGTAACATAAATTATAGAATTTCCATTCGGATGAAATTCTGGTTCATATTCAAAATCCTTTCCACTTGTCAATCTTTTTGGACTTCCATTTGGTAAATCCATTTTCCACAAATAACCAATAGCATTAAACACAACATACTTACCATTTGGCGAAGTAACTAAATTTCTAATTACTTTTGCTTCAAATTTATCTTTATTTATATCTTGTTTAGTCCAAACTGCATCAGCAATTGACAAATTAACATCAACTTCAAAAGGAATAATCTCACCTTTTTTATTCTCAACATCAACTTTCCAAATCTTACCACCTTTTCCCCAAACAATAATATACTTATCATCAGGAGTCCAGTTATATGCAGTGAACGCACCAAAGATTGCCCACGCTTCTTGCTGATCTTTTTCCAAATCAGAGAAAATAGGGTAGATTTGATTATCATTCAAGTCCTTAATATACATTACAGTTTTCTCTCTAACTCTTCTAACAAAAGCCACTTTATCGCCTTTGTGATTAGGAACAGGTCTTATAGCTCCACCAGTACCAGTTATTATATTTTCAATCTCACCAGTTTCAAATTCATATCTTCTTGAAATATAAATTTGAGAATTTGGGTCTTTATTATATTGAAAATTACCACCTGGATACATATCTTCAGAAAAATAAAGATACTTGCCATCGTGAGAAACAAATGGCTCATTCACATCTTGCTGATCATTCTTCCTCTTAGTCAACTGCACACCAGAACCACCAGAAATATGATACATCCACATCTCACCAGCACCAGCAGAACGCTCCGAAGTGAAGTGTTTTCTTGCAATTATATAATTCCCATCAGGCATCCAAGTACCATTATTCAGCAATCTAAAACTTTCTTTAGTAACTTGATTAGGATTTTTCCCATCTCTATCCATATACCAAATATTATCGCCACCCGAAATATCCGAAGTGAACAATATTTTCTTTCCATCGGGCGAAAACTTAGGTTGACACTCCCAAGCAAGACCACTACGAAGCACCTTTGCCTTCCCACCACTAATCGGCATAATATAAATATCACCCAGCATATCAAAAACAATCTCCTTACCATCAGGCGACACATCCAGATTCAGCCAAGTACCATTATCAACCTTAAAATTTACATCTTTAGATTTGCCAACTTGCTTAGAAACATCCCACTTACTCTCTTCAGCAGAAAGAGACAAAGCCAAAATAAATATACAAGCAATTAATTTAGTCATAACTAACCATCAATTTGTCAAAAAAATATTCATAAAATTACGGAAAAAATTGGAAATGGTTAAATCAAGTGGAAAAATCTTTCTTCAAAAGTCAATTATAGAAAAAATAATCCTTCATTTATCAATATTAAAATCAATAAAAACAAAAACATATTTATTTTAAACAAAATGTGATTAAAGAAAAAGTAAAAGTCATTCATTATAATTAAAACTACTCTTTAGAATAGTCCTTTAATCATACTTAATTACATAAAAAACAATCAAAATACTATTTTCACCATTCAAAATAGCCATTACGTCATTCAAAATAATTCTTACGTCATTCTAAATAATTCTTACGTCTTTCTAAATAACTCTTATGTCATTCTAAATATTCATTTCTTAATCAAGATATATAATATAAATGTCAAGTTATAAAATATCAGCATCAAATTAAGAAATATCAACGTCAAGAAAAATAACATTTATATCAAGTTAAAAAATATCAACGTCAAGAAATATAATTTCTTTATCAAGAAATAAAATATCACTCTTGATAATTAATAGATTGATACAGATAATACTATACTATTAGTTGAAATTTTATATTGAGTTAAAGTAAATATTAAAATAATAATAGAAAATATTAAATTAATTAATAAAAATATAATATTAAACAAAGAAAAACTATAAATAAGGACAGAAAATATTAATAATAAAGGCATAAAACATCAAAAGAAATCTAAAAGTATTATTTTAAAGGTCAAAAATAACAAGAAAGAGAATCAAACATATTAAAAAAGAAGAGACAATTCAAATGAATAGTGTAAATTACATCAAATTAATAATTGTATTAATATTTTTTAAAAATTTATTAACTTTGTGAAAAATAAAATTCAAAAAAAATCACTGCAAAAAACTGCAATTTTCTGCAAAAACTGCAAAATTAGGTAATTCAGTGTAAAGTAGAAAACCCTTCATCAATATTAAAAATATAGTTCCAATGTACATAACTGCAAAAATGTCTAATTATTTTTGTAGTTTTGATTTTTATTTAATTAAAATTTAAAATATGAGAATAACAGTAGATATTTCGATGTATCCTTTGACTGAATCTTACATCGAGCCAATAAAAAAATTTATAGAAGCAATTAATTCTAATCCCGATATTGAAGTAATGACAAACAAAGTAAGTACTCAACTTCGTGGCGAACATTCTGTAATTATGCCCTTAATAACTGATGAAATGGTAAGAGTATTTGATAGCATAAGAGCTTCTTTTGTAATTAAAATAATAAAAGGAAAGGATTAATGGATTTTTTTAAAAGAGAACTTGATGCAGTTGGAATTATTCCTGCAAGGTTAGCTTCTACTCGCTTTCCTAATAAACTTTTGGCAGATTTGAATGGTTTACCTGTGATAATTCATACGGCACTTAATATTCAAAAATCTAAATATTTACAACGAATAGTAGTAGCAACTGAAGATGATGAAATAATTGAAGTTTGTAATAAATATAATATTGAAGCGATTAAAACTCCTAATACTTTTAAGTCTGGTACTGATAGAATTATGTGGGCTTATAGGCGATTGGAAGATAGCTTTGATTTAGTTTATAATATCCAAGCAGATGAACCACTAATTGATGCTGAAGCAATTGATAAACTTCACGAAAGATATACAAATTCACTTTCGCAAGTTGGAACACTAATAAAAAGAATTGATAATATTGATGATGTTTTTAATCCAAATGTTGTAAAAGTTACTTTAGAAACAGATAACACAGCTTT
The DNA here is from genome assembly GCA_030431515.1 of bacterium. Classification (GTDB taxonomy): domain Bacteria; phylum Bacteroidota; class Ignavibacteria; order Kapaibacteriales; family UBA2268; genus JAJRPT01. The sequence continues at coordinate 102,294 of JAUIIX010000003.1, forward strand.
GTATTTTTCACGTAGTCCTATTCCATATCAACGAGATGTTGAAAAAGACGATTGGTTGAAAAAGCAGATTTATTGGAAACATATTGGAGTTTATTGCTATAGAGTTGAGTCATTAGAGAAGTTTGTTTCAATCGAACCAACTGACTTGGAACTTGCTGAAAACCTTGAGCAACTAAGACTTTTGCAAAATAATCATAAGTATTTTTGCTGCGAGACTGATAAAGATTTTGTTGGAATTGATACACCTGAAGACTTAGAAAAAGTAAAAGCAATTTTAAATAAATTATAATTTAGATTATAACTTTATTCTAAAATTATTTCTGTTAGGATTGTCAATAATACATTTTTTTAAATGTTCTGAAGCATTAAGATGACTTGGTAATTCCAAAAAGTTTCCAAGTTTTTCGAATTTAACAAATTCGAATTGTGAATGTTCGTTAGATAAAACAACATCCTTGCTATTTAATTCAACAGCAAAACAAGGAATATTCTCAACCTTATCATTTTGCCAATCGTAGAAACTACCAATATATGGGATATGATATAGAATTTTATAATCTAATGATGTTTCTTCATTTAACTCTCTTAGTGCTGCTTTATATGCTATTTCTTCACTTTCAATTTTACCTGTTATTACTTGCCACATACCAGGGTAAAAATGTGAAAAAGTATTACGTTTTAAAACTAAATATTCAGTACTTCCTTCATTAATATAAAAAGGGTGTAATTGGATAGTAGAAAATTTATTAGCTAACATTAATAACCTGAATATTCATTAGAGAATTTGATTTTATAATTCTGACCATCTTCAAAAGCATTGATAACTATTTTCTTTTCTTCCTCATTTTTGGCTCTTTGTAACCACCTCATTTTATAAAAGTAAGGTCTAAGTTTACTAACCCAAAAATTACCATGTAATTTGTCTATTGCTATAATATTTCTAATAATATAGTAGTGTTTCCATCCAAAAGTAGTATGTAAATTTGGAACATCAAGTTTTCTATTCATCTTAGCAGATTTTACCAAATAAGTTCCAATTCCATTATTAACGGCACGAATCATATATTCAGAATCATCGCCATAAATAAAAAAATTAAATTCTGGATAACCAATTAAATCTACAATACTTCGATGGAAAAGTGGTCCTTCAAAAGTAAGACCTTCAGTATAAACTAAGTTGCCTTTTTTTGTGTAATATTCTCTATTATTTATTCCATTCCAAATTGATTTAAAAGGGTTTTTAAGATTAAATCTTATAGTTTCATTCCAAAAAAGTTCACCATCTTTATCATATCTAACTGGTGCAACAATTTTTTTAGTATCAGTTGCTTTCATCAATTCTTCTAAGCAATTCAACTCCGGAACTACATCATCATCCATCATCCAAATGTAATCGCAATCTGTTTCCATTGCCCTTTTCATTCCTGTATATTGTCCACCAGAACTACCAACATTTTCTTGTTTTTGAGCAATAATATCACTTCTTTGATTTAACCATTCTTCAGTTCCATCAGTCGAGCTATTATTAGTAACCACAATATTATCAATTTTATAAGTTTGATTTTGTAGTGATTCAATTATTTCCTTTAGGAAATCTAATCTATTAAATGTTGCTATAATAGCAGTTACTTTTTTCATTAAATCAAAGCCCCAATAAATTCAATCAATTTCTTCTTGTCATTTTCCCAATTAAACTCTTGCAAAAATGCTTTTCTTCCATTTTTACCTAATTGTTGCCAATCGTATTTATTCAATTCACTTAGACATTTCCTAATTCCATTTCTATCTGAAAAATCATAATAAACTCCATTATGATATTCATCAATGAGTGTAGTCATTGGAATTGCTTTTGAAGTAATCACTGGAATGCCATTAGCCATATAATCAAACAATTTGTTTGAAATAGTATTATTAATATGCTCGTCAATTTTATAAGGTAAAACACCAATATCTGTATCTTTTATAATTTCTTTCAAACTATTTAAATCATACTCACCATAAAAGTTAATATTAGAATAAATATTGAAATCTTCTTTGATTGTAGATTCAGATGTTATTTTACCCCAAATATCAAAATTTAAATCAGAAAAATCCTTTGCAACATCTAAAAATATCTCTAAATTTCTTTCATTATTTATATATCCATGATACGCAATAGTTTTAAATTCTCTATCTACTTCATCTCTTTTAAAATTAAATGACTTTATTGAAGGAGTATTATAGATAATCTTAATATTATCTTTATTAAATTTATAATTATAGATTAATCGGTTTTTATTTTCAGTACAAACAACTAATACGCCTGTCATTAATTTTAAACAAAAACTCTCTAATTTATAAGCTATCTCTAAAGTGTTAAATATAAATCTTTTCAGAAAACTATCATTATATTTCTTCCAATTCTTCATAGCAGCAGGGTAATTTTCTGCCATATCCATAACAATTGGAATATTATATTTTTTTGCTAATTTACCACTGATTTCAGCTAAGATTATTTCTCGGTTAATTAATAAATCAGGTTTATGTTTTTGAATTAAACTTTCAATTGACTTTTTCCAAAACGGATTGAAAGGAAAAGGGGAGTATTTCTGAGAAGATTCTTTATACCCAACCCTTAATATATTTAATCCATTTACTATTTCTTCTTCTAATTCTTCACCTTCCCATTTGCATACTATATAAACATCATAATTTGCTTCAAGCAAAGCCATACAAATCTTCTCAACTCTAACATCCCAAGGGTAAGCAGATTTCCAAATATAAAATATAGTTTTTCTTTTTGCCAAAATTAGACTATAAACTTAATAGCAATAAAACCACCAACAAGTAAAATCAAAAAGGCGATAGATAATTTATCAAAATACTTTTCAATAAATACTTTAATTTGAGGTCCATAAATATAAATTAATCCACCAACTAAAAAGAATCTTGCTGCTCTACCAATAGAAGAAATACTTATAAATTGAAATAAATCCATTTGAGCAGCACCTGAAACGATCGTTGAAATCTTATATGGAATTGGAGTAAATGCTGCACCAGCTAAAAACAACATACCATATTCTTCATACATACTTATAAAATTTGCCATTGCATCTTGTTTTCCATAAAACTCAACTATGGGATTACCAACTGCTTCCATAAAATAATATCCTATTGCATACCCGAATATTCCTCCTAAAACAGATCCAATCGTACACCAAAGTGCAGCTGGTAATGCTTTTTTAGGATTAGAAACTGCAATTGCTATCAATAATATATCTGGTGGAATTGGAAAAAAAGATGACTCCGCAAATGATAAAAAAAATAACCAGAACATACTTTGTGGTTTATCTGCAAAATTTTCCATCCATGTTTTCAGCCCTCTAAGCCAATCTACTAATATCTTTATCAACTTTTTTCTCCTTTTTATAATCATACGGACAGTGTAAACATTTGTTTTTACAGCAATATCCTCTTCTTAAATGAAATGACTCTTTGAAAACGAAATATCCATTTTCATTAATATAGTAGTCCTCTGGCGTTATATCTATATTCTTTTTGCTCATTTACAATTTCAAATTTATCAAAAAATAATTTATTGAGCAATATTTAAAATTATATATTAATTTTGTATATTGATATGAACAAAAATTGATATAAATGAGTAAAGTTAAAGATAATATTGAATTTGATGATAACGAAATAAATAAAGCAGGAATGTTTTATGAAAAGGGTAGTACCATTGCTATTGTAATCGGTGCATTATTCTTTGTAGGTGGTGCAATTATTTTTATTAATCAAGATTCGAACTTAGAACAATACGGTGCATTCGGAGAGTTCTTCGGTGGAATTATTGGCTCATTTTGGTCTTTAGCTGGAGTTCTTCTTTTTTATGCTGCTCTTAAAACTCAAGCAAAAGAATTTATTATACAAAGACAACAACTCGAATTGCAGAGAGACGAACTCAAACTACAAAGAAATGAATTGAAATTACAGCGATACGAGACTGAATTGCAAAGAAAAGAATTTGAAAGACAAACCGAACAACTGATACATCAAAATGCAACACTTGCTGTCCAAAAATTTGAAAATACCTTTTTCCATTTGCTTGGACTTCATAATGATATAGTAAACTCAAATGAATCAAGAGAACTTGGGAAAAAGTGGGCAAAAGAACTATATCTAAGATTTATAGGTAATTATCAAAGAATATCAGGAAGAGAAGAAGAATTAAACAAACTTGAATTAATTCAAAAAGCATATCATTTATTTCCAAAGAGAATAGAATATTTTGATAGATATTTCAATAACTTATATTATGTATTGAATTTTATACATCGATCAAATATTGAAGATAAATATTTTTATGCTTCTATTGTTAGAGCTCAACTTACAGTATTCGAGCAATTATTCCTTTTTTATTTTGGATTATCAGAATTTTCAAATTCAGAATTTAAAGATATTTTACAAACATATCATTTCTTTGAGGAAATTCCACTTGACGAATTAATTGATATGAGCCATACTGAATATTACAGCCAAGATGCTTTTGGTAAAATCAAAAAAAATTAATTTTTCAATGTATTCATTTAAGCATAATGTTGAAAAAAAGTACTGTTCTCAATTTATTGATTTGAATGAATAGTTTAGAGCAAAAATCATATTATATTTATATATAATAAAAAGTTAAAGCATTATCTCTTGTCTTTATAAACTATAATATAAATACGCAACTATCAATTATCTGATTTTAATTCAAATAATCAAATATTTAATTTGGAAAATAAAATAAATAAACATAATTTTGTAGTTCTAATATATTAAATTTATTAATTTAGGTGTTGAAATGAAAAGAACATTCCAACCGAGCAATCGAAAAAGAAAAAATAAGCACGGTTTCAGAGCTAGAATGGCTACTAAGAATGGAAGACATGTCTTAAACAGAAGACGTAAAAAAGGTAGACATAAACTAACTGTTAGTGATCCAAAATAATTTTAGGATAGACTTAAAGTCTATCCTATTATAATTTTAGGGTTTTTTATGGTAAGTACTAAATCAATTAAACCGCTAAAAGGTTACAAGATATTTAATAGGGTCTTTAATGACTCATATAAATATAAAAGTTCTAAATTACTTATCGCTGTCAAATTTGATGAAGATAATTCGGATGACTTGTTTCTTGGTGTATCTACCTCTAAAAAAAATTCTAAAAAAGCAGTTTGCCGTAATAGAGTTAAAAGACTTTTAAGAGAATCAATTCGTGAGATAAATAAAGAAAAAGATTCTCTTATTTACTTTAAAAATATTATTTTAATTTGGCAAGTACCACTCGATAAACCGAGTTTGTTGAATTACAACGATGTGTATAGTGAAGTTAAGGGCTTACTTAATAGAGCAATTTCAAAATATAATGAAAAAAATTCTAATAGCCATAATCAAACTTTATAAAAAATTCATTTCTCCAATGTTACCTTCCTCTTGTAGATTTTACCCGACTTGTTCACAATATGCTATCGAAGCTATCCAATGTCATGGATCTATAAAAGGAACTTACTTAGCTGTTAATAGAATTTTACGTTGTAATCCATTTTCTAAAGGTGGGCTTGATCCAGTTCCCGATTGTGGGCATAAACATTAAAGAATAAAATGGATAAGAATAATTTAATTGCTATACTTTTAATTGGTTCAATTATTATTGGTTACTCTCTTTGGATGAGTTCTACCCAAGAAGCGAACCCAGAAAATATTAAAAAATTCAACGAAAGAGTTGATAGTTTAAATTCAGAAGATGATTCCGCTGAAAAAATAAAAGTTCAAGATGAAGTAGAATTAACTGACTCTGTTTCTATGACAAATAAATTTGGTAAAAGTTTTTTACCTTTCGCAACTGGTCAAGAAAGAGTTATCACAATCGAAACCGACCTATACACAGCAAAACTTTCTTCCAAAGGAGCATCAATTGCCAGATGGGAATTAAAAGAATATGACCAATGGCACGGTAAAAAATCTCAATTAATCTGGGAAAATGACAAGCAAGTTTTTCTAAACTTCCTATCACAAGAAGGTAAAAGAATAGATACTCGTGATTTATTTTTTGATATGTCCAAGCTAAATAAAGATTATTATAAAATTACTGGTGACCAAAAACTATCATTCTCTACATCGCTTGACTTTGAAGAAGTTAAATCTTTAACTAAAAACTTTGTTTTTTATGGAGATAAATATCACTTTGAAACTGATGTAAAACTTCAAAATTTAGATAATATTTTACCAAAAAGAGGTTATAACTTCTCTTGGGTAAATGGTTTAAAATATCAAGAATATAACACAATTGATGAATCTAATAGTGGTTTAGCATTAGCAAGTTTTAATGGTGAAGCAAGAGAAATTGATGCAACTGATGATGAAGATATCAAAATTGCTGCGAAAGGAAATACTTTTGATTTCGCAGGAATTAAGTCTAAATATTTTGCAGTTGCTTTTAAAACTGAAATGAAAAATGGTACTGTAGATTTATATGGTAGCAAAAGATTAACCGATAATGAAGGTCTAATTGAGCATTATGATATGCAAATTAGAGTTCCTTATGAAGGTGGAACACAAACTAATTCATTCTTAGTATATATTGGTCCATTAGAATCAGATATAATTGAATCTTATGGCTTTGGTAGTTTGATGGATTATGGTTGGTGGATATTTAGATATATCGGTCTTACTATATTCCATATACTTTCATTTATACAAACTTTCATATCAAACTGGGGTATCACAATTATAATATTTTCAATCTTCTTGAAAGTATTATTATATCCGTTATCTGCTCCTCAGATGCGTTCATCTCAAAAAATGAAATTACTTGCTCCTCAGATTACAAAAATCAGAGAGAAGTACAAAGATGATATGCAAAAGCAACAAAAAGAAACTATGGCATTATACTCCGAATATGGTGTAAACCCAATGGGTGGTTGTTTGCCTATGCTTCTGCAAATGCCAATTCTATATACCCTTTGGACAGTATTTAGGTCTAACATAAATTTAAGACAGGCAGACTTCGCATTTTGGATACATGATTTATCTATTCCAGATACAATTGTTGATTTTGGTTTCTCAATTATGGGACTTAAAAGTATATCTGGACTTGCCTTAGCAATGGGTGTAACTATGTTTATTCAACAAAAACTTACAATCACAGATCCAAGACAAAAAAGTTTAGTTTATATGATGCCAATCATGTTTACATTGATGTTCTCAAGTTTCCCTTCTGGATTAAACTTGTATTACTTTATGTTTAATCTAATTGGTATTGGTCAGCAGATTTATATTAATAAATTCTCTAAAGCAACATTGTCTTTAGAGCAAATGAAGCAAACACCTAAAAAAGAATCTTGGATTCAAAAGAAAATGGCACAAGCTCAAGAAATGGCTGAAATGCAACAAAAAGGCAAAAGTGGTGGAAGCACTATGAATAAAATATTGAAAGAACAAAAAAACAAAAATAAAAAGAAATAATATAATTCTTAAATTATTTAACTAAAAACCGACTTAATGTCGGTTTTTTTTAACCTTATTGATAAAAAAATTTTTTATTGTAAAAAAAATTCAATAATTTTAAAATCTGTAAGAATATAAAAATTATATTTATTCTTAAACGTCTGTTTATATCAAATGAAATCAAAAATTTAAAAATAATTAATACATGGAGTTTTAAATGTCATTATTGAAAGAAAAGCTTGCTGCAATCTTACCAGAGCAAGTGAGTTCAATTAAGCAATTCGTAGCTGAAAACGGATCAAAAGTTGTGTCAGAAGTTACCTTAGCCCAAGCTTATGGTGGAATGAGAGGGGTAAAAGGTTTAGTATGTGATACTTCAGAAGTGCCACCTCAAAAAGGGCTTATCATTAGAGGATTTGAACTATCTCAATTGACTGATAAACTTCCTGAAGAAATTTTATTCTTACTTTTAACTGGTGTATTACCAAGTCCTGCAGAATTAAAAGATTTGCAAAATGATTTAAAAGAAAGAGAAGAAGTTCCTGAATACGTTTGGAATGTTATCGACAGTATGCCAGAATCTTCTCACCCAATGACATACTTCAATACAGCAATCTTAGTTATGCAAAATGAATCTAAATTTGCTAAAAAATACGAAGAAGGAATAAATAAATCTGATTATTGGGTTTACACTTTAGAAGATGCTTTAGATATTATTGCAAAAGTTCCGGCTATTGCTGCTTATATCTACAGAAAAAAATTCAACAAAGGTGCTAGAATTGAATCTAACAAAAACTTTGATTGGGGTAAAAACTACGTTCACATGCTTGGTTTTGAAGACAAAGAAGATAAATTTGCAAACCTAATGAGATTATATCTTACTGTTCACACTGACCACGAAGGTGGAAATGTATCTGCATTCTCAGCAGGTACAATTAACTCTGCTTTATCTGATTTATACTACTCATTATCTGGTGGTTTAAATGGTCTTGCAGGTCCACTTCACGGATTGGCTAACCAAGAGTGTCTTGGTTGGGTACTTGAAACTATGGAGTCTTTCGGTGGAGTTCCTACTGAAGAACAAATCGAGAAAATGACATGGGATACTTTAAATGCTGGACAAGTAATACCTGGTTACGGTCACGCTGTATTAAGAGTAACTGACCCTCGTTTCACTGCATTCCATAATTTTGGAAAAGCTCATTGTGCTAACGACCCAGTTTTCCAAACTGTGGATAGAGTATTTAAAGTAGTTCCTGAAGTATTAAAACAAGTAGAAAAAATCCAAAACCCTTGGCCTAACGTCGATGCAGGTTCTGGTTCTTTACTATATCACTTTGGATTAAAAGAATTTAGTTACTATACAGTATTGTTCTCAGTATCTCGTTCAATCGGTATAGCAGCACAATCAGTAATTGCAAGAGCTTATGGCTTACCAATTACAAGACCTAAATCATTACCTACTTCAAAATTCAAAGATTTAGTAAGTAAATAATAATATAAACGGTACAATAAAGTTTTAAAAGCCAACTATTTAGTTGGCTTTTTTTTGAAATTTATGAACGTGAAATTTATCTTCAAAATAATAATTTTAGAAAAACTTTGAAAATAAAAAGCAATGAAAATGCAAAACAACTTAGCTTATAAAGATGAAAAAGATTGATATATTTTAGATAGTCTTTTGACTTGTTTATCAAAAATTGGAATTGTTAAAAGTTCATAATTAAAATTATTCTATTTATCAATTGATATTATAATATACTTTTCCATTTCATCATCATTTATTTTTACTGATTTTACATATTCTAAATTTAATAATTTAAAATTTGAATCATAAATGAATCTAAAATCTTGTGAATTACTGTATTGAACTGCTTCTAAATTATTTTCATTTGCATAGTCTTTTATTATTTTATTAGACCTTAGTTGGTCAATCTTTTCATTAACTTCAAATATATATTGTTTATTCTTAAATTCAATTTTGGATTGGTGAAGGATAGGTAAACTAATAGATAGGTAATTATCTTTAATCATCATAGTGTTTGTAGTTTGATTATTTAATTCAAGCGTAGCACCATAAAAATTATGGATTAAATTAATTTCTTGAAGCAAATATTCGCTCAGTTGTTCTGGTTTTAGTAATGATTTTTTTAATGCTGTAACACTTTGTTTTGCTTGCGGATCACCCCAAAAGTCATCTTCAATCTTTTTTAATTTTGTCTCAAAAAACTCCAATATCTCATCCCAATTATCTACAGATTTATAAATTCCGGATTGTGTTGTATAAAATTTAATCTCTAACCCTTCATTTATATTTTCCAGTTCTTTACTTACTCCTGTTAATTTTTCTTCAGATGAAATTGATTTTATTTTCCAAGAAAAGAGTAAACCATCTACCGAATTTTCAATTAGTGTGTTTGAAAACTTATATTCAAGAGAGTTATTAATAATCTTGCCGTTAGATTTTTGATGATTTTTAACAAGAGCTTGGTAGTTTGTTGTCTTGTTTAAAGTTGGATTTAATTTTATTTCAATTTCTTTTGAGAAAAGAAAAGTAGATAATATTATAAATAAGCTTAATAGTTTCATAAAGTGTATGTTTAATAAAAGAAATAATGACTACTAAATATTGAAAAAATTGTAAAAAAAAACCTATCTGAAAATCAGATAGGTTTTTTATACATTTATGTAAAGAGAATTACTTCCCTTTTAATACAGCTCTAATACCTTTTTTATCAATAGTTTTTAAAGCACTTGTAGATAATTTTACAGTAATCCAAGTACCAGACTCTTGATCCCAAATTCTTTTCTTTTGTAAATTTGGTAAGAATCTTCTTTTTGTTCTACGTTTTGAGTGAGAAACGTTATTACCTGTAATAGGCCCTTTCCCAGTAATTTCACAAATTTTAGACATTTAATTCCTCAGTTTCGATTTTTTAAGATTTCAAATTTATGAAATTTTATTTTATAAACAAAATTATATTTTAATTGTGGATTATTTTTTTATTTTTTCTTTTGTTGGGAAGCCAGCTATCAAACCAATTGCTGTTCCATAAAGTGTAGAATTGACCCAACTTGAGCTAATAGCACAGCCAGAATCACATCCAATAAAATAATAATATCCAAATCCTAAAATAGAACCTGTTACTGTTAATAAAAATAATTTAAGATATTTATTCATTTTGTTATAATTATGTTAGTATTTCTTAATTTTGTAAAATAAACGATTCAATATTTATTTTATTTTAATTGGATTAATAATGCTAAATAAAATTATCCTTTCTAGTTTGAATATTGTTCCTAAGCCAATAGTAAAGATTTTTGCTAAAAACTATATAGCTGGCGAAACATTAGATGAAGCAATTAATACTGTAAAGAAATTAAATGCTATAAATTGCAGAACTTCTATTGATTTACTTGGTGAGTATGTTGAAAGCAAGGAACAAGCTCTAAAAGAAATGGATATTAGGTATAATGTCTTAGATGGAATTATAGATAGTAATTTGAATTCAAATCAATCTATAAAATTAACATCGCTAGGACTTGGTATTGATTTTGAATTTTGCTATGAAAACACTTTAAATATTGTTAAATATGCAAAGGAACGAAATATCTTTGTTAGAATGGATATGGAGGATTCTCCTTATCATGATAAAACTATTGCAATTTATAAAAAATTTCGTGATGAAGGATATGACAATGTTGGCGTTGTTATCCAATCATATATGAAACGTGCATTAGAAGATTTGCAAGAATTATCAAAATATAATGCCTCAATTCGACTTTGCAAAGGTATTTATGTTGAGCCAGAAAAATTAGCTTTTAAAACGTATGACTCTATTAATGATAACTATAAATTATTATTAAACTATTTGTTTGATAATAATATGTATGTTGGAATAGCTACACACGATGATGTTTTAATAGATTATGCTATTTCTGAAGTTGAAAAAAGAAATCTAAGTAAAGATGCTTATGAGTTTCAAATGTTATTAGGTGTTCGTGAATTAAAAAGAGATGAGATTATTCGACTGGGTCATAATATGAGAATCTACGTCTCTTTTGGTAAAGATTGGTATGGATATTCGATGAGAAGATTTAAAGAAAATCCTAAAATTGCTGGACATGTTTTTAAAGCATTGTTCACAGGTGGCAAATAAATTTTAATAATCAGGAAGAGTTCAAATTCCTAAATTATTAAGTTTAAGTTAAATTTCTTAATTTTGTGTTTATGATTATTATTATCTAAGGTGAAAATGTTTGAATTGAATGGTAAAAACTTAACTGTAGAAAGTTTAGTTAATGTTGCTCGTAATAATACAAAATTAAAAATATCTGATGATTCTCTGAGTAAAATTAAAAAAACTCGTGAATTCTTAAATAAAAAAGTAAAAGCTAAAGAAGTAATATATGGTGTGAATACTGGTATTGGTGAGTTTTCTGAAATTGTTTTACCAGATGATAAATTAAAAGATTTTCAAAAATATTTAATTTATAATCATTCAGCTGGAATAGGCGAACCAGCAAAAATTGAATATATTCGTGGTGCAATGACTGGCAGAATTAATGTTCATTTAAAAGGTTATTCAGCGATACGACCAGAAATCACTTTAACATTAGTAGAAATGTTAAATAAGGGAGTTACTCCTGTTGTTGCTCAGAAGGGCTCAGTTGGGGCTTGTGGAGATTTAGCTCCTATGTCACAAATAGCTCAAACATTGATGGGAGAAGGTCATGTTTTCTATAATGGTCAAAAATACCAAACTAAAGAAGCATTCGAATTAGCAAATATTGAAATACCTGGACTAGATGTAAGAGATGGACTAGGAACTATTAATGGTTCTAATTTATTAACTGCTATGTCGGCTATTCATATTCATGATTATGTAAATTTGATTAAGCATGCTGAAATTGCGGCTGCATTATCGCTTGAAGCATTGATGGCTAATTTAAAACCATATTCAGAAAGAATCCATACTTTACGTGGTTTTGAAGGTTCAGTACTTTCGGCACAAAACATCCGAAAAATGACTGAGGGAAGTGATTTATTAAATGGTAAAGTTAAAGTAAAAGTTCAAGATGCATATTCTATGCGTTCAACTCCGCAAGTGATTGGAGCTACTCGTGATGCTTTGAAATGGGCAAAAAGTCAAGTAGAAATTGAATTAAATGGAGTAGGGGATAACCCTATATTTATTGAAGAAGATAATCTTGTTTTATCAGGTGCTAACTTCCAAGGAACTCCTGTTAGTGTGCCTATGGATATGCTTGGTGCAACTATTACAATGATGTGTGTTATTTCAGAACGTAGATTAAATAGATTGTTAAATCCAGCATTATCAAGTGGATTACCTGCATTTTTAACTAAAGATCCTGGTTTCTTTAGTGGATTAATGTTATCACAATATACAGCTGATAGCTTAATAGTAGAACAAAAAATATTATCATCACCTGCATTTATACAATCAATACCTGCTGCTGCTGATCAAGAAGATTTTGTTTCTATGGGAATGAATACTGCTTTAAAAAATGAACAAATTAGAGATAATGCTTATGGTATTATCGGAATTGAATTAATGGCTGCTGCACAAGCAATGAATTTTAGAGAATTTAAAATGGGTAGTGCAAATCAAATAGTATTTGATACTATTAGAGAAACTGTTGATTTCTTAGATGTGGATAGACCTTTACACTATGATCATGATAAAATGGTGGAATTAGTGAAATCTAACAAAATCATAGAGAATGTTGAGAATGCTATAGGCAAACTTTCTTAATTTGATTTCGTATTTATTTGTTTCATTATGATTTTATTTCTTAATTTTGATTAATTAATTTTAATTTTTTTATAATATATTTTTTGGAGGTTTTTATGCTTACTAAAGCAAAAATTCTTTTCTTGGCATTAATTGCAATGTCAGTTTTCTTAACTTCTTGTGAAGAAGAAACTACAGATGATCCACAGTTGGTTCTTCCTGCTGCACCATCAAATTTACAAGCTAACTCAATAGATAGCAACACTGTAAATATTAAATGGGATTTATCTGTAGATGATGGTACTACTGGTTTTGTTGGCTACCAATTAACAGTAATTGATGAAACAGGTGCTGAAGTTATTTCTAAGCAAGCTATTTCTAACTATACTGCAGGTTCTGTAGTAACTGTAGAAAGTTTAACTGAAGGTATGATTTATGACTTTAGCGTTGTAGCAGTTAATGCGGATGGTGTTAGTACTGCAACTACTGTGAAATGGTCTCCTGCTGTTAGATTAAATGAAACAGTAAACGAAGTTCCAATTAAAATTTATGGAATGAATTCTCAATTTGGTTCAGGTATTAAAATGTATTCTGAAGATTTAGATTTTGGATTAATCGGACCTGAAGTATTACCTGTAGGAAAAAAAGCAGAATGGCATTTAGCATTTGATTCAAATAATGACGGATATAAATTTGGCTCTGCAGACATGGTTACAATTGGTTCTACTCAAGCTAATCCAACAAATCCAGCACAATTAAGTACAAAAGTTTATAATGAGTCAGCTTTAAATAATGTATTTGATTCTGAAGCATTAGATCAAGCAACATTTACGAACTCATTAGCTGATTTAAAAGATGCTAAATATTCTGATTATAAAGGTCTTGTTTTAGTTTTTAGAGTACCAACAGCTACTGCTGGTGTTTATAACTATGGAAAAATCTTAATTAAGAAAAATAATACTGATGGTGGCTTTGTATTTAATACTAATACTAATGATGAGTATATTGATTGTGTTATTTCTTACCAAAGAAAAGAAGATGTACCTTTTGCTAAAATCGGTCTATAATTAATTATCTAAGGAATTAAAAAATGAAATATAACAAAATAGTATTAGCTGCTTTTGTTGTTGCTTCATTATTTCTAACTGTATATAATGTATATGCAGCAGAAGTATCAGGCAAGGTTGTAAATCTTTCTGAAGTAATGACTGGTCAAGAAGGAACTGTTGACAAAGCAAAAGCTATTGAATTAGTTAAATCTGGCAAACCATTAGCTTTCAAAACTACTGATGGTAAAATCTATTTAGTATTTAATACTGACGGATCTGTTGCTGATAAAAATTTAGCTAAAAATGCAGACAATGAAATTAAAATAACTGGGAAAGTCCATAATAAAAATGGCTTTCAATACATCATCGCAGATAAATTTGAATAAGGAGAAACAATGAAACAAATTATTGCTATTTTAACGATTGGATTCATTCTTTTCTCTTGTGGTGGTAAAAAAGAACAAGAAAAAGTTGATGAAATAAAAGAAGAAGTAACTGAAACAGTTGAGGAAGTTGCTGAAGAAGTAGAGGAAAAGACTGAAGAAGTAATTGAAGAAAGTAAAGAAATTGCTAATAATGTTGCTAAAAAAACTGAAGAGTTAGCAAGTGGTGTTAAAAAAGTAATGAAAGGTAAAGGAGAATGGACTGGTTCTGTTGTTTCTTTAACTGATTTTGTTACTGGTAATGCAAGTGATTTAACTAAAGACCAAGCTGTAGATGCTGTAAAAGCTAACAAAATGATTGCTTTCTTAGTTGATGGAACTCCTTACTTAGTTTTTAATACTGATGGTTCTTATGCTAGCAAAGCATTAGCTAAAGCTCTTGCAGATGGTAGTGTTACTATCAAAGGTAAAATTAATTCTGTTGGTGGTATGAACTCTATTATCGCAGATATTATCGAATAATTTTAATTTTACTCGAAATATAAAAAGGATTAGTTATTTGTTTAACTAATCCTTTTTTTATAAATATTTAAAAACAAATTTAAGTTTGTCTCGTCTCTACTCTGCTTTTTGATTTCACATTTAGGATTTTAATAAATGCCAACATATACATATAAAGTAAAAGATACTGATTTTGTATTTGAATACAAACAATCTATAAAAGACGATGCTCTTAAGTTTTTACCTTCTGATATTGAAGGATATGATGAAAATAATCCAAAAGAAGTTGAAAGAGTATTAACTTCTAATGTTAATTTTATTTTTCAAGGAAGTGGCTTTTATCAAACAGATTATAAAAATACAAGCTCTAAGCCAACAAGCACTGAAAAATCAACGACTCCTACTTCAAGTGCAAGTTCGACGAGCTAATTTTATTTTTCCTCTTCTTCAATAACTTCATTTGGGTTGCACTTAGTTTCACTATCTACTTTTAAACTATCAAAATCGCAACCAATTGCAGTTATTAAACAGAAGTCTGCTCCTTTGGCACTAACAGAATCAAATCGAGCATAGTTTAATAAATTAGCAGTTAGAATTGTGTAATCAAAATTAGAGTTAGTAAATACTCCAGATGTCATATTACTATTGATAATAGAAGAATTAGAAAAATCAGAACTAGTAGCTACTGATCCAACGAATCGACTTTTATCATATTTAACATTTGTAAAACTTGAACTCCATAATAATGTTGATTCAAAATCAATATATTGACCTTTTGTGTTCCTAAAATTAGCAAAGTTCATATCAGAATAATAAAAATTAACTTTATTCAAATCATAAGTATCGCTAAAGTTTACAGAATCCATTATACAATATGTAAACTTTGAATTATTCAAGTTTGTTTGTCCATAAGTAAATAAAACAGTAGTATTATCTATAAATGAACTAAATTGAGCATTTTTAAATTGTGAATTAGAAAAATCAGAATTTCTTAAATCTGAGCCCCTAAAACTAACATTATTATAAATTTGATTTCCGAAAATACTACTATCTTGTGCATTTTTAAGATCACAATATTCGCATTTTTGAACTGAAATCAATTGAAATAAATCTCTTTCTAAAAAGAAATTATTAAATACTTCATCTCCAAAACTTCCTAAATATTGAGGGTCAGGTTGAATAAAAACTGGTACTAAAGACGAGTCAAAAATTTCCCATTCAATATTGTTCTGAATAACAATTTTATAATTACCTTTGTCTATCAAGCCCTTAAATTCTTTATTGTTTTGATTTAACTCAAATACAACACCATTACCTTCATTCAATAATCTAACAGAAATATCTAATCCATTATTATCTAAGCGATAATTATATTCATAAGGTTCAGTAATAGTTAGGTTTATAATGTCATCACCTAAACCGCCTGTATCAAAAGTAGAGCTAACCGAAGATAAATCTTGATTTTTATACTCGAGTTGAACAGAAACCACTTGACCTGGAATAACACTTAGTCCATTAGCTAATAACTCCCTTTCAGAGGTTGCTTTTCTTGAATCAAATGTATTTTCAGGTAATCTATCATCTTCACAAGACAATAAAATTAATATACTTAATGCTAATATTATTTTTTTCATATTCTATTATCCTCAATTACAATGCCAATTTAAACACCAGTAGAGCCAAAGCCACCACTACCTCTTTGTGTATCATCAAGATCATTCACCACATTCCATTGTACAAACTCATGCCTTGCTATCACTAATTGTGCAATTCTATCTCCAGATTTAATAACAAAGTCTTCTTTTCCAAAATTTGCTAGAATAACCTTTATCTCACCTCTATAATCACTATCAATTGTACCAGGTGAATTTAAACAAAAAATTCCATTTTTTGCTGCTAAACCACTTCTACTTCTGACTTGGCATTCAAAACCTCTTGGTAATTCAATGCTTAAATTAGTTCCAACTAAGTCAATTTTCCCTGCTTCAATAATTACATCCTCATCTAAAGCAGCTAAAATATCCATTCCTGCAGAGCCATTTGTTTTGTATTCTGGCAATGCTAAATCGTTAAATTTATCTGAAATTCTTTTAATTTTTACTTCTAAAATCGGCATTTTACTCACATTTTTATTTTCAATATTCCAAAATTATCAAATGCTTTTGTCCTAAACAAATTTAATGAAATAAATGTTGCAATAAAACAACAAGCAAAATATCCAATTACAATCACAATTTGATATTTTATTGCAGTCATTGGATTTGTCCCTGATATTATTTGCCCTGTCATTGTGCCTGGTAGCCATATCAACCCGATATTTGCTATGTTCGCCAACATCGGTTTAAAACTGTCTAAAAGAGCAAGATTCATCGATTCTTTCGTAGATTTAATCCTAGAAAAAGAAAAAATCTCATAGTAGTTAATTAATTCTTTTTTTGCTATTAAATCCTTAGTTAATGAACGAATTGCCACAATAGATGATGAAATAGAATTACCTATCAACATACCTGAAATCGGAATTAAATATTGTGCTGTAAAATACTCCATACCACTAAAATAAAAATATGAAGTAAAAAAAGTAACTATGACAAAACTAAATGAAAACCCAGTAATTACTGGAACTAAAGTAAATTTTAATTCGACTTCCGAACGCTTTGAAATAGATATACTTCCTACAATGACTATTAATAAAATCCAGAATATATTTATGTAAATATTATCATAATCAATAATATATTTTAAATAAAATCCTACAAATAATAATTGAATAGTCATCCTAAGCATTGATAAAATTAAATCTTTAAGTAGTTTTAGCTTAGCATATAAAATCAAAGCAACAGGAATAAAAATAAGTGTTGAACCAATAATTAAATCAATCCATTTAATATCATAAGCCATAGATAATTCCTTTATTTTCAATTCTATAAATATTATCAGCTATGGAAATCAAATCATTATCATGAGTAGCACAGATAATCGTTTTATTGGAATTTTTTAAAAATTCTATAACAATATCTTTATTTTCAGCATCTAAAGAAGAAGAAATCTCATCACAAACCAGATAATCTCTGTCAAAATAGTCAGCCACAGAAATAAAAAATCTTTGCTTTTCACCGCTGCTAATTTCGGAAAAGTTTTTAGATAAAATCTCAGTATTTAATCTGAATTTTAAAAGATTCTTTTCAAACAGATTAAAATCTATAGCAAGATTAGTTAAAAAAGTAGAAATAAGCAAATTCGGGAATTTTAAATCAGAATTTGGAATCCAAGACATAGAATTTCTGAGTAAATTAATGCTATCTGCATTCAAATTTACATCAGAAATAAAGATATTTCCACTTTGTGGAGTGAGCAAACCCAAAATTAATTTAAGAATTGAACTTTTTCCACTACCAGACTGACCGACAAGAATATTGAAGCTATTTGCTTTAAATTCAGTCGATAAAGAGATGAAGATAGGGCTGTCAAAAGCCAGACTAATATCATCAAAAACAATATTTTTCACATTTGTTGAAATCATATTTTAAAATTAAGAAAAAATTTGATAATTTTGTAATCTTATTTGCACCCGTAGCTCAACTGGATAGAGCATCTGACTACGGATCAGAAGGTTTGGAGTTCGAATCTCTTCGGGTGTACTAAAAATCAAAGCCCTAATTCTATATATATAAATAGAGTAAGGGCTTTTTTTGTAGGTGATTGTTAGAAAGTGAAATTTTGGTAAAATGCAGGAAAAGTTACTTCTATCTGGGGAAATTTTACTTTTATGGTAGTCGGAATGGTAGTTGCCTCTATTTTGTGGTAATTTTGTTTAAAATCTCTTTTGATTTTTGATTGTCTTGGCTGTTGTAGTGAGAAATTGTTGTTTGAATATTTGCATGCCTCACTAATTTTTGTGTTTCAAATGGTGTTGCTCCACTTTCTACTATTTTTGTGGCATAGTATTTCCTGAAAGCATGAAGTTTTACATTTTTTTCTATACCTAATTTTTTCATTGCTTTTGTTAATACTCCTGAAATATATCTTAATGAGCTGGGCTTGTAATCAAATAATGTTTTTCTGCGTGGGGTATATAATTCTTTACAGATATTTAATGCTATATCATTCATCGGTATTGTTTGAGTAATATGTTCATTTTTTTTATTTTAAATCTAAATTATACTATTGATTTTGCAAATAGATCTATTGACTTTTAAAATCTTTTATTATTTTTGTAATTATTGAATAATAATTTATAAAATATGGAACTAAACAAAAACTATAAAAAGAAAAATAATAAGACAATTGTTTTTATTCACGGTAACTCTTCATCTTCTAATGTTTTTCAATCAATTCAAGATTCTGAACTATCATATAGCACACTAACTTTTGATTTACTCGGGCATGGGAATTCTCCAAAAAGTAAAAATATAAAAGATTACTCAATTCTTAACCATTGCAAACTTTCAATTGAATTAATTAATAGTATTGAAGGAGATAAGGTTCTCGTTGGTAATTCTTATGGTGGACATATCGCTATAGAAATTGCTGAAAAAATAAATAACTTAAAAGGACTAGTTATCTTTGGTACTCCTCCAGTTAAAAAACCATTAAATTTTGATGAAGCGTTTTCTGCAAATGATGCTTTACCTACATTTTTTTCTGAGAAACCAGAATTGGAGCAAATCAAAAAAGCAATTGAAGTATGCACAAAAAATCAAAATGTTAATGATATATTAGTAGATGATTTCATTAAAACAGATTCTAAAGTTAGAGTTGCGATAGTTGATGATGTCAGCAATCCAGATGTCTTTCAAGATGAATATTCTATATTTTATAATTTAAATATTCCTAAATTAATTTTGCAAGGTGAATTTGACCCTTTAATTTCTTTAGATTATATTAAAATCGTAATAGATGAATCTCATAGTGATTTCAAATTGATTAAAGATTGTGGACATTATATTTCTTTAGAAAAACCAGAAGAGTTTTTAAATATTATTAAAGAATTTGGAACTAAATGTTTCGATGTTTAATAGTGAAAAAATATTATATTTAGAATCAATCAAGCAATTATATCGTTTATCAAAACTTTATAAAAAAGACTATAAATTGTTTCGAGAAGTAGCAAATTATTATCCTTTTTCAATAACTATAAATGATATTAATACATTGGATATTTCTTTTGCAAATCCAACAATTTCTAAATGGATGGAGTTTGATAAAAGTGAAATTGAAGATAAAGGATTCCCTTTAATCAAAAGTATAAGTGATATCAATTTTTTATCACATGCTTTAAAAACAGTTCGGTATTTTGAGAAAAATAAAATTATTGATAGTAACTGTTCTTATTTTCAAAGAGTGAAACTTTCAGGGAAGATGGACTATTTGTTATCTTATAAAACATTTTTAGATAAAACTAATTATATTACAATGGGTTATAAGTTAAGTTTGTTCGAGTCTGTCGATAATTCTGCAAGTAAAGCACTCGATGAATTTAATGAGGAAAATGGATTGTTTCTAAGATATTTCTCAATATCAAAAAGAGAAAAAGAGATTCTTAAATTACTGTCATTAGGAATGTCAAACAAACAGATTAGTGATATTCTTTTTATTTCGCCAAATACTATTAGAACACATAGAAATTCAATAAATAGAAAATTAGATATTAAGAATTTTAGAGATATTATAAAAGTATCTAAAGCATTTGAACTTTTTAATACTTATGACAATTTATTCAAATTTCCACCAATCCTATAACTCACCAATCAATTGAAAAGCATCAGCAAATCTAATTAAATCATGTATTTTATTACAATCTATTTTTCGATTTATGTTTTCACGATGCTTTTTTACTGTATTTTCAGAAACATAATAAATTTCAGAAATTTCCTTTGTACTATTTCCATTTGCTAAAAGTTTTAATATTTCTTTCTCTCGTTTAGTAAGCGATTGAAATTTTTGCCAAGCGTTTATATCAGAAAAAGTATTTTCTAATTTATTATTTAAAAAATTTCCTGCTGTTCCCAATTCATTTAAATTGAATGTGTAATTTAAAAAATTATTTTCATCTAAAATTATTTTATTAGTTAAAAGCCATTGCCATTTATTTAATATTAATATTCTTTGGAGGTAACTAAAAACATTTTTATCATCATTAATAAAATTGTAACTTTTTAATTTTGGCATATAGTTTTCAAGGACTTTTTCATCGGAAATATTATATATATTTTTAATTATTTTATTATATTTTATTTTTTCTTCTAGCATTAAACTTAATTTTGATTTTGATGAATTATTCGCCCAAGACCAACTCAAATCACTTCTATTATTAATATGAATATAAAAATTTAATTGATTTGAAATACTAATAAATTCAGAATTATCATTTAAAAATAATTTACTTAAATTATAAACTTGGAATTGATTTAACAAAACGTTTTCTTTTTCAGTAAAAATATTTTTCATAACTCGCCAATTAAATAAAAAGCATCAGCAAATCTAATAAGATCATGTATTTTATTACAATCTATTTTTCTATTTATATTTTCACGATGTTTCTTTACTGTATATTCAGAAACGCAATAAATTTCAGAAATTTCCTTTGTACTATTTCCATTTGCTAAAAGTTTTAATATTTCTTTCTCTCGTTTAGTAAGCGATTGAAATTTTTGCCAAGCATTTATATCAGAAAAAGTATTTTCTAATTTATTGTAAAGATAATCTCCAACAAAACTTAATTCATTGATATTGTATGAGCAATTAAGATAAACATTTTCTTCTAATATTATCTTATTAGTAAGTAACCATTGCCATTTATTATTCAAATACATTCTTTGAAAGAAGTTACAAATTGAACTTGCATCATCTGTAATATTATAATTATGAATTATACTTCTGTAATTATTTACAATATTTTTATCTGATAAATTTATAATTTGTTTATATTCAACATCTTCACTGCTTTGATATCCTATAACAGTATATGAAGAACTATTTCCCCATATCCAATCTAAACTATTGCGTGAATTAAAATGAATATAGAATGAAATATTTTCGACAAAATTATAAAAGTCATGTATATTCGACATATACATCTGTTTTAATTTTAACAGTTGCATATTATTAAATACAAACTCTTCTTTTTCTGAAAATGCTTTTCTCATAATACAAATATATAAAAAATTATAAAATATTTCAATAAAACTCAAAAAAATACGCTATAGTGCGTATTGACTTATATTTATCAATGCCTTAATTTTGTGTTTTGAAGAATATATAGAAATTTGAGGATTAGAATGAAAATTATTAAATTTAAAAAAGACAAAATTCTTAATTTTACTTTAACCTTTCTATATATTATTTCAATAATAATAATTTTTGCAATCCCTTTAATTTCTACTATACTTTGGATAATGTATATCATTTCATTAGATTTTGATTTTATTAATGGATTTGGAAAAGATATATATGGTTGGCAAAGTGATAGTTTTGATAGAGCTATGGGTAGTGATATTAATTCAAATATTAATAGTTGGATAAAAATTATATTAATAATTGGTGTACCATTTATTATTTATACTTTTTCAAAACATTTGATTAGATTTTACAAAAAAAACAAGAAAAGAATTAAAACAGTTCAAAATAGTTCAAAAAATACGCTATAGTGCGTATTGTCTCATATTAATCAATGCCTTAATATTGTGTTTTGAAGAATATAATATATTGAGTTAATTATATTCAATCGAATTGGTATATCATATAGGTATTCCATTTGGTAAATTTAAAATTTAAATGAAATTATGAATTGAGTATTTTATTTATTTAAATGAATTGATTGTTCTCATATTTTTGCTATCACCACAAATAACGATATTTAACAAATTTTAAAGGGGTTTACTTATGTTAAGATTATTTCTAATTATTATGCTCGCTAGTATTGTATTAAAGTCAAATGTTTTTGAACAGGAATTTACTGATTCAACAGGTCTTAAGTATATTGAATATAAATCATATTCATCTGTAAAGTTAAATTACATGAGTTTATTACAAAATGATATTGATGATGGAATGAAAGATTACTTTGGTTTGGGAATATCTGAAAGAAGTAAAAATTTTATAATAGAGTTTGAATTGAATTTTAATAGCAGTGATTTATCATTTGGTTCATTAATAATAAGTTATATTAATAATTGGGTTGATAATAAAAGCTATGCTCTTGGAGGAGGTATGGGTATTGAATATTATAAATTACATTCTAAGATTGATAAGGGATTTCGAGAAAATTCCGAGTTTGTGAATATTGAAAATAATCAGGGCTAAAATGAAGACAATTATAATTATAGCACTTTTGCATATAGCTTTTTTATCTGAAAGTTATTCTTCTATTAAACAAGATACAAGTAATGTAACTTACAAAGAGTACATAAACATGGATATGATTGGGTTAATGGGCAAAAAAGTTATAGATGAAGAATCTGAAGATTTTGATTTTGGATTAACATTTTCAGAATATACTCCTTTTGGATTATTTTTTAACGTCGATATTTTATTTTTAAAAAAAATGGAAAAAGGAACTGTTTTATTTGGATACTATTCTCTAATAAATGATGATTTGACAAAACCTTTCATGTGGAGTTTAGGATTTGGACCATATATGATATTAAGTTCTGGTAAAATTGATGATGAAGAAGTTGAGATGTTAATAGGAGGAGGTTTCGAATATCAACTTGGTTTGATTAAAAACTATGGTGGCTTCAGCATAGGTGCTGAACTTGGATTGACAGCACCATTTAACGCAAAACCTGGAAATGGTGTTCTTACTTTTACAATAAAAGCAATGATTACAAAGAAAGAAATTTACAAAATATTAGTTGATGATTAATTAACGATAGAATATATTTAGAATTAAGTATCATTAATTAAATAGTGTTTAAGTAATTTTAATCAATCGATTTAGGAGCAAATATGAATAAGTTAGTGTTAACTGTAATATTTTTTGTTTTGTATTCAACAACTTATTCTCAAAAATTTAATATTTCCGAAATAAAACCTAATGCTGGATTAACTTTGTCAACAATACCTTTTACTAATGAAGAAGGGAAAGATGAGTTAGATCGAAATATTGGGACAGGCTTCCGAATAGGAGCAGAATATTTTGAACCTTTTAGTGATAAATTAGAATTAAATATTGGCACCTCTATAACTCTACTTAGAACTTCAATAGAAGAGCCAGAAATTAATTATAGTTTGACCTATTTAGGAATTCATGCTTTAGCAAGATATACGATAATTCAAAACAAGTTATATCTATCTGCAGGACCTTTTTTAGACTATGCTTTAACAGGAAGTCAGGAATATAAAAATAGTTTTTATGGAGATAATGAGATTAATCCATTTAAGAAGCAAGAGGGGCAAAATGAAGCACCTTTGCAAAGAGGGAACTTTGGTCTTGATTTTAAAATAGGTACGAATTTTAATATTGATTTTATTCATGAGGTTTATTTATCTCATAGGTTTGGTATATCAAATATTGAAAAAGCTGATTCTAAACAAAGTGCAAGAACAAGTGTTACTAGTATTGGTATAATTGTCAATTTATAAGTTTGCAAAATATATTTCTATTTTTAAATCTGGAGAAATTATGAATTATTTTATTTTAGCAATTAAAAATTCTTTTAATTTTAGAGGTCTTTCTTCTAAAAAAGAATTCTGGGGATTCTTTTGGGTAAATTTTATCATTCAGATATTATTATATTCAGTCCTTCTTTTTTTAATCCTATCTGATGGATCTTCAAATTCTTTTGAATATGAAAATCATAAACCTGAAGTATCAAACATTACTTACATAATAGGTTTATTTCATTCAATCTATACTTGGTTAACATTAATTCCATACATATCTCTTAGCGTTAGAAGATTAAATGAGTTAAAAAAGCCTTGGTATAATATATTCTTTAACTTAATACCTATAATTGGTTGGGTTTATTTCTTATACTTAATGGCTCAGAAAAGTGAAAATATAGAAGAATCTAAAACAAGTGAGTTGTCTGAAGAAGAACTTAGTAAAAAAAATAAGGATTTTTTTATTCTAAAAATTATTATCACTATAATAACTTTATATATAATATTTTTTACTGGAAATGGGTTTGAAGACATACTGGGACTATTCAATTGAAAATTATTAACTAACATTAATTTAAAATTAGAAAAAATGTACTTTAAAAGGTTTTACAATGTCTAACTATTATATAAAATTTATAAGTATTTCTTTTTTGGTTTTTATTTTTTTATTACCTAATAAATCTATAACTTCAAGCTATTATCAAGGGCTATTAGATTCATTGAAAATGAAAGTTGATACACTTTCAAATGATACTCTGAAAGTAGAATACTTAATTGAAATTGCATTCCAATATGGAACACAAGAACCTAGAAACGGTTTTGATTATGTATTTAAAGCCTTAGAATTAGCTATTGAATTAAAAAATGAAGAATTAATTGCTTGGTCTTATAATAGAGCAGGGACACTTTATGAAAGTATGGGTGAACATTATAAAGCAATTGAATACTATAATTATGCACTTGAACATACGAATCCTATTGATACGGTTTTTATCAATGCAAATACTTATGGAAATATTGGAGTCTCCTATGCTAATTTAGGGGAAGATAGCATTGCATATTCATACACATATAAATGTTTAGAATATTATAAAGCTCTGAAAATGGAAGGAGGAATTGCTTATGCTTATCTAACCCTTAGCAATAAATTTGTTGATAACCAACAATATGACTCAGCAGATATTAGTTTAAAATATTGTTTAGACCTCTATAAAAAAAGGAAATCATATTCAAGAATTGCTCAAGTATATTCGAATTACTCTAAATTATATGAAAAAAAGAAAGATATTACTAAAGCAATTGAGTATTCTCAAAAAGCAATTAAACTCAACCAAACAATTAATGATAATAAATTTAGCAATTCCAACAAGCTATCCCTTGCGAAAATATATATAGAATATCCTGTAAATAAAGTTCAAAAAGATAGTATTGAATTACTACTAAAAGAATCAATTCAACATGCAGATAGTTTGTCTATGATTTTTGAATTAGAATCAGCATATTTAACTTTAGCTCATTATTTAGAAAGTAAAAATAAATTTGAAGAATCAAATATTTTTTTTAATAAAGTCATTAAAATAAAAGAACAACGTTCAGGGCTTAGCAATATAATCAAATTAGGTATAATCGAGTCTGAAATTAAATCAAAAGAGAATATAGCCCTGAAAATAAAAAAAATTAGAATTGAAGAAGATAAAAAAAATAGAAGAGATACTATTCAGTATACTATAATTACAATTTTGACAATTATTGCATTTTTGTTAACATTTTATTTGTCAAGAAAGAATATCTCATTTGGAATTATTGATACTTTAACATTTATTACTTTCCTTATATTGTATGAATTCATATTAGTAATATCAGAACCTTGGGTTGATAATATTACTAATGAAATCCCTATTTATAAGTTAGCAATCAATATTGCTATTGTTTTATTATTTATTCCCCTTCATAAAATCGAAAATAAAATAAAAGCTAACTTAAAAAATAAAAAAAATATGAAACAGTAAAAGTAGATTTAAAATTAGGAATGTTTTTTTATTTAACAAAGAGTTAAAACAAGATGAATAAAGTAGACACTTACAAGCAAAGTTTATTGAAAATTATTAAAGATGAAGAGATTGAACAGAAGATTAAACTATATGATTTTGATAGAGAAAGTGAGAATGATGGTCCTATATTAACATATATTGGATATTTTGGATGTTTATTGACTTTATTATTAGCATACTTGGAAGCTTTTAGCCTATTATTTCCTATTCTCGTTATATCTATATTAATGGTAATAATTGGATTTTTAATACCAAAAAAATTTAGTCTTAATGACTTATATTTTGATATGATTATTACAAAAAATTATGTTTGTTTAATTTATAATTCAGGTGAAATCAAAAACACCTATAATAGAAACGAAATAGAAAGTATTTCTTGTGTCGATAATGTCAAATGTAATTTACATGAAAACTGGGAAGTCTGTATTAAATTTAAAAACAACACTTCTAAGCTTTTTAGAAGTTATGGGTGTGTTGGTGGGGCGTAAAATTAAATCCTTCAAAAAACAGATGCACCAACAATAAATGCTTATACAATCCCTACATTAGGCGAATGGGGAATGATGGCTTTTGTTGGTTTGATGGCAATTGGTGGTGTATTTTATGTTAGGAAAAGGATAGTGTAAATCTAACTATAATTATTTTTAATGCCTATAAGTTTTTAATTAAATTTATAGGCATTTTTATATTTAGTTAATTTTTTTAATGGAATAATGAATATTAAAATATATAAAACTTGATTTGGATTAATCCATCTATTATGATAATTATTTTAAAGAATAACCAAACAACTATCTTGTTTTCTTGAATTTTTTTCCAAAAATACGCTATAGTACGTATAAAGAAATCAGATTTTTTGCCGATAAATCTATATTATAAAGAAAAATTTTATACTATGAGAACTTTTATTATATTTTTACTATTTGCAATAAACCTATATTCCCAAGCACCAAAAACTTTGAATTACCAAGGTTATTTAACTGATTCTGGTGGTAATTCAGTTTCAGATGGAAACCAAAATATTACATTTAGAATTTATAATGTATCTACTGGTGGTGTTGCTCTATGGACTGAAGCAAGAACTGTAACAACTTCTGACGGAGTTTTTTCAGTAGTACTTGGAGAAAACACACCAATAGACTTAGCTTTTGATACTCAATATTATCTGGGAATTACTGTTGGTGGAAGTGAACTAAGTCCAAGGACAAAAATTTCTTCTGTATCAACTGCTTTTAACGGGGTACCGCCTGGTTCGGTATTGCCATACTTTGGAACATCCGCTCCTACTGGGTGGTTATTATGTGATGGATCTGCAATATCAAGAACTACATATTCATCTTTATTTTCTATAATTGGTGTAAGTTCTGGCAATGGTGATGGCGTAACTACATTTAATCTGCCTGATCTAAGAGGTAGATTTTTAAGAGGTGTTGATAATGGAGCAGGCAATGACCCTGACGTAGCTGGAAGAACAGCATCTAATGCTGGAGGAAATATTGGTGATAATGTTGGGAGTTTACAGGGTGATGAATTAAAAAGTCATACTCACGGCTATCAACATTATCGAGATGGTGGAAGAAACAATAATTATGCAACACCTGATGGAGATGATACCGGTAATATGTATGATTATATAACTTCACCTTTTGGTGGTAACGAAACGAGACCTAAAAATATTTCAGTTAATTTTATTATAAAATATTAAAATGAAAACAATACTAATACTTTTATTTTTGGGAATAAATCTATACTCTCAAGCACCAAAAACCTTAAATTATCAAGGTTATTTAACTGATGTTGGTGGTAATTCAGTTTCAGATGGAAACCAAAATATTACATTTAGAATTTATGATGTATCAACTGGTGGTGCAGCTCTTTGGACTGAAGCAAGAACTGTTACTACTACTGATGGAGTTTTTTCAGTAGTGCTTGGTGAGGTAACACCAATTGATCTTCCTTTTGATGAACAATATTGGCTTGGAATTACAGTAGGAGGTAGTGAATTAAGCCCGAGGACAAAATTAGCTAGTTCGGCTTATGCAAGTAACTTGCCGAAAGTATGTTTTATTAAAGATGTAAAAGCAAGTGGAACTCATGGTGGTTCATTTACTGCAGGTGCTTGGCGAACTCGAGATTTGAACACATTAGAGGGTAATACTGATTTTGTATCTTTAAATGCCAATCAATTTACTTTAGATGCAGGTACTTATCTGATTGAAGCAGAAGTTCCAGCAATGAATGTGAATTATCATATAGCGATATTGCATAATATCACAGATGGCGTAACTACTGTTAGTGGAAAATCAATATATTCTGAAACAGGTAGTGATGTTGCAAATGATTCAGCCATAAAAGGTATTTTTACAATTAATTCACAAAAGACATTTGAAATTAGACATAAAAGTAACGGAACTCAAAATACTTTTGGTTTTGGATATGGTGCAAATGCAGGAGTTAATGTAACATTCACCCAAGTGAAAATAACAAAAATAGCGAATTAATTAAGAGAAATCTAATGAAAAATATTATTATAATATTTATTTTTAGTACAAGTTTATTTAGTCAAAGTATAAATAGATCTACTTTAAATTCTGGAGGAGTTAAATCAAGTAATTCAAGTTATATTTTGAATGGATCAGTAAGTCAACAATTTGTTGGGGAAAGCTCATCTGCTGGATATGTGTTAGGTTCTGGCTTTTGGTATGGAATAGAACATACTATAGTTCAAGAAGAAACACCAAACCCAGATGACACAGATGCAGACGGAATATTAAATGCTATAGAAGATGCTGCACCAAATAATGGCGATGGAAATAATGATGGAATTCAAGACTCAGAGCAAGTAAATATAACGAGTATTGAAAGTGTAAATGTTGGTTCATATATTACAGTGGAATTAACTTCATGTGATTCACTATTAAACGTTGAAAACTACATCAGAACAGAAAGTGGGAAATATGAATTTCCATTTGGAGTGATTTCATTTTCTGCCCCATGTTCCGAAGCAATCGTTAAGGTATTTTATCATAATGTAGATGATTTATCAATATATACATATCGAAAAGAATTAGCCGATGGAAGATGGATTGATTATGAAGAAAGTGAGTTTTCTATTGAAACTATTGATGGGCAACAAGTAGCAGTTGCAACACTTACTCTTACCGATGGAGGAATTGGAGATAGCGACGGAATTGTAAATGGAACGATAGTTGACCCAGGTGGTCCTGCGATTCCAATAACTGCTAACATTCCTATTTGGGACTGGTGGTGGGTTTTAGTAATTATTCCAGTTATAATTTATTCTTATAAGAGAATAAAATGAAATTCTAATATTTATAAACCTATTTTGTGATAAATATTGTTTTTTATAAATTAAATGCCTTAAATTATATTTTTTATACACTTTCTAAATAAGTAGTGTAAAACCTGCTAAAAGATTTAGATTATAGATAGTAATTTGAAAGTAGCTTGATTTTCATTGTTATTTATTATTAGTTTTCTTATTAAATTGTTTAAAAAAGTAATGAAATTATTAAAAAATTTATTAATTAGTACTCTAAACTACAATTCGAGCTAATTATAATCGATCGTTAATTAATGATAAGAACTTTTAAAGTTAAATAAATGTTGTTCAATCTAAATTCATTTTTGTATATAGCTTAATTAGTATTATGTTGATAATAATTCTTTTAATCTTATGTTAAAATATAATATTTTCATTAAACTTTTGGAATAGTATTTGATTACAGTTTTAACAACTATTTACCGATAATATTTATTAGAATTAAATACTTTAAAATACTGTGAAAATACTTTTAATTTTATTATTGATCCTTTTAAATTCATTATATACCCAAGTATATTATGAAATGTACACCTACGGACATAATTCATATTATCAATTAGGAGATGGTACTACAACTCAAAGAACTTCCCCTACTCAAGTTGGAGACAAAGAAGACTGGAATATAATTTCAGTTGGTACTTTTCATGTTCTTGCTATTAAAACAGATGGGACCTTATGGGCTTGGGGTAGAAATCAATTTGGTGAAATAGGTGATGGTACAACTGTTAGTGTACAAATACCAACTCAAATTGGAACAGATACTGATTGGGCAAAAGTATCTGGCGGGTATGGACATTCATTAGCTATCAAAACAAATGGGACCTTATGGGCTTGGGGTTGGAATTCAAATGGACAGTTAGGAAATGGAACTACATCTACTTCTTTAGTACCAATTCAAATTGGAACAGATACTGATTGGGCAAATATTTCAGGTGGATTTAGACATTCAATTGGTATTAAGACAGATGGAACATTGTGGACATGGGGTCAAAATTCAAATGGTCAATTAGGTGATGGAACTACAAGTCAAAAAACTTCTCCTATCCAAATCGGTTCTGATACGAATTGGTCTTTTTTAGAAACTGGTTCATCTCATAATGTAGCTTTAAAAACCGATGGAACATTATGGGGTTGGGGATTAAACGATGCTTACCAACTTGGGTCAGGAACAATTACCCCAATAACAGCACCAATTCAAATTGGCTCCGACAGTGATTGGGAAAAAATTAGAACTTTTAAATTTCATAGTGTAGGTATAAAAACAAATGGTACATTGTGGGCTTGGGGTAGAAACTCTAATAGTCAATTAGGTGATGGAAACACCACCAACTTAAACGTACCTACTCAAATAGGAGTTGATACATGGACTGATGTAGATATTGGTGAAAATCATACTATAGCTATTAAATCTGATGGAACTTTGTGGGGTTGGGGTTGGAATACTACTGGGGCTGTCGGAAAAGGAAATACATCAAGTAATTCTCTTCAAAATCAAATTGGCACAGATACAGATTGGTATAAAGTACATTCTGGAGAATGGTTTTCAACAGCTTTAAAAATCGCTCCTACATATACGCTATCAGGAAAGATTACTGATTCTGGGATTGGTATTTCTAATATAAATGTGGCTAATGGTATAACAACTGTAACTACCAATAGTAGTGGAGAATACACTTTTTCAAATATGTATGCTCATACATTTACAATAACTCCTTCAAATGCAAATTATTCATTTAATCCAGAAAATATTGAAGTTGTATTAAGTTCAAATACAAGTGGTATTAATTTTGAAGCTACTCAAGAAACAGATTTACCAAATGGTGGTGATGGAAATTTTGATGGTATTCCAGATTATTTACAAAATTCTGTATCAACTATAAAAGATGCTAATGATATTAGTTATATAACAATTTCATCTGAGGATGGATATAATTTATATGATGTTAGTACATCAATACCAAACGATGAGTTGTTTTATTATCCTTTTGGCTTAACTGAGTTTAAAGTAAATGCTAACAATGCAACGATAAAGATATATTTTCATAATTTTAGTAATATGCTTGATTACGTTTATAGAAAAATATTTAGCGATAATGTATATCGAGAATTTGATTTAGCTAACATTTCTATTGAAACAATTAACAATACCACAGTTGGAGTAGCAACTTTAACTCTAACAGATGGCGGACCTGGTGACTACGATGGTATAGTCAATGGTGTAATCTTTGACCCAGGTGGACCTGCACTTCCTATCACAGCCAACATTCCAATTTGGGATTGGTGGTATATTCTTCTATTAATTCCTACCATAATTATAGCTTATAAAAAATTTATTTAATTCAATTAGATTAAATTACAGATATAGTCTATTTTGCCGATACAATGATTAATATGTACATTGTATATATTTTATTTATTTATTTATAGTAATTTAGGTAATTAAGTCATTAGTAAAATATTTATAATATTATTTCTAATTTTTGATTTAGGATATTTATATTCTGATTCAGGTGATTTGAATACTAATTTTAGTACTGATGGATTACAAACAGTTGATTTTGGTTTCGTTAATGAATACTCAACTGATATTACTGTTCAATCAGATGGTAAAATTGTATTAGTTGGCTATAAATCCCCTTCGGACGATATATCAGATAACATATATGTATGTAGGTTAAACACTGATGGTTCGTTAGATAATACTTTTGATTCTGATGGAAAATTAGCAATAAATTTGAGTGATGAAGATATTCCAATTGGCGTAGAAATAGCTTCGGATGGTAAAATTATAATTGGCTTTGAAACTATTAATGGTGGTAATACAGATTTTGGTGTATTAAAATTAAATGATGATGGTTCATTAGATAATTCTTTTGGAACAAATGGTATAACAGAAGTAACTATAGCTTCTGCTCAAAGACCAGAGTATATGCACGTAGATGCTAATGACAATATATATTTAGTAGGATATGAGAATAACACTAATAATCCTTTATATGGATTTTTTGTTATGAAATTTACATCATCAGGTTCATTAGATAATTCCTTTAGCAGTGATGGATACTTTGAATATAGTTTCGGTGCTCAAAATGATTATGCTATCACAGTTGATACACAATCAGATGGGAAATTAATTGTAGGTGGTAATTATGATGTTGGTGGTGTCCGTGATATATCAGTAATAAGATTAAATACAAATGGAACTCTTGATGCTACATTTGCTACAGCAGGTGAATTTATTTATACTGCATTACCGAATGTTGGAATCGGTGGATTAAAGGTTTTATCAGACGATAGAATTCTTGTTGGGTCTTATTCTAATAATGATTTCTTAGCAATTATGTTAGATGAAGATGGAAGTTTAGATAATAGTTTCAAAAGCGACGGATATGAAACCTATGATTTAGGTGGAACAGATTATTGTTTTAATGTAATAGAAGATGAAGATGGAAGAATATTGTTAACAGGCGATTCAGATGTAAATGGAGATAGAGACTTTGCTATTATTAAAATTAATAATGTAGGTGAATTAGATTTAAATTTTGGTAGTAATGGCATTAAATTAGTTGATTTTGGTGGGATTGATATTAGTAATGGGATAGATTTTAATACTGCTGGGGATATATTTATTGGTGGTTATACAGATGTGAATGCAGATATTGATTTTGCAATAGCAAGTCTTAAGTGGCAAGACCCACCTTATATACCAACAAGTTCATTAGCAGTGCTTACTTCAAATTCAATTAAAATAAATTTTAATATTGAATATGATGGAGGAAGTATAATTTCAAATCGGGGCTTAGTTTATTCGCTTTCTTCAACTCCTACATTAAGCAATAATGTAATACAATCTGGAAGTGGTGATGGTTCATATCAAATTACAATTGAGGATTTATCCCCAGGTACAACATACTATATTCGTTCTTTTGCAATAAATTCAATTGGAACTACTTATGGTACAGAACAAATAATAACAACTCCAGATGCGACTGATAATGATAGTGATGGAATTGAAAATAGCATTGAATTAAATGCTCCATATTCAGGAGATGGTAATAATGATGGTATTCAAGATTCACAACAAGCGAATGTTGGAAGTTTTATAAGCATTGCTGGGTCTTATATTACAGTGCAACTCATTTCCTGCGATTCTCTTTTAAAACTAGAAAATTATATCAGAACTGAAAATGGGAATTTTGAATTTCCATTTGGTGTTATTTCATTCACTGCTCCTTGTAGCGAAGCCCAAGTAAAAATATATTATCATAATGTAAATGATTTATCATTATTTACATATCGTAAAGAAATTGTTGATGGTAGATGGATAGATTATGAAGATAGTGAGTTTTCTATTGAAACTATTGATGGTAACCAGGTAGCAGTTGCAACACTTACTCTCTCCGATGGAGGAATTGGAGATAGTGATGGTATAGTAAACGGAATGATAGTTGATCCAGGAGGTCCTGCGATTCCTATAACTTCTTATATTCCTATATGGAGTTGGTG
>JAUIIX010000122.1 GCA_030431515.1 bacterium
CACGCTTACTATGGTCGGCTTGTATTTCTGGAATACCTGCAACTGCCATATAAGCATCACCTATAGTTTTGATTTTTTCAAGTCCATGCTTATCTGCTAACTTGTCGAATATTGTGAATATATCATTTAAGACCGATACAACTCTTTTAGGATCAGCATCCGAAGTTAAACTTGTAAATCCAACAATGTCAATAAATATTATACTTGCATTATCAAAATGATCTGCAATTGGATGCTCTTTAGCTTTTAATCTCTTTGCTATTTTTGAAGGAAGGACATTTAAAAGTAATTTCTCTGATTTTCGGCGTTGGATTAGAATTAATCCAATTATAATTCCAAGTCCTGCTATTCCTCCAAACATTGCATAGCGTTGAAGTTTCTGATTTTCTTTCTCTTTTTTAAGAATTACAATTTCTTTTTCTTTTAGTTCATTTTCACGTTTAGCTTCAAGATTTGCGATTTTAGTTTGATTTTTAGAAGAGAAAATTGAATCATTTAGTTTCTTTGATTCTTTATAATATTTTAATGCGTATAGATAGTCGCCCTTTAATTGATATGCTTCGGAGAGATTATCTAAACAGATTGATTGTTCATGGGTTGTTCCGATTTCTTTATATAGTTCGATAGATTTTTTACTAAAATCAATTGCTTTATTTATATTTACTTCTCTATTCAAAAGAAGTTGAACTTTATTCTCGCTCATTTCTATAATCGAATCTTTAGCTTGAGTTAAATATAATCCACCAATATTCATAAGGTTAGATGCAACTCCTGGCTTAGAATTAAGCTCATCAAAGATTTTAAGGGATTTTTCAAAGTATTCTAAAGATTTAGAGAACTCAAGTTTCTTACGATATAATAAACCAATATAACCTAATGAAGAAGCTATTCCTAGATTATATCTTCTCTTTTCAAAAATCAATAATGAACGCTCAAAAGATTTTAAAGCCTTTTGATAATTTGATTGATTTAAATAAACCTCCCCGATCTTATTTAAAAAGCTAGCAACACCTGATATATCACCTAAATCTTCATTAATTTTTAAAGCTTTGTTATAATACATCAAAGCATCATTGTATTTAGATTGTATTGAATATATTGTTCCAATATTATAATATGAATAAGCAATTTTATTCATCAACATGTCACCTCTCATTAAAACGTCGTTCCCATTAATTCCTTTTAGACTTTCTAATACCCTTAATTCTTTAAAATAATACTCTAATGCTTTTGGATAATTTGATAGATTCTGATACATACCGCCAATTACTGATAATATTCTTGTTAATTTAAAATTATCTTCCAACTTTTCAATTATTTTCATTGAAAGAAGATAATATTTAATTGCTTTTCTGTAATTTGCTTGAATTGAATATATTCCGCCTATATAATGTAATGTTTGGGCAATTTCACTTTTATCTCCTAACTCCTTAAATATAATCAATGAACTATTGAATGACTTTATAGCTTTTTTGTAATCAGATTGTGCTCTGAATATTATGCCAATATTAGTTAATGATATTGCCATTCCTCTTTTATAATTTAATTTCTTACTAATCCTCAATGAACGTTGAGAATACATTAATGAATTTGATAATTCTGATAAATTTATATAAACTCTCCCAATATAATTAAGTGTATTAATAATTGCATAATTATCTTTTAATTCTTCGAAGATTTTTAGAGCATTAAAGAAATTTTCAAGACCCTTTGAATGATTATATTTACCATAAGAATAAACAACTCCTAATGTTCTATAACTCTTAGCTACTCCTAATTCCCAACCAATTTCTTTAGCAAGTTTCAATCCCTTTTCACCGTATATTATAGCTTCATCTGGATTTATTCTATAATATTCATAAGATAAACTTTTCAACAAATTCACTCCATTAGTATCTTCTTTCATTTCTGGCAATTCTTTTAGTAAGGAATCAATTTTTGCTTGACCATGGAGTTGAGATTTTGCTGTATTTATAGATAATACAAGTAAAATTGCTATTAATATTGTTTTCATTTATTTAACCTTAAATAATTTTAATTTTCTAAAAAATAAGTTTTCATTAGCCCTTTGCCTTTGATTTCAAATTCACCACGTAAAATGAAATTCCAATTTCCTTCGAATTTTTCTAATTCTGTTTTGAAGTTTTCTGTGATTTGGATTTGTCCAGATTCTCCGGTGCTTTCCATTCTTGAAGCTGTATTTACTGCATCAGACCATAAGTCATAGATGAATTTCTTTTCGCCAATAACACCTGCTACAACAGTTCCGCAATCTATTCCAATTCTGAATTTTATTTCTGTTCCGTCACTTGTTTTGAAGTCTTTCATTTCTTGTTTTATGTCAAGAGCCATTTGAGCTGCTCGCTTTGAATGGTCATCTTGTATCTCCGGAATACCAGCAACTGCCATATATGCATCACCAATTGTTTTTATTTTCTCAAGTCCATGTTTATCAGCGAGTTTATCGAATATTGTGAAGATGTCATTTAAAACAGATACTACTCTTTTGGGGTCAGCATCTGACGACAGACTTGTAAATCCAACAATGTCAATAAATATTATTGAAGCATTATCAAAATGGTCTGCGATTGGATGTTCTTTTGCTTTAAGCCGCTTAGCTATTTTTGCTGGTAAAACATTTAAAAGTAACTTTTCAGATTTACGACGTTGAATTAAAATTAAACCTATAATAATTCCAAGTCCTGCAATACCACCAAACATAGCATATCTTTGAAGTTTCTCTTTCTCTTTTTCTGCTTTTAATATTTCAATCTCTTTTTGCTTTACTTCACTTTCTCGTTTAGCTTCAAGATTTGCGATTTTAGTATTATTTTTGGATGAAAATATAGAGTCGTTTAATTTTTTATGTTCTTTATATGTTTCGTAAGCTTTTTTGTAGTCGCCTTTTTCTGTATAAGCATTTGAGAGATAGTATAAAAAAAATGACTTTTTATGAATTTCTCCAATTTCATCAAGAATATTAATCGACTCTTTTAAGTAATTTATTGCATTGTTGAGATTTACTTCTTTTTTTATACTAATTGATTCAGATTCCTTTTTAAATTCTATTATAACTGAGTCTTGAGATAATTTTAAATATAATTCACCAATATTTCCAAGAATCGTTGCAACTCCTGATATATCTCCAGTTTCTTTCCTTATTTTTAATGTTTTAAAATAATATTCTAATGCCCTTTGATAATCAGACTGTTTGTTATATAGAATCCCAATATTTCCAAGTATGCTGGCAATTCCGTTTTTATCTCCTAACTCTTCTAACATTTTAAGTGATTTTTTTAAGTATTCTAATGCCTTTGGATAAACTGTTTGAAATGTATATACTAAACCAATATTTCCAAGAATATTGGCAATAACATTTTTACTACCCGATTCTTCTGCTATTTTGAGAGCTTTTTTAAAATATTCTAATGCCTTTGGGTTGTTAGATTGACGAAAGTAAATACTCCCAATATTTCCGAGAGAATTAGCAATTCTATTTTTATTACCAATTTCTTCATTAATTTTCATAGCTTTATAATAATTTTCTAATGCTTTTGGATAGTCGGATTGACTTTGATATATAATCCCAATATTCTCAAAATTATTAACAATTCCTGATTTATTCTTCAATTTTTTATTTATACTTAATGCCTTCTTATGATATATCAATGCCTTAGGCAATTCTGATTTTCGATAGTAATTAATACCCAATGACCTATATGATTTTGCCTTACCTAATTCCCATCGAATTTTTTCAGAAAGATTTAATCCGTGCTTCCCATATTTTATACCTTCATCAGGGTTTATTTTCCTATATTCAAAAGATATATTATTCAATAAATTCACCCCATTTGTATCCTCTTTCATTTTAGGGAGTTCTTTTAATAGAGAATCAGTTTTAGCTTGTCCTTGAAGTTGAGCAATTGTAGTATTTATAGAAAATATAAGTATTATAATTATTAATAATAATTTCATTTTAATTTCCCAAATAATAAGTTTTCATCAATC
>JAUIIX010000051.1 GCA_030431515.1 bacterium
CCAGATGTAATGACAAATGGTCAACACATGCTTTGGATGCTTGACGAATATGAAACAATTACAGGTGCAAAATATCCAGGAGCAATTACAGGGAAACCAGTTGGTATGGGTGGATCTTTAGGAAGAGCTGAAGCAACAGGATATGGTGCTATCTACACTTTAAGAGAAGCATTAAAGCAAAAAGGTATTGATGTTAAAAATACAACTGCTTCTTTCCAAGGATTTGGTAACGTGGCATCTCACGCAATGCAATTATATCATTACATGGGTGGTCGTATTATTTCTGTATCATCTTGGAATAACAAAGAACAAAAAGCATATACATTTAAGAAAAAAGATGGTATTGATATCAACAAATTACAAAGTATTACAAATAAATTTGGTGAAATCAATAATGAAAAAGCAATTGAATATGGATATGAGATTTTAGATGGAGATGCTTGGTTATCTCAAGACGTAGATATTTTAGTTCCTGCAGCATTAGAAAATCAAATAAATGCTAAAACAGTTAATTTAATATCTGATAAAGTTAGATTTATTGCAGAAGGTGCCAATGGACCTACTACTCCAGAAGCTGATGCAGTTATCAAAACTAAAGATATATGGGTAATCCCAGACTTCTTGTGTAATGCTGGTGGTGTTACTTGTTCTTATTTTGAGCAAGTTCAAAATAACTTAAATTACTACTGGACTAAAGAAGAAGTAATGGAAAAATTAGATTTAAAAATGACTCAAGCATATCATGCTGTTGCTGATTTGGCAAATAGCAAGAATTTATATATGCGTGATGCAGCTTATTTAATCTCTATTCAAAGAGTTGCAGAAGCTTGTAAACTTAGAGGTTGGGTATAATTTAAAATAATTAAATTTATTTAAAAGGAGCTTCGGCTCCTTTTTTTATTTAAACATATTTTATCTTTATTCGTAATTAATTATATATAAATAAAGGTATAAAGTATGAATAATTCAATATTTATAGAAAAACAAAGATTTACACAGTGGTGGATATGGCTAATAATAATATCAATTAATCTATTATTAGTATTTATGATAATAAATGTAATCACTGATGCAAGTGAAAAATCTTTTGAAGTAGCTGATTCTATTGGTTTAGGAGTTATATTTTTCTCTCTTGTTCTTGTGAATTACCTTTTAACAGGTACTTCACTTAAAACAGAAATTAACAATGAAG
Source organism: bacterium (assembly GCA_030431515.1). Classification (GTDB taxonomy): domain Bacteria; phylum Bacteroidota; class Ignavibacteria; order Kapaibacteriales; family UBA2268; genus JAJRPT01. The sequence continues at coordinate 1,193 of JAUIIX010000051.1, forward strand.
AAATAAAGATTAAATTTTTACCATTTATTATTAAGGATAAAATTATAAAATGGGAAGATTTAACTCTTTGTTATGTAAGACAATATAGCCCAATTGGAGAATATGGTGGCTGGGGATATAGATTTGGAATAATGGGTAAAGGAAAAGCTTTTAATATAAAAGGTAATATGGGATTACAGTTACAATTCAATGACGGTAAAAATCTTTTAATTGGAACTCAAAAAGCAGAAGAACTAAAACAATTTTTAAAAAATATTAATCAATACAAAGAATAATATTGGCTTAGTTTTTGGTAAATTTATGATATGAGAGACTTTTATAAAAAACATTTCCACAAAGAAGACGAAGATTGTAAAAAGAAAAAAACTAACAAGTTTGTCTTTATTTTACTTGGAATCGTAATCTTTGTTTATTTTGTTCTACAAATGAAGAATAAAAATAATAATCAAGACTACAAAAATGTTAAATTAATAAGTAGCAAGCTCTCCACAAATACTTCTGGATTAAGCACTGATGAAAAACTATTACTTCTTGAGAAAAATGATTCAACTGAATACATAGTTTCAGCCGAATTAATTAATCAATCAAGTTCAAATACTTTTATTATAGCAGCTTTTTTAGAATCCAAAGATACTATTTACTCACAAAGAAAGACATACCAATTAGATAGTAATGTAATTACAAAAGTAAATATTCAATTTCCTAAAATGAAACGCTTAACAGGAAAAAGAAAATACAAAGTAGGAATTGTCAAATAGTTATATCAATTTAGATATTTCTTCAGCAATTCTTAACGCCTCTGCAGCATCTTCAGCTGTTACTCTAACATTTGTTTTATCATTTATAGCAGATACAAATGCTTGTTGTTCTTCACCAATCGCATTAATTTCCGGAATTATTGGCTTCTCAAAATAAATATTCTTATTTTTCAAACCAGCATCAATTGACCCTAACATAGTAGTTGGTTTGTAATCTTTCGGTTCTGTTCCTTCGTCATACAATCTAAATATGTCAACATCTGGTTTTGCAAAATCAATGGAGAAATAAGCATCTTTTTGGAAAATTCTCATTTTTCTCATTTGATTTGCACTAATTCTACTTGCAGTTAAATTTGCAACAGACCCATTTTCAAAGGTCAATCTTGCATTACAAATATCAGGAGTATGAGTTATAACTGCAACACCATTTGCATCAATTTTATTAACCTTACTTTTTATCAATGAAAGTACAATATCAATATCGTGAATCATTAAATCATGAATAACACTTACATCAAATGCGCGTGGTCTAAACTGACTTAATCTATGTGCCTCAATAAATATTGGATTGATTTCCATATCTTTTAATGAAGCAATAGCTGGATTAAACCTTTCAACATGACCTACTTGAATAATTGTTCCATTTTTCTTAGATATTTCAATTAACTCAACAGCTTCATTATAATTTGCAGTAATTGGCTTTTCTATAAAGCAATGTTTTCCCTGTTCCAAAAATAACTTTGATATTTCAAAATGTGCAACTGTGGGAGCAGAAATAGTTACTGCATCACAACTTTCAATAGCATCTTGCATAGTCTTAAATACGTTACAATTAAACTCTTTAGCTATTTCTTCTGCCCTATTCTCATTTGCATCATAAATCCCTGCAAATTCTATATTAGTATTCTTCATCCACAACATTGTGTGAACTCTTCCTAGATGACCCGTACCAATTACACCGACTTTTAATTTATTCATTTTTATATTTTTATTATTTATAGCAATTCCAAAATTACCTAACTTTATTCTTTTTTCAAAGTAATTTAAGAACTTAATGTAAATTTTCAATATTTTCTTTTTATTTTTGCCATATAATATTTTCAAAAAATCAAAAATGTTAATATGGGAAGAGCGTTCGAATATCGAAAACATAAAAAGTTTGCCAGATGGAGTGCAATGGCAAAGAATTTTACAAAATTATCAAAACAAGTTATGCTTGCTGTAAAATCAGGTGGTCCTGACCCTGCAACAAATTATAAATTAAAAGTCGCAATCCAAAATGCTAAAAGTATGCAAATGCCAAAAGAAAATGTTGAAAATGCAATTAAAAAAGCAATGTCAACAGAATCTGTTGCTTTCAGTGAATTAGCTTACGAAGGTTACGCATCTCACGGAATTGCAGTCTATGTAGAAGCAGCAACAGACAACCCAACTCGTACAGTTGCTAATGTTAGATTATCATTTTCAAAATGTGGTGGTCAGTTAGGAAATAGTGGTTCTCTGTCATTCTTATTTGATAAAATGTCAATGTTTAAATTTCCTTTAAATGATCTTGATAGAGATGAACTTGAACTTGATTTAATTGATTTTGGGCTTACAGACCTTGAAATTGATGAAGATGAAGATGGAAATAAACACGCTACTGTTTATACTACTTTTACTGATTTTGATAAAATGAACAAACATCTTGAAAGCATAGGTATAGAACCCGATGAAGCTAAGTCTGTTTTTGTACCAAATGACTACAAAGAAGTTACAGATGAACAAGCAGAAGACGTAATCAAATTAATCGAAAGATTAGAAGAAGATGATGATGTACTTGCTGTTTACACTAATATGAAATAATTTCTCTTTAAACAACTTAAGTAATTGTAGTGGCAATTCATTAATTGCCACTACTTTTATTAAAATTAACTATGAATTAAATAATCCTCTAAAATGTCTATCTTTTTCTACTAATTAAAGGATTCTTCCTTAATCTCTAATAATCAATTTTTTAGTAACACTATGATTATTATTAACTAATTGAATTAAATACACTCCAGAGTTCAACTTTTTACCATTACTATTCAAATTCCAAATTAACTGATTAATTCCATTTCCAACATTTTGATATTCAAACTTATTAAGAATTTGACCTTGTAAATCAAAAATTAATATTTCTGCATTTCCAACATTTGTTTTGAAATTGATATTTACATAATTATTAGCAGGATTAGGACCTAAAATTAATTCCAACTCATTAGCACCAATTTCTACACTATTAACATCATTTCTTTCAATTACAGCCAAATTACCTCTACCATATCGTTGCAAAGAACCATGAATGCTTGGATTAGTTGGATTACCATCTTCAACAACTTCCCTAACTAAATAAGTAATCTCACCATCGAATTTAAAATCATGCGTAAAATTATTTGCTATAATTGGTTTATCATTAGCTTTACGCCATTTCTCTGATTTATCTACAGTATAAAATATATCCCATTTATGAGATTGACCATCACTCGGTTTTTCCCAAGATAGTTTAGTGTCCTCTCCCTCTTGAACAACAGATAAATTCTCTAAATAATCCATTACTGGTGAGGGATTTGTCTTCAAAGTTGGGTCGCCTAATAAAGAAACATGTGTAAATAACTGTAATCCTTCTGGAAAAGATCTTTGACCATTTTGAATAATTAATAAAGGTAAATAATCAACTACATTGTTCAAAGTAATCTTAGTAGAATAACCAATTGGATAATCTAAACCTAAGTGATGTAAATACCAGTGGGGTCTTCCAGCCCATGAGCAAGTAAGTGCCATCGGTTCAGAGGCAATTGCAGATCTCATCAAATTATTCTTTGTATCCCAATCTCCAAAGTAAGACCCAAATAAAATAGTGAATACAGAGTTAATTTGATTTTCAGCAAAATTAGCAGAAGTTCCAACTCCTCCAGCACTAGAATAGGATCCACCACCATCACCAAAAGAATATAAATATGTCTTTTCTTGAAGATTTTCAGGTCTTGTATTCTTTATCCAATCACCAGCAACAACATTATCCTTACCAACTATTGAAGCAAAATTAGCCCAACCACTCCAAGCAAATGCACCTGGTAAAGATGCTGCATTAAAATTATTGTCAATTAATGCTCTTCTATCAACATCCACTTGCCCTGTTCTAAACTTATGATCTTTATCTAAATAAGTTCTAAGTAATTCTGTTTCAGTCTTCTCAAAAACTGGCATATCATAAAAATCTACCCTACCAACTGCTGCACTTGTATTAACTACTAATCCCCATTGACCATTATATAAAAATGAAACATCAAACTTACCATCACCAGGGACATTTTGAGTTCTCTCAGGTGCAGAAGTTGAATTCACTATTGCATCAGTCCATATTGATTCATTCATTGAGCCATAATAAATATCTGCTGGCCATGCGCCTTTGTGGTTATTCGTGTGACCATCAGGAACAATATCACCAGAATAAGGAACAGGAACTCTACCTAATAAAAAGATATTATCAAAAGGCATTTTCGCATATTCTTCTAAAATTATAGATTTTACTTCTTTAACTTTATCACCATTAAACTCTTCAGAACGAGTCACGTAGCGAGTTACATAAGTCCAACCCTCTTTTAAAATATCGTCTTGATAACGAGAGATTTCATTTTTAAGTGGTTCAGCCATAGTCGAGTCAATCAATATCAACAATCTGCCACCACTATAAGGAGGAGCATTAACACTAACTGCTTTATAACCATAAGCATAATAATCAAAATCTTTTAGTCCACCAGAGTTTATACCACCTCGAGATTCACCTAATATTTTATATTCATAAATTTTACCTTCTTCTACATCACTATCTGTCCAAGTACTTACTAAAGTATCCATAATAGCTAACGCAGGTTCTACAAATATTCCACCAAGCTCTTTCCTATAGATATGATATCTACTTGCTTGTTCATTTAGATTCCACTTTAAAATTACAGTCGTTTGTAGTCCTTGAGTAACTTCAGCATCAATCATAATCGCACCATCACGAGCAGTAATAGCCCTTTCTTGAGAATATAATCCTGAAAAAACAAATAATAGTAGTATAAATAATTTCATGGTAATCCTTTTTAAATATTAATTAAATATTGTTGCAAAATACGAAATTTTATTTATTTATTGAAAATTATATTATATGTTTCTAATTATAATTTAAAGATATTAATTATATAATATTTTAATAATTTGTTTAGTTTAATATTTTTAATAAGTTATTAGAATAATTTATTTAGTTAATCGTGCTTAGTATTGTTCACATTTTTTAATGCTTAATTTTGTGATATAATTTTTAACAATTGAGGTAATCTATGAAACACTCATATTATATTTCAAGAATGACTTGTTCTGGTTGCAAAAATAATGTTGAAACTGCTTTGGGTAATATCAAAGGAGTTAAAAGTGTAGTTGCCGATTTGTCAAGTGGTGAAGTCGAGATTGAAATGGATACTCATATTAGTTTGACTGCTCTACAATCTGCAATCACTAATAATGGTTTGCATTATACTATTAGTTTAAATAAAAATGCTCATTCTGATTTAGAACATTCTTCTCATTCTGCATCTCATTCAAATACTAAACAAGGTAATGGTGTTTATTACTGTCCTATGCACTGTGAAGGTGATAAAACTTATGATAAAGCAGGTGATTGCCCAGTTTGTGGTATGGATTTAGTAGAACAGCCGGCATTAAGTAATGCAACTGAATATACTTGCCCAATGCACCCAGAAATTATTAGAGATGAAATGGGTAGTTGTCCTATTTGCGGTATGGATTTAGTTCCTATCGAAAATACTGATGTAAAGGATAAAAATTATAAGAAGTTATTAAAGAAAATGAAACTATCTGTTTTGTTTACTTTACCTATATTTATTATCGCAATGTCTGAGATGTTTCCAAGTAAGCCATTGTTAGAAATATTTAGTCAAGAGACTTGGAATTGGGTTCAATTTTTCCTTTCATTACCAGTTGTATTTTATACTACTTGGATGTTTTTTGAAAGAGCATATAAATCAATTGTTACTTTTAATCTAAATATGTTGACTTTGATTGGAATTGGAGCAGGTGTAGCTTTTATATTTAGTGTATTTGCTTTATTATTTCCTGATATTTTCCCAGACCAATTTAAAACTGAGAGCGGAACTGTTTTTGTTTATTTTGAAGCAGTTACAGTTATATTAACATTAGTATTGCTTGGTCAATTATTAGAAGCCAAGGCACATAGTCAAACAAGTGGAGCAATAAAAGAACTTTTAAAACTTGCTCCCAAAGATGCTGTTTTAATTACAGAAGATGGTGAAAAAGTTATTTCAATTGATAAGATTGTGAAGGGTGATAAGCTTAGAGTTAAGCCAGGTGATAAAATCCCAGTTGACGGAACAATACTTACTGGAAATAGTGATGTAGATGAGTCAATGATTACTGGTGAGCCTATTCCTGTTGATAAAAAAATAGGCGATAAAGTTATATCAGGAACTATTAATGGAACTAAAACATTTACGATGGTAGCAGAAAAAGTTGGGTCTGAGACATTACTATCTCAGATAATTCACATGATAAATGAGGCAAGTCGTTCTAAAGCTCCAATTCAAAAATTTGTTGATAAAATTTCTAAAATATTTGTCCCAATAGTAGTTTTAGTATCAATCATTACTTTTATTGTTTGGTATATATTTGGACCAAGCCCAGAATTAGTTTATGCTTTTGTAAATTCAATTGCAGTATTAATTATCGCATGTCCTTGTGCTTTAGGCTTAGCAACTCCAATGTCTGTTATGGTTGGTGTAGGTCAAGGTGCTACAAATGGTATATTAATTAAAAATGCAGAAGCATTAGAGAATCTTAATAAAATTGATGTATTAATTTCTGATAAAACAGGAACTATAACTGAAGGTAAACCATCAGTCGAGAAAGTAAAAATATTCTCCGAAAATTCTTCCGACTATATTTTAAAACTAATTGCATCTTTAAATCAATATAGCGAACATCCTTTAGCAGATTCTATTGTTAATTATTGCAAAGAAAGAGGTGTAACTCTTGAAGAAGCAACTAATTTTGAATCTATTACTGGTATGGGAGTAATTGGTGAAATTAATCAAATTAAAGTTGCAATTGGTAATTTAAAGTTGTTTGAAAATCTCAATATTCAAGTTCCAGAAAATATAACAAGTAGTGCTTTAGTTGAACAAAAGTTAGGTAAAACTGTTTCCTACATCTCAGTTAATAATAAAGTTGAAGCATATATAGTAATTAGCGATGCCATAAAAAGTACAAGCGTAGAAGCTATTGCGAAGCTGCAGTCAATGGGAATTGAAGTTATAATGTTAACAGGAGATAATAATAACACCGCTAGTGCAGTTGCTAAACAATTAAACTTAGATAATTTTAAAGCAGAGTGTTTACCCGAAGATAAATTGAATATAATTAAAGAGCTACAATCTCAAGGTAAAGTAGTAGCAATGGCAGGCGATGGAATAAATGATTCACCTGCATTAGCACAAGCAGATATTGGAATTGCGATGGGAACAGGAACAGATGTAGCAATAGAAAGTAGTGCAATTACTTTATTAAAAGGTGACTTAATGGGTATAGTAAAATCTATAAAATTAGGTCATAAAGTGATGAAGAATATAAAAGAGAATTTGTTTTTCGCATTCATCTATAATGTTCTGGGAATTCCAATTGCAGCAGGTGTATTGTATCCTTTATTTGGTATGCTACTATCCCCAATGATTGCAGCATTAGCGATGAGTTTTAGTTCAGTATCAGTTATAGCAAATTCTTTGAGACTTAAAAGAATAAAGCTATAATAACAGAATTATTAAAAATATCTAAATAAATATAATCAATGAATAAATTTTTATTATGATTTTTATTTTAGTATAATTAATAATTGCTTTTTATTTTTGTAAAAATAAATAAGGAAAAGATGAAATATATAGTGTTTTTAATAATTATTTTAATTTTTACTTCTTGTAATGATAGTAAAAAAGAAATTCCCAAAAGTGAATCAATTGAATTAAGTTCTAATGAACTATTAATTTTAAAACCAGATGTTTTATCAGAATGGGATAATTCTGATAAAATTGACTCCCCTGCTTTCTATAAAGATGATAGTGGAACTTATGTATTTGCAACTGCAAAAGCTTCTGATCAAATTTTTGTTTATAATGCTGAAAATGGTAACTTAATAAAAAAAGTTGGCGAAACTGGCTCAGAATTAGGTCAGTTTAAATCTCCAAATGGTATTTATATTTATGGTGATTTGTGTTTTATCGTTGAAAGAGATAATCACAGAGTTCAAGTATTACGTTTGCCAAATTTAGAGCCAGTATTAAGCTTTGGAGAAGATAGACTTGTGAAACCTTATGGGCTGAATGTGTTTAGAAAAGATAGTAAATTTCATATTTATATAACTGATGGATATACTGAAAATGAAGAATTACCTGTAGATAGTCATCTGGGTAAAAGAGTTCTGCATTATAGTTTTGATTATGATAAGAAGAATTTAATTAATTTAGAATTTTTAAAATATATAGGTGATACTGAAGGTGATGGAGTATTACGATATGTTGAATCTATTTATGCTGACCCAGTCAATAACAACTTATTGATTGGTGAAGAATTTGAAGGTGAAGGAAATTCTTGTTTAAAACTTTATGATTTAGATGGAAATTTTAAAAAATTAATTGGTGTTGGTTTATTCAAGTCACAATCAGAAGGAATTGCTTTAATTAGATGTGGTAAAAATGGTTATTGGGTTGCTACAGATCAAAATAAAGAAAGTAGTATTTTTCACTTTTTCGACAGAAAAACTTTTGAATTAGTTAAATCTTTTAAATCAACTACTCTTAAAAACACAGATGGAATAAGTATAACTCAAGTGTCATTTGATGTTAATAGTCAAGGTGCTTTGGTTGCATCTAATAATGATGGAGGAATTGGAATTTGGAATTTAGGACCTTTGCTTTTTCAACTTGATATTAAATGTGATAATTCAACACCTGATGAAGCTGATGAAAACACTGCAGACGCAGTTAGGGTTATAAATCAAATAATGCTATAAATTTTAATTCAATAAAATAAATATTAGAAATTACTTAAAAAATACTATCTTTTATCTTCTCTATCATTATTATCTTTGAACACAACTTTTTTAATCGAAAATAAAATCGTATTTTTGTGTTCTTTTATATGAAAATTTTATAATTAAAATTGTGAGGTCTGTTGATGGCTGTTGAGAAAGCAAAAAAAGGTAAAAAAGGAAAACCTAATACTGGTACCCCTCATACAAAACTTAATCTTACTAAAGACGACTTATCAAAAGCACTTAGATTTATGATGTTAGCTCGTAACTCTGATCAAAAACATTTAACTCTTGTAAAGCAAGGTAAATCGTTTTTCCATATCGGATGTTCTGGGCATGAATGTATCCAAGTAGCAGTTGCTGCAAATATGGAAAAAACTGATTGGGCTTGGACTTACTATAGAGATATGGCTTTAGCATATACTAAAGGGATGACGACTAAGGATTACTTTATGCTTGCATTTGGTAAAAAAGATTGTTTGGCTGCTGGTGGAAGACAAATGCCAGGTCATTATGGACATCCAGATCTTAGGATGCCTACTCAATCTTCTCCAACAGGGACTCAGTTTTTATCGGCTGTAGGTACAGATTTGGCTTCTAGAAAATCTGGATCAAATGATTTTACTTATGTTGCTTCTGGAGACGGAACTACATCTCAAGGTGAATTCTTTGAAGCAGTTAACTGGGCTCATAGAGAAAAACTTCCCGTATTATTCTGTATTCAAGACAACAAAATAGCAATTTCTGTAAAACGTGAAGATCAAGGAATGGGTGGTTCTGTTTCTGATTTATTTGTTGGATATAAAGATTTACTTAAAATTCACGTTGATGGAACTGATTATTTCAAATCAACTGAAGCAGTTAGAAAAGCAATTAAATATATGCGTGCTGGAAAAGGACCTGTTCTTATTCATGCTGATGTAGAAAGATTATTGCCTCACTCTTCTTCTGATGATGATAGAAAATATAGAGATAAAGATATTTTAGAAGATGGTAAAAAGAATAGAGATTGTATTGCAATTTTATCTGATTATTTAATTAAAAATAAAATATTAACTATATCTGAAATTGAAAAACTTGATGAATCAGTAAAACAAGAATTAAATGAATCTGCTGATTGGGCTTGGGAACAAGAAGATCCTGTAGCTGAAGATTCTACAAAAAACAATTTTGCTGACCCATCTACTCGTGAACTTGACTACTCTACTTCTGACCCAACTTCTGGTAATGAGATAGTTATGGTTGATGCAATTAACCATGCTTTGATGGAAGAAATGGCAAGAAATGAAAAAATGCTAATCTTCGGTGAAGATGTTCAAGATCCAAAAGGTGGAGTATTCACTGCAACAAGAGGTTTAACAGATGCTTACGGTAAGGATAGAGTTTTCAACTCACCTCTTGCTGAAGCATCAATTGCTGGTGTTGCACTTGGTTTAGCTATCAATGGTTTTAAACCTGTTGTAGAAATTCAATTTGGTGATTATATTTGGCCTGCATTTATGCAATATAAAAATGAAATCTCTGCCATGAGATTCCGTTCTGATGGAAATTGGTCTGCACCTGTAGTAACTCGTGTTGCTGTTGGTGGATATATTCACGGTGGATTATGTCACTCTCAAAACATTGAATCTATTTTTTCTCATGTACCAGGTATAATGATTGCTTATCCATCTAACGCTATAGATGCTAAAGGATTATTAAAAACTGCTTGTAGAATTCAAGATCCTGTTCTTTTCTGTGAACACAAAGGTATGTATCGTCTTCCATTTGGTAAAGCAATTGAACCAGATGAGAATTTCTTAATACCATTTGGTAAAGCAAGAATTGTGAAAGAAGGAAGTGATGCGACAATAGTTACTTACGGTATGTGTGTTAAAGATTCTGTAAATGCTGTTAGAAAAATAGAAAAAGAGACTGGTAAATCTGTAGAAATTATTGACTTAAGAACTATAGTTCCTTGGGATAAAGAGATGGTATTAGAATCTGTTAAGAAAACTGGTAGAGTAATAGTAATTCACGAAGATACTCAAATGAGTTCAGTATCTGGTGAAGTAGCTTCTACAATATCAGATGAAACTTTCCAATGGTTAGATGCACCAGTTAAGAGATTAACTGCTAAAGATTCTCATATTCCTTATCACCCAGCATACGAAAATGATGTTTTACCAACTGAAGGTAAAATCTATGATAAAGTATTAGAATTATTAAATTTCTAATTCTATTATATTAATATTTCTTTAAAAAGTCTGATAATTTTTTATCAGACTTTTTTTTTAAAATTTACAGAAGTATAAGAATATCTGTGATAAATCAATGGTTTTGCTAATCTATCTGTCTTTTGAAGTTTATAGCTGCGCTGAAATTTTTGTATTATTCTTTGGATGAAAAATTTTTGCAGTGAAATCGGTTTTTTTGTTTTTCTAATAACTGGGTTCAGAATTACGAAGGCAATTTCTGGGAGATTCTTCGGCTACGCCACAGAATGACGTAGAGTTTTTTATGGATTCTTCGCTTCGCTCTGAGTGACAAGAGAGTTTCTTGATTACGCTCGAAATGTCAAATGATGATGAAACAAGTTTTGAATTACGAGTGGTTTTTGCAGTGAAATCGGTTTTTTTGTTTTTCTAATAACTGGGTTCAACTTCTCCGAAGTTGTGATATACTATAGATTTATATTAACTATTAATATTAAACTTCTCCGAAGTTTTAGGGAAGCCATGATAAATCCTTTCTATACATTTTTTATTTGGATATTAAATACGCTGAAAGACTTTTTTTAATTACAAAACTCAACCGATAAAAAGTAATTTTCTATTTTTTTAACTATTTATTTTTTATTTTCTTAATTTTGCTTCTTTTTTATTTACATTATTTTGTTTTGATGCTGAAAAAACTTTGGTTGAATTTTAAAGAATCTCTAAATGGTGAAGAGAAAGAATTTACAAGCGGTTCTATAGATAAGGCGATTTTCCTACTTGCTATTCCGATGATTGGCGAAATGCTGATGGAATCGCTATTCTCTGTTGTGGATATGTATTTTGTAGGCAAGATCAGTACAAATGCTGTTGCTGCTGTTGGACTTACAGAATCTCTACTGTTTTTAGTATTTTCGCTTGGGATTGGTATTTCTATGGCTGCTACGGCTGTTGTATCTCGTAGAATAGGTGAGAAAAAACCACGTGAAGCTGGACTTGCAACTGTTCAAGCAATTTATATTACACTTTTATGTTCATTATTTATTTCAATTATTGGCTTCATCTATCCAGCTGAATTACTTGGTTTGATGGGTGCTAGTGCTGAAGTAATCACCGAAGGAAGTGGATTTACTCGGATTATGCTTGGTGGTAATGCAACCATAATGCTGCTATTTATGATAAATGGTGCCTTTCGTGGTGCAGGAAATGCTTCTATAGCTATGAAATCTTTATGGTTTGGAAATGCAGCTAATATGATTCTTGACCCTATTCTAATTTTTGGATGGTGGATATTCCCAGAATTAGGTATCGAGGGTGCTGCGTGGGCATCAACGATAGGTCGAGGAATGGGTGTTCTATATCAATTCTATTACTTAACTAATCAAAAATCAATACTTAAAATTCAATTATCTGACTTCAAAATTGACTTAAAAGTAATCAAAAATATTGCGAAAATAGCTCAAGGTGGAGTTGGGCAGTATATCATTAGTTCTGCAAGTTGGATATTTATTTATAGAATTGTAGCCGAATTTGGCACAAGTTCTATCTCTGCTTGGACTATTATGTTGCGGATTATTATGTTTGCAATCTTACCTGCTTGGGGATTAGCCAATGCAGCAGCGACTTTAGTTGGTCAAAATCTAGGTGCTAATGAACCCGAAAGATCTGAAAAAAGTGTATGGAGATCAGCATATTTCAATACTTATTTTATGATTTTCCTAACTATTATATTTCTTTTCTTTGCTAATAATTTAATTGGATTATTCACTCCAGATAAAGAAGTTATAGAAATCGGAACTGCTGCATTAATTTGGATGAGTTCAGGATATATTTTCTTTGGATATGGTATGGTTGTAAGTCAAGCATTTAATGGGGCTGGTGACACTCGTACGCCAACTATATTAAATCTTATTGGTTACTGGATTATTCAAATCCCACTGGCTTGGCTATTAGCAGTATGGTTTGAAATGGGAATGACAGGTGTCTATATAACAATCTTAGTCGTAAGTATAACAGTTGCGATACTTGCAGTAATTCTATTCAAAAGAGGTAATTGGAAGAAAATGGTAGTGTGATGGAAGAGTTGAAATATATAGCTCAATAGCTTCAGTTGAATTAGATTTAGTTTCTTCATTACTATCGCCTTGAGTATGGCATCCATCTAATTCTGGGCAATAGCCATAATATCCATGTTTATCTTTTTCAATGACATAATTCAGTTTTAACATTTTATTCCTTTTTAATTTATATGACGAAAGTAAATAAATTTTATAATTTTCAAACTAATAATAATTTTTTATCTTTCAAATTTCTTTAAAGTGTTTTTAGTTTTAAAAGTTTTTAATTCTCTCGAATTCGGGGGAAATAAAATTAACTTAATTATTCATTCCTCCCAAAGCCACCGGGTTCGTTTAGTTTGTATTCAATATCGCAGGGGTCATCTTCTCCGCAAGAAAGCAAGAAGACCATAGCAATTAAAATTAAAAGGTACTTTTTCATTTTATTTCTTCTAACTTTATTTTATAAAATTGAATAAAAAACTATTTTATTCCTGCTCCAAAATCTCATAATCATTAATTTTCAAATCAACTTGATAATTGATATTTTCTTCTTTATAAATTAATGCTACATTAATAGATATTATTTTATCCAAATAATCCTTTGAATTTAACTCTATTTTTGATTTGTTCTTAAATACTTCTTGACCTAATATGGGTTTAAACCTGAGCAATTTTTCTTCATCTTTATAAACATACTCAGATAAGCTAACAATCTCACTTAATCTTGTTCCGTCATACACTTTAGCTGGTTTTTGTTTATGCGGTGGATTTAAAAATTCAGATACTGATTTTACCAAAACTGATTTTTGACCTTTTTCATCAATAAAATATGAATTGTCCCAATCTATCAAAACTTCATCTTTAGTTTTGTTATTTAATGTAATTTTCAAGCCACTACTAATCTGTGAAATATTTAAATCAAAAAAGTCATCAGAAATATTAACATCTGTTTCTTTTTCTTTATCTTCAGTTCCGTAACTTAGCTTACCTAAGTCATCGTCAGCAATTCTTACACATTTCTCAATACTATATTTATAATAATTAAGATAATAAGTAGTCGAACATGATGTCAACATAAATAATGCTAATAATATTAATAATTTTTTCATTTTAACTCCTTTTAATTCTTTGATGAATATAATTAAAAATTAATTTGTGACAAATAATTTACTAATATAATAATTATTTTATAATATTTAATTGTTCTTCAATATATTTAGAGAATATTATAGCTCCTTGATCGGAAAGGTGGTCTCCATCGGGCATAATATCTGTATTAGTAATTTCATCATCTAAAAATATTATTTTTCTATTTTTAGTTACTTTTTGATATTTGTCTATTATATTTTTTGGTACTTTTTTGAAATAATCTTGATGTAATGGAGTTCTTATTAAAATTAATTCAACATTTGATTTCTTACATAAGTCTATTATTTTGTTAAAGTAAATTATATTCAAATCAGAGTAAAGATTGTTACTATCTACATTTCCATATTGCTTTGATATTCTTTTGTTTATATATTTTTCAGAAATTTCTTTTTCAACAGGGAAATCTTCAAATTTTCCAATAAATGATTTTTGATCTGCAAATAGATTTTCTATAAATGCATAAGTAGAAAATTTGAGAGTTGAAATCATATTTTGAGATTCATCGATTAATTCTAATTTAATATCATCAGGTAAAATATAGAAATATCTACCAATTACATCTGGATGGTAAGTCGAGTAATCATAGTATTTAGCAAAATTATGATAACTACATGAAAGTAGAAGTGTATCTATATTTTTATTTGTCTTTAATATTTCATCAAGTAAATAGTATGTATATAGATATGATTCACTGAATTGAGCAATATTGATTGAACTAGAAATAATTGAATCATTTATACCAAGTTTAGCGTGTGAATCGCCAACTATTAATCTATTTATATCTTTATTTATTTTATAATTAGTTAAATCAGATTTTGCAGTAAAATACAAATAAATTATTGGTCCAATTAGAATTAAAACTAATGGAAAGATGAATTTGATTATATTTTGTATAAACTTTTTCATTTAAAATTGGAAGTAAATAAATTCCTGCTCATTTCCTGGAAATAAAATAATTAATGCTATAATTAAGTAATAAAATAAAATTCTAATTTGAGTATGATTCTTTAATATCGAATGAATTGCAAACTCCTCTCTCCTACCTAACCATTCTATAACAATGAAAAATACAATCAAAACTATTAATGAATATGTATGTCCAATTCCTAAATAGTATGGAATAGTTAGAATTGAATTTGAGAAAATATTCCCAAATATTTCAAGAGCTTGAGTAATATTTTCTGCTCTAAAGAATATCCAAGTTAAACAAATTAAAAAGAATGTAAATACTATATTTATAAATTCTTTGAAGTTAAGTAGTTTGCTGTCTTTTGCTACTATATCTAAGTTCATTCTATTTTTATTTAAGAAAAATGAAGGTAGAATAAATAAAGCATTTAAAAGCCCCCAAGCAATGAAAGTCCAATTAGCACCGTGCCAAAAAGCACTCACTAAAAACACAACTAACACATTAAATATCAAACGGCTTTTGGAAACTTTGCTTCCACCGAGTGGAATATATAAATAATCTCTAAACCAAGTAGAGAGGGAAATATGCCAACGTCTCCAAAACTCTGCTATATCTCTCGAAAAGTAAGGATAATTGAAATTTAATTTAAGATTAAAGCCAAATAATCGAGATACACCAATTGCTATATCAGAATATCCTGAGAAATCTCCATAAATCTGAAAAGCGAAAAAGAATGCTCCTAAAAGCAAGGTAGATCCAGATAAATCATTGTGTTGGCTAAATATAAGATTTACTTGTTCAGCACAATTATCAGCAATTACAATTTTTTTAAATAATCCCCATAAGATTTGCCTAAGTCCAAGAACAGCATTATAATAATCAAATTTTCTTGCTTTGCTAAATTGAGGTAATAAATTGCTGGCTCTTTCAATAGGGCCTGCTACAAGTTGAGGGAAAAATGAAACGAAACTTGCAAATTCTAAAAAATTATCACTTGATTTTATTTTATTTTTATAGACATCGATTGTATAGCTAAGTGTTTGAAATGTATAAAAACTAATTCCAACAGGCAAGATAATACTTAATGAAATTGAATCTAAATTATATCCAAAGAAATTAAATGTCTGAACAAAATTATCAACAAAAAAATTGAAGTATTTAAAGAATCCAAGAATAGATAAATTAACAAGTAAACTTAGAATTAACAGTCGTTTTCTGATTTTATTACTGTCTGATTTGGATAGATTGATTCCAATAAAGTAGTCAACTATTGTGCTAATAAATATTAGAGATAGGAATCTCCAATCCCAAAAAGAATAGAAGATATAACTTACTATGAGTATTAAAAAATTTTGAGTTTTAATATTTTTATTAAATACAAACCAGTAAAGTAAGAAAACTATAGGTAGAAAAATTGCGAAATCTATAGAATTAAAATACATAGGTAATAATCTTTATTTTTTCGCAATATTAATTTATTTATTTGCTTCTCTTATTCCAGGGTTCATAACAGCATATCTAACAAGACCAGCGGTGTTGCTAATTTCCAGTTTTTGCATAAGATTATATCTATGTGACTCAACAGTTCTCACAGAAAGGAAAAGTTCGTCAGCAATTTGTTGTGAAGTCTTACCATCAGCAACTAAATTTAGAACTTCTTGCTCTCTTTTTGTAATAGAAATTGCTTGAGCAACATTTTCTTCTTCAGGCACATATTTCTTTTGCATAATTTTGATAATAGACTTGCTAAAAGCTCTTTCACCTTTGCTAACTAATCTTAAGGCATCAACTAAATCTTTAGCACTAACATCTTTAGACAAATATCCATCTGCACCGGCAGCAATAGCTTTTTCAAGGTGCATTGAATCTTCAAAAGCAGTTAGCATAACAACGTAAGTAAGAGAACTAGCTTTGATTTCTTTGGTTGCTTCAATACCTGTCATTATTGGCATCATAATATCCAACAAGGCAATATCTGGTTGGTGTTTTTGTACTAATTCAACAGCTCGTTTACCATTTTCAGCTTCATCAATAATTTCGATATTTCTATCAATAGCAAGTAAACGACGTAATCCTGCTCTCACAACTTCGTGGTCATCTGCAAGTACTATTCTTATTTTATCGTGTTCTTTTAGCATTTTTACTCAATTTCCTTTTCAATTTTACTTAACTCATCAATCCACAGTTTCTTTGATGCATCAGAAGGCATTCTCCAGTCACCTCTTGGCGATAGATTAATACTGCCAACTTTTGGTCCATCTGGCATAGCACTTCGTTTGAACTGATTATCAAAGAATCTATTAAAAAATATTTTCAAGCAATTTAAAATGTATTTTTTTTCATAATTCTTTGAGAATACAAAAATAGAAAATAAAAATAACTTTTTAGGCGAAAATTTATATTTTAAATAAAAATAAAGGAAAAAGTCTTGTAATATATACTCCCCTACTTTATCTTCAGTACTTTGAATTTTATCCACTTGGGGAATTAATTCAGGGCTTATAGGTGTATCAATTATATCTAATAAAATTCTTTTTATTTCTTCATTTTCAAATTCATCAACAAAATTATTAATTAAATACTTAATTAATGTTTTTGGAACTCCAGAATTAACTCCATACATAGACATTTGGTCACCATTATAAGTACACCAACCCAAGGCAAGTTCTGATAAATCACCAGTACCAATGACAATTCCTTTAAATTTGTTCGACAAATCCATTAATATTTGAGTGCGTTTCCGTGCCTGAGCATTTTCATAAGTAATGTCATAATCTTGTTTGTTGTGTTCGAGAAGGTCTAAATGTAAATCTACTGCATCTGATATATTTATGACTTTACAAGTAACTCCAAGTAGATTTGCTAATTTTTCTGCATTGCTTTGTGTTCTTTCAGATGATGCTTCTGCTGGCATTACAATTGCATAAATATCTTTTAAATCTTTGTTTAACTTTTTAAAAGCTTTAATTGTTACAAGCAAAGCAAGGGTTGAATCCAAACCACCAGAAAGACCAATTAGTGCGGATTTTGCAGAAATATGCTTTAATCTTTTTGCTAAACCACTTGCTTGGATATTAAGAATTTCTTCGCATGATTCTTTTCTAATATCTTCATTAGGTATGAAAGGAGTTTTAGAAATTGATAATATTAATTCATTAGTATGTATATCATTTATTTCAAAGCCAACTTCTCTAAATTCAACTTTAGTTTCGTTTGAATATGTTTTAAATTTTAATCTTTCTGCATTTATTATATCAAAATCAATATCAGATATTACATATTGGCTATCAAATTGAAATCTTTCTGTTTCGCTTAGTATTTTTCCATTTTGAGCAATTAAGCTATGCCCAGAAAATACTAAATCCGTGCTACTCTCCCCTATTCCTGAAGATGCATAAACATAAGCACAAATCAATTTAGCCGAATGAGATGATATTAATTGTTTTCTATATTCTTGTTTGGAAAGCAATTCATTACTTGCAGAAAGGTTAAATATTAAATTAGCTCCTGCTATAGTTTGTTCTATACTTGGTGGCTTAAACGCCCATAAATCTTCGCAAATTTCGATACCAAATTTAACTTCACCACTTCCAAATAAAATATCGACTCCAAATGGAACTTCTTGTTCTAAAATATTAATATATATATCTTTAGTATCGACACCTGATTTAAACCACCTTGCTTCGTAAAACTCTCCATAATTGCAGATATATGATTTCGGTACAATTCCTAAAATCTCTCCTTTTTGAATTACCACCCCACAATTATACAAAATTGAATCGATATTAATCGGGCAGCCAACAATAATAAGTGAGTCTAAAACTTCGGAGCTTTCTACAATTCTTCCAAGATTATCAATCGCAGATTTTAGTAAATTGTTATCTAAAAATAAATCTCCACAAGTATAAGAAGTAATTGATAATTCTGGAAATAATATAATATTACAATTTATTAATTCGTCATCATTTATTATATTTATAATTTCGTTTGTATTAAATTCTGGGTCAGCAACCTTTAATTCTGGCGAACAAGTTGCTACTCTCAATAAATTATAATCTATCAAATTTATATTTTTATCTAACATTTATTATGCTACCCCGATAAAGTTTATTGTTTTTAAATAATTTAATTTTAGTTTAATTTTACTATTCTTTTCCAATTCCAAAAAAGTATCCTCTTTTAATAAATCAATAACCAAATCTTTAGTTAATTCAATTATTTCAACATCATTTATTAAATCAGCAAATTTAAAATCTGGTAAACCAGACTGTTTTTTACCTATCAAATCACCTGGACCACGTAGTTTCAAATCAACTTCTGCAATCTTAAAACCGTCATTTGTTTCTTCCATAGTTTTAAGACGAATTACTTGAGGATAATTATTAATTTCTTCATTATTTTTTTGCTTCAAATAAAACTTCATCTTATCTTTTGCTACAAGCAAACAATAAGACTGTTCTGTGCCTCTTCCAACTCTACCACGTAATTGATGTAATTGTGAAAGTCCAAAATTCTCTGCATTCTGAATTATCATAATTGAAGCATTCGGCACATCAATTCCGACTTCAATAACAGTAGTAGAAACTAATAAATCATACTTCTTATTTTTAAAATCTTGCATTATTTCTTCTTTTTCATTCGATTTTATCTTACTATGGATTAGTGCAAGTTTATATTTAGAGAACACTTCATTTTCAAGATACTCGAAATTCTTAACTGCAGATTCTAAATCAGATTTATCCGACTCTTCTATAAGTGGAAAAACAAAATATGCTTGTCGTCCATTATTTATTTCATTTTTAACAAATTCATAAAGTCCTTCTAACTCATTTTCAAATACTACTTTAGTTTTTATTGCTTTTCTACCAACAGGCATAGTTTTGATAATACTCCTATCCAAATCAGAATACAAAGTCAAAGACAAAGTCCTCGGAATTGGTGTTGCAGAAATTACTAAAATATGAGGCAAATAATCTTCATCAAAGTAATTCTTTAGCGATTCAGCTGCCAATCTCTGAATTTCTGACCGTTGCTCAACGCCAAAGCGATGTTGCTCATCAATGGCGACCATTCCTATTTTGTGATACTCAATCGTCTTCTGGAACAAAGCATGCGTCCCGATAATAATATTGGCTTCTCCACTTTTCATTTTTTCAAGTATCTCTGTTCTTTTCTTGCCTTTAATAGTACCAGTCAAAAGAACGATATTAATATCTAATCCATCTAAAAACTTTGTAATAGTTTTATAATGTTGTTCTGCTAGTAATTCGGTAGGAGCCATAAAAATTGTCTGATATCCATTTTCGATTAAAATCAAAAATATAAGTAAAGTAACAATTGTTTTCCCAGAACCAACATCTCCTTGAATTAAACGATTTATAATCTTACCTTTGCTAACATCTTCTACTATTTGATTTAAAACTTCCTTTTGGTCAGGTGTTAATTTAAAAGGTAAAGATTTTAATACATTCCTTGCTAATTCACTTTTTGTGTTTAATGGAATTGCTTTATTATTTGTCTTACTTACGAACTTATCTTCTAACCTTACAAGATGATAGTAAAATATTTCTTCAAACTTCATTCGGTAAACAGCTCTTTGTAATATCGACTTATTTTGAGGTTGATGAATATTTAATATTGTGTTTTTAATATCTAATAATTTATTA
>JAUIIX010000052.1 GCA_030431515.1 bacterium
AGCTTGTTGAGAATCTTGTAAACCATCATTGTTTCCATCTCCCGAATTAGGTGCTGAGCTTTCTATTGTGTTGTCAACTCCATCAGCGTCATTATCTACAATGTCTGGAGTAGTAAAAGCTAGTTCTGGACCATAAGTTGTACCTTCAGAATTAACGGCATAAGATCTCACATAATAATTAACACCAGGAGATAAATTTGAAATAGAAACTTGAAAAGTGCCATCTCCAGTTCCAGATTGAATAACATTATCGCTTAAAGTAGGATTAGAAGAAAGTGAATATACAATTCCTCTATTACTAATCGTTGAATATTCATCAAAATCAATGTTGACAGACAAAGCAATAGAATTTGAAGTTAAACTACTAATACTTGGTGATGATGAAATTGAAGGTTGAGTTGCTAATAAAACTTTAACAATATATGAATTATGAGGAATTGTATTATCATTACCTATAACAAACACTTCTCCATTACTATTAATTTTAATATCAGTAGCTGTAAAGTCTTCACCAGAAAAACCAATTCCTTTAATTCCATCAGTATCAAATGTATTGTCTATTGTACCATTTGAGTTTAATCTAACTAACATAATATCTCTATTAACACCATTATCAGTGTCTCCAGTAGTTATTATTTTTCCATCTTCTTGTTCAACAGAACTATAAAATTCATCAATACCATTTCCACCATCAAAATTAAAAATACCTGTTGAGTTAAAGGAAATATCTAATGATCCTTGGTCAGTTATTTTAATAATTCTTCCATCATTCACATTGTTACCAGTGAGCAAATAATTTCCATCACTTAATTGATTTACTTCCTTTACTTCTTGAAAACCTGCTTCTACATAAGAATATATACCATCAGTGTCAAATGTATTATCTAAACTAGCATCAGAATTAATTCTCATTACAATAACATCTCCATCTCCTGCTACATCTGAAAATCCACCAAGTAAATATTGACCATTACTCAATTCGATTACACTATTTGCACGTTCATTTCCACCTATATCAATAATCAAAATTCCATCAGTATCAAAAGTATTATCTAAACTACCATCTGAATTATATCTTACAACGACAACATCTTCATCACCATTAACATTTGTTCTTCCAACACTTAGTACTTTCCCATCACTTAATTGAATTACATCATAAAAATTACAAATATTGCCTAAATTTAAAAGAGCAATTCCATCACTATCAAAAGTATTATCTAAAGCCCCTGATGAATTAAGATTGACTAAATAAGAATCGTGAGGAGGGTTACCATTGTCATAATATCCAGCCAAATAATAGTTGCCATCTTGATTAACAGATAAACTATAACCATATTCTGCCTGAGTTCCACCTACTATATCTGTAGAAGTTATTCCATCAGCATCAAATGTATTGTCATAAGTTCCATTACTATTTACTCTAATTATACTTGAAAAAAAATTATTTCCAGCATTACCATAATAACCACCTGCAACAATTTTATTATCAGCTGTTAATTCCAATTCAAAATAAAGATTGTTTGTAAAATTATTAATTGTAAATATTCCATCACCGTCAAAAGTGAGATCTAAATCACCAGGTGCAGAATAAAGTTTTAAATTCGTTATTATTAAAATTAAAATCAAGAAATATTTCATGTAAGCCTCCTATAAGTATAAATTATAATAGGAATAATAACTAAAACCCACCACCATTCCCAAATTGGAATGTTAGCAGTTATTGGAATCGCAGGACCACCTGGGTCAACTATTATTCCATTTACAATTCCGTCGCTATCTCCAATTCCTCCGTCGGAAAGAGTAAGAGTAGCAACTGCTACTTGCTCACCATCAATAGTTTCAATCGAGAACTCACTATCTTCATACTCTATCCATCTACCAGAAGCAGTTTCTTTTCTATAAGAATACAAAGATAAATCATTAACATTATGATAATATATTTTTACTTGTGCTTCGCTACAAGGAGCAGAAAAAGAAATTACACCAAAAGGAAATTCAAAGTTATCATTTTCAGTTCTTAGAAAATTCTCAACATTCAAAAGTGAATCACAAGAAACTAATTGAACAGTAATATAAGAACCAGATATTCCTCTAAGACTTGCTACATTAGCTTGTTGAGAATCTTGTAAACCATCATTGTTTCCATCTCCCGAATTAGGTGCTGAGCTTTCTATTGTGTTGTCAACTCCATCGGTATCATTATCATCTGCATTTGCTGCTAAAGTAGTAAAAGAATATTCAGAACTGGTTACTGTTCCTAATGGACCAACAATATTAATTCTAAAGTAGTAAGTACTTTGTTGATTTAGACTCGAAATTGGAATAGATGTATTCGTTTCCACTCCAGAATTATTTAAAACCCCTGAGAATGTATTTGAATAATTGCCTGAACTTAAACCATATTCAACAAAATAAGTTACATTGGAATTACCATCATATAAAAGAGCATTAATATTTACAGAATTAACTCCAGCACTTACTGAAACACTATTAGATATTGTAGGGTTTGTAATAATACTGGAAATCCAAGTTTCACCTTGAAATACTCCTGTATTATATCCACCAAATAGTAAAAGTTCATAGTCACTTATAGATGCTAAAAAATGACCTCTTCTCGCTGAAGGAGATGAAGCTGGAACTATTTGCGTCCAACTACCACTTGTATTGTTAAAAATCCATGTATCATTCAAATAATTGTTAGGTCCATCATCACCACCAAATAATAAAACTTCATTTTCACCAACTTGTTGTAATGCATAGCTATATCTACTTGATGGTGAGTTTGGTGGAGTAATTAATGACCATTCATCAGTATCTCCATCAAAAATATATGTCCCTCCTTGAATTCCGGCATTAAAACCTGCAAATAAAATTGCTTTATTTTCAGAAACTGAACTCATATTGGTAGCATACCTAGCTGAAGGAGGAGTAGCTGGAAATACTTGAGTCCAACTTTTACTTGTAATATTGAAAATCCAAGTTTCATTATCTGAAGCACCATCGTATCCACCAAATAATACTACTTCATTATCATTTATTTTAGCATAACCGAAGTCATTTCTAGCAGAAGGAGCAGTTGGTGGAACTATTTGAGACCAATTTTGAGTAGTTTTATTAAAAATCCAAGTATCACCGAGTTGCCCTCCATTAAATCCACCAAACAAAAGCACTTCATTTGAATTTATATTTACTAAACTGTGTGATGACCTTGAAGAAGGAGATGTCGCTGGAAATATTTGTGTCCAGCTACCACTTGTATTATTAAAAATCCAAGTATCATTTTGATATCCACCATTATATCCACCAAACAATAGAATTTCATTATCCGAAATTTTTTCTATCCTAAGACCATCTCTATTTGATGGCTCAGTTGGAGGTAAAAATTGTGTCCAAGTTACAGATTGTGATAATAAGTAATTAGAAAATAATACAAACAAACAAAAAATTAATATTTTTACCATATTAATTTTCTCCTATAAAATAAAATTATAACTATAACTTATTTATACACTTTAAGTTAAAATATATTAACAAGATATTTTATATTCTTATCGGCAGAAAATTAAATAACTTTATACGTAATAAATACATTTTATTAAATTTAATTGCATATTAATTAATACTTTGCAAATATAAATAGACAAATATTGTCAATTATTTTAATAGTAAATATTAGTTGAAAATATTGTTAAATAAGGGTGAGATACAATTAAGCATATTTTAATATATAAATCAAAATACAAAAAATAATTTAAGTAAAATAATAAAAAATTTTTTTTAAATTATTATCGAATATTAAAAAACTCAAAAAAATTTATATTAATATTATAAATATGATATAAAAAAAAGAAGTTTAGGATTTGAATCTTCTTTAGATGTACAATATATGAACTTCAAGGAAGTTTAAAAAGTCTAAGGTATTTATAAGAGTATAAAATAGAATTAGATAGGGGAGAAGAGCAAGTTGAAGTTGTACAGATGAAGGGAATATAAATTAACATTAGCAGCAAACTATAAATGAATAATATAATTGAAGTTAAATGGATTTTGTTAAATATTCAAAAATTAAAGGGTACACTTTCAAGGACACAATTATTTTTTTTACTACTTTTCTTCTTCTTTCTTTAGTGTCTTTTTTGTCCTTTTTTAAGACTTTTTAAACTTAATCAGTCCCCAAATATTCAGGTAAATTGATTGTATAGTTTTTTGCTGCTAATATTTCTTTTATAGGTTGCAATTCTTGTAATTTTGTGCTTTTAGTGTGTTAGATTCGTTAGATTCTCTTTTATAGAGTGTAATTCTTGTAAATCTTCTTTTATAGGTACGACAAAACCCCTTTTTTATAGTGTCTTTTCTGTTCATCTAAAAATAGATATTAGTTTTTTATTTTTTTCTCAACTCTCTTGAATTTTTAACATTTTCGGCATTATGAACCTAAACTATTGATATTTAACAATCTTTTTAAATCCAATAATACCGATAATGTCATTTTGTTTGTTTTAGTGAACTTTTAATTTTGAACTATTTTACACTTTTGGAACTTTGAAGAAAATCTAATTGCTTTATTTTTTTAGACTTAATTTAATAATTCCAATAATGTCAATAATTCATCAATATTTATCTTCTAAATAAATATCTGGGTAACCCCCAATTATTGAATTTTCAATTCTCTCGTTTATGTATTCATCTGAATAACTTTCACGTGCAATTATCAGTTTGTTGAATATTGCTTTTAATCCAGCCCTTGTAAGTGTTTTTTTTCTTTCATTCCTATCGTTGATATACATTTCAAGACTTTCTTTAAAATAATTGAGTTCATCAGGAATAACTATTTCTTCATCTGTTTTTTGATTCCCAACTACTTTAGAATATTCACCGTGTCCGATTTTTTCAAATAATTCTGTATTCTTTAATAGTCTTTTTACTTTCGATTCTGAAATATTATACATTTCACCATTAATAACAGCGTCGCTTGTTAATACTTTTTCTTCTAATGATTCATACCAATTCATTGTTTTTTGGTCTGCTATTCCTTTTGGGGTTTCACCATTCAACAATTTATTGCAATATGTAATTGTACCAGCGAAATAATTAATCAATCGGATTGCATTATTAACTGAATCTAATGTAATAATTTTTTCATCACTCTTTGAGTAGTAATCTGAAATAATTTGTAGTAACAATGAAAATCTTAATACATAGATTTCAAATTTCCCTAAATATGAATAGTCAATATTGAAGTAATTTGACTTTAAATTTTTCTGCCATTTTACAAGAACTTGTTTAGTGTCATTTGAAAACTTATACATTCCATTATTCAAATATATATTGCGGATTACTTCCGTAAATCTTTTATTGATTTCTTCATCAATTTCCTTTTCAGTATTCCATAAGCCCCGTTCATCAGTTTCATTTAACACGAACAGCAATCTTTGTATAAAACCATCTTCATCAAAGCCACTCAAAGAAGATAAAATATTTCTTTGTATTCCACCAATTACAGAAACAAAAGGATTTTCAATTCTTAATGTTTCACTTCCTTTTCTATCATTCTCTATTAGTCCATTTGAAAAGATAGATAACCAAAATTGTTTGTCCGACCCTTTTGAATATCTATTGAAATTATTAATCCATTGCTTAAGTTCATCTGAATAAACCCCCAAACCATTTTTATTATGGTAAAGGGTTTTAACTAATGATTCAGTAGTAAAGTCATTGACTAACATTTTATTATAAATTGGTTCTTCAATATCGTCATTATCTTCTTTTCTACTCTTTGATTTCTTAAATTCCTTTAACTGCATTTGATATATTTTAAAATTTTCTCTATCAATTTCAATTATCGGCTTAATCATTTGACTAATTGCAGGGGTCTTTTTCATTGAAACATCACCAACCAACGCAAACCAAATTGAAGGAATTACATCAAAACCCGAAAAGGTACTTTTATATTTCACACCACAAGCCACCGAAACAGAATATAAAAATCCAGCACCTAAATAAGATTTCTGAATAGTCATTATATCGTTATAATGGTTTATTATCGTCTGCACTTCATCGGGAAAAATATCTATTGGAAATCTAAATCCATATTCAGAATTATTTGTATTATTCATAATAATTCCTTATTTTTGATTTCTTAAAATTGAATTTAGAAAGCGTATCAGGAAAATTTCGACCCTTTCCCGATATGCTTTTTTTATATTTTTTCATATTTTTCCTTTAAGTAATGGTACATAAATTTAGTGCTTGACTGCTTAAGATTGTATTCTAATGAATCAGCATTTACAAGTTTTTTGATTTTCTTTTTTATCACTTCCAATTCTTTTACTTCTTTTTTACAATCTCCATACTTAACAAATTCTTTTATTACATATTCACAGATTTTAGAATCAGTATTATTTGAAATATGCTTTTCCATTGTTTCAGGTTTAAAATCATAAATTTTGTTAAGTCCAGCGTCGTAATGTTTGTTATATTTTTTCATTTTAGGATTCTCCATTGATTAATAGGTTTTTAATATCTTCCACCCGTGCAATATTTTTACTTTTTTGTTGGTCTGCTTCTTTTTTTTTCAACTTGCATTGTACCAAATAAATCAAATTCCCGATCTGGAATAACATATCTTTATCAAAAAATTGATTTTCAAAATAGTCCAGTAGTTGCTCTAATTCGTTTAGGATTTTCTTGTAATTCATAAAGAACCCCCTTTAGCATTTACAATATGCCAATTTTTCAAAGTCTTAAGGACTTCATCTCTATCAAATAGGATTGCCTTATCTGTTTGTATGTATGGAATTTTATTATTTGTCTTCCATTCATAGATTGTCTTTGTAGTCTTTTTGAGTAGTTTTGCTAACTCTTTGACGGTGAGCAGTTCATTTGTCTGCTTTTCATCACTTGGAACGGCTTGAATCTCTTTTAAAGATTCTTTGATAAGTCCTTTCAGTTCATCAGGACTTAAGTTTGTGGTTACATATTGAACCATTGAATCACCTATAAATTAGTGTATATAAAAGAAACTAAAAAATCAGTTTCAAGTATATTAACGTATATATAAGTTACTATATTATAAGTAGATACGAATAAACCGACTTATCTACTTTTTTATTTTTATATCTAATGATGAAAGCGTATAAGTTCTAAGTTTAGAATTATTAATTACTTTATCAAATAAAGGTTTGTCTAATCTATTTGTGTCATTAGGTAAGTTTAAAAGTTTATGCTTAAAATCGCTATAATGTTTATTTGTGAACCACTTATTTTTCATTCTGTTATTGTTTATATAAATTTTATCAGAAATATCTGAAAAACCAATAATATTATTTTCAACTAAACTAAATAAAATAAATGTAACATTTGCATAAGTAGTATTAAAATAAATCTTATTTGTATTTTTCTTCTTTAGTAACAACTCAAAATCTTTTAGACTATCTCTTTCAATGTATTCTTTGAATATTTCAATTAGATTATTAATTTCATTGTCATTTAAAACTATATCTATAATATTATTAGAATCTTTTAAATCGTACTTATACTTAATATAACTATGGAATAATTGACTTTTATAAAACTCAATAAGTCTTTTAACTATTTTATAATTTTCATAAATTTCTTTGTTTTCAATTAAAATTTTTATTTTATCTTCATCTACTAAAATATCAATATTATCAGGGAAGGCACTTAATATATTATGAAAAGAATTTAATTTTTCTTTTTCCTTTTCATCAAGAAAACCCAAATATTCATTATAAGTTGCATTAAGATTTAAGTTAGTAACTGAAAAAAATCCACCCAATTTATTTTCAATTACAGAATAAAGAATATAATCTTTAAAAATACTAATATTGAGTGAAATATTTAATTGATTAGAACTAATGAAATCTTCTAATTTAGGAACTAACGAAAAAGCATATAATTGACAAAAATCAGAATCATAAAAAGAGTAATTGTTAAAGAAATTACTACAATATTTATATATAAGTCTTTTATATTCAATAATACATAATAATTTCATATTATTATCTGAATAAGAATTAATATTTTTTAATATTTGACTTGTATCCAAATTTGTGTCTAATGAATTTTTTGATTTTGAAAATAAATTTACAATTCTATCAAAGTAAATATTCGCATTATATTCAACTTCTTTCATTAATATAAAATCATTCATATTTCACCTTATAATCTTCACTTTAAAATCAATTTTGAGCCGTCATATACAACGTTTACGACTTCAAAACTCTATATTTGACATAATATTCACCTAAAGAAATTAAACGTCTTACAAAGCACCAATTTTTGATATTTTATTCCATTTTTCAGATTCATTTTTAATTCTATCTTCTTCAATATTCAAATATTTCTTAAATTCTGAATATGTTTTATGTCCCGATATTTGCCTAATGATTTCAGGATTGATTCCCAATTCATCAGATATTGAAATAAATGTTCTTCTTGAATCGTGGAAGGATAAAAACTCATATTTTGGTTTTGTTTCCTTAATGGTCTTATTTCCCGATTTTCTAATTTTTGTAAATGGTTTATTTATTTCTGCCCGTTCACCAATAATTTTAATATAGTCATTAAGTTTTTGATTAGAAATAACAGGCAAATTGTAATCGTACTTAATAAGTATTTCCTTTGCAACGTCATTTAAAGGAATATTCGTAATTGTGTTAGTCTTTTCTTGTTTCATTCTCCAAAAGTTCCCGTCAATATCTTCTTTCCTTAAGTTGTTCTTATAATCTTTATATCTTTGTCCAGTTAAACAAGCGAAAACAAAAATATCACGTGCTTTAGTCAATCGAGATTCTTTTAACTCTAAATTGATTATTCTCTTAAATTCATCTATTGATAAAGAAAAAGTTTCAATTTCATCTTTTCTAACTATAAAATTCTTGAAATTTATTCTTTGGAACTCAACAAAATTATGAAATTCTCTTTCAAAACCCCAATTCATAATAGTCTTCAAATGTTTAGTTTGATTCATAAAGTAGTTATTACTTAACTTTTTTCTTGAAAAATAATCTAAAAAAGCATCAGGAAAATTTTTATCAATTTTAGATAAAGTTAAAGGATAAAATTTATTAAGTTCTGTTAGTTGATTCTTTAATGTTATAATTGCTTTGAGTGAATTTTTTGATTTTGATAATGTCAAATAATCGATATATAAATCAACTAATTTGATTAAGGAATTGAAATTGTCATATAGTTTTTTACTATCGACTTCAATTCTATTAAGGTACATTTCTTTTAATTCTGTAAGTTCTAATTCAGGGTTTTCCAAACTTAATTTTAAAAATGTTTCTCTTATTGGTTTGCTTTTTTGGAAAATATTATCATTTAGTTGCTTGTAATCAACAAAATTAGATTTAACTTCATTCCTTTTAGAATCCCAATACATAGAAGGAATTTTTATACCTAATGAAAGTTTAATTCTATTCCCTTTATATGAAATAAAGAGGTATAGAAGTGTAGTGTCCGCTTTTTTGTCTTTCAAATAATAATTAAAAATCATAATTGTACCTATTTTTATAATAGGGGACGTTAAAGGGTACACTTTATTGTGTATTTAAGTTAAAATATGTTAGTTAGGGAACACTTGAAAAGATTATGAAATTATGTTAAGTCTATATTTATTAAGAAGTAAAAGGAAGTAAATGAACGTAAGTTGTACAGATGAAGGGACTTGAACCCTTACGATGTTGCCATCATTGGATTTTGAATCCAACGCGTCTACCAGTTCCGCCACATCTGCTTGGTATATTTTTAAAGTAAAAAAGCAAAGCTTTTATAAGCCTTGCTTTTTTGTGGGCAATGAGGGATTCGAACCCCCGACCCTCTGCTTGTAAGGCAGATGCTCTGAACCAACTGAGCTAATTGCCCTTTTTTACCGTCGCCTTAAAAAAGAATTCAAAATTAAAGATTATTCTAATAACTTCCAAATTATTTTTTATTAAAGTGAAATTTTTATTTCTGGTCTTTTTGACGATTCAAAATTCTTCAATCGTAATTTCTTTAATAATTTATTAGTTGCATCAATTATTGACTTTGAAGATGGAGAGTCAGGAGTTTTCAACACTACAGGCATTCCACTATCCGTTGCATCTCTCATTTCCAAAGTTAATGGAACTTCTGCTAATAAATCTACATTATATTCATCAGCCATTGTTTTTCCACCACCACTACCAAAAATATCATATTTCTTTGTAGAATCATCAGGTGGAATAAAATAACTCATATTTTCAACTATACCTAAAACATCTACATTTACTTTTTCAAACATTTTAATACTACGTCTAACATCAGCTAAGGCAATTTCTTGTGGGGTAGTTACTACAACAGCTCCAGATAATGGAATTCTTTGACACAAAGTTAACTGAATATCACCAGTACCAGGAGGTAAATCAAAAATTAAAAAGTCTAAATTTCCCCACCAAATTTGCTCATGCAACATATTAAAATAACCAGCCAACATTGGACCTCTAACAATTGCAGCATCATCTCTTTCCATTATATTACCCATTGATGCAACTTTTATTCCAAACTTGTCTCTTGGCTTAGCGTACGTTTTACCATCTTCAGTTCTTACAGCTTCTAATCTGGCTGATCCAATTCCAAACATAGTTGGTTGACTCGGACCATACACATCAGCATCTAATACTCCAACTTTAGCACCTTTTAAAGAGAGTGCTGCGGCTAAATTAGCTGCAATGGCAGATTTACCAACTCCTCCTTTTCCAGAGGCAACAGCAATAATATTTTTAACTCCAGGTAAAACAGGACGAGATTCAATATTTAATGGAAATTCACTAATTATTATTTCAAATACAGTATCATTTGATAATTTTCTTAATTCACTAATACATAATTTATTAATTTCTTCTGCAACCCAATATATTGGTTGTATTAATTTTAAATAAATTTTAACTTTACCATCTTCATTAATTTCTACTTTATCAATTGCATTCAACTCTTTAAGACTTATATTTAACTCTGGGTCTTTAATATTCTCTAATACTGAAATCACTTGATTTTTATCCATTACCAAAACTTTCTTTATTTATTTTAAACAATTTTCAGCTAATAACGTTTTTATTCTTTGTAAATTGCATTTTAGATTATTTACTTTTGGATATTATAAAAATGAAAATATTTTTAACAATATTATTGTTTTCTGTTGTTATTCTTGGTGGTTTTAGCTACTTCTATATTAATGATTTAATGAAAAGAGAAGTGTATTTTGCTAAAACATTAGAAATTGAAATTCCTCATAATACTACAGGTGATCAAGTCATTGATAAATTTAACAAAGAAGGTTTACTTAGACCATCTATATTTTTTAAATATCTATTGAGATACTATATCGAAAATGAAAATAAACAAGTATATGCGGGTCATTTTCGTTTAAAAGGTAAAATGACTAATCTTGAAATTTTAATGTCATTGTTTGATGAAAAAACGAAAAGAGCAATAAGAATTACCATACCTGAGGGCTTAAAATTAGAAGATTATGCTTCAATATTTAAAGAAGAACTTGATTGTGATTCATCTGAGTTTATGGAATTAACAAGAAACCCAGCAATACTAAGTGAATATCAAATTGAAGGTGAAGATTTATTAGGCTACTTAATGCCAAACACTTATGATTTTAATTATTATGAAAAACCAGCTAAAGTAATAAAAAAATTATTGAATGAATATGAAAAAATATGGAATGAAGAAAGTTTGAAGAAACTTGAACAATTACACTTAACAAAAAAAGAAGTTACTATTTTAGCATCTATTGTAGAAGCAGAAACTCCACTAAAATCAGAAGCAAAAACTGTTGCTGGTCTATATTTGAATAGGTTAAAAAAAGGAATGTTACTTCAAGCTGACCCTACAATTCAGTTTATGTTAGGAAAAAAACAAAGAGTCTTATATAAGCATCTCGAAATGCCTCATCCATATAACACATATTTAAATGTGGGATTACCTCCAGGACCTATTAACAACCCTGGAAAAGATGCAATATACGCTGTTCTAAATCCATCATCTCACAATTTTTTATATATGGTAGCCATAGGAGACGGCTCAGGTCGTCATTATTTTTCAAGAAATCATAATGACCATTTAAAATTTGTAAGTAACTATCGAAAAACTAAGGATTCATTAAAGAATAACAAATCCTTAGAGATTTTAGATAGTAGTAATGTAAATTAAAAGAGTATAAATTATTTCAAATTACTTATTCCTTGTTTTAATCTTTTAATAATAGTTTTCTTTAATCTTTCTGGTTGAATAATTTCAATATTATCAATCCATCCCATTAGCCATGTTTGTAATTCTGGACTAAGTGGAACATCCATTGTTAATACCAAATCACCATTGTCGTCGTAAGTCTCTTGTGTTTTATGAAACTCTCTATTCTCAAAGTAATGTCTAACGTCTTTGTTTACTTTTAGTATTACTTTTTGAACTTTACCATAAAATACACCAAATCTATATTTAGTAAACTGATCAAAATCAAACTCAGGTAATTCACTTTCATCTTCAGCACTCACTTTACGCATCTTTTCAATATATTGAATACTTAATGCAATATGATTCTTATGAAAAGGAACATAAGCAACTACATAAAGACCACCATTATATTGGAATAACTTTCTAAATACACATCTAAATGAACTCTCACTTTGACCAGTTGTTTTCTTATAATCAACCTTCACATGGTTCTTCTGAGTAATATGTTCAATGATAGTATTAATATTTCCTGAGTAATTAGCATAATCAAATTTACCAAAATTTTGATCCCAGTACAATGATTCAGTAGAATAAACATCTTCTGGATAGTTTTGTTCTAAAGAATTTATTAATACATTAACGTCGTCTTCAATTTCAGTATTTTTAAAAGCATTCAAATGTGCTTTTAAAATATACAGAGACAATGCTTCATTCTTAATAACTTCCGGAGCAGGTATTATTCTCTTCGTTGCTTTTGGAATATGAATATACTTTCTACCTCTTGACTTCATTACTTTTATTCTTGCGTCAAAACTCTGAACATCTAAAAAGTCACGTTGAGAACTCCTTAAATCAACTACAATATTAAGATTTTTATTATAAAATCTATTTACATCATCTGTAGTTAATTTATAACCAGCTTCCATTCGTTTGATAAGATGAGCTATTCTCTCAGCTCTTACCATATTATATTCTCCTTATATTATGTTTCTTAAAATATATTTTTATAAATTAGCATTCGCAAAAATACAAATTAATAATTTAATTTTATATAAATAAAAAAAAAATGTAATTATTTTTGAACTAAATTGTTATGCTAAAAATGAAGATAAAAAAAAATACATATAAATTATTGATAATATTTAACTTAATTATTTTTAGTAATCTTGTTAAGTCTCAAGAAAATATTGACAATAGTGGATTTGAATATAAGAAGGATAAAGTAATATTTCCAATGAATATTGGGGTTTTTGGTGGCATGAATAATCTAAAATCTTTCGCAAATATTCCTTTTTTCCCTCAAGAATATTCTTGTGGAAATTATACTGAAGGAACTGGAAATGGAATGTTTATTGGATTTAATTATGGAATTGAATTTTATAATTCAAATATTATTGCTGATTTAAGAGTTTTTAATGAAAAAAGACCTTCAACTTTAGAAGAAGTATCTAATTGTTACGAGGTACTTTCACCTGTAACTAATGAATATATAATATCAACAAGAAAGCACACATATACAGTCAATTTTTCATATTTAGCATTAGATTTAGGAATAAAACTTAGGTTATTCAAACTTGCATCTGAATTATCAAATATTGAATTATTAAATCAAATTCCAATTTATACAAGGATTGGCTTTGAAAGCGGTCAAGCTATGTTTGATAAAACTTATACAAATACAGAAGAATTTATAACACCCGAAGAAATTTATTATCCAAATGGAGAAAGAATAAATACAGTTGAGGATGGTGAATATGACGAAACTATTAGTTCTGAAGCATTAAATTTTACGATTGGTGCAGAATTTAAAATAGCAAAAAATGTGTGGTTAGCTCCTGAGTTTTCATACAGATATGAACTAACTCCAAGTATAGAAAGGTATGATTGGAGAACAGATATTTTAAGAGCAGGAATATCTTTGTCAGTTGACTTCAATAAGCCAGATTTAAACAAAGAAAGTGAAAAGATAGAAGAGAAAAAGGAGTTAGATACTTTAAAAGTTGAAGAAGTTAAAAAAGAAATTGCAAGAAATAATATAGACAAGTTTGAATTTAATGAAATAGATTTCACTGAAACAATAGTTACACAAACATTTCCCATATTACCTTATATTTTCTTTGATTCAACATCGTCAAAAATAAGAAATATTTATAAATTTGATAATATAGCATTTGACGAACAAGAGCTTGATAATAATACAATTGAAATATATTATAATATTCTAAATATTATCGCTAAAAGAATGTTAGATAATCCTAAAACAACAATCACTTTGATAGGAAATTCTGATGGAAATGAATTTGAGAGTTTAGAAGATAGAATGAATTTATCATTAGAAAGAGCAAATTCTATAAAAAATAGACTTGTTAGTTATGGTATTTCGAAAGAACGAATAACAGTTGAAAATAGAGAAATCCCTAAGTTACCTACAAGCAGTAGATATATAGAAGGGTTTCAAGAAAATAGACGAGTAGATATTGAAACAAATAATATTGATTTATTAAAACCAGTATTACACTCAGATTTCCTTGAATACTCACTAAATAAAGCAATGAAATTTGAAACTAAATTAAAATCTACTTCAGATATCGAAAAAGTAAAACTAACATTATCTGTAAATGGAAAAAATATATTAACAGAAACAAAAAATAATCTTAAATCAACTATAATAATTCATAATGTAGAAGAAAGCATACTTGAAAAAATAGCAAACATAATAGATGATAATAATCCTACTAATGTAGTAAAATCAGAGATTGAAATATATTATACTGATAAGCAGATTGAAAAAAAATCATTTGATATACCTATTAAAAAAGAAAAATCATCTTTTGAAGTAGGAAGATTAAATCTAATAGTATTTGATTTTGATAAATCAGAAATATCAAACACAAATAAAAGTATGATAAAGCAGTTCATTTCAAACTCAATTTCATTAAGTTCAAACACAACAATTACTGGCTCAACAGATTTATTAGGAGAGAAAGACTATAATAAAACTTTATCTCTAAGTAGAGCAAATGAAGTAGCAAACTACATTAATACAATTAATCCTAATTTTAAAATTAAAGATATTATAGGATTAGGTTCTGATCAGATATTGTTTGATAATAATACACCAGAAGGAAGGTTTTATTGTAGAACAGTATTAGTAGAAGTAAAAACACCAATTAAATAAAAGGAAAAAATATGGCAGCCGTAAACTCAAATATGTTAGAATTAAATACCCAAATGCCCGAATTTAATTTAATAGACACTATTTCAGGCAATTACATAGATTCTAAAACATTAAATAAAAAAGCAACAGTTATCATGTTTATCTGTAATCATTGCCCATTTGTATTACATATAAATGAAGCTTTAGTAAAATTAGGCGAAGATTATGAGAATAAAGATGTAGATATAATAGCAATATCTTCAAATGACGTAAAGAATTATCCAGATGATTCACCAGAAAAAATGAAAGAAAATGCACTGAACTTAGGATATAAATTTCCTTACCTTTATGACGAGACACAAGAAGTAGCAAAGTGCTTTATGGCCGCTTGCACACCAGATTTCTACTTATTTAATTCAGATAAAAAATTAGTTTATAGAGGACAATTTGATAATTCAAGACCAAGTAATACTGAAAAAGTAGATGGAAAAGATTTGAGAAACGCAATTGAGGCAGTATTAAATAATACAAACCCAGACAAAAATCAAATACCAAGTATTGGTTGTAATATCAAATGGAAATAAATCTAAAACATTTTAAAATATTAAATTCATAGCATCGTCAATAAAGTTGTGTTAACAACTATTGTGAAAACAACTATGAAAAAAGAAGTAATAAAATCTGCTGAAAGAGGTAGATCAGATTATGGATGGTTAAAATCTTATCATTCATTTAGTTTTGGGACTTACCAAAATTATAATAACATGGGCTTCGGCTTATTAAGAGTAATTAATGATGATACAGTTGCAGCTGGAGAAGGCTTTGGTACTCATCCGCACGCTAATATGGAAATAGTTTCTATTCCTTTAGAAGGCAATCTTGCACATAAAGATAGCACTGGAAACGAAGAAGTAATCAAGACAGGAGATGTTCAAATAATGTCTGCTGGGACTGGTTTAACACATTCAGAATATAACCATTCCAAAACAGACAGAGTAAAGTTTCTTCAAATATGGGTTCACCCTAAAGAAAAAAACATAAACCCTAGATATGAGCAAAAAACTTTTGCGTTAGAAGATAGAATAAATAATCTACAAGTAGTAGTTGCTCCAAATAATGAAAACGCTGTTTGGATTAATCAAGACTCATGGTTTTCACAGATCAAATTAGTAGATAATGAATTTACATACAATTTAAATAAACCTGGAAATGGAGTATATGTTTTTATTATTTCAGGCGAAATAGAATTAAACTATGAAAAATATGAAGCAAGAGATGGAATTGGTATCTCTGAAGTTGACTCAATAAAAATTAAATCTCAAGACGCTGAAATTCTTTTTATAGAAGTTCCTATGAAATAGATTTTTTACCTATAAATCTAACAACTTCAGCTTGTCCTTGATGTAAATCACCTTCATTCAATATGATTTGTTTTTCTTCTAAAAGCAATATTTCCAATTTAGGAAAGTCATTTTGAATGAGGGTTTTAGTATAAAGCATATCAATATTTTTAGGTCCGCCAGAAGTAAAGTCTAACTGCTTTGGATTAAATGCTTCCATAATAATTTTCCCATTATTATTTAAGCAATTATAAAGTTTATGATGAATAGATTGTCGAATTTCTGAAGGAAAATGAGCAAATATTAAAACAATATAATCAAAAGTATTTTCAGGATAGTCAATATCTAAAGCATCTCTAAGGTCATAATCAATATTAACATCATTATCATTGGCTAATCTAAGTGCCTTATCTCTACCAACAGAACTCGAATCAAAAGCAAAAACTTCGAATCCTAATTTTGCTGCATAAACAGAATTTCTCCCTTCACCCTCGCAAACAAATAATATTTTACCTTTAGGCAAATCCATTAAGATTTCTTTTAAAAAAGAATTGGCTTCCTTACCATAAAGATATTCATCAATATTAAACTTATCATCCCAAAAATTCATAATTTCCCTATATAATAAAAAAGGGAGCAAACTGCTCCCTTAAATTCAATCTTTAAAAACTAATTACTTAGTTTTTGCATCAGCTGTTTTACTTGTACAGCATTTTTCTTTATCACCACATTTCTTATCAGCAGAAGCAGTTTTTGCTTTAGTGTCACATGATTTTTTATCAGTATCACATGATTTGCTTGAAGCATCACAGCTTTTAGCTTTCATTTCAGCAGTGTATCCTAAATCAGTTATAGTAGTTTTGATTTTATCAGAACTAATTTTTTCATCGTCAAAACTTACAGTTACTACTTTAGTTTCTACATTTGCAGATATGTCTTTAACACCGTCAACATCTTTAAAAGCTGTTTTGATAGAGCTAACACATGATCCACAAGTAATGCTTGTTGATAAATCAATTTTGCTATCTTTAGCAAATACATTTACACTCATCATTAGAGTGAATACAGCTACTAAGACTGTAATTTTAGAAATAAATCCTTTCATAAGAACCCTTTAAAATAAATTGTGAAAAATTTTCAAACCCTTTTACATATATACGAACATTACTATTTTTTGTTGTATAAATATTAAAACATTTTTAAAATGGTGTTACAAAATCAATTCCTAAATAACGAGTAAACTCATTGTATGTTTTATATGAACTAAATACATTTCTAAATTGAAGTTGTAAAGTTAACTCTTCCGAAGCTGACCATTTTAATCCTAAGTTAAATAATGGAGCATCACTTGAGATATCATACTCTCTACTATCTATTATTAAATTCAATTCACTAACTATAGAAAACTCTCCACCAATGTTTTGTTCAACTCCAAACCATGCATTTGGTAATCTTTTATTTGGAACTGGCTCTAAAGAATATCCTATTCCACCATGAAAAGCCAAATCACCTAAACCCCAATTAAAGTTTTTACTTACAGCAACATATAATCCCGGACTAAGAGTCTCAAATCTTTCCAATGATTTAATCC
This sequence comes from bacterium, assembly GCA_030431515.1. Taxonomy (GTDB): domain Bacteria; phylum Bacteroidota; class Ignavibacteria; order Kapaibacteriales; family UBA2268; genus JAJRPT01. Next base: position 18,320 of record JAUIIX010000052.1, read on the forward strand.
AATTTCCTCTACCTTGAGTAGAAACACCCAATGCAATGGCAGGCATTGATTCTTTCTCATCAAATATTCGATATTTTAAAGACACACCCGGAAATTTCTGCCCAACTGGTGTTCCAGAACCAATTATACGGCTTGCTCCATAACTTATTGACACATTAAAGTTTTTAAAGAAAGCTGCATTCAAGTTTAACATCACCCCACCTTCAGTATAAGCCAATGCCGAAAAAGAAATATGTTTCTCTTTCAAAACTCCAGCATTAGGCATATCAACAATATACATCGGTTCATAAAGTGCATCGTCTCCAGCAGAACTTGCTTCAACGTTTGTAGCAAAAAGCATCATAATTAAATAAATAAACATAAATTTCCTATTAATTTTACCCAAATATAAGGTAAAATAATTATTATTCATAATATTTCAATTATTTTTTTTATTCAAATTAATTTAACGATTGATAAATAGGGGAGTTCCTAAACAAAATATTATACTTTCTACTTTATTTTTATAATCTATTATTTAAATTATTTTAAATATTACCATATTTTCATAATTTTGTATTTAAAAAATCATAATTTATGTTTAATTATAACTTATTTAATACACACATTTCAAGTAACGTAGATAAAATTATGGCTATTAAAGACTTCACAATTCGATACGACGAATCGAGAGATATAGTAATTAGAAAGATTATAAATGCACACGTAGATTTAAACGACACAACTTACTTTGGAGATACTACAGCTCTAATGAATGAACTTCTAACTAAGCATAAGTGCCATAGAATTTTTGCAGACTTCTCATTAACTGGCATTCAGATGAATTATGAAATAGAATTCTTTTATGCGAAAAACTTTAAAAGGATATTCGACTACCCAGAAGGAACTTTCATCGCAATTTACGAAGGTAAATTTTATGATGAGAAGAATTGGGCTTTAATAAAGCATATATTTGAAGAAAATAATGTAAATCACATTGAAGTTTTTGGAGATTACTCCGAAGCAATGGCTTGGTTACAAAGCAAATAACTCACCAAAACCGTCTTCTTAACTCCTTACGCCATCTTTTTGATAAAAGCGGCTCCCAAGTAAATAGTTTCCAACTTAAATTACTTTAAATCGATGCCCTCGGTAGTGAATGACAAGCCAAAACTACCAGTAATCGTAACCATAACAGCTTGAAAAAATGGCTTATTAGAAGTCTCCTTGCAACTCCAATCAAAATGGAAGTTCGCACCAGTTCCTCCCTCTTGATCTAAATACTCAATCACTATTTCTTTAGTTTCCATTGGCTTCAAGTAAATAGCTTTCTTAATATATGTTCGGATATTTGTCCCTTCGGAGTCAAAATAATTTATCTTATTAATATAAATTGTATCATGTAAATTCACATTTCTCATGCTGATAGTCGCAGTAGTCAAATATTTAGTTCCCATCGTTCGGCTGTAGATCTGCGAGTAAATCGGTAAATAGCTTTGTCCACTAATTAATGAATCTGGCAACTCATTTTCAACATAATTTTCTTCCAAGCCTGGTGCTAACTTAAATCTTACATCCTTATTTGGCTCTTCACAAGACATTGCAAATATAGCAATTAAACATATTGTTAAATATTTCATCATTTCCTACTTAGTTTTAATCAAGTCAATCAAAAAATAAAATAATTACTTTTGTTTTTTAATTTATTGCAATTTAAGAATTGATATTGAAATTATATAATTTAGTATAAAATATTTTCATTTAATAATTTTCACCCGCCATTTCATCACCAAAACTCTCTCAAATACTCCTTTCGCCGCCTCAAATACTATTTCAGTCGCCTCAAATGTTTTTCACAGCCTCTTCTCTCTGTCATTCAGAGCGTAGTGAAGAATCCACGGCTTCTTTTTTACTATCAATGTGATTTCCAAGATTTCTTCCATATTCATTTTAATAATTTTCAATATTAAAAATGAAATTATTGATATCATATATTAAAATAACTATATCAAGTATAATATTTTCTATATTAAATTAAAAAAAAATTGTATTAAGTTGAGAATTTATAATCACAAAAAATATAATATTAATATCAAGTTGAAGAATATCATAAATAATATTTATATTCTTGTTATTACTTTTTATAAATTTAACTTTTATAATTATATTCTTGTAATTTATTTTATTAAATTTGTATTAATAATTATATAGATTGTATTTATTAATATTATATTTGTATTTGCTTTTATTAAAATTTTTAAGTAATTTGCAAAAAATAATAATAAATTAATTCAAAAGAATAGTTATGAAAGTAAAACAAAGAAAGTTTCTTATTGGCGATTTAGAAATGTTAGAAAAAAGTCAGGTGTTTTTGAATGCTTTTATAGAAAGAAAGGCATTATTTGTGGCGAAGTTTCCTAATTTGACGGATCCATTTGCTGATGAGTTTCAGGTAGCGATAGATTTTGCAGACAGTTTGCCTTCCTCGGATGAGATTAATGGAGAAATTTCAGAAATAGTGTTTAATTTGAAGGAGAAAATGGCTTTCGGACAAAGGAATTTGCAGATTTTGTATAGTTATGTGAATATCGGATGGGAGTCGGTGGCGAAAATGAATGAGTTTGGCAAGAATAAGTATCTCAAAGCAAGGGAAAATTATGGTAAAATGATTGAATTGTTGGAGCTTGCGTTTAATACTGCTCAAGAAAGTGAAAACAAAGCGGTGCTTTTGAATGTCGGCTATTCACAAATTCAAATTGATGAATTAAATATTTTAGCAAATGAAATAGATGCGATGCTTTTGCAATTAAATGAGATGAAAAGCAATCGTTTTGTCCTTACAGAAGAACGCATTATGGCGATGAATAATGTGTGGACATTTATGAAGCGTCTGAATAAAGCCAGCAAGGTTGTCTTTGTAGATAATCCGGCAATGTTAAAGTTATTTTTGCTTTACCCAACGTCTCACTCGAAAGCGAAAAAGCCTAAGAAGACGGCGGAAGAGGTATTCGAGACGGCGTAAGGAGTTAAGAAGAGGGTTTCCGTCATTCAGAGCGAAGCGAAGAATCCATTTTTTTCTATCTCCGTCATTCAGAGCGAAGCGAAGAATCCATTTCTTTCTTTCTCTGTCATTCAGAGTGAAGCGAAGAATCCATTTCTTAAATTTAAAATTATTTAAAATAAAAGCTATTAACTATTTGAATAAACTAAAATATATTTTATTTTTGCGATATGAATAAAGCTTATGTATATATTCTTGCGTCATATAAACATGACACCTTATATGTTGGAGTAAGTTCTAATCTTATGAAGAGAATTTATGAACATAAGACCGGTGCGATTGATGGATTTACCAAAAAATATAAAATAGATCGCTTAGTTTATTATGAAGAAGGTAATGAT
>JAUIIX010000123.1 GCA_030431515.1 bacterium
AATGTGCTGTGTTAGGATTGGCAACCAAAAACTACAAGCGCGTTGGATAGCGGAACAAAACAAAAGACAGAGGATTTTGAGGTACGAAAAAACTGGGTTTTGTTTTGTGGGGATTTATTAATTCAATTACTAATTTCATTTTCAACAAAAGATAAAAGTTCGTTTGAAGATGTTTTAAATTTCATCAATGTATCTTCTGTATTTTCTAAATCTTCAATATTGATACCACTTATCAAAAATTTTGTGTAATCATTTAATATGCTGTTTACAGGTTGTTTTGAGATATTAATTGAAGTGATAGGATATAGCAACCCTGAAATTACTAATTGTTGCTTTTTATTATAGTAGGCTTTATAAGTGTGTATTTGAAAGAAGTCTGATCTATCAACATCTAAATAATGTCCTCTCATTAATTTATATTTAGCATCAAAAACCGCTACCTTATTTCCTTTCTTTAACACAATATCTGGAATTAATTTACGCGAATAAAAGTTCCCTTTATATGATTGTATAGTTTCAGATTCTACTTGCCATCCTTCAAGTTTAAACTTTTCTTGGAATATTTTTAATAAATACATTTCCCAAATTTCAGCCATATCTAAAAAGAATGCGTAACCGTTCTTATTTGAAGCTTGATTATTCATTGTTTTGTTGGCTAAAATGGATATTGATAAATCTAATACTTCTTTGAATGATTGGTATATTTTTGGCAATTTAGAAGTATCGTAGAATGATTGTCGGTTTAAAGATTTACCTCTCGCTAATTCTAATTGATGTATAATTTGAATTGCGTTTTTTGGTAGTTTATTTATTTGTGGTAAACCGTAACTTTTTGATAGTTTTTTAAATGTTTCATATAACAATGATGCTATATCTGGGTTAATCGTTTTTTCATAACTTGACGATATTAACTTATTGTTGTTTTTAAAAGGTAATATACTATCTCTAACTTCTAACTTACCCTTTATTTGTGCTCCAGAAAAAACTCTTTTCTTATTTGTACGAGGTAAACCATACTTATTTGCCTGTATTAATTTAGATAACCAAATTTTAGCTATTATACGTTTTATGTAATCATCTGTGGTGTCAGATTTACTTAATAATTGCTTACTCTTTGCGAATTTGAAATTAAAAATGACTTCTAATAATTCAAATAAAAATAATTCACCAAATCTTGGTTTAATAATAATTTGATATTCTACCTCTTGAAATGTAAATGAAATTTCGCCTACAAATCTATTCACCCACCATTGATTATTATAATAATTAAAAACAGGTTCAGCTTCTCTTTCTTTATCAGAAAAATGGAAAAATGAATTTTTAGAAACAACTTGAGAATTAACAAATTGAATTATGTCATAACGCAAATCATTGCCAATACAAGTACTTTCTTTTAAATGAATTATATGTTTATTAGTATTATTCAAGTGAAGCATTAAAGAAAGTGTTATTTAAATCTTGAATTGTTTTTTTCTTTTCATCTTCTTCAACGTTACCTAAATAAGCTTCTAAAATAGGTTGAATAGAAATATCCCAAAGAATAGTTGCAGGACCATTGGCTCTGAATAATTTATCTTTAATTCTGTTTGTTTTATTATTAATAGCTTTAAAAGATGAATATATATCAACTATTTCAGCAAAAAATGTATGTCCTATTTCAAATTGTTTTCCTAATTCATCAGCTTTGGCAATAGCAACATTTAAAGCATTTGAAGCATTAATTAAACGCTCAATATCTCTATCTGACAAACCTGCCTTTTGTTCTTCGTTTTTTAAATAGACTATATCTTGTAAGATAGTTGAATTATATCCGTAAGGGAACCATAAAAAACGACGCCTTAAAGCGAAATCTATTTGCTCTAAAGAAAAGTCTATTTCATTCATCGTACCGATAATGTATAAATTATCAGGGATATTTAATTTAAAATTACCAACTGCTGTAACAATGTCTTTATTTCTATTTTCCATTGCTGAAAAAACTTCACCAAATACTCTTGATAAGTCAACACGATTAATTTCATCTAAAATTAAAACGTGTGGTAGATTGTTGCTATCATTTTTTGCTAAAGCACAATATTCAAATAGTTTACCTTTTTGTGGTTTAGTTTGGTCTTCCACTAATTGCATACCTGCAACAAAATCTTCATAAGTATAATTTGCGTGTAATTGAAGTCTATGTATTCTACCCTCTAAAATTGATTTACTATTGGAAAAAAAAGTATCAAGATTTCCTTTATTTTTTAGATAGCTTTCTTTTATTAACGCATTGGCTATTGTATTAGCTGAATGTGTTTTACTTGTTCCTGGTGGGCCATATAAAACAATCGCTTTTTTGTATAATATTGCCTGTAATTCATCATAAGGTATATCACTTGCACTATAATTCCATAGCTTTTTTAGGTCGTTTTCGTAGAAGTCAAAACCATTATTACGCCATTTATTTAACTTTTCTCTAATTAATAAAATACATTCATCAGTATTAGAATTTTCATCTTCTTCATCTTCGATTAGTGATTTAAATGTATGGTATATTTGAGCTTTATGACCATTAGAAGCAATTCTTTCGTAACGATCTGGAAAAGCACAATATGTTAATATATTATACATAGTAAGAGCCTTATCTTGAAATCTTTCTCTAAATTTTACATCTACTGTATATCCCTCTTGCTCTTGATAGTATTTAAGGTGTAGACAAATAGCTTCAACCCACTTTTTTAATTCCTCTAATTCAGCACCTTCAGATTGTTTTTCAATAAGTGTTTTTATCAATTCTATATTAAATGCTATTTCCCAATATTTATTGGTTTTATGAAATTGACCAGCACTACCAAAACCATATTTATAAGGTTCATCTTTAATTTTATTATCGTCTAAACCGGTTATTACTTTGGTATAATTTTTCTTTGTTGATGTATGTAAGTCATTCACAGAATAAGACCATAACCATTCGGCGTGAGCAAATACAAGTTTTTCATTAAATGATGCACGTTCAAATTGACTTGCTAATTTTTCTTGAAATTTTAAGTCTTTTTCATCATTATAATTTTCAATAAATCTTTCTTGGATATTATCAATAGTTTCAACAGAAAGTATATCAATATCGTCTGTTAATATGCTGTTTTTGTTTATGATAAATGAATTAATAAATTCATCAAAAAGCTGGTGTATTTTAGCCCATTCAGGATTTCTCATTATATTTCTTTAATTATTAATTGTTTGACAACTATTGATATTCTTCTTTTAATTATCTGACCAATACTCTATTTTATTTGGGTTTAAAACTAAATTCGACATTCTTTCAATATTGAATGTTCTATCTTCCTCTCTCATATAACAATAGCCAACAACACATAATGAATTACCTACTGTTTTAAATTCTGCTGGTTTTATTGTTCTTAAACTCTGAACACCACCATCAAATTGAATTGATTTATGATAGTTGAATTTTACGTTTAAATCATATGAAATACCTAATTGTATTATGTTTTTTATATCGCCTAAATTATTAGTATTAAGATGAGTTTCTTTTTGCTGAATAACCTCTTTGTATTTATCTAAACAATTTTGTTTCAGCTGTTTTGTGTCTGCATCCTCACTATCTAATTCGAGATTCTTATTTAGGTATTTAATTGCTATATCGTATTTTCCTTGATAGTATTTAGCTTTTGCAATCCAATAAAAAACATTATTACTACCAGGTTTAAATTCATTAAATTTTATCCAATCATTAAATGCAGCTTCATAATTTTTAATATCAAAATATGCACTACCACGCCAATAATAGGCATATATATTAGTGTCTTCTGATTCAATTGATTTACTGTAATAATTTATAGCTTCATATAATTGAT
>JAUIIX010000053.1 GCA_030431515.1 bacterium
AGCGATGAATCCATATTCTCTTAAAATTCCCCTCGGTCATTGAGCGTAGTCGAAATGCAAAAAGAGGTGTCGCGGAAGCGACGGGGTATTTGTATTCTGTTTATCTTAAAAACTAACCCGTCAATTCGAGCGTAGTCGAGAAACCCTCTCTTAAATCCGTGCAATCTGCGTAATCCATTAAAATCTGTGATTCTGAATTCCCTGTCATTCAGAGCGAAGCGATGAATCCACAAAACACTCCTCGTCATTCTGAGGCGTAGCCGAAGAATCTCCCAGAAATTGCCAACGTAATTTTGAGAGAAATAAAAATTGCGTCTTTAGATGCAAAATGTTTGTAAAAATTAAAATATCATAAATTTAAAAGCTCCTTTAGGTGCGAAATATTTAAATTCATATTTTCTTACTCCATCAATTCCTTGATTCTAAAATAGTACTGCGAAATCCAACTTAAAATCAAACATATTCAAGAATAATTTAATAAAATCATATAATACAATAAATCGGCTTATTATACGCCTTATATTCTTTTAAATAATATTGGAAATAAATGAAAATTACCCTTGGTAAAAGCATAAAATATGATTGTTCAATTCATATTTTTGATGTTTTTAAAAATATAAATGAAAATTATTTCTCAGAAGATGAAATCAAATATGTAAAAAGCCAAATTAAAAATGGCAAATCTACAATTAATCTATCTATTATTGATTCATACAAATATGTTTATCTATTGCCTCAAAAAACTAAAGATAAATATGAAAAATGGTGGATTAAAGAAGAATTTAGAAAATCTGGAAATGAGTTATATAAGTGCATTAATAATCTAAATATAAGCAACATTGATATTGTGGCTGATGGACTTGATGACGAATATACTTACTCCTTTACTGAAGCAATGATATTAAGCACATATAGATTTAATAGATATTTTTCTAATACTACATCTAAAGTGAACAATTTAAAAAATATCAATATTGTTAATAGCACTTTATCTAAAAAATCAGTAGATGAATTGGAAGTAATAACGGACAACGTTTTCTTTGCAAGAGACTTAGTTAATACTCCAGTTCAAGATATGACTGCTGAGATACTAGCAAACGAATTTAAAAAACGTGCTGAAAAAATCGATAATGTTACAGTTAAAATTTTAAAGAAAAAAGATATCGAAAAAGAAGGTATGGGTGGCTTACTTGCAGTTAACAGAGGTTCAATCGACCCACCAACTTTTACAATTTTAGAATATAAACATCCAAAAGCTAAGAACAAAAAACCAATTGTTTTCGTAGGTAAAGGTGTAGTTTATGATACTGGTGGATTATCATTGAAGCCAACTGCCGATTCTATGGATTTTATGAAATCTGATATGGGCGGAAGTGCAATGATGACTTCTTCGTTCTTTGCGATAGCTCAAGCTGAGTTGCCTTTACATATAGTAACTTTAATACCTGCAACTGATAATCGTCCAGGTGGCAATGCATATACACCAGGTGATGTAATCACAATGTATAGTGGATTAACTATTGAAGTATTAAACACAGATGCAGAAGGTAGAATGATTTTAGCAGATGCACTACATTATGCTAAAAAATATAAACCAGAATTAGTAATTGATGCGGCAACATTAACAGGTGCTGCAGCAGTTGCTTTTGGTAAATATGGTTTAGTTGCTATGGGTAATATGGATAAGAAAATAATGGAAGACTTAAAAGAAAATGGCTTGAATACTTTTGAAAGAGTTTGCGAAATGCCATTCTGGGATGATTATTCAGAATTATTAAAATCTGATATTGCTGACATGAAGAATGTTGGTGGAAGAGAAGCAGGATCAATTACTGCTGGTAAATTCTTAGAAAGATTTACTGATTACCCTTATTTACATTTAGATATTGCTGGACCAACATTCAGCAAAAAACCTGATTCATACCGTTCAACTGGAGCATCAGGATTTGGAGTTAGATTATTATTTAATTATTTTAAAAATTATTAAGGAAAAGAGATATGAAAAGTATGAAAATATTATTATCTGTATTAGTTTTAGCATTTTTTACAAATTTAAACTTAAGTGCAGACCATCATACAGCTGAATTAGGAAAAAAAGCTCCTGATTTTACATTAAAATCGGCACAAGGAAAAACACATTCTTTGTCGGACTTTAAAGGTAAATATGTAGTATTAGAGTGGGTTAATTTTGACTGTCCTTTTGTTAAAAAGCATTATGGAAGTAAAAATATGCAAAAAACACAAAAAGAAATGACTGCTAAAGATGTGGTTTGGTTATCAATTTGTTCTTCTGCTGAAGGTAAACAAGGTTATTACGAAGGTAAAGACTTATTAGATAGAATCAAAAGTGAAGGTTCAAATGCAACTGCATACTTAATTGATGCTGACGGAAAAGTTGGTAAAGAATATGCAGCGAAAACAACTCCTCATTGCTATGTAATCAACCCAGAAGGTAAATTAATTTACGCTGGTGCAATTGACGATGTTCCATCTGCTGATGTAAATGATATAAAAGGTGCTAATAACCTTGTTAAATCTTGTCTTAACGAAGCAATGGCAGGTAAAGCAATTACTACTGCAACTTCAAAACCTTACGGTTGTGGCGTTAAATACAAGTAATTTTTAATACTACTACTTATTCTAAAAAAGCACTTTCATTTAGGAAGTGCTTTTTTTTTTTAAGCTCACAAAATTACAAAATAAAGCTCAAAAACAAACATATTTGAGCTACAAATTCAATTCGCTTGAGCTACAAATTATATTTTTCTGTAATTGTAAATAATATGATAAAGTAATAAAACTTTTATTATTTATTTCCGTAAAAAATTTAAACAGAAAAAGCAAATGAAAAAACATCATATCATATTACTTTTAATATTACCAATACTTAATTCATGCTTTTGTTATGAAAGTTATTTGAATGAAGTATCAGATTCTGGCTTGTATAGGTATAGCAATGTTGATTGGCGACAACTTTACTTAGATGTTGAATATAGAGATATTGAAAAGAATGAGTTAATGAATCATACTAAAAAATGGTTAGAATCAAACTTTTACTATAAAGATAAATTAGTAAACGCCACAGATGAAAATTTAATTAAATCCAATAAAATACTTGAATTATATGATGAAGAAAATTTTAGAATTCAAATAAAAGGCATAAGAAAAGATAATATAGATAGAATTTTTGAATGTAGAGTTTTAGTTGAAATTACTGATGAAAAAGTTAGTGTACATTATTATGATTTTACCATGTTCGAAAAATATTCAAGAGAATCATATACACTTAAAAATGAATGTACTTTTATCAGAATGAAAAGTGAATTAATTGATTTAACAAATAAATTCTTCTACACTAAATTTAATTAACTTTTAAAATCAAAATATAAATATCATTCAAATAAAAAAAAGCCCAAAAGAAAATACTTTTGAGCTAAATTTAGAAATATTATAAAACATAATTAATCATTCTTCTTAAATCTTAATTTAATACTATCTACAGCATAATATACAACTGGAACTAAAAAGACAGTAAGAATTAATGATGACATCAAACCACCAATAATAACCCATGCAAGTCCATTCTTCCATTCACTACCAGTTCCTTTCGCCATTGCAATTGGTAACATACCGATTACCATAGATAAGGTAGTCATCAATATTGGTCGCATTCTTTCTTTACCAGCAATTATTAATGCTTCTTTAAAATGTTTACCAGATGCTTTTAATTGATTAGTAAAATCCACAATTAATATCGCATTTTTAGTTACAAGTCCCATAAGCATTATTAATCCAAGCAAAGCAAATAAACTTAAATGATTTAATGTTAAATTCAGTGCAAAGAATGCACCAATTAGAGCAACTGGAATTGAAAATAATACTACTAATGGATAAATAAAATTATCATAAAGTGCAACCATAATCAAGTAAATTAGCAAAAAAGAAATCATAATTACAGTGCCAAGAGCTCCAAAACTATCATTTTGTCTTTTTATATCACTACCCCAAGCAATTTCAATATCATCAGGTAGTGGATTTGCCTTCAAATAACTAACAACTTCATCAGCTACCGAGCCAGAAGGGCGACCTAATGCCTCTGCAGTAACGGTTATAGATGCTTGTCTATCCTTTCTTTCTAATAAAGAAGGAGAGTTATCCTTAATCACTTTAGCAAACTGAGAAATCTCAATAGGAATTCCCATAGGATTAATAATAGACAATCTACTAATATCATCTTCACTATTTCTGTCAAATTCATTTAAAGCAATTCTGATTGGATATTCTACACCATTTTCAGTAAAACTTGCATCGTCATTCCCATAGAAAGCACTACGAGTGTACATACCAAGGTATGCACTGTTCAATCCTAAGTTTTGCATTTTGACTTTATCAGGTACTATTCGATATTCTTTAGCACCTTCTTCAACAGAGAGTTGAATATTATCAGCACCAGGTATTTTTTCAATAACAGATTTCATTTTAGCACCAATCTGCATCACTTCATCAAAATCACTTCCACTAAATGTAATTTCAATAGGAGAACTTCTTGCTACAAGTCCTAAAGCAGCCATAGAAAAACGAATATCAGGATATTTCACAATTAAATCATTTCGTAATTGAATCATAAAAGTTTCTGTACTTAAATTATCAATTTCCTCTTTAGAACGTAATTGAATTGTAAATTCACTCTTATAAGAAGAACCAACGCCCAAACTACCTATTCCAGTACTTGGACCGCCAATATTACTAAAAATAGACTTAACTTCTTTTTGATTAATTATATGTTTCTCAATTTCTAAAGAGATTTCATTATTTCTTTTAAGTGATATACTTTTATCAAATTCTAAATTAAATCTAAATTTCCCTTGGTCACCTGTTGCAATTAACTCTTTACCAATTATTCCAAATCTCATAACTGCTAAAGTCATTACAAATAATAAAATTATAATTCCACTAAATTTAATCTTGTTCTCAAGAACCCATTCTAATAATCTTCCATACCAATTTGTGAAATTATCAAGTTGCTTTTCAAACCAAATCAAAAACTTATTAAATAAATTAGTATCCTTAATCTCTTCACTTTTACCAATTCTTGAAGACATCCAAGGAGTTAAAGTAAATCCTACTAACAAACTAGTTAAAGTAGATGTAATTACAACTACAGAGAATTGTTTAAGCATATCAGCAACAAAAACTTGTAAGAATAGTATAGGAACGAAAACCACAACATCAACTAAAGTAATTGATAATGCAGAAAAACCAATTTCCATTCTACCATCTAAAGATGCTTCTCTTTTTTCTTTCCCCATATCCAAATGTCTTTGAATATTTTCTAATACTACTGTTGCATCATCTACTAATATACCAATAATAAGTGACATAGCTAATAGAGTCATCAAGTTTAATGTATATCCTAAAATCCACATAACAGCAAATGCAGTTATCAAAGATGTAGGAATTGCCACCAAAACAATAATAGAATTTCTAAAACTTCTTAAAAACAATAACATAATTAAAGAAACTAAGATAACGGCAAGAATTAAATCAAAAACTACAGAGTTAACTGCGGCAATAGTATTGTCAGTACTATCATCAGAAATTACAAATTTAATTTCGCTTTCTTTATTTTGTTTTTCAATTTCAGCAAAAGTTTCTTTCACAGCTTTAGATACATTTACTGCATTTCCATCGCCTTGTTTTTTTATTAATAATCCAATTCCAGTTTGACCATTATATCTATTTATAGAAGTAATCTCTTTGCTACCATCTACGACTTCTGCTACATCTTTAACATAAATAGGATTATTAGGAAGAGGCATTGCCACTTGAACATTTTCAATATCTTTCAATGTTTCAAATTTACCTGCTAATCTTATAGAATTACTTTCATTATCATTTTCTAATTTACCAAGGGGTAAATCAATGTTTGATCTATTAATAGCTTCAACTACACTTAATAATGATATTTTATAATATTTTAATTTCTCTTTATCAATTTTAACTTGAATTTCTCTTTCTTCTCCACCTAAAATTGTGATTTCAGCCACACCTTTAATTTGTTGAATCCTTGGCAGATATTCATCTTTCATCTTTTGATAAAATACTGTTGGGCTTAAATTACTAGTAGAACTAACAAACATTATTGGTAGGTCATTAGGAGAGACTTTACTCATCACTGGACTTAAAATATCATCAGGTAAATCTTTTTTAATATTATCAATATACCGCTGCGATTCTTGCATGGCAATATCTAAATCAGTACCATAATTCAAATTTGCAATGATAATGGAAGCATTAGGCATTGACTTTGTTACTAAAAAATCTACTCCTTCCAAATTGGATAAAGCATCTTCGATCTTACGTGATACAGAAGTTTCAACTTCGCTTGGTTCGGCACCAGGGTACATTGTCTTAATAACAATCACGGGCTGATTAAAATCGGGCATCAACTCATAATTCAAGTTGACAAAACCAATTACACCCAACAAAGTGAATACACTAAATAAAACGATAATTAATGAAGGTCTTTCAATTGCTATTTTGGTAATATTCATAATTTTGATTCTTTTAAATTAATTCTTCCATACATACCAGGTTTTATAATATTTCCATCTACATTATTTACTTGAAAATGAATTGGAAATTTATTCCCCATATTAGATTTACTTCCTGCATAAATAACAGTACCCTCTATTTTTAAATCAGGCAAAGATTCAACATCTAAAGTTACTTTGCTATCTAATTTAAAAAGATTCAAATCACTTTCAGGTACATTAATCACAAACTTCAACTTGCTAACTTCACTTAACTGCATAATAGGCATACTCGGATTTGCAAAAGTTCCGAGATCATTAAATATATGAGTAATAACTCCACTAAATGGAGCTTTTATGATAGATTTTTCTATCTGTTCTTCAAGTATTGCTCTTTGACTAATTAATGACCTCAAGCCAATTTCAGCTTTTTCTAATTGTACTTTTTGAATAGCATCAGAATTAGATAAAATCTCAAATCTTTTAACATCTTTTTCCATTCCCTCAATCTGAATATCTAATGAGTTTTTCTGAAGTTTTAACATTGTATTATCTATTTTACATAATACTTGCCCTTTAGATACATAGGAACCTAACTCAACTTTCATTTCTATTATTTTACCTTGAGTTTCGGAACTTATCTTAGATTCGGTGAAGGATTCAAAAACACCCGAAAATTCCATATTTTGTATAGAATTTTCTTTCGATTCTTGGAAACTCTCTTTAGCATCCATTAAGATTGATTTACTATCTTCTACCAAACTTATTCTATCTTCAGAAGTCTTTTTATTCTGAATTAAAATAACCACACTTGCAACAATTAAAACTATCATTGAGATAATTAAAATTATTTTATTTGAACTTTTCATATTCATAGTTAATATTATTTTTAATTAATAAATTCATTTGTTTCTTTAATTCTAATTCAGCTTTTAAATAACTAACAACAGCATTTACATATTCTTGCTGCGACTCTCTAAGTGCATTATCCGCTAATAATACATCGGTCAAAAATGCTGTACCTTCTCTTTGTTGAATAAGTACTTGCTTATAAATATCACCAGCTAATTCGATTTGCTTTTTAACAACATTGATATTTTCATAAGAATTTTGCTTTACATTTTTAAAATTCTTCATATCAATATCGTTCTTTTCCATTATATAATCTATTTGAAGTTTATTATTTTCAATTTCAATTAATTTTTCATCAATTTTATCATTTGTTGTAAAATTTAAAATTGAAATACTACCTTGTATTCCTACAAATGCCAAAGGAAAAAATTTTAGAAATGGGTCTGGCTGTTCATCATATCCAAAACCAGTATATCCATAATTTGCAAAAGCTGCAATTTTAGGTAATTTTGATTGTTTTAGATTTTTTAATTCACTATTTAAAAGACTGTTTTTAGAATCAAATATTAATAAATCTAATGAAGTATTTTTCTCTAATTCAACTACTCCTTCGTAACTAATATCTTTACTAATTTCAAAATTATCAGCATCTTCATATCCAATTAGAAACTTCAAATTATTAATAATTTGTTCAATATTAGTTTCCAAATTCTTTTTTTTAAGTTCAGCTTGAGATAACTGCAATTCCACCTTTGAAACATCACTACTTTTAAGCATACCTTGCTGTTCGAGTAATTTAACGATTTTTAATAAACTGCGACTATTAACAATATTGCTATCCACAAAAGCAAGTTGACTATTTAAAATTTGTGCATTATAATATAAATTATAAATACCAAAAATCAATTCTTCTTCTTTCTTCAAATAGTTAAGATTATTGAATTCGATACCAAACTCAGTAGCCTTAATTCCATTATAAATACTTGCATTATAAAGTGGCATTGTTAAAAGTGCATTTGCTGACATATTATGGGGAACTCCAAATTGAGCTTCCTTAAACTGACCAGTAGGACCATTAAAAATACTCAAAGGCATTAGTTGATATGGTAAACTTGCAAAGTATTTATAATCAAAATTCACATCTAATTTTGGATATAAGTTTGATTTTACTTCACTTTGTTTAATCTCACTTATCCTAATATTATTGCTGTTTATCTTCAAATTCTTATTATACACCATTGCACTATCAACACATTCATCAATAGTCCATACTTTAGCATCTAAATTATGATGGTCAAAGCCATAGAATATAAGACCGAAGAGTAAAATTATTTGATATTTATTTTTCATAACTGTTTTTCATTTTGCTTATGTTTGTGAATACTTACTAACTTTAAATTCAAAAAAAATCAATTCTTTTTTTTTCGTATTTTTCTTTATTTTACAACAATTAAAGTTAAAATTGAAGAAACTAAATCATTACCTTTAACTTTAAGATCAAAACTAAAATTTGACATTTTCCATTTAAACATTATTAATCTTAATGATCCCATAATGATATGTATTGTATCTTCTAATGAAACTAAAGATGTAAAAACTCCATCCTCTTGTCCTTTCTTAATTATATCAACAAGAAACTTCTGCTTTACCTTCATAATATTTAGAATTGTCTCATTAATTTTTTCATTGTTTTCAATCAAATTTTCAGAGAAAATAGCATTTACTATATAAGGTTTATCGCTAAAATAATTAAATTGTGTAGAAAATAAAGATTCCAAATTTACTATTGGACTATTATTTACATCAATTGCTTTTCCATATAGAATATTTACTTCAGAAGAGAAATAGTTCAACATTCCAATTATTATATCCTCTTTGCTACTAAAATGTCTATAAACAGCACTTTCAGAAAAATTCATTTCTTTTGCTAAATTCTTAATTGTTAATCCACTTACTCCATTTTTAGTAAGTAATTTACCAGCCGCATTAATTAATTCTATTTGTCTTTCAGTCATATATATTTATTGTTTGTGAATGTTCACTTACGTAAAAACGTAAGATTAAAATTTATATTTTAAAAATTCTAAAAATATTTAAAAAAATAATATTACCCAGTAAATTTCTTACTTTCTTGCAACATAATAATTGCTTTATTAATTCTTCTTAGTTTAGTTTCTTCCTTCTTAGCCGATGAAATCCAATTTACATAATGACCTTGATGTGATTTTGATAGATTTAGATAAAAGGCATAAGCCAAAGTATTTTCTTGAAGTTTATTAATAAACATTATCTCATCTTTTTCATCGAGGTTAGCAAATCTAACCTCATCCCACTTGCCATTTTGCTTTGCTTTCTTAACAATCTCCAAACCAGATTTCTGCATCAATCCCAATTCAATTAATTTCTCAACCCTCTCTTTATTTTTATCTGACCAAGTACCTTTTGCATTCTTCTTTTTAAACACTCGGAAATAACTTTCTTCATCTCTATTTTTAACAAGCACATCAACCCAGCCAAAACATAAAGCAGTATTTAAAGCATCTTCATAAGAAATAGTATTATGTTTCGAGCCCTTTTTATAAATCCTCAGCCATACTTCCTTTTCAATACCATCATTTAATTCTAACCACTTAAACCAATCTTCAATACTTTCTGGGTAAACTTCATTCATTATCTTCATCCTCAATATTAGAAATAGCATTTTTCACAGAATCCACAATAATCCCAAATTCCTGCAAGAATGCACTAATCAAAATCTTTACATCAATACTATTCTTTTCATATCTCCCAGTTTGGATTTCACCGTTCTTATCTTCAAAAGCAAAAGTCAAAAAAGTATATCCACTTTCTTTAGTATAAACATAAATTGTTTTATTCAGATTAGTAGTAACTTCGAAACAATATGGATATTCACTAAATTTATTCAATTTGTATAATAATCGTTATTGATAATAATTCAAAAATAAGAAAATAATATGGCGAAAAAAAAGTGAGATACAATAGTTTATAATTAAATGAAATCAATAAAAACAAAAAAGGCGTAAGTATTAAATACTTACGCCTTATTGCTCCTGAGCAGGGACTTGAACCCCGGACCCTCTGATTAACAGTCAGATGCTCTAACCAACTGAGCTACTCAGGAATGTTTTTTCTGTTATTGTTTCAAGAACAGACACAAAATTAAAAACTTTTTTTTAAATTACAAAATATATTTTTCAAAAATTTAAACATTTTTCAAAAAAAATGATTTGCAAGTCAAAATGTGTGGTTCTGAGTAGTCGTAAGTACTCTGAATCTTCTAAAATACTCAATGTCTATTCCAAAGATTTTGGAAAACTCACCCTCATGGCAAAAGGTGCTTTTTCTCCTAAGTCCAAATTTCTCGGAATGGTAGAAATGCTAAATTCAATTGAAGCAGAATTTTACTTCAAGCAAAATCGTGAAATGCACACTCTGAGCAACGCTGATGCCGACATCAGATTTAAAAATATAAAAAATGACATCGACTTATCCACAGCCAGCATGATTTGTTGTGAATTGGTAAACAAAACTCAAAATATTGGTGAAACAAACGAAGAAATATATTTTGACTTAATAGAAACTTTCAAAATAATTGATTCTGGAATTGTATTTTTAAGCACTTTGAAATTCATAAACAAAATTATTTCACATTTAGGATATGCCTTAGTCAACAATGCAGACATAAATCTACCCTTCACCTATTTCGATTTCCAAAAAGGAAACTTGAATAATGTAAGTGGAGTAAGATTATCTGAATCCGAAGCAAAAGTATTTCAAGCAATATTTGACGATGAAAATATAACTAAAGACATAGAAAAAAATGACTTTATTAAAATTTATAACTCACTAATTCGTTTTCTCAAAATTCATTTAGACAGAAACATAACTTTAAATTCGATAGAACTATTAAATTGAAAAATAAAAAAACTCAATCAAACATCATTTTAGACTCACAATCTGAAGAAAGAATAGTAATAAAAGAACTAAGCAACGGGCTGAGAGTAGTTGCCGAAGAAATGCCAGCTCATTTCCCATGCTCTATCTCAATTTCAATTCTATCTGGCTCAAGAGACGAAATCGACGTACCAAACGGAACAGCACATTTCCTGGAGCATATAGTTTTCAGACGAACAAAAAGATTAAAAAGCAAACAAATAGCAAAAGAATTTGAAAAATATGGTGCTATCGCCAATGCTTTCACTACAAAAGAATATACATCTTACTTTGCAACAGCAAACTCAAATAATCTTAAAAAAGTATTTAACTTACTATATGAAGTAGTCTTAGACCCAGAGTTTAATCAAAAAGATATAGACAAAGAACGTAAAATAATAATAGACGAAATAGTTTCAGCCGAAGAAGACCCCGAAGATTTGATTACAGATAAAATCGCACAAATGCAATTTCCAAATCAACAAGTATCAATGCCAATAGCAGGAAGTGTCGCAACAGTAAACGATATAAACATAACTCATCTAAATTATTTCTTTGAAGACACTTACAACCCCAACAACATAATAATAGCTTATGCAGGAGCAAATATCGACTATTTTTTCGAATTATTAGATAAACAAGAATACCGAAAAAATACGAAGAAAAAGAAAAAAAGTAAATTAAAACTAAGTCCAGCATCAACATTAGAAAGCGATTCAAACATCACAAATCAAACACATTTAATGTTATCAATCATAAACAACAAATGTGATAACGACATCAGAACAGCATTTGCAATGTTCAATATAATGTTATCAGAAGCAATGTCCTCAAGATTATATCAAACACTAAGAGAAAGCAGAGCCATAACATATAATATATTCAGTGGAATAACAAACTACACAGATTTCACAGAACTATATATATACACATCATTTGACAACAAGAAAAAAGCAAGAGTATTAGATATAATCAAAAAAGAATTTGACAAATTATCAAAGAAATCATTTGCAAAAACAGAATTAAAAATCGCTAAAGAACTCCTAAAAACCTACTCCCTAATGGAAAATGAAGGCAGTCTAAACAAAGTAAGCAATCTAACTCGCCAGATAATGCTATACAACAAAATAGAAGACAGCAAAGACATACTAAAATCCATAAATGAATATCCATACGAGAAAATTGAAGAATTCACAAAAGAAACCTTCAACTTCGACAACTGGTTCAAATATATGCTAATACCAAATTAAAACAAGCAAATTCACCATCTATTAAAGAGATTTTACATCAGCGACACACCTTTTTTACATTTCGACTACGCTCAATGACCGAGGGGAATTTTAAGAGAATATGGATTTATCGCTTCGTTATGGGTGAAATATTATAGCAAAACAAAACCCCAAAATCTATTTAGTTTTGGGGTTATTATTTAAAATTATAGTAAATCTTGTTTTATTATAATAATGGCATTTTCTTGATTGTTGC
This sequence comes from bacterium, assembly GCA_030431515.1. Classification (GTDB taxonomy): domain Bacteria; phylum Bacteroidota; class Ignavibacteria; order Kapaibacteriales; family UBA2268; genus JAJRPT01. Next base: position 12,825 of record JAUIIX010000053.1, read on the forward strand.
TGGGAAGAATTTTCCTTTTCTTTCAATTTCGATTTGTGTTCCTGGGTTTTTATATTCAGTCTCTACATAAGCCATTCCAATTGGAACACCTAATGAAGGAGATTGATTTCCACTTGTTACATGCCCTATTTCCTTTCCATCTGCAAATACTTTATATCCATTTCTAGCAATAAATTTTTCAGTATCTACTACAAAACCAACTAATCTACGTTTTGGTTTTTCGTCCATTATTTTTAATATAGCTTCTTTACCATTAAATTCGCCTTTACTTGCCTTGGTTATCCAACTTAATCCAGCTTCAATTGGGTTTGTAGTGTGGTCTATGTCGTTACCATATAAGGGGAAACCTTTTTCTAATCTTAAAGTATCTCTTGCTCCAAGTCCGATTGGCTCAATACCATATTTAGCACCAGCTTTCAGAATAGAATTAAAAATTCTTTCTGCAGTTTCTTTATTATTTCGAAAATATAATTCAAAGCCTAATTCACCAGTATATCCAGTTCTTGAAACTAACATATACTCGTCTAACATCATACCTTCTCTAAATTTATAAAAAGGTATCACAGAAATATCTATTGTTGTTAGACCTTGTAAAGTTTCTAATGATTTTGGACCTTGAACTGCAAGCAAGTGAATTTCATCTGTTTGATTCATTACTTCTACATCCATACCTTCAGCATTTTCCATTACCCAAGCATAGTCTTTTTCAACGTTTGCACCATTTACCACTAATAAATAACCATCATTACCCATGTGATAGATTAGCAAATCATCAACTATACCACCATCATGGTAGCACATTGCGGAATACTGTGCGTCCCATTTTTGTAATTTAGCAGCGTCATTAATTGTAATTTTCTGAATCAAATCTAAAGCTTGTGGCCCTACAATTTTGAACTCACCCATGTGAGAAACATCAAATATCCCAACTTTTTCTCTTACTACTTTATGCTCATGTATTATACCATTTTTATACTGAATAGGCATGGTATATCCTGCATAATCAACCATCTTAGCTTGATGTTCTATATGAATATCGTAGAAATCTGTTTTTCTCATTTTCCTTACCACAATTTTTTTTAAAATGTTTAAATAAAACTATCGAATTTCTATAAAATTTTTGACTTTATCAAATTTTTTCTTACTTATTCCTTGAATTTTCATTAAATCTTCAATTTTCTCAAATTTTTGATTTGCTCTATATTCAATAATTCTTTTAGCAATAACTTCTCCAACACCATCTAATTGTATTATTTCATTATGATTTGCCGAATTTAAGTCAATTTTCTTCTTTTCTTTACTATCTTTTACAGTATTGTCTAATCGATTTAATGAGTCTTTTATTGTATTTGTTGAGTTTTCTTTTCTTTCTTTTAGATTACCTTTAGAAATAGAATCTTTTTCATCGTCTTGTTTTAAAAATGGTAATATTTTCTCATAAGTTTTATTTCCTATTCCTTTCACATCTAATAAATCTTCATTTTTTAGATGACCATTTTTATTTCTGAAATCAATAATTAATTTTGCTGTTTTTTCACCAATGCTTGGTAATTTCATTAACTCCAAATGAGACGCAGTATTAATATCAATTATGAATTTATTGTTTTTAGAATCTTCTAATTTAATTCTATTATTTGCTAATTCAATTTCATCTAAAATATCAGAACTACTATTGGTTTTTGAAATACTATCAATAGCAGCAAACAATGCTTTTTTCTTTTCGAAAGACAAACTTCTATCACTAAAATACTTGTAAACAGATGCTAATATTAAACAAATTAAAAATATAGATAAAGCATTGAGTTCAAAGCTTCTAATATTTAATTTTTCTGCACCAAATTTTTCGTATTTTTCGAACATTATTCTTCAAATTTTACTTCACTTACTTGAAGAACATCTCCACTTTCAACATCATATACAAAGCAAACAACTCTTAAATTTTTAGCAGTCCATTTTGCATCAATTGCTGGTATTTCAGCTTCAACATTTAGTTTATTATCTTCAATTTTAGTCAAATCTAAGTCTTGACCTAAATCACCTAAAATAGAAGTTCTTAAAATATAATTATGCTCGTAATCTAATATTATGTTCGTACCATCAATTTGATAACCGATATAATCAAATTCAGTAAAGTAAGCTGCAATTCTTAAATTGGAATTTAACTCATTGAAAAACTCAACTTCAAAATTAAATTTATCGCTTTGTGTTATTTTAATCTCTAAATCTGCTGATTTTGAAATAACTTCAGCAACTTGAGTTTCCCATGTAATTGTAGAATTTGTTACAGCATCTGGAACTAAAAATTGAGATATTAGACCACCAGGTAGTGAAGGTCTATTTGTATTTGCATAGATTTCATCACTTGTTGAGTTTCTAAAATTTGGTTGATCTGGACTTGATGGCTTAGCTAAAGTGCTTGCATGAATATTAAGTCCAATAACTTTACCTTCATATTTGTCAATAATCCTATGAGCTTCTTTTGAAGCATCCGGACAATTCGGACATTTGATACCAGTAAATTCAATAAGTAATGCTCTTCTTTCATGTTCATTTGGTTCAACAACAATGCCACCATCTTGTTCATAAGGTTCATCAATTATATCACATGAATTGATAAAACTTAACATAGAAAGTATTAATAATAATTTTATTATTTTCATATTTACACCTTTAAAAACTTGAAGTTATACTAGCATTAAGACCATTAGACGCAGGCACAGGACGACAAATACCACCTACACAAAGTAATCCAGCTCTTAATCTTCCATAACCAATTGAGAATCTTGTTGCTTCATGAATAAATGCAAAATTAACTGTTGGGTAATGAGTTTGTTTATCTTCGTATTTATTACCATAATTCCATTGATCTAATACAGTGATAAAATACTTAGGTGCAATAGTATATTCTACTAATGCCTGCATCCAAGCACCATTATAAACATCGCTATGACTTGGAACAGAATCTTGTTCTACCCAAAGATGTTGAAACTCACCTCTAATCGAGTGTTTATCATCGATATTATATCTTAAATTCAAAATAATAGCTGATGAATAAACCATACCAGATTTATTTCCACCTTCAATTTGATCTCTATCATAAATTGCATTATATGCTGTAACACTTGCTTTTAATTTATCTGTTAATTTCTTAGTAATTTCTAAATTAGCATCGTGAAAATACATTCTATCACTTACCCCAAAGAAATTATAGTCATAAGTATAATCATCTATTTTAGTTGAATCAGTTTGATAAACAACAGATGTATTAAAATTCACTATAAGTCCTTTCTCTCCTCCTAATAGAGAACCTGGCTTGAAGTTATATCCTATCTCAGTTTGCAATCCACCTTCGCCCATTAATTGAGTAGCAAATGGGTAAATAGTCGCCAAACCATAAGTTTGCATTTTAACTTGAGCAGGAACAAAATTCATAGTTAATTGATTAGAAACTGCACTTCTATCAATTCTTGAATCCATATTATCTAATTTATGAGCATTAACTAAAATACTAAACCCACCATCATAATAAGAAGCGTTAACTAATAAGGCTTGTCCATCATTATACGAGAATGAATTTAATAATGTTGGGTCATTATACTTATAAGCATATTCTGCATCAAATGAGTAATTAGAGCCAATAACGCTACCACGTAAAGCATAAGAAAATACATTCTCAGGTAAAACTAATTTCAATGAATTATCTTTTTGGTATCTACTAACTATAGACCCGCCAATTGAAATAAAATTGTCGTATCCAAAAAAGTCTTCGTTAAGTGTGTTCACATCAATATTCAGATCAACACCACGAACTACAGCATCTGATTTTGCCCAGAAATTTCTTGATTTACCAAACAAACCAGTAATATTAATCGCTTCATGAGGATTAAATTTAACTCTAACACCACTCAAATTATTATCAATTCCTAAAGCACGTTCTTCGTAAGTTCTTAGAATCAACCCAGATCCAAACTGTTCGTAAAAACTACCTGCAGTAATATCAAACATATCAGAACGATAGCGACCATAAACATAAGGAATACCTTCTCCAGTAAAACGTTCGTCATATCCTAAAAGAGGAGTTTGGTACGCTTCGTATCTCATTCCAAATTCTACATCTCCATAATTATAAATCATTTGTAAATATGAGTTTGAAAGGAATTTTTCTGATTCTATACGTTTTACAGTTTCAGGAGTTTGAATTAATGTATCTACAAAATTATAAGAAGAATTAGATTCAAAACTACCAGTTAATCTACCAAAATCTTGTGCGTAAATAACATTGCAAATAAAAATTAATAAGATTAGTTTCATAAGAATTTATTTTTGTTAAAATAAAAATACAATTTAAGAAATTTTTACTTAAAATTAAATTTTGCGAAGTAAACAAAATTTGATTCATAAATTAATTTATTTAATAAAATGAATAATATCTAAATAAACTTATACTACAAGTATTGCTTATAAATAAAACTTTTCTAACAATTCATAATTATAATCATCTCCCTTTTTCAATGCCACTAGGATTCAGACTTTTCTCCTTACATAAAATTAAATTGATTTATTTGATATAATATTAGTTAATTTTGAAAATATTAAAATTAAAATTATGTACTTTTTATTACTTATTCAACAACTTATTGCAAGTGGTACACATATCATTGGTAAGTCTTTGACTTTATCAGTTACTCCTTCAGTTGTTTTATTTTTTAGGGCTCTAATAGTATCAAGTGCTTACTTGATATTTTTTGCTATTTTTAAGTCCTTCACTAAAAAAATTGAAAAAAAAGATTGGTGGATATTTTTATTAATGGGATTGCTAAATATTCCACTTAATCAATTTTTATTTCTCAATGCTTTAGAGCGTACATCTGCGCCTAATGTCGCACTTGAGTATGCGCTTACCCCCGCTTTTGTCTTAATTATCGCACGAATATTTCTAAAAGAAAGATTAAGTAAACTAAAAACTATCGGTGTTTCTGTTGCGATTGGTGGAACAATTATCATTCTAAGTGAAAAAGGTTTTGATTTTTCTTCTCAGAGTTTTATAGGTGACTGTCTTGGATTATGTGCTTCATTTTCTTGGGCTTTATATACTATTGTTGGCAGAAAACAATCTCAGAAATATGGTGGAGTATTTTCAACAGGTATTTCAATGTTTACAGGAACCTTGCTTTATTTACCAATATTCTATTTTTTAGATACGGAAATAGTTTTAGATAGTATTAGTACAGTCAATTGGATGCAAATTTTATATTTGGGGGTGATGACTGCTGGTGTTGGCTATGCAATTTGGTATTATGCTCTTTCTAAATTAGAAGCAGGAAAAGTTGCCGTTTTTAACAATATTCAGCCAGTATTTACGACTATACTCGCAACAATATTCCTTAGCCATGTGCCATCTATTGGCTTTGCAATTGGAGGAGTATTAATTATCTCAGGTGTTATTTTAACTCAAAAAGGATAATATGAATTATACTTATCATTTATTTTCTGGAAATTGGTGCCCGATGTGCATTATGGCACTTCCTCAAATCATGTCAACTTTCAAAGAATTAGAATTAGACAAAAGCAATATTAACTTCTATGATGTAAACGCTTTTAAAACTGAACCTAAAGAAGATATTGAAAAATTTAAAATTAGAAGAGTTCCAACTTTAGTAGTTTTAGACGAGAACAATAAGGAAGTTGGAAGAATCACAGAGTTTGTAAATAAATCTTGGTCAGAAGATATTAAAGAGATAATCGGATAATTATTCAACAACTTTTTTTAGATCATTAATTAAATATTCCCAATTCTCAACAGATTCCTTTTGTTTTTCTGCGTTGTAATTGGCTTGATGAATAGTTAATTCTGTCTTATTACCAATGCTTTTAAATTGATATTCTACAAGAATATAGTTTTCTGGTAAATCTGGCAAACCAGACCAATTACTAAAATAAGAATATTTTAGATTTTTTTTAGGATTAAATTCTAAAACAACACCTTTATCCAGAAAAGATTTTCCGTCATACTCACCTTCCCAACTAATAGGACTACCTATTTCCCAAGTAGTTTGTTGATTAGTTCCAAAAAAGTATTGTTTTACAATTTCAGATAAAGTAAGAGCATCCCACACTTTTTCGATAGGTGCATTTACAATAGTTTTATAAGTAGCAATAAAATTAGTAATCATTATTTAATCTTTCAATTTGGGTCTTCTATAAAAAAACCATTTTTATAGTCTAATTTTGCTTCTTTGATAAGCATTTCTTCTTCTTCTGTGAAACAACAATGGTCACATTTATTAATCATTTTATCAAATAAATTAAGTACCGTTTGTTTATCAAAAGTAGATAATAAATTAACTAATTCGTCTTTTGTATATTTAGTTGTAACTTCCATAAGTGTTTCAACGAAAATACAAAAAATATATTTTGAAAATTTAAATAAATTATTATTTTATTAATTCTGCTTTATCATTTCGAGCTTAGTCGAGAAACCCTCCGTAATACATAGCGTTAAAAAACCAACAAAAATGTAGAGACATCTAAACAAAACCATCAAAGTAGTGAACGCAAATTTGCGTTCACTACAGTTACATAAATAAGCATTGGGCATAGTAGGAATATCATCATTCTGAACTTGTTTCAGAATCTTGGATCTTGTCATTCAGATAACATTTTCAGAATTAAGAATACAATCGTGAACTTAATTTTGTGTTTTGTTAAAATTACTAATTTTTTTATTTTTTGGTTTTTGCACTTTTCTTGTAATTGGTTTTGTTACAATGTTTTACAAGGGAGAAAAAATTAGGTCTAAAAATATTTAGTGATTTTTTGTTTGCTTTTCATAGTTTTGATTATTTAGTTATTGTTAGTTTATGTCGTATATTTTATTTTTATGTTTTTCATTTGTCTTTTTGGTTGTTTTTGTTGCTCTGATTTTGCATTTTTTGTATTGTTTTTTGTCTTTTTTTGTTTTGGGTTTATCCTGAGAAAGCCACTTTATGTGGCTTGTATATTGATTATTACTCTATTTTTTTACATTTCGACTACGCTCAATGACCGAGGGGAATTTTGAGAGAATTGCACTCAATGAAATGTTATTTTATTTCGATTTTGTCTATTTCTTTGATTTGATCCTCGATGTCGAGTTGCTCGATGGCGGCGAGCTGTCTTTCGAGTTCTTCTAATTGTGCCTTGTATTTATCTGTGTTTAATAAGTTGAAATCGCTTTTGTCTATTGCGTTTGGTGCGTAGTTTTCGATGTTTTTAAATTGTTTATCTATGTTGCTTGTTAGTCGTACGTAACATTCGAAAAATCGCATTACCATGTACATTG